>JAVCBW010000005.1:0-184803 GCA_037917675.1 Thermoproteota archaeon
CTGCAGTATAAGCTATTTGAGAAATTTGTCAGAAATCCATTATGACAAATTTCACATGAAATGGCGGTGCGCGTATGCATGTGTATACTTGGAAAATAAACATAGTCATAATACAGGAGCCGAGCATGAAAACTTGCTGGCAGCTGTCAAGGAGAGCCTACCATGCATCCTCTTCAGCTAAATGCATTGCATAAACCTTCCTTCACCCATGGCTGTAGGTTTCAGGTGGGGATCTGTTATCGTATTCTTCTGAGTATACATCCAGCTAGGGCTGTATCAGGCTACTGCATCCACCCTCCTCCCATCATCTGTGAATTCTATGAATTAAACAGTGTAATCCATAGAATGTTATTCGTTTACGCAAGATGTGTTTATCACATAAATTTACCATTTGCATTATTATGTAAATATTATTGACATTTCGTATCATGCTGAATGCTTGGCTTGTTGGGGGGATGGTAGCCGTCAGCTAGGCTAGACACCTTGAATCAGAAGGGTATGATGGTAAAATTTATTAAAGCCTAGGAGAGACAGAATAGTGTCAGATGGAGGTGTTGGATGTGTCTGAGTTCCCGCTAGCACCCATGGCTAGGATCCTAAAGAAGGCTGGTGCAGAGAGGGTGAGTGAGAGCGCGAAGAAGGCTCTCGCCAAGGTGCTCGAGGACCACGCTAAAGCCATTGCTAAGAAGGCTGTTGAGCTGGCTGGGCACGCTAAGAGGAAGACTGTCACTGCTGAGGACATAGAGCTTGCCTTGGAGTCTCTTTAGCCACATGCACCACACTTTTATTTTTGGTGTCTTCATCTTGGGGCCTCTGTGAGGTGGGGGAAGGGTAGTAGGGAGGCAGTTGAGAGGAGGCAGGAGAAGAGGATAAACTGGATTCTGCGTCTTCTGAGAAGGAGATCGATGTTCTACAGGAGGATACTCAGAGATCTGTGGGATTCTGGCAGAGTTAGCCTGTCTGAGTTCAAGGCTAAGGTCCCTCTGCTTGATAGGAGCATACTTATAGCTGAGCAGCATGCGAGGCCTCCCTTTGGAGAAATAGTGTTATCTGGCTTGGAGAAACTTGTTTCTGTTGGAGCTACTGGATATATGGGCTTCAGCTTCACTGGGGCTCCTGTTAGAGTCCCTGTAGCAAGAGATGACTTAGAGCATGGTGGTATGCTTGCTGCCCGCGTGTTCAGGGAGGCTGGTGTCAGGAGAGGAGAGAGGCTGTATGTGCTTGAGGACCCTAGGTGTAGCTCTATAGTGCTGTATGCGCTTAGAGGAGCTAGGCTTGCAGGAGGCTCTGTTATCCAGGTTGGTGCTGGGCGTACCCTAAGGACTATCAGGTTCATTATGGCCTCGCTTCCGCCAGCTATGCTCTGGTGCTCTCCAACATATGCCTATAGGCTTGCTGAGGCCCTGTCTAGTGAGGGGGCTAAGACAGCTATCAGGGTGGTTGCTGGCTGGGGTGAGCTAGGCTTTGGCGCCATGGGGTTTAGGAGGAGGCTTATGGAGCTTTGGAGTGAGGTAGCTGATGGAGTAGAGTTCTTCGATGTCTATGCGATGGGGGAGGTTGGTGTACTTGGATGTGAGTGTAGCTGCCACCATGGACTGCACTTGTTTGAAGACTACTACCTGTTTGAGCTGGTTGACCCTGATACTGGAGAGCTTTGTGAGGAGAGGGGGGAGCTTGTTGTCTCTCATCTCTATCCCGCCTCTCTGCCTCTCTTGAGGTATAGGACTGGAGACCTTGCTGAGGTTGAGTGGGATGAGTGTAGCTGTGGTAGGGTGTTTGCTAGAGCTAGGCTGCTAGGTAGGGTTGAGGAGTGCAGGAGGCTTCCAGGTGGATTTAGGAGCGTCCTGGAGCTTATGGAGGCCTTAGCTTCAGCTGGCGTATATGACCCAGGGTGGCGTTACTTGCCTGACAAGGGAGTGCTTGCTGCTGAGGAGGCTGATGTAGCTAAGCGTATCTTTGGTGTAGTTGAGGGTCTTAGAGGGGAGAAGCCTATGCACAGGTCTTATCACGTTTGGGTTAGAGACTTCAGTGAAGCTTACAGGTTTCAGATGAGGCTTGAGGGGGTTCTAGCTTGAGGTACTGGAGCAGGGTTGAGGTGGCTTCTAGAGCTGAGGTCAGGAGGATACAGCTGAGGAGGCTTAAGAGGGTCATCAGGTATGTGTGGAGCAGGTCTAGGTTCTATAGGAGGAAGCTTAGGGATGCTGGTGTCCACCCGAGTGACTTGAGGAGCCTTGAGGACGTCAGGAGGATACCTCTGACTGGAAAGGAGGAGCTCAGAGAGCTTCAGCTCAGGAACGTTAGGGAGGGTAGGCTACCCTATGATGGGCTTCTCTGTGTCCCTGAGGGAGAGGTTGCTACATGTGTGGGGACAACTGGGACTACGGGCATCCCGCTTATCGTCCCCTTGACTCTGAGAGATGCTAGCATGTATCATGGTGGAGAAGTCTGCCACCGTGCGTATATTGCAGTAGGGCTTAAGCCAGGTGATATAGTTCAGAATGCATTTAACCACAGCTTCTGGTTTACGAGCGCCTCTCTGGTTGACTTAGCATGTAGGGCTCCAAGCTACCCTACAGTCTACTTGACCTCTCACATAGGGAACTCTAGGCTTCAGCTTAAGCTTATTCAGGAGCTTAAGCCTAGAGCCTTCAGCTCCACTCCATCCTACTGCCTCTATCTTGCTGAGCTAGCTAGAGAGCAGGGGCTTGACCCCCGTGAGCTCAGCGTTGAGATTCTTCTGCTGGCTGGTGAGCCTGGGGCCTCTATACCATCCTTTAGAAGGAGGATTGAAGATGCCTGGAGAGCTAAGGCCTATGATATCTATGGGCTTGTTGAGATGGGGTGGATTGGAGGAGAGTGCTGGGCTCAGTCTGGGATCCATGTGGCAGAGGACATGTTTCTAGCTGAGGTAGTTGACCCTGATACGGGGGAGCCTGTTGGAGAAGGGGAGGAGGGGAGCCTAGTTTTAACCCACCTTAAGAGGGAAGCTATGCCTCTGCTCAGATATGACACCAGAGACATCGTCAGAGCCTCCTTTGAGCCATGTGAGTGTGGTAGGACACACATGAGGCTCCTGGGAGGGATAATCGGGAGGGCTACTGAGCAGCTGAAGATCAAGGGGTTAGCTGTCTATCCTAGCCAGATAGCAGAGGTACTAAATAGGATACCGGAGTGTACAGGGCACTTCCTGATAGTTGTAGGGAAGGATGGTAAGGAGATACTTGACACCTGTACTGTCAGAGTTGAGGTTAAGCGTGGGCTTGTGAGTGAGGAGCTCAGGAGGAAGGTGGCTAGAGAGCTGCAGTCAGCTATATGGATCACTCCAGAGGTGGAGCTTGTGGAGGAAGGAGGGCTCTCTAGGTTTGTGATGAAGAGCATTAGGGTACTCGACTTGAGGGAGCCTGATGCGCTCAGAGGCTACCTGCAATCCTCTAGAGCACAGCAGGCGATCGCCTGACAGCTAGGCAGAGCTCTTAATCTTCCATCTTGGGCCTTCAGGTGTGTCCTCAACTTCTATCCCAGCCTTCCTCAGGGCTTCTCTTATGGAGTCAGCTAGCCTCCAGTTTCTCTCTCTTCTAGCCTCCTCTCTTAGCTCTAGGATGGCCTCAACAACCCTTGACAGCCCTTCTCCAGCTGGCTTAAGCTCCTCTAGAGGTATACCCATCACTCTACTGAAGTCCTCTAGGAGCTCTAGAGCTTTTAGTGCAGCATAGGAGCTCACTCCTCCTCTCTGGGATGTCGTCTTGAATACTACTCTAACAAGCTTGAAGACTGCTGCTATAGCCTCAGGGGTGTTGAAGTCGCTGTCCATCGCGTCCTCAAACTCTCTTCTGGCTTCCTCTACGGCATCTAGGAGCTCTCTGCTGTTCTCCTCCCTGGCAGAGAGATCCTCTAGGCTTCTGCATGGCTCTGCTCTCTGGTATGCTTGCTGAAGAAGGCTTGCTGCTGCAGTCAGCCTCTCTAGTGAGCGAGATGCCTCATCTAGCCTTTGGAAGCTGAATTCAAGCGGGCTCCTGTAGTGTGCTGATAGAGCGAACAGCCTTATTGCTCTTGGGTCATAGCGGGCTAGAGCCTCTCTTATCGTTGTGAAGTTCTTTAGGGACTTTGACATCTCCTGTCCTTTCACTGTCACTAGGCCATTGTGGATCCAGTACCTTGAGAAGGGCTTTCCTGTTAGGGCTTCACTCTGCGCTATCTCATTCTCATGGTGGGGGAATATGAGGTCTTGTCCTCCACCATGTACGTCTAGGGTTTCTCCAAGATACTTCATGCTCATGATGCTACACTCTATGTGCCAGCCTGGCCTCCCCTGGCCCCATGGGCTAGGCCAGCTTGGCTCCCCTGGCTTAGCTGCCTTCCAGAGAGCGAAGTCCTCTGGGCTCTTCTTGTCTTCTCCAGGCTCAACTCTTGCTCCAGCTGCTATCTCCTCTATGCTCTGCTTGGAAAGCTTGCCGTAGCCTCTAAACTTCCTGACTGCGAAGTATACGTTTCCTCGGGGGGTTGCGTAAGCATAGCCCTTCTCTATGAGCTTCTCTACAGCCCTGATTATGTCAGGTATGTGCTCTGTGACTCTAGGGTATAGATCTGCCCTCTTCACGTAGAGGGCATCCATGTCCTCTAGGTAGGCTTTCTCATAGTATCTTGAGAGCTCAATTGGGTCCCTTCCAAGCTCAGCTGCCCTCCTTATCACCTTGTCATCTATGTCAGTTATGTTCACTATGAGCTTGACCCTATATCCGCGGTACTCAAGCCATCTCCTCATGACATCAAAGCATATGTATGCTCTAGCATGCCCTATATGGGAGTAGTCGTATGTAGTTGGACCACACACATACATCCTTACCTCTCTGCCCTTAAGCGGCTTGAACTCCTCTATTCCCCCAGTTAGGGTGTTATATACCTTCAAGGCAGCCCCCTGCTGCCAGAGGCTGCTATGGATATAATGGTTTGGAAAGAGGCAAGGTCCCGCCGCCCGGAGCCTCACCCTGCAAGGCAGAGCTTTGAACCGGGGACCTGCCGGTCTCTGGCTTTCAGAGCAGCCGCTGTGTAGCTCCAGGCTGCACCTGAAGCCTACAGCCGGCCGCTCTCAGCCTAGCTGCCTACCAGACTGAGCTACGGCGGGACCAGCTTACTATCAGATCAGATCTATTTAACCTTATCGCATACCATGCTGCTGAGGAGCTTGAGCTCAAGAGCTCAGGTACCTTTAATAATGGGAGGCAGGTATAGTTCTCAGGGCCCGTAGCTCAGTCCGGTAGAGCACCGGGCTTTTAAGCTCTGATGGAACCCGGGGGTCGCGGGTTCGAGTCCCGCCGGGCCCGCTGGAAGCCTTAATCTGCTGACGCCATGCCTCTGTCATTGATCCTAGGCTACATGCCTGTAGCCTGGTGTTTTCACGCCGCCGGTAGCTGACTGCTTTTTGTGGCCTCTGGTTGCTGTCGTGATTTAGCTGCTATCTAAGTT
The DNA here is from genome assembly GCA_037917675.1 of Thermoproteota archaeon. Taxonomy (GTDB): domain Archaea; phylum Korarchaeota; class Korarchaeia; order B14-G2; family B14-G2; genus B14-G2. The sequence continues at coordinate 5,464 of JAVCBW010000005.1, forward strand.
GGTAGGTTTAGGTAATGTTCTTAAGTTAGAGTGTATGTGTAGGATGGGGGTTCCTTGTCATATTGGGATGAGTGGGAGGACAGAAGACGTAGGAGAAGAGACCCGTTCCTCGACTTCTTTGAGGAAGTTCAGAGGATGTTTGAGAGGATGTTTGAGGATAGCATGAGAGGCTTTGATGACTGGAGTGAGCTGAGCAGCGGGCGTAGGGCTGATAGGAAGCCTAGAGTATATGGGTGGTCTATCACGATAGGCCCTAATGGAGAGCCTATTGTGAGGAGGTTTGACGCGCCAGGTGGGGGGAGCATTGTCAGAGAGGAGCCTGTCCCAGCTAAGGAGCCTATTGTCGACGTCTTTGATGAGGAAGATGAGGTCGTTGTGGTGGCTGAGCTCCCAGGGGCTAGGAAGGAGGATTTAAGGCTTAATGCTAGCAGAGATAGCCTTGAGATGAGGGTGGCAGGGTCCTTCTACAAGGTGATCAAGCTCCCTTGCCAGGTTAATCCTGATAGAGCTAAGGCTACATTCAACAATGGTGTACTTGAGGTAAGGCTTCCTAAGGAGTGAGGGTGTGCCTGTCCTAGTTGAGAGGTGTAGTTCTCCTAGCATAGGTGTTGTTGAGAAGGTTTTTAGAGAGCTCAGCTTGGAGAGAGAGCTTAGGAGAGCAGATAAGGTCGTTGTCAAGCTCAACCTATGTGGTTTTAGGAGCTGGGATACTGGAGCTACAAGCGACCCTAGGTTTGTGGAGGCTGTAGTCGAGTATGTTAGGGAGACTGCACCTGATAAGCCTATCTATCTTGCTGAAGCTGATGCTACTAATGCTAGAGCAAGTCTGCTATTCAAGTGGCTTGGCTTCGAGAAGCTTGCAGAGAAGCTTGGCGTTAGGCTACTAAACCTATCGAAGGGAGAGTGGGTGGAGGTTGATGTCGGATATGGGCCCTATGAGAGGCTCAAGTTCTCGAGGGCTCTTCTGGATGGAAGCTTCATAGTCAACTTGGCTAAGCTGAAGACTCACCTCATAACGTATGTCACATGCTCTCTAAAGAACATGTTTGGCTCACTCTACCACTGGAGGAAGATAGACTACCATAGGAGGCTTGATGAAGCTATAGTTGCAGCTAACTTGGCTGTGAAGTGTGGGGTGCATATCGTAGATGGGATAGTAGCTCATGAAGGTGAGAGAGGGCCTCTATATGGGAGGCCTGCTAGGCTTGGTGTTGTTGTAGCTGGCATTGAGCCTGCTAGCGTAGATGCTGTATGTGCTAGGATAGCTGGCTTCAGCCCCCATAGGATCAGGCACATAAGGCTAGCTTCCAGAGCTGGGCTGGGGGAGCTTTCTCCTCGGGTCCTGGGGCCTGCTATACGCGGGAGGCTTGAGTTCAGCACCCTGAACCATGTGGTCTTCAAGCTTGCTCAGGAGGCTAGGAGCCTACTCTCTAGCCGCTGGTAGACCTCTAGCAGGCGAGGCTCACATGCAAGCTCCCAGGGCTCTAGGCTGCCAGCCGGCTCAGGTGGGCTTCTGAGGAGCTCTATGAGCTTCTTCGGGTACTCCTCTTCACTCGCTGTGATCACAGGATAGCTTGAGCCTCTGAAGCCTCTTATGTCTGTTGCTAAGACAGGCTTTCCTAGAGCTAGGTACTCTCCTATCTTCCAGACTGACTCAGGAGTGTAGTAGAAGTCTATTTTGCTCTTAGGCCTTGGAGCTAGACAGAGGTCAGCTGCATTTATCCAGTTTGCAACATCCTCTCTCGGCACCCTTCCAGTCAGCAGCACCCTGCTTGTAGCCTGCCTTTCAGCTTCTCTCCTGAGCTCAGAAAGCCCGTCTCCATCTCCTACGATAGCTAGGTACATGCCTTCATGTGCTGCAATAGCCTTGATGCACCTCTTGAGTATGCTTGCACCCTCTATCTCTGATATGTTCCCTGCATATACTGCTAGCTTTGCGTCAGGTGGTATGCCAGCTATCCTCCTGAGCTCCTCTCTGGTGAGGGTGGGCTTAAAGCCTGCTGTAGGCCTGTTTGGCACCACATAGACCTCTCTAGCCCCCCATGCTCTAGCTCTTGCTGCCAGTACCCTGTTGACACAGACTACTACATCAGCTTTCCTCGTGACATACTTCTCAATAGCCTCAGCTATCAGAGCTAGCATGCTACTTTTCCTCAGGAACCTCAGCTCCTCACCCCATGGAGACCTGACATCGTATACTATGGCTCTACCTGCTGCTAGGATCGGTATAGCTAGGATGTCAGGGACATTGAACACATGATATATGTCAGCTTTCAGAGTAGCTAGCTTAGCTAGCGAGAGGAGATATGATGTAGCTGACGCAGCTATACTCGGTAGGAAGCGAGGCTTTTCAGCTGGCTTGAACACGACTACATCATAGCCTGCCTTCCTCAATGAAGCCTCAACTTGCTTGAGCCTAGTCATCTTCTCTGGTGCTATCGAGATGAGAGCTACTCTCAGCATGCTCTCCTATACTCCCGGTATATGGTGAGGGCAGGCTCTCCAGGCCAGGATGGAGGCTTAGCCTCCATCTCCTGGCTGAACTTGAGGACAACTTCTCCCTTAGGCTCCCTCGAGGCCCTCAGGACTATGAAGCCGAGCTCAGGCCCCTCTCTCTGCAGCCTCACTCTCCCCTCTCTATGTAGCTGCAGCAGCCTACTAGCTATGCGCCCTCCAGCTCCTGGTGGGTGATATAGCTTTGCTCCCACCTCTCTTAGCTTGCTTCTGTTGACGCTAGCAGCCCACCTGTATGCTGCCAGTATCCTCTCTGGATCTGTGCCAGCTAGCTTATTCAGCCCTAGCTGGACTGTTTCAACCCACTCTGTTGTCTCTCTGAGGGTGATGCATGGGACTCCAGCCATAGCTGCCTCCTCTTGCACTCCTCCTGAGTCTGTCAGGATGAGCTTAGCATCTAGCAGTAGGCTCACGAATTCAATGTAAGGCTGTGGCTCAGTGAGGGCTATGGGCTTGCCTTCAAGCAGCCTAGTGAGCGAGAAGCTCCTTGCCCTCCTGAGCGTCCTTGGGTGGATTGGAAAGACTACAGGCTCTCTTATCCTAGAGACTGCTTTCAAGATGGCTTTAAGCTTGTGCTTTGAGTCTACGTTCTCAGCTCTATGGAGGGTGAGGAGGACATACTCCCCTGGGCTCAGCCCTAGATCCCTGCACTTCCTCCTCAGCTCAGCTTTCGGCCTGATGTAGACGAAGGAGTCGAGGTTTGTGTTCCCTTCTAGGAAGACTCTGCTAGAAGGGATCCCCTCTTGAGCTAGGTTTAGGGCTGCAGCTTCTGTTGGAGCAAATAGGAGCTGGGAGCAGTGGTCTGTCAAGATCCTGTTGACTTCCTCTGGCATGTGCATGTCGAAGGATCTGCAGCCTGACTCTATGTGGGCTACAGGGATCTTGAGCTTGACTGAGGCTAGGGCTCCAGCTAGCGTGCTGTTTGTGTCGCCTACTACGAGCGTAGCGTCAGGCTTCTCTTCTATCAGGTATCTTTCAAGCCTCTCCATTATCCTAGCTGTCTGCTGGGCATGTGAGCCTGATCCGACACCTAGGTAGGTGTCAGGCTCCTTTAAGCTAAGGTCCTTTATGATCTGGTCTGACATGGAGCTCTCATAGTGCTGTCCTGTGTGCACGAGCTTGAGCTCAACCTCGCTTGCTGATGAGAGAGCCCAGATTACGGGAGCTATCTTGACTATCTCTGGCCTGGTCCCTACTACAGCAGCTATCTTCATCAGAGCACCTACAATCTAACTAGACTTACTTTAAGCTGGCCTTCTATGACCCCTACTGTATCGAGTACAGTGGCCTTCTCGTCTGCGGCCTCGTTTATGACGTCTCTGAGCTTCTCTCTGAACTCTGAGTGGGCTGTTGCCACGACTATGACCTCAGCTCCCCTTACTGCTTCAGCCATGCTCTCAGCGAGAGCTACATCCTTCAGCTGGACCGCCTTGACATATGGGTCATAGGCCTTCACCTTGAACCCCTTTTCTATGAGAGCTCTGCAGACCTCTACTGCTGGAGAGAATGCTGTCTCAGCCACGTCTCCACGGTACGCGAGCCCTAGGACCGCTATCTGAGCTCTGCTTGAAGCCAGGGATGCAGCCATATCAGCTACGAGCTTGGGCATCATCTCATTGACCTCCCTAGCTGCCTTGGTGAGCTTGAGGCTGAAGCCTAGGCTTTCAGAGTCTCTGATGACGAAGTATGGGTCTTGTGGCAGGCAGTTGCCACCGACGCCTGGCCCAGGGCTCAGGAAGCTGACTGATGGAACTATGCTAGCTAGCTTGAAGACCTCCCTGGCATCTAGCCCTTTAAGCATGCAGTAGACTGCAAGCTCATTTGCTATGGCTATGTTTATGTCTCTGAAGACGTTCCCTAGGATCTTAGAGGCCTCTGCTGCAGCTATGCTAGATGCCCTATAGACCTTGACCTGGAACACCTCCTTGAAGAGGAGCTCAGCTGCCTCAGCTGCCTCTTCAGTGTAGCCGCCTACTACTCGAGGATAGGTGTAGAGGTCTCTGAGGACTCTCCCAGCTTTCCCATGAATTGGGACATAGGCCATCAGGTAGTCTACGCCATGAGAGAGGCCTTCAGACTCTATGGCTGGCATCGCCACCGACTCTGTGACCCCTGGCGCCACATTGCTCTCTAGGACTGCTAGCATAGGCCTTGAAGCCAGCTTGGCAGCCTCCCTGAAGGAGCTGCTTATCCCGCTGTAGTCTGGGCTCCCCTTTGAGCTGAGGCCTGTTGGGACTACATTGACTACTATGCTACACCCCTTGAGCACACTGTAGTCTGTTGATACCTCTAGCCTGCCAGCTACCTCGCTGAGAGCCTCCTCCAGCCCAGGCTCAGGGAAGGGGCTTCTGCCTCTGCTCACAGCCTCTATGACAGCTGGGTTGGTGTCTACTCCATGGACTTGAAAGCCTGCTTTAGCGAAGGCTACTGCAGTCGGGAGCCCCATCTTACCTAAAGCTATCACACCTACTTCAGCTGTCCTCTCTCTTATCTGCTCAGCTAGCTCTCTGAGCAGCGTCATGCTTCCGCCCTAGGAGGAGCTTCGCCAGCTTTAGCAGGTGCTCTGTTTCGTGCATGGCTCCCTCCACTATAAGAGCCCAGCTCCTTGTCAGGGCCTTCAGGCTAGCCTCCCCTAGGAGGAGGCGAGCTAGCGTATCTGCATCAGCTATGTAGTAGACGTCTGGAGCAGGGTACTCCCCCTCCTTTAGCTCTATGTCGCCGTCTGCATAGAGGACTAGATAGAGGCTTTCACCTCCAGTCTTGAACTGGAGGACCTTCCCAGGGTAGTGGCTGCATGCCTTCGCTATGAGCTCCCTGGCCTCTCTGCTCTCCTTAGCTCTCCTCACAAGCTCACTGAGAACCTCTCTGAGAGACTTCAACTAGACCAGCCTCATGCTCCACCTTCCTAACCCACTCCATTATAGCTGTCTTAGCAGCTTCATTGACGCTCCTATAGGATATGCTGCCATACTTCGCTCTGACTGCGTTAAGGAACCTCTGATACTCAGTGTGGTCGAACAGCACGACTACGCGGCCCATCCTAGTCCTGACCAGCGCCTCTCCTAGGAGGCTCTCTCTCAGGAATGGGCTTGTGATGTCTTCTCTCCTGAGGCGAGGGTAGCCTAGGTACTCAGCCATGGCTCTCACCTCTAAGCTCATGGAAGCCTGCGATATAAGGCCATGCGACGACTATCCTCTTCGCCTTCGGGCCAGCTTCTCTCCACTCACCATACCAGAGCCTTCCTCCTCTCCCTCTGAAGAAGCTTGTGAGAACAAGCTCTGCAGCCTCTTCTGGAGTCAGCTTGGCTAGCCTAGCCTGCTCAGCTAGCCTGCTATAAACGTCATCTGGGAGGCTTATCGTCAGCTTAGGCAGGCTACCACCTCCTGCCTCTAAAGGCTAGCCTGATGTATGGGTTCCCCCACCTCTCAGCATAGAACATGCCTTCCATCGGGAACCTAGATGGCCCAGCCATCCTAGGGTGCTTTGGTATGCCGATGTGAAGTGATCCAATAGGCTTCCAGCTTCTCGGGACACCTAGGGCCTCACATACGACCTCAGCTCTCCTAGGGTCCATTGCAGGGAAAGCCTGGTAGCCTACTCCATAGCCTAGAGCTGTAGCTGCAAGCCACATGTTCTGGAATGCCATGCCTATGACTACTGAGCCAAACAGCTCATGAGGGTATATTAGAGGTGAGTCCTGGAATACCTCTGAGCTGAAGCCTATCACTATGGTATCTGCTTTCTCAGGATACCTGAAGAGGGTGCCATCTCGCATCCGCTTGAAGATAGATGGCCTCTTCTCCTCTGGGATATACCATAGCCTACCTTGTGCAAGCTCATAGGGGTACATTCCGAAGAGCTCTTGTGCAGCCTCCTGGCATAGGTCTGCCATGAACTCCTTGAACTCTCTGTCCTCTCTTATGACCACGTACCTCACCATCTGCATGTTCTCTGGTGAGGGGGCATACCTGGCGGCATCAAGGATCTTCTCTATGTCCTCCTGTGGGATCTCTTCTCCAGTAAACTCCCTGATGCTTCTCCTCCTTCTTATAGCAGTGAAGACATCCATGTCTGCCACCACCTAAACTAGGCTACTAAAAGTATCTATGGGAGCCCGCTTGGCAGCTGAGCTCCCTCAGCTGCAGGCTTACCTGCCTCCTTAGGGAAGTATAGCTCAAGCAGCCTCTTGAAGGTGTCTATGGCCTCATCATATCGGCCTTCCTCTAGGGCTCTCTCTAGGTAACTTAGGATCTCCTCTGGTATCCTGCCCTCCAGCTTCTCCAGCATATTCCTCAGGGCTTCTTTGGCCTCCACCTCAGCTCTCTTCGCATGGATGTAGGATGGGATGTAGTCTCCGCTCTCATAGTAGCTTTCAGCTGAGCTGAGCTCCATCTTAGCTTCTGACAGCTGCCTTAGGTCAGGGAACATGCCAGCGTCCTGCATTGCCTCAGCTGCCTCCTCAGCTGCATTGACAGCCTCCCTGGCCATGTTGATCTGCCTTTCAGCTGTCTTTGGCCCTATCTTCCTGCTCAAGCGCTCCTTCAGGTATTCTCTTATGAGGCGGGCTTCAGTTGGGATCTGCTCGAGCTCCAGCTGAGAGAAGCTCTCTCCTCTCGCAGCCTTCCTCTTAAGCTCACTCAGCATATACCTTATCCTGTTGAGGCTTCGAGTAGCCTCATATGGGAGGGAGCCGAAGAACTCTCTGTAGACGCGAGCGTACTCCTCTGTTTCAGCTACCTCTCTCTCAGCTATCTCAAGATACTGCTCAGCCCACGTCTTGTGCTCTCCTTGATGCTGTGAAGCTAGCTGGGGTGTGGTAGCAGGCTCAGCTGGCTTCAGAGAGAAGGCTAGGAGAAGTGTTATAAGAGTGAGCATAGATGAGACTACCATCTGAAGCCTCAAGCTGATCTCATATCTGAGGCTACCTGGGATAAAAGGTTTAGGGGAGCAGGGTGAGGAGGCTGATAGCTGCCTTTGTAGCCCTCTGCGCAGCTGTGCTTTCCTGTAGGCTCACATGGCCTGCTACAGCAGCTCCAGCCTTCATAGCGACTCTGACGCTCTACTATGCTACAGTTTCTCTCAGCCCTCCTTCAGCTGCAGCAGTCACGTCAGCTTTCTGCTTAGGGGGGCTCCTGTCAGCAGTAGGCTCTAGCCTAGGGCCTCTCGAGACGTCTATGCTGGTACCTATCTTCTCAAGCTTCTACTCTGTTCAAGCTGCCAGATACTATCTGAGATCTGAGTGGAGGGGGGCTTCTCCAATAGGCTTTCTCCTGCTCTCACTTGGCGCCCTGACCTTAGCCTTTACGACACCTGAAAGCGATAGGAGCATGGAGGTAGCTGGGAAGTGGCTTCTACTAGCATCGAGTGAGCTGCTTGGGGTTGCAGCTGGAAGCTGGCTTGCCTCAAGGCAGCCTAGGAGGCAGCTGGCTGAAGGCACTTGGAAAGTTGGGGAGCTTAGGGAGGCTGAAGCGAAGCTTGCTTCAGGAGACTATAGGTCAGCCTTGATCGCTGCATGTGGGATAATCGAGTGGGCTCTGAGGACTGGGATGAAGCTTCCAGATGGGCTTTTGACTGAGGACATAGCTAGGCTAGCTGAGGAGGCTGGCGTAGAGTGTAGGAGGGCTCTAGTAGCACGGGATAGAGTACTCTACCTTGGAGGTGGAGCAAGTAGGAGTGAAGCTGAGCAGGCTGTGCATGCTGCTAGAGAGCTCTTGAGGAGGGTTAGGAGATGGAGGTAGATCTCTCTGAGCTAGGGAATAGGATTCTGAGAGCTGTAGAGAAGAGGATCGTAGGAATGAGAGAGATATCTGAGAAGATCCTAGTCTCACTGCTATGTAGAGGACATGTGCTGCTAGAGGGTGTTCCAGGGCTTGCTAAGACCATGCTAGCTAGGACTATAGCAGACTGCATCCAGGGAGTCGAGTTCAAGAGGATCCAGTTCACACCAGATCTGCTGCCAGCAGACATAGTTGGGAGTGAGGTGTACAATTTTGAGAAGCATAGGTTTGAAGTGAGGCTTGGGCCAGTCTTCACAAACCTGCTTCTAGCAGATGAGGTCAATAGAGCTCCACCTAAGACCCAGTCTGCGTTGCTGGAGTGTATGCAGGAGAAGCAGGTCACCATAGGTGGGAGGACCTTTAGGCTCGAGGAGCCTTTCATGGTGATGGCTACACAAAACCCTCTTGAGATGGAGGGCGTCTACCCTCTTCCTGAAGCTCAGGTCGACAGGTTCCTCATGAAGCTGGTCTTCACATACCCAAGCTTTGAGGAGGAAGAGGAGATAGTTTCAAGGTACATGTCTGGAGCTGAAGTAGAAGTTGAGCCTGTTACAACGAAGACTGAGGTGCTGAGAGCCCAGGATGATGTAGGCAAGGTGATAGTTCCTAGGCTCGTCAGGAAGTACGCTATACTGCTGGGGAGGTCTACTAGGCCAGAGGAGAAGCATACACCTCAGTCTGTCAGGAGGTATGTCAGGTGGGGTGTCAGTCCCAGAGCTATCCTCTTCCTGGTGAGGTGTAGCATGGCTTTAGCTGCTCTAAGAGGAAGGAGGTATGTTCTCCCAGAGGATGTCAGATACATGGTCTATGACGTCTTTAGGCATAGAGTGATACTGACACCTGAAGCTGAGCTTGAGGGAGTTAGGGTAGAGGATGTGATATCTGATGTTGTTGAGGTCACTCCAGCTCCATCTCTCTCTGAGATCAGGGAGGATGTAGCTGCATACTATGAGACTGGTGTGAAGCTTGAGTGAAAACGACCCCTGTAAGAGGCTTTCAGAGCTCGAGAGGAGGGTTAGGGTGAGAGTCAGGTTTGCGTTCTCAGGTGAGAGGGCAAGCAGGTATAGGGGGCTTGGAACAGAGTTCTATGGGCACAAGAAGTATGAGTATGGAGATGACAGCAGGCACATAGATTGGGCTGCGTCACTTAGGACTGGAGCTCTGACCAAAGCTGAGCTTCAGGTCAAGACTTTCGCTCAGGAGGAGGGAGTGCCCTGCTTCATAGTGTTGGATGCAAGCAAGTCGATGGGATATGAGCCTGGGAAGAGGAGGCTCAGCATACTGGCAGCTGCAGCAGTAGCCTACTTCGCAGCTCAGATGAGAGATAGCGTCACGCTAGCTGTGGTCTCAGAGGGAGTGAGGGTCGTCTCAGCCTCAGGGAGGAGGGGTGTGTATAGGGTCCTCAGAGAGGTCTGTAGCTGCGAGTTTGATGGAGAGGTTACAGCTGAAATGCTTCTCAGAGCAGCTAGGAGAGCTGTGAGGAGGAGGGGGCACATCTATGTGATATCAGACTTCATTCTAGGAGACTTAGAGAAGCTGCCTGCAGTCCTAGAGCATATCAGAGGGCTTGGAGGAGGCTACCTCACACTAGTACATGTGCTAGAGGAGTGGGAGGAGAGGCTCCCTTCAGTTGGGTATGTTGCTTTAGCTGACCCAGAGACAGGTGAGGTCTCTGTGGTGGATACCTCAAGCAGGTGGGCTAGTGAGAAGCTGAGGAGGGTGATCTCCTCCATAGAGAGGAGCCTAGAGGACATGAGAGCAGCGGGGTGCTCCTATATAAGGTTCCTTGGAGACAAGGACATAGAGGAGCTTATACTAGACTACCTCATGGCTAGGAGGTGGCTATCTAGGTGATATTTAAGGAGCCTCTGTTTCTGTATGCTGCCCCTCTGGCTTCAGCTCTCCTGGTAGCTCTCGGGCTCTGGGGTAGGAGGAGGAGAGAAGCCTACTACTTTGCTCCAGCTAAGCTGCTCCAGACCTCAGCTAGAGGGGGAGCTGGACGTAAGCTTAGGTCAGCTCTCACACTAATTCTCCCTGCCACCCTGATGGCTCTCGTGATGGCTGCCTTAGCTCAGCCTGTTGAGCAAAGTAGAGTCATGAGGAGAGCTGTGGTCGGTGTCCTCGTCATCGATGTGAGTGGGTCGATGGAGTGTAGGGACATGGGAGCTGGGAGGAGCAGGATAGAAGCTGTTAAGGAGGCTGTGAGAGACCTTGTAGCTTCTCTTAGGCCTGGGATGTTCAGGATAGGTGTCATAGCATTTAGTGGGCTCCCTTACCCTATATGCCCGCTGACATCAGACCCGCAGCAGGTGATCTCCTCTGTTGAGAAGCTCAGCACAGTCTGGTCTGGGACAAACATAGGTGACGCTCTCGATGCAGCTGCCACCTGGCTTAAGGGAGCTCAGGTTGAGGCCTGCTTCATAGTTCTGATGACAGATGGAGGCTGGAATGTTGGAGCAGACCCTCTGGTTGTAGCCTCTAGGATACATGAAGAGATGCCTAAGCTTAGAGTGTATACGATAGGGATAGGGACTACAGGAGGTATCGTGAGGGGTAGGATGGTAGAGCCACCTGACATGATGCTCCTCTCAGCTATAGCTGAGAAGACTGGAGGAAAAGTGTACTCAGCTAACACCTATCACGAGCTCAAGACTACGCTCATAGATGAGATCCCAGCTGACATGGGAGTGTGGGACATAGAGGAGAGGAGCCTCCACCACTACTTCCTGCTGCCAGTTCCAGCTCTGCTAGCAGTCTACCTGCTCCTCATGGAGTGGAGGTTTAGAGTCCACCCCTAGGGGCTGAGAAATGCATGTCGTGTATGTGTCAGCTCACAGCTACAGGAGAGCATTCGAGAGATGGAGGATAATAGGAGTCAGCAGGTTCCTTAGAGTGCTCAGGACCATACTGAAGCAGGGGCTTGTCATAGCAAGACATGGCCGGCACATCTGGATAAGCCATGGTGAGAGAGGGGTTGTGCTCAGGAAGCTTGGAGAGCAGACTTGGCTTGTCGTCACAGTTGGCTGCGGCGAGCTGAAGGGCTTCAGCAAGCTCAGGGAGCCTGCTAGAAGCCCCTTCGCCAGCGTAGAGGTCAGGCTTAAGTTTAAGAGAAGGAGGACTTAGCTGGTGTGAGCTTGAGCAGGAGAGGGTTCAGGTTCCTTGAGCACACAAGCGACGCATACTTAGAGGCCTATGGGCCTACTCTGGGAGATGCTCTCGCTGAGGCAGCTAGAGGCATGTTTGAGGTCATGGTCGACACCAGCAGAGTTGAGGCGAATATCGAGGAGGAGGTGGAGGTTGAGGCAGAGAGCTTAGAGGATCTGCTTGTAAGCTGGCTTGAGGAGCTGCTATACAGGTTTGATGCAGAGAGGAAGGTGTACTCTGAGTTTTATGTGGAGGCCTCTGAGGAGGAGCCTTATAGGCTAAGAGCGAAGATACGCGGTGAAGAATATGACCCTGACAAGCATATGCCTAGAACAGACATCAAAGCTGTGACATATGGCATGCTGAGCATATCAAGGGAGAGGGGATGCTGGAGGCTTAGAGTGCTCTTCGACATATGATCTCTGACCTTCTGGCATAATAGCTGTTCCCGCCCCCCTAGCAGATGGGAGTAAGGTTGGTGAGTAGGGCATTTAAGGCTGATAGGATAGAGCCTGCTAGGAGCTCAGAGCCTGCTAGAGAAGAGAAGACACCTGACATAGCTACGACGCTGTCAGCTTTAGAGAGGGTATCAGAGGCTTTCAGCCTCCTCGTGAAGAGCATTGCTGCACTAGGCACGAGAGTCGATAGGGTTGAGAGGAAGGTAGACAAGCTTGTCAAGGCGCTCGGGGAGCTTCCTAGTGCTGTAAGCTAGTAAAGCCTTTAACATTCTTTTGCAGGAGTAGAGCATGCCTAGGAGGGTAGCTGTAGTAGCATCTCTGCTTGCAGTAGCATCTATAGCAGCATGGTACCTGCTAAAGCCACCTGAGCAGGTCGTCCTCTACTTTCAGCCTAAGCCTGGAGCCAGATACAGGTATAGCTTTACAGCTCAAGTCGAGATGCTGGGGGTCAGGCAGGTAACCAAGGGGTCTCTTGAGCTAGAGGCTGTCAATAGGACGCTAGAGGCATGTACACTTAGGCTCAGGCTGCTAGGTGAGACTGGAGCTAGAGAAGCTCTGCTGAGAGTCAGTGGGGAAGGCAGGGTTTTAGAGGTTCTTGGAGGGGAGGAGGAGCTTGCTAGGATCCTAGGGTCTATGGCAGGGGTAGGTGAGGAGATTAGAGTATATGGCAGGAGGCTCATAGAGGGTGAAAGCTGGAGCAGCCCATTTGAAGCTGTGATAGCTGCTGCACCAGGCTTCAACGTGAGTGTGAGAGGAGTTGTTGAAGTTAGGGTCACAGGGGTAGGCTCAGTCTCGACTCCAGCAGGTAGACTTAGGTGTGTCAGGGTGGAGGTCTATGGTAGAAACCTGAGTATGAAGTTCATCTCACCACTCGAGAAGGGGAGTGGCAGCTTCAACTTGAAGTCAGTTGCATACTATGATGTCGAGACTGGGGTTCTGGTCTCATCTGAGACTACAGCAAGCTACACTTTTATTGCAGGCGGAGGAGTAGTCAAGGCGAAGTATACACAAGCCACAAGGCTGAAGGCTATGGGGGGAGTGTGGTAGAGTGAAGCTACTGATAGTGCATGCAGACTATATCAAGTACAAGCCTCTTGAGAAGGCTATAGAGAGAGCTGAGGAGGCTGAGTTGGATGAGAAGGAGGTGAGTGAGGCTCTAGTCGTTTTTACAACAGTGGAGAGAGGAGATAAGCCTGAGGTAGCAGAGCATGCTGCTCAAGAGGTCTCTATGGTATCTGAGAGAGTTGGCTGTAGGAGGGTAGTAGTATATCCCTGGGTACACCTATCACCTAACCCTGCTCCCCCCTCTACTGCGCTAGAAATCTTGGATGCCTTCAGGGTGAAGCTTAGAGAGGAGGGGCTTGAAGTACATAGCTCGCCATTCGGCTGGTACAAGTCCTTTGAGCTGAGGTGTAAGGGGCACCCGCTCTCAGAGACATACAGAGACATCAAGGCGCCTAGGGTAGCTAAGACGATTGAGGAGGAAGCTGAGAGCAAGCTGCTAGTCCTCACTCCAGGTGGAGAAGAGGTGCCAGCTGATCCAGCTAAGGTGGCTGAGGAGGACAGTGAGCTAGCTGAGCTCATAAGGATAGAGCTGCATGGAGAGAAGGCCTCAGCTAAGCCATTCCACACTGAGGCTATGAGGAGGCTTGAGCTCGTGGACTATGAGCCTGCTGCAGACATAGGGCACTTTAGGTTCTATCCTAAGGGAGCCTTAGTGAAGAGGCTGCTCGAAGACCTAGCGTTCGAGATAGCTCACAGCCTTGGTGCAATGGAGATAGAGACACCAATCTTCTATAGGGAAGACGTAGAGGAGATAAGGGAGCAGGCTGAGAAGTTCAGGGAGAAGGACTATGAGATAGACTTGGATGGTAGGAGGCTCATAGTCAGGTTCGCTGGGGACTTCGGGCTCTTCGAGATGCTTAAGACTACAACCCTGACCTACAGGTCGCTGCCAGCTAGGTTCTATGAGATATCGCCTTCATTCAGGTATGAGCAGAGAGGGGAGTGTGTTGGGCTACGTAGGCTCAGAGGGTTCACGATGCCAGACATACACTGCCTCACAGCTAGCCTAGAGGATGGCATAGAGGAGTTCGTGCTGCTCTTTAAGAGGTACACTGACCTCCTTAGAGCACTCCAGATAGACTTCGCAGTAGCGTTTAGGGTTGTAGAGGAGTTCTATAGCAGGCTTAGGGAGCCTCTTCTCGAGATGCTCAGGTATGCTGGGAAGCCTGCTCTAATAGAGCTCCTGCCTAAGAGGAAGCACTACTGGATACTGAAGCATGAGTTCCAGTTCATAGACCCGGAGGGAGGGAATGCTCAGCTATCTACCGTTCAGCTTGACATAGAAGACTCAGAGAGATATGGGATCTACTATGTGGATGAGAAAGGAGAGAGGAAGGGTACTATAATAGTCCACTCGTCTATGGGGTCTATTGAGAGGTTCATATACGCCCTCCTAGAGACTGCTGCCAAGCAGATGAAGAGAGGAGAGAAGCCTAAGCTTCCACTCTGGCTTTCACCAACCCAAGTCAGGATCCTGCCTGTTACAGGCGACGAGAAGCTCATAGAGTACAGCCTTAAAGTCTGCAGGAGGCTTAGCAGCAGTAGGATCAGAGCTGATGTCGATGACAGAGACATGAGCTTAGCTAGGAAGGTCCGTGCTGCTGAGAGAGAGTGGATACCATACATCGTGTTCATTGGAGCAAAGGAGGTGAGTGAAGGTGTTCTGACAGTCAGGGAGAGAGGTGGGGGGGATAGGAGAGTGAGTATCGATGAGCTCATTGAGGAAGTTAGCAGCAGGTGCAGAGGGCTACCTTGGAGGCCACTTAACCTGCCAGTACGCCTCTCTATGAGGCCGGTGTTCGTGGGAGGCCTCTAGCTCAGGCTGCTAGTCTAGGCTTGAAGGGCTTGACATGGAACCTGTTTCGCGCGAAGGCAGCTCTCTCACATCCCCTTATCTCTAAAGCAGAAAGCAGTGTGTGTATGACAGCTAGCAGCCTGTCTTCCTTGTCTACTGCAAAAGCCTCCTGGTAAGGCCTTATCTTCGGGTCACAGTCCTCAATGAAGTGGGTGAATACTGTAGTGCCAGATGCGACAGCATCTATGAACTCGTCCTTGATCACGACCCTGCATGATGGGGGCTTCACACACTGCATTATGAGCCTAGCCCCCTCTAGGCTCGGTATGAAGTGGCCATCATAGTGCCTGAATGAGCCTATCCTCTTTCCATCATAGTAGACATCACGTATCATCCCTGTCCTCTTGGAGAAGCGGTAGCTAAGCTTTCCCTTGTCCAGGAAGCAGTCAGCTCCATCTCCAAACTGGAATACTAGAGTGTGAGCTACCTGCTCATATGGGTCTACTCGATGGCGCTCATCTGAGTCCATGTGGCCTATAGGGAAAGTGTAGACTAAGCCAGCAGGGACAGCGCCTATAGGTGAAGTGGTCAAGCTGCCTCTGAACCTCCTGGAGCCCAAGATCTCAGCGGCCCTCCTGACATCAGGCCTCAAGTATGCTTCCTCACTTATCAGCCTGACACCAGACCTCTTTGAGAACGGCTCATGCTCCTCAAGCCACCTGTACTTCTCTCCTAGCAGGTACCTTAAGGCCTGATATAGGCCGCTGTGCCCTCTAGCTCTCTGGATGGCAAGCTCCCATAGGTATCCTCCTCTTATGGCCTCTCTAACCTTCCTCATTTCAGTGAGCATCACATGTAGGTTATGCTTCGCCAGCAGCTTCTCTCTGAGAGGCTTCTCCTCTTCAGCTAGCTCTCTCGCTGTGTACTTCGAGCAGACAAGGCAGCTGCATGGGAGCTCAGTCATCTCCTCAAGCCTTAGAACCCTCTCTGGCAGCATGTACCTAGATCCTCTAGCATAGAGCGCGTATGATGCTGAGTCGAAGGTGTCGCATCCAAGTGCAGCGAACAGCGCAAATGCAGCAGGGTGCCCGAGCCCCCATAGGTGCATTGGAGAACACCATGGGAACACGCTTCTAGCTGTGATCACATAGTCTATTGTCGGCTTGTACTCATATTGCTCAGTCGCCTTCTTCAGGGTTCCGCAGGCATAGATTTGGAAGCCTAGCTTGGAGAGCTCGCTGGCACACCAGCTGACGACATCAAGGTGAGGGCCTCCCTGAGCTGTCCCAACCCAGAGAGGGCCTTCAAGCCTGTCTCTAGCTGAGCTCCACTCTCTCGCCCTACTGACCGTCAGCTCAGCTCCACTCTCAGCTTCCTCACGTGGTATATCACCTGCCATGGGGACATCTAGAATCGTGGCTATGTCAGACCCTATCCTCCACTGGAACTCGATGATCTCAAGGTTACCTACAGATATCTCCCCATACCTGTATAGCTGGTAGCTTCCTGAGTCTGTTGCTATTGGGCCATCGAAGCCTAGAGCCTCATGTACCCCATGCCTTAGAGCTTGCTCTCTGAGAGCCTTGCTCTTGTATAGCAGGTATGAGTTGGCCATTATGCACTGTGCTCCAAGCTCTCTTATCTCAGAGGGAGTCAGTGTCAGCTTGTTTGGGTTCACTACAGGAAACAGTGCAGGAGTCTGTATAGTCCCATGTCTGGTCTTGAGCTCCCCAAGCCTGCCAGCAGCATCTCTAGCTCTGAGCTTGAACGTCAAGGTGAATCCCTCAGCACAAGATTCAGCTGCCTGATAGCCTCTTCAGGAGCCTTCTCCCGTACGTCTAGAGCTGGGACATCTAAGCCAGATTCGCTCATGAGCTCAAGGAGCTCATGCATGAAAACACCTGGCCTACTCACCTTCCTCGTTTCTCCAGCTAGGCTTGGGTCTCCTCTCCAGGAGCCAGATGTGGTCTTACCTACAGCACATGATGGGCTTCCCTCCACTCCAACTAGAGCTAGCAGCTCGATGCCGTTTCTAGCGAGCTCTACTAGAGAGTCTAGTGCCAGCTCAGCTAGCCTCCTGCAGTGCCTCCTGAAACCAGGTGTGTCCAGCTGCTCTACAGTCGCCCAGAACCTGTTGTACCCATAGTAGCTGAGCTCTGGGCAGGGGAGCTGGAAGATGCTGCAGTCATGCTCCTCTAGCACCTTGAGCATGGGCCATAGTGCAGAGCTCCTTCTAGCTAGCCCCAAGACCTTCGTGTTAGGGTTCAGTAGGCAGTGTGCTAGTATGACCAGCTTACCTGACCTCAGATCCAGCTGAGACACCTCCACATGCTTTTTAACCACACATGTAACCATAGCTGGGTCATACTTGATTCCACTGAGAGACATAAACAGGCCGTCACGTAGACCTGTTGTCACACCAGCTCTCATAGCAATAAATGTCGTGGTGTTTCTCTGGGAGATAGCGCACCCGAAGCCTGAGCTGGTGAGGATGTTTCTCCTCTATGGCTTCACGCCATACTACTTTGTGTCTAAGTTCCATAGGCTCTACTATACCCCCATAACATCTATGTTCCTGCATGGCGACTGGATGCATCTCCTCGGGAACATGCTCTACCTCTACATATTCGGAGATAACGTAGAAGACGCTTGTGGGAGGCTGAGATACCTTGTGTTCTATGTGGTATCTGGGCTTGGAGCAACGCTCTTCCACTTCGTCACCAACATGAACTCGAGGGTGCCAGCTGTAGGGGCTAGTGGAGCGATAAGCGGCATCCTCGGAGCATACTTCCTGCTTTATCCAGATGCGAAGATAGAGACCCTAGTCTTCTATTTCAGGCTTATCCCAGTAGTCTACTATGTGAGCGCAAAGTGGTATATAGGCTTCTGGTTCATAATGCAGCTTCTATTCGGGCTGCTTGCGCCAGAGGCCTCGATAGCATTCTGGGCTCATATTGGAGGCTTCCTGACAGGGCTAGGCCTGATAAAGGTGTTTGCAAGGAGGAGGGCTAGGCCTGTGCCTGTAGAGTACTATGTGAGACCCTACTGGTATGGCTAGCTGAAGCTCAGGGAAGCCTGTCTGCTTCTCTTCTTAGCAGCTCTCCTAGCAGGCCTCCTCCCTGGCTTCTCTCTGGCCTTAGGCTTCCTCTCAGCTTTAGCAGCCTCCTCTGATGGGGGAGGCTCCGGAGGCTGCTTAGCTAGAGGAGCTATGGCAGCCTGCTCTTCCCTTGAGAGGAAGCTAAGCCTCCCTCTAGATGCTATCACCTTGATTAGTGGGAGGAGCCTTCTGACTTCCTTGGTTGACGTGTGGGTGTGCTTAGCTATCTTCACTAGAGCTGACTTGAGGGCCTCCTCTCTAGAGAATCTGAACCTTGATGGCACACCCCACTTAGTGAAGCCTCTCGGCTTCTCTCCAGCTAGGTTGACTCCAATAGTCATTAGGTCTATGGCATACTTCAGGAGACCCCACTCCTGTTCTCTGATTATCCTAGCTAGGAAGATGTCTGCCTTACTGAGGCTGTCAAATGCCCTTGAAACCTCCTTTGGATCCGAGTAGGCTATGGTGGTAGCATGCTTGACCCAGAGGAGGAAAGTCCATGGATCTAGGCCTGAGTCTTCAAATGCCTGCTTCGCAAGCTCTGGTGACCCCTTGAACAGCTTGTTTAGGGCATCGAACACGCTGGACTGGACATCTCTCACCCCTAGTATGGCCTCTACATCTGCTTTGCTTACGATCTCTTTGCCTGAGAGAGCTTGGAGGTCATTTATAGCTGACCTCAGGCTTCCACCTGATCTCTCAGCTATCGCCTTTATCGCGTCCTCTGTTATGTTCAGGTCTTCTGCCTTAGCTATCTGCTTGAGCTTCTTAGCTATCAGGTCGCTTCTCAGCGCATGGAACCTTATCATGTAGGCTATGTCCCTTAGAGGCCTTAGCCTCTGCGAGTATGGGTCGTTTGCAGCCATGGCAACAGGGATCCTCGAGATCTTTAGGATCCTTAGGATAGCCGAGACTCCTCCTCTGTCTGCTGTCCCACTCATGCCATCTATCTCATCTAGGAACAGGAGCTTCGGTCTACCTGTTATGGAGCCTGTGACAACGACTTTCTCAAGCTCCCTTATCTTCTCAGCACTACGCTCGTCTGAGGCATTCAGCTCTATGAGCTCTACTCCATGCTCTCTAGCGAACGCATGTACCATAGCAGTCTTCCCTACTCCAGGAGGGCCTACTAGCAGGCATGGCCTCTTCTCCTCTCCTCTCAGAGCCCTATTAAACCAGCTTACGAACTCCTCAACCTGCTTCCTCCACCCTATAACCTCACTGAGCCTCCTTGGAGCATACTTGTCGACCCACAAGGCCTCTGTAGGCAATAGATCACCCTATGAAGTGTAGGGTGAGGGCTGTTATTAATGGGACTGTGAAGTTGTCGAAGTGTCTGAGCGGGCCAGCTGCTATGGCTTCAGCTACAGCTGCGGTAGCTGCTCCGAGCAGCGTGAATACCAGAGGGGAGCTCGCGGATACGCTGTATGCAGCCTTCATAGCAGCCTGAGTAAATGCTATTGCTATGAGCGAGAAAATAAACACTATGATGCTGCCTTCAATAGACTTATCACTCCAGGGGTAAGTATGCCTTTTCTCCAGCTTTGGAGCGAGTATAGCTGCAGCTCCATCACCCCAGGCCATCGCGAATACGCTAGCTACAACTGTCAAGGGATCATTGAATAAGGCTACAACTAGTATTAAGATAGATGCTATGTAGTAGACTGGCCCATATACATGGAGGGCTTCGTCCTCAGCTTCAATCATTGGAGAGGCTAGGAAGCCTACCTTCCTCATGAGGGCTATCGTCATGAGGACACCTAGGCCTGCTGGTATTAGGGCAGGCCAATACCATCTTGAAAACATGGGTAGTATCAGGATGGCGTCTCCTGCAAATAGGTGTATTAGCCTACGTGTCACACGTGGATCATAGCCTCTCTTCCGTAGTGCTTCACCTATAGCTATGATAGCGAAGACATACATGTAGACTATAGCTACCAGCAGTGCGTCTCGTAGCATGCTCTCCTGCCCTGTGCTAGCATATTAAGGTTATCTAGCTGGAGGGGGGCCGATAGGGGGAGTTGCTCTCTTGTGAGTAGAGGACTTGACCAGCTCTATCACCCGATAGACCTCCTGCTCTGAGGCTCCTGTCAGACTTATCGTAGACTTAGGGTCTAGGCCTAAGTCTATGAGGCAGTAGAGTATCATGTCAGCTATCTCATAGGTGACACCAAGCTCGCCTTCATCTGTCTGCCCAGGCCACAGGCCTGCAGACGGCTTTTTCCTGATGATCTCCTCAGGGATCTCTAGGTGTCTAGCGAGCTGGTAGACCTGCGTCTTGTATAGGCCTCCAATTGGGAGGAAGTCTACTCCTCCATCACCATACTTGGTGAAGTACCCTAGGAGGAGCTCGCTTCTGTTTCCAGCTCCAGCGACAAGAAGCCCTTCTATGTTAGCATGCATGTATAGGAAAACCATCCTCAAGCGTGCTGCTATGTTCCCTCTAGCTACCCGGTCTACTCTCGAGCTGTGTCTACATGATGCTGCTATGGCATCTGCTATGCTTCCTATGTCTATGACCTCATATCTTACTCCAAGAGACTCTGCTAGCTCTATGGCATCCCTCACATCTCCCTCTTCAGTATGCTTGTCTCTGAGCATCAGCGCTAGGGTTCTGCTTCCTCCTAGTGCTCTTGTACATAGTACCGCGACAACTGAGCTATCCACACCGCCAGACATACCTACTACAACGCCTTTTGCCTTGGTAGAGCTCACGGTGTCTCGTATGAAGCCAGCTATGCTATCAGCTGTCTTCTCTGGGTCTATCCTGAGGAAGCGGTGAGCTCTGCTCAAAGCTACCTCTCTGGAAGCTTCCCTTTCACCTAGGCTGCTCTGTGAGGCCTCCATGAATATAGGGCCCACATACCTGCAGTTCTCACAGTAGTAGCTTTGTGGTGTGAGCCAGCCAGATACCAGTGTCCTCAGGGGCTTTAGCCTAGCTCCACAGGCAGGGCATAGCTTCTCTCCACCAGCTCCCAGCCTGATGCTCTTCAGAAGCTCTCTCAGGATGCTCAAGATGCTACCCTAATGTCTCTATATTCTGGTGCTCTCTCCTAAGGTCCTCCTCTGACTTGTTGAGCTTCTTCATCAACTCAACTACAGTACACTCTAGGAAGATCATTGCATTGACCTCGAAGAGAGACCCCAGGGGGCTTAGTGGCTCATGTATGCCTGTCAGCTGTCTTGCTATGAAGTCTCTGCTTGCTAGGTCCTCTTTGGTCCTTCCAGGGACCACAACAACTACGTCAGCTAGCTTAGCTAGTGTGGAGTCTGGGTTAGATGTTATAGCAATGAGCTTACACCCTATCTTCTTAGCTATCTGGGCTGTGCTCACTACATAGGTTGTCTCACCACTCCCTGATAGGCATAGAACCGTGTCTCCTGGCCTAGCTGCTGGGACTACAGTCTCGCCTATCACGAATACCTTTATCCCAAGGTGTACAAGCCTCTGAGCAAAGGTCCTTGCTATGAGCCCTGACCTCCCTGCTCCAGCGACGTAAACCCTCCTCGAATTAATTATTGCATCTATGAAAGCTTCAATCTGCTCTGGATCTAGCTTTCTGAATGCTTCCCTTATCTCATCAATGAACTGGCTGCCAGCTAGATAGAAGTGACGCAGAGGCTTATCAGAGCTCTCCACAGACCCCCCCCAAAGTACATTCTAGCCTCGGTAGTTTTTAACTTAACTAAGCTGAGCTAGGCGGTGGTGCCATGGGAGGAGTCTCTAGAGTAGGCATATCACTCCCAAGGGAGCTGCTTGATAGGCTTGATGGCTTGGTGTGGAAGCTTGGGTTTAGGAACAGGTCTGAGGCCATAAGAATAGCTATAGAAGAGTTCATTGAGAGAAGGGTTCTGAGCCATGCTAGTCTCAGAGAGTATACAGGAGAGGTCCTTTGTGTGCTTAGCTTTCTAGATAGAGAGGAGGCTGTGAAGGGGGTGAGAGAGAGGTGTGAGGAGAAGCTGGTATTAGAAATGAGGTTCAGTGGGAGAGATAGCGTCGTGCATGTGTTTATTCTTAGAGGAGACGGGGGAGAAGTGTGGGGAGCTTTAGAGAGAGCTAAGAGTGTGGTTGGCATCAGGAGCATGGAAGCAGTTCTCCTCCCACTTGAAAAGCCATAGGCCTTGGGAGGAACAAATATATTGTGGGGGGCACAGGGCTTCCGGTGAGGCTGTTGGACTGGCGTATAGCTGAGCGTATGCAAAGTCTTGGCGTGGAGAGCGCCTTTATAGTCCTGGGGAGGGCTAGAGAGCTTGAGGCTAAAGGCATGAAGGTATACCACTTCGAGATAGGAGAGCCAGACTTTGATACACCAGAGCACATAAAGGAGGCGGCATACAGGGCGCTAGCAGACGGCTACACCCACTACACTCCCTCCAGCGGCATCCAGGAGCTGAGAGAGGCCATAGCAGAGTACGAGTCGCAGAGGAAGGGATTTGACATAAAGCCTGAGAATGTCGTCGTGACTGTTGGAGCTAAGCTAGCGATATTCGCTGCAATGATGGCTACACTCAACCCTGGTGATGAGGTGATAATACCCTCACCAGTTTACCCAGCTTATGCTGTGTCAGCCATGTTTGCTGGAGCCAAGGTTGTGAAGGTCAAGCTTAGCGAAGAGAAGAGGTTCAGCTTTGGAGCAGATGACATACAAGAGAAGACAGGTGAGAGGACCAAGATGGTTGTGATAAACACGCCAAGTAACCCAACAGGGCTCATAATGAGCAGCCGGGACTTGAAGAGCCTAGCTGAGATCGCGGCTGAGAGGAGGTTGATGTTGATCTCAGATGAGATCTATGATAGGATAGTGTTTGATGGCAAGAAGGCCTCCAGCATACTAGAGCACTGTGATAGCCTTGACAACGTAGTCTATGTCAATGGGTTTAGCAAGACGTTCGCGATGACAGGCTGGAGGCTAGGCTACGCCATCACATCACGTGAGGTTGCAGAGCAGATCATGAAGATACAGCTGAACACGGTATCCTGTCCAGCATCCTTTGTTCAGAAGGCGGCGATAGAGGCGCTGAGAGGGCCCCAGGAGCCAGTGGAGCAGATGGTGAGAGAGTACCAGAGGAGGAGAGATCTGGTGATCGAGTACCTCAACAGGACGCCTGGAGTAAGGTGCCTTAAGCCTGAGGGGGCTTTCTACGCCTTCCCAAACATCACAGGGCTAGGGCTGAGCTCCAGCAAGATAGCTGACGAGCTGCTTCAGAGCAAAGGTGTAGCGCTACTACCTGGGACAGCGTTTGGAGAAGAGGGAGAAGGCTACCTCAGGATATCATTTGCTACCTCAATAGAGGATCTTAGAGGGGGGCTGGAGAAGTTCAGAGAGTATGCTGAAGAAAAGCTGGGCTAGACTATCGTCTCAAGGTACCTGTCGAAGTCCTCGTATACGACGTTCCCTACTACTATGGTAGCGTACCTGCTCATCACCTTAGCCTTCTCCCTACTATTTATCCCTCCTCCATAGAAGAGCTTTGCCCTCCTAACACACTTAGATACAGCCTCAACTAGCTTTGGGTCGCCAAACTTCCCGCTATACTCTATGTACACTATGGGGAAGCCTAGGTACTGGTCTGCTAGCTCAGCTATAGCAGCAGCCCTCTCAGCTGGGATCTGAGCTTCAGCGCTAGTCAGCTTAGCTACAGCAGAGTCTGGGTTTAAGACTATGTATCCTTCTCCTACAACCCTCTTCCAGGGGACATAACCATGCCTCTTCTTCCAGAACTCAACCCACTCATAGTGCTTCTTAAGAACCCATTCTACACTTCGGCTGTTGAGGACTGAGGGAATGAACAGGAAGTCTATGCCCTCGAGCACGACTACCTCTCTGCTAGCTGGCTCAAGGACAACTGGAATTCTGCTTCCGCTAAGCATCTTAAGGACAAACTCCACCTTCTCTCTGGTGATGTTCTGGGTGCCACCTACTATTATAGCATCAGTACCAGACTCAAGTACATCTCTATACCGCTCTCTAGGGAGGTATTTGTCAGGATCCAACTTGGTTACATGCCTCCAGCCAGCCCACATAACAGCCTTAAGCAAGCAGGGTATAAGAGTCTACCATATGTGGGCTGATGGCATCTGGAAGCTTTCGTTTACGCTAGCTGGCATAGTAGCTTTCATATGCTCACTTTACTGGATGCTTAGGCTGAAGCCTCATGTCGGTAGGGGAGGGGGCAGCCTACTTGGGCTGCTCTCAGCTGCAGCATCATATCTAGCTATCCTGTGGCTTGGAGCTACTGCGAGCAAAACATACATACACGTATATGCCATCATG
Organism: Thermoproteota archaeon; assembly: GCA_037917675.1. GTDB lineage: Archaea > Korarchaeota > Korarchaeia > B14-G2 > B14-G2 > B14-G2. The sequence continues at coordinate 29,590 of JAVCBW010000005.1, forward strand.
CTATGCTCTCCTCTAGCTTACACTGCAGCCTCTAGGAGGGGAGCTAGAGCTATAGGGGTCAAAGTAGATGATGCTAGCGAGCTGGCACTAGGCTTCCTGCTTGGTATGTCAGCGCTAGCAGCTGTAGCCATAGGGCTCCCAGACTGGAAGGCTACATCAAGCTTCATACTATGGAACTCTCTTTACCTGATACCTGCTGAAGAGCTATACTTTAGGGGGCTCATGCAGACTGTCATAACACAGCATGCAGGTGGTCTGCTAGGCAACTTAGCTCAGGCTCTGCTCTTCGCAGGAGCATTCTATGCCATGGGCTATACGCCTACTAGGTCATTTTATGTGTTTGCTGCAGGGGTCATTGAGGGAGAGCTATACAGGCGTACTGGGAGCGTGGTGAGCACATATGTATGCCAGACTACAGCAGATATCCTTCCTCCTCTGCTTCTCGAAGCAGTAGGGTTGGGGTGGTAGGTTGGAGAGGAAAGAGGCTCTTGTAGGGCATCTTCCTGAAAGGTTCAGCTTAGGGCAGGTAGAGTGTGCTCGTGAGACAGGCGTGCTGAGGGAGCTGTGGATGCCATATAGGGCCCTGGAGACTGATAGGGGCCTGGTTGGAGTAAATGAAGTCTTCTCGAGGTATCTAGTGGACCCTATTGACGTGGTGCTCCTGTTACGTAGGGTTGCAGGGTGGGCTCCTGGGAAGCCTGTGGGAGCATGTGTAGGACATGCCTCAGAGGATAGCAGGGTGTTTCTGAGGCTCCTCTTGAAGGCGTCCTCTGAGGCTGATTCTAGGCTGAGGGAGCTAAGCGGGTATAGGGTTGATTACGCAGTTGAGCTTGCTAGAGCCGACTTCGCTAGAGCAGCTTTCATCCCTAGGCCTAGGCCTAGAGCTGCTGATGAGCTCAGAGACTTGCTTGACCTCATAGTGGCTAAGGGGATAATAGGGGAGCTTGGTGAAGTGAGGGCGCCTGAGAGAGAGCTAGTGGTATATGTCCCGTTTGCAGTAGGCCTTAAGGCTAGAGTCTTCTTCGACCTGAACTCAGGTAGGGAGGATAGGAGGCTTGGAGTGCTGGCTGAGAAGAATGATAGGGTGATCTCGGAGCTAGCTCAGGCTTTAGGAGTAGAGGTGGCAGGCTACTAGCCTGTTGGGCTTGATATCCCTCAGCTCAGGCTCCTCAGCCTTGCATCTCTCCTCCGCAAATGGGCATCTAGGATGGAACCTGCAGCCTGGCGGGGGGCTTAGAGCGCTCGGAACCTGGCCTCTCGGCTTTATTATCTGCTTGCTTCTCGTGTACTTTGGGTCTGGGACAGGTAGAGCAGAGAGGAGCATCTGGGTGTATGGGTGGAGTGGCTCTGAGAAAAGGTCGTCTGATGGAGCTACCTCAATTATCTTCCCGACATACATGACAGCTATCCTATGGCTCATGAACTTGACTACAGATAGGTCATGAGATATGAATAGGTATGTGAACTTGAACTTAGACTGGAGCTCCTTGAGCATGTTGAGTATCTGTGCCTGGACGCTGACGTCTAGAGCTGAAGTCGGCTCATCTAGCACTATGAACTCAGGTCTTAGAGCGAGGACTCTGGCAATAGCGATCCTCTGCTTCTGGCCTCCACTGAACTCGTGAGGATACCTGTAGAGGTGCTCTTCACCGAGCCCTACTGTCTCAAGGAGCTTCACAATGTACTCTTTCTTGTCAGGCACCTCGATCTTGTGGACTTCTATCGGCTCAGCTAGTATGTCATATATCGACATCCGTGGATTAAGTGATGTATATGGGTCTTGGAAGACTATTTGGGCCTTCCTCCTGAACTCCTTTAGCTCCCTTCCATGTAGCTCAAACACGCTTTTCCCATTGTAGAGCACGTCCCCTGATGTCGGTGTGAGAAGCCTCAGCAGCAGGCGGCCGAGGGTCGTCTTTCCGCTTCCAGACTCTCCTACCAGCCCAAAGGTCTCTCCTCTCGCTATCTCTAGTGAGACCCCGTCTACTGCATGGACTAGGCCTACTGTGAAGAACAGCTTTTTCACAGGGAAGTACTTGACTAGCTGCTTCACCTGGATTAGCGGGAGACTCATGCTAGACACCCCTATACAGGTGGCATGCCACCAGGTGGCCTGGCTCCACCTCCCTTAGCTTAGGTTTCTCTCTCCTGCAGGCATCCATGGCATGCTTGCATCTAGGATGGAACCTGCAGCCTGGTGGAGGGTTTATCAGGTCAGGGACTGTCCCAGGTATAGGCTCAAGCCTGAACTGGGTCTTGGTTATGTGGGGTATAGCGTTCAGTAGGCCTCTCGTATATGGGTGGAGTGGCTCCTCGAATAGCCTGAAGACATCACTCACCTCAACTATCGACCCAGCGTACATCACACCTACTCTATCACATGTCTGAGCTACTAGCCCTAGGTTATGGGTCACTAGGATCATGGTCATCTCATGGGCTTTCTTCAGTTCCTCTAAGACCTCTAGGATCTGGGCTTGCACTGTGACGTCTACTGACGTTGTAGGCTCATCTGCTATCAGGAGCTCTGGCTTCTCGCTTATCGCGCAAGCTATCACAACTCTCTGCCTCATTCCTCCACTGAACTCGTGGGGGTACTGCTTGACCCTCCTCTCAGCATCTGGTATGAGAACTGACTTAAAGAGCGAGACTACACGCCTCCATACAGACCTCTTGTCTAGATTCTCCTCATGAGCCATTATCGACTCAGCTACCTGGAAGCCGCTTGTGTAAAGCGGGTCTAGCGCAGCTGTCGGGTCCTGGACTATGTAGGCTATCTTCGCTCCCCTGATCTTTCTCATCTCATCTTCTGGGAGCTCTAGCAGGTTTATTCCATTGAACAGCACCCTACCCTTCACTATCCTCCCTGGTGGTGGGATCAGCTTGAGCACTGCTCTCATGGTAACGCTCTTCCCACAGCCTGTCTCACCTACGAGGCCATAGGTCTCACCTCGTAGGACGCTCATGTTGACTCCATCTATGGCCTTAACTACACCAGCATACGTGTAGAAGTGTACATGTAGGTCTTCTATCCTGAGGATCTCTTCTCTCCCGCTCATGCTCCCACTACTCTCTTCCAGCTGCAAACTCTATGCGCCTCCTTATCCTAGGGTCTAGCACGTCTCTGAAGCCGTCTCCTAGCAGGTTGAAGCCTAGTGCTGTAACGAACACTGCTGCCCCTGGGATTATAGAGTACCAGGGAGCCATCATGAGGTAGTCTAGGCCATCGTATACTATCCTGCCCCACTCTGGAATGGGTGGCTGGGCTCCAAGCCCTATGAAGCTGAGAGCAGCGTTCAGTATCACTACTGTGCCGAAGTCTAGAGTCGCCAGGACTACGATAGGAGAAACTATGTTAGGCAGTATGTGCTTGACCATTATCCTTAGGCTGCTGACCCCAATAGCCCTCGCAGCCTCAACGTAGACATTTTCTCTCGCGCTCAGTACCTGCCCTCTGACCAGCCTCACATAGCTTGGCCACCATACTATGGTTAGTGCTATTATAGCACTCTTCAAGCCAGCTCCCAGAGAGGCTGCTATAGCCATCGCTAAGACTAGTGCTGGGAAAGCCAGGAATACGTCTGTCACTCTCATGATGAGCTCATCGACCTTCCCGCCGTAGTAGCCTGAGAGCAGGCCTAGGAGTATTCCAGGTGGCACCCCGAGGGATATCACTACTATGCTGACTATCAGCGACACCCTTGCTCCAGTGAGCACTCTAGCAAAGAGGTCTCTGCCATACTCGTCGCAGCCAAATGGGTGGAGGAAGCTTGGCTTCCCGAGGCGTGGCCCAGCGAAGATCTTGTATGGGTCTAAAACTACCTTCTGCTCTATGACACCTCTGCTATAGAGGAACCCATATAGGCTGTTGATTAGCATGAGGATCTGTGGCCCGAACACCCCTAGGATTAGGAAGGCTAAGGCCATTGCAGCTCCAGCCTTAGCTAGAGGAGATCTCTTGAGCGCCTCATACATCAGCCCCCACTCTTCGAACATTGCTCTACGCTTCTTCTTCCACTCCCTCCACTTCTCTCCATAGCCTACTAGATCTAGGAGCTTATCTACTCCATGCGCTAGCTTTTCTATCATGCTCTGACCTCACAGCCTGACTCTTGGGTCTATCCAGGCATAAAGTATGTCGACGATCAGGTTTGCGAAGATGTATACTAGGCCTATTAGCAGGGTGACTCCGATTATGGCAGGGTAGTCTAGCGAGTATGCTGCCCGGACAGCATATCTTCCTACGCCAGGCCTAGCGAACACGGTTTCAGTTATCACCGCCCCGCTCAGTAGGCCTCCAAACTGGAGGCCTAGGACAGTCACTACTGGAACAAGTGCATTCTTGAGAGCATGCCTGTAGACTACCCACCTGTTTGGTAGCCCCTTCATCTTCGCATAGTCTACGAAGTCAGAGCCTAATGCATCTAGCATACTGCTCCTAGTTATCCTCGTGACTATCCCCATGCCTAGCATGGACAATGCTAGTGCAGGAAGTATTATCGTCTTGAGGTTTTCTGTAAACGCATGCCAGTCGCCGCACAGGAGGCTGTCTAGGATGTATAGGCCTGTTCTCACGACTTCAGGCTTAACTCCTCTACCACCTAGGGGGACAAGCCTGAGCTTGAAATAGAACACATACTGGAATAATATTGCAGTCAGGAATATGGGTAGAGAGGTCCCTATCAGAGAGAACACGCGTGCAATGTGGTCTATTATAGAGTCTCTTTTGAGAGCTGATATTATGCCGAAAGGTACTCCAACAGCTATTATCAGTATCTCAGAGAGTATCGCCAGCTCAGCTGTAGCTGGAAAGTAGGTCTTAATGTCATCTATTACCTTCCTGTTGGTCACGGGAGACTTCCCCCAGTTCCCAGCGAAAACATCTCTCATGTAGTAGCAGAATGCAGTATACCATGGCTTATCCAGGTAGTACTGCCTCCTGATCTTCTCAAGAACCTCTGGGTCAACAGCCTTTTCAGGGCCAGCCCACAGCCTAGCTGGATCTCCTGGAACCATGTGGGAGACAAAGAACACTAGGAAGAGCATCCCAATGACTGTAGGGAGGAAGGTTATCACTCTACGTATCAGGTAGTACTTTAGCTCTGCCACCTACATCCCCTGCCCTAGCCTTGGAAAAGCCCCTAAAAAGGCTTACGGAGAGAGCTATGAGCTGGAAGTAGGTCAGGATAACTGCTAAAAAAATGTTGGGATAGAGAGTGCTAGAGGAAGCTAGCCTACAATCACTCTGCCTGATGGAGCGACCATGATGATGTCCTTTGTAGTCTTGAATATCACAGCTTCAGCTGGGCTTAGCCAGATTACCTCTAGGCCTACGAACTTATATCCTCCTGTTGCCAGTGGATACGCGAAGTTATCTGGGTCAGCGTAGTCTGCACCCCAGCCTATGATGCCTACATCGAAATCTCCGGTCTCCAGCTTGTCTATGTAGGTCGGCCATGCATATGCTGTGACCTTCACCTCCTTAAAGCCTAGCTGGCTCCATGTCTGCTGTAGGATTGTTGCTATCTGCTCTCTGACCTTGTTGCCCTCGTTGTATGCTATCTCAATGCTGTACTTCGATAGGTCTACTCCAGCCTGCTTGAGTAGCTCTTTCGCCTTCTCCAGGTTTAGATCATATTTCGTTATACCCTCCTCTGTATAGCCGAAGAGCCCTCTGATTATTGGGCCATAGACTGGGTCTCCATGGCCCATCACTACTGTCTTTATTATCTCGTTGTAGGGTATTGCCCAAGCTAGAGCCTGTCTCACTAGCTTGTTGTTGAATGGTGGCTTAGCACAGTTTGGCACCAGGTGTACTTGAGCTAGGTCATAGCCTCTGCTCTCCTGGATGAACCTCCAGGTCTTCCCACCGTACTCTAGGGTTACTCCCTCCATTTGGGCTTCTACTGGAGCTGGTACATAGCCGAAGTCGGCGTCGCCAGCCTTCAGTGCTAGGATCCTACTCTGAGCTTCTGGGACTATCTTGTAGATGAACTCCTTTATCTTAGGCTTCGGTAGCCCCCAGTAGTATGGGTTGGGCTTTAGCACGACTTGAGCTTCATGCTCCCATGACTCGACGTAGTATGCTCCAGTCCCACATGGATGCTCATATAGGTACTCGGTGGCCCATGGGTCAGCTGGGGTTGCATGAGCCTTGACATACTCTTCTGAGACTATTGAGCCTACTATCGATGCTAGCAGTGGGAGAGCTGGATATGGCTCTATCATAGGGACCTTCACGAAGCCTGCTATCTGGAAGTCCTTCTGGTATGGGACTTCAGGGAACTCCTTCTTGAAAATGCTAACCCACTCGTCTAGGCTCTTGACTGTATACGACTTGCCCTTTACCGGTACATCTAGGCCTCTTGCGAGCACATCGCTCATCTCACCATCGCTTACAACCGTGACTGCATCGACATCTATGAAATCTGTTATTATCCAGCATGGGCTCTCCTTTACCCCAGCAACCCTCTTTATCGAGAAGACGACATCAGATGGCTTCAGGTCATAGGTCTTGCCCTCATATGGGTCATAGAACTTCACTCCATCTCTTATCGCAAAGTAGTAGTTTAGCCCATCTGAGCTTACTGCCCATGCGACAGCTAGCCCAGGGATCACGTAGTCAGTGTGGTCTAGGTAGTATTCTACTAGCCTCTCATACACGTTTCCAGCTATGAACCAGCCTGCTGACTCATATGAGACTGCTGGGTCGAGGGACTCAGGCTCACCTATCGTGACATACACTATCTGCTCTGGCCTTGGTGCACTGGGATCCTTCTCAAGCCAGTTTATCTTGAAGTCTGGGGCTATTGGATTCATGTAGAAGTTCTTTACCCACTCCCAGTAGTGTAGCCTTATGTGAGGCTGGTATAGGTAGATTAACGGGAGCTCATCGTTAGCTAGCCTCTGGACTGCAGCATAGAGAGCTGCTCTCTTGGCAGCATCTGTCTCGTATCTTGCTGCTAAGATCAGAGCTGAGAGCTCCAGGCTATAGAGGCCACCTGGGTTTATGTTAGTCCATCTCATTAGCTCTCCTTCAGGTATCTTTATGGCTTGGTCATATACCACGACAAAGTTCGGCTTTACTGGAACCTCTTTTGTAACCTCCTTAACAACCTCCTTAGTCTTGATGACCTCCTTTGGGACCTCTCTGACGACTTCCCTTGGAAAAGCTCCATATACCACTATACCGCCTATCAGTATCCCTACTATGAACACTACAGCAAACTTCGCAGCTGACATGCACCCACCTTCAAGCGTTATGAGGTACTTGCTCCACTTAAAAATATTATTGGCTCGCTGCTTGGGAGCCTCTTCAGTAGGAGAAAGCTGATTAGCTGTGTTGTCAAGCAAGAGGGTTTGTACTGGCTTAGGCTCCTATGGCCTCCAGAGGCTAGACAAGGTATGCAGTTCTCAGCATATCTCTTATTCCTGTTCCGAAGCCTAGAGATGTCAGTATCCCTTTGATCAGCTCTCCTCTCCACTCTAGCTCAGGAGAGGAGAGGAGCTTGGCAAGCAGCAGGGCTACCATAGACTTTAAGGCTATGAATAGAGCTGCAGCTATAGGATATGGTTGGATGCTGAAGATCAAGCGTGGAATCACATGCTGCTCACTATAGCCTTGGCTTAGAGCTACTGTAGTTGCTGTAGCATCGAAGTACTGGCTGTGAACTAACGCGGCTGTCGACTTCTGCTCGATAGCTATGTAGGCTGCTACCATGGGAGCGTTGAGTACTAGGGTGTAGGCTAGAGCCATGAGGTTCTTGGGAGCTCCTAAGAGAGCTAGTACTGCTATAGATGGTATGGGGACTAGCTGGAATAGGAGAGGGGAGCCAAGTATCTTCGATGCTATCGCTGCCACGAGGAATATGGCAGCCATCAGGACGAATATCAGAGGGGTTACGAGGAGGAGCGACTGTATGGCCTCTGAGTCTCTTGCGGCTCTCAGTAAGCCTGCCATGACACCATATAGCACCATTGATAGAGTAAACTTCCTTGTCCCAATGAACCCCTCAAGAAGCTTCAGCTTCTCAAATATCTTTACTATCATGAGGAGAGCAGCTAGGAACACGATAACATAGACAGCTGTGTTGACTGGGTTGTATCCTGATCCCTTTAGCATGGGCTCTATGAAGTACTTCTCTATGAGCTCACAGAGACGCCTCATGAGCTCTTGGAGTAGAGGCATCTGAGCTCACCAGCTCCCTACTAGCAGGCAGCTCGCTGCTAGCAGGGCTAGTGCTGCTGCTATTAGAGCAAGCCAGGCTCCCTGGCTCCATGTAGCGACCTTGCGGCCATCTAGCTCCCATAGGGGGATTAGGTTGAAGAATGCTAGCCAGCTGTTTATCTCAGCTGAGTACCTTAAGATGCTTGTAGCAAGTAGCCCTGATGTCAGTGGAGCTAAAGCTAGGGAGGCTAGAGCTAGAGCTATATTGGTCAGCGGCCCTGCTGAAGCTATCAGCCCTAGATCTCTTCTCCTCCACTGGTATGCTGCAGCTATCACTACAGCACCTGGAGCAGCAAAGAGGATGAACCCTGTCAGCGACGTGGCCAGCATTATGAGAATCCCTGTCCAATAGGCTCTGAACTCCGCCTGGTACCCTAGATGCTGAGCTGTGAACTTGTGAGCTAACTCATGTAGCAGGAAGCCTGCTGTCACTCCAGGTGAGATGGCTAGAAGCGTCCTCAGCCCTCCTCTCTCTAGTATCCAGACGGAGAGTAGCAAGGCTGCTAGAGCTAGAGCCATGTCTGATAGCTCCCTACCTGTGAATCTTAGCCTCCCTCTGACTGGAATCTGGTACCATGGGCTGATATGGTAGCGATTTAGAGGCCTTAAGGCAGCTGGCTCCTTTGATAGCATAGCTCCACAGTTCGCACAGTGGTATCCTAGCTCAGGAGACAAGCTGCACCTTTTACAGAACACTGACCCACAGCTACTGCAGTAGTATGCGTCGCCGTGTATCAGCTGACCGCAGTAGCTGCAGGTAGGCAAGCTTACACCTCATGCACTAGAGCTTCAGCTTCTTTTAAAGAAGTTGTGTCAGATGACGCTCTGACCGCAAGCTTTAATTTCATACACTAGCTCCCAGAGTGGGTAGCATGAGGAAGGCTAGGAGAAGCAAGGAGGTCAAGGTATGGGCTAAGCTCCCTCGTGAGCTTGTAGAGCAGATTGAAGCTATAGCTAGAGAGGAGAGGAAGAGCAGAGCTATGATCATAGGGCAGGCAGTCGATGACTATGTCAGAAGCTGGAAGCTTAGGAAGATGCTTGAGAGGTATAGGAGAGGAGAGCTTACACTGTCTGAGGCTGCAGACAAGCTTGGCATGAGCGTGTATGCTCTGCTTGCAATGCTAGATGAGGAGGAAGTCGACCTACTCGAGGAGGTTGAGGAGGCTCAGCTCACGTATGCTTGAGAGTTTTTCTCATGACTATCGCAGGGCAACCGTCCTCATAGTATAGGGGTATCCTCCCAGCTTGCTTATAGCCAGCAGACGAGTAGAGGCTTATTGCAGCATAGTTGTCCTCTCTGACCTCCAAGTAGACTTCCTCCGCGCCCTTCTTCTTGAGCTCCTCTTCTATAGCTTTCAGCAGAACTCTGCCAAGCCCCCTCCTCCTGTGCTGCTTGGATACGCATATCGATAGGAGATGCCCTCTCCTGCCTTCTATCCTCCCAGCTGCATATCCTACAAGCTCACCTGAAGCCTCACATACCAGGAGCTTGTGAGCTGGGCTCTTGAGCATGTATCTTATGAGAGCAGGTGGATATGGTGATGTAAAGCACTCTAGCTCGAGCTTCAGTATGCTCTTCAGGTCGCTTTCCCTACCCTCCCTGACCTGCTGCAAGGCTAGCCCTAACTCTTATTACCAGGAGGATTTTAACCTGCTGGTGGTAGCTTGGACTACCGTGTAAGAGACCTCAAGCAAGCTGGTAGTGGGAGGCTCAAGGTGGAGTGGGCAGAGAGATACATGCCAGTGCTCATGAGGATAAGAGAGGAGTATTCTAGGAGCAAGCCCCTCATAGGTGTGAGGATTGGTGCATGCTTGCATGTGACGAAGGAGACAGCTGTCCTCGTTAAGACTCTTAGAGCTGGTGGAGCTGAGGTGTATTTGTGTGCTTCTAACCCCCTCTCTACCCAGGATGACGTTGCAGCAGCTCTTGTCGAAGAGGGCATCTCAGTCTTCGCGTGGAGAGGAGAGAGCAGTGAAGAGTACTATTGGAGTATTGAGAGAGTGCTCAGGGAGAAGCCTCAGATCCTGTTAGATGATGGAGCAGACTTGATAGCGACAGCACACGCTAAGGGTATGCTCGACGACGCTATCGGAGGGCAGGAGGAGACTACAACTGGTGTGATAAGGCTTAGAGCTATGGAGAGGAGTGGAGACCTCAAGATCCCTGTCATAGCAGTTAACGACGCTAGCTCAAAGAGGCTCTTCGACAACTACTATGGTACTGGGCAGAGCAGCTTGCATGGGGTGCTCAGGTGTACTAACATACTGCTCCCAGGGAAGAAGGTTGTAGTTTTGGGATATGGGCACTGTGGGCAGGGGATTGCAAGGATGGCTAGAGCTATGGGAGCACACACTATAGTGTGTGAGGTAGATCCCATTAAGGCTCTGAAAGCCTACTATGATGGACATGATGTGATGCCTTCCCTTAAGGCAGCTGAGATAGGAGATGTCTTCATAACAGCCACTGGGTGTAAGGATGTCCTGACGAGAGAGCACTTCATGAGAATGAAGTCAGGAGCAATCCTGGCGAATGCAGGGCACTTTAATGTGGAGGTCAGCATACCGGACTTGAAGTCAGCTAGCAAGAGAGTCAGGAGGATAAGAGGTGATGTTGAGGAGTATGAGCTTGAGGACGGCAGGAAGCTATATCTACTCGCTGAGGGGAGGCTTGTGAACTTGGTTTGTGGAGAAGGCCATCCAAGCGAGGTAATGGACCTCTCGTTCAGCCTTCAAGCCCTCTGCGCGAGGTATCTTATGGAGAACTGGAGAGAACTTGAGAGCAAGGTCTATGATGTCCCAGAGGAGGTGGATAGGAAGGTAGCTGAGCTCAAGCTAGAGACACTGGGTGTTGAGATAGATGAGCTCACAGAGGATCAGAGGAGGTACCTGGAATCCTGGAGGCTAGGGACTTAGCTACCTCCTCCAGAGGAGAGACAGGTCTATGGCCTTCTTGTCTACAAGAGACTCTGCTGTAAAGCCCATTTCCCTCAGGGCTTTAGCTAGGCTGGAGCTTTGCCCATGGTAGGTGACTACTAGCTCAGGGCTCACTGCCTCTACAACCCTGAGTAGGTCTTTGAAGTCAGCGTGGTCGCTTAGTGGGAAGCTGTAGTCAGCTCCAAGCTTAGCCTTGAAGCTGCTGACTGCAGCCCACCCTGAGAAGGCAATTAGCCTGACATCATGCCTCCTCTTTAGGGCCTGTATCATGGGGCTCCTAGAGGTGTACATTGGAGAGAGCATTACCCAGCTCTCTTTCTCCAAGGCTCCAGATGCCCTAGCCTTCGGGTAGCTCATGACAGCTGGGAGATCTACTCCAAACCTCCTATATGCCTCTGTGAACCTCACTATCATAGAGTGAGCTATGACCTGTGCTATGGAGTTGAAGAAGTGTAGTAGGATCTGAGCCTTCCCGAGAGGATATCCCATCAAGATGACAGGGTGGCCTCTGCTGAGCTCCTCCTCTATGATGTCTCGAGCCTCCTTAACTACGTCCTCAGCGTTCGGGAACTGGAAGCTGCTTGAGCCATACGTCGATTCTATGACTAGAACCTGAGCTCTCACAGGCTTAAACCCGCTCATGAATCCTCTAGCTCTCAGGCATATGTCTCCTGTGAACAGCAGGAAGTCCTCTATTAGAGCTGCTCTGGAGCCTAGGATGTGGCCTGTGTCGAGAAGCTTGACTCCAGCTATGCTTTCACAAGTGAGGGCTACTCCCCTGAGCTTAGCTAGAGCAGCAGTCTCAGGGCTACACATGCACTTACAGCTCCTGCTTGGAAGGTGGTCGAAGTGTGCATGTGAAACAAAGCATGTACCCTGCGGCCTCTTGCTGTCTAAGCTGATCGTGCAGCCATTTAGCTCGAGAAGGACGCCTCCATGGCTTGACCTCAGCTTCATTTTCTCCATCCTAAGCACGTGGGAAGTGAGCTGGATCCTGTAGTCGTTGAGTGTAGGGGTGGCGCCGAGGCCGGGATTTGAACCCGGGTCGGCGGCTCGACAGGCCGCTATGCTGACCTGGCTACACCACCTCGGCTCAAGTCACATGTATGTTTTGCTTTAAAGATTTTACGCCCTCAAGCATCAGGCTATCGAGTGGTGTCTGAATGGAGGCAAGGTGGCAGCTGCCTGCAGGTAGAGGCTTTGAGGCTAAGAGTAGGCTACTTAGCCTTAGGCTGGTGGCTGCAGCAGCTGTAGCCTTAGCTGCAGCTATAAGAGTGAAGAGGGGGCTTGTTAGGGCAAGCATCCTAGAGGCTTGGCCTAGCTCACTGGCGTGTAGAGAGCTAGCTGCTCCTCCTGGTAGCATGCTGGTACTGGTGCTTATTTCAGCTATATGCCCTAGCAGACAGCTCTATGTGGCTGTAAGCATATCTGTAGCATGCTTCATCTCAGCTTTCACGCTTACTTCAAGGTATGCTGGAGCTAGCGCAGCGTTACTCTACATGTGTGCCATGCCATCTACAATGATCCTCTTAGGCCAAGGGCTTGAAGGTATCAGTACGCTACTATGTTCAGCTGCTGTAATCTCATATACAGCTGGCAGGTATATCGCGTCAGCGTTCCTGCTTGGGGTCAGTGGAAGCTTTAGCATGCTGCCTTTGCTTGCCTTCCCTCCTCTCATAGGGAAGCTCGGTGGAAGGAGGCTGACAGCAGCCTTAGCATTTGCATGTGGATACCTGTGTGTCAGCAGCCCTGTCTGGCTTGCGCTCCCGAAGCCTGCTGCAGGCTACTGCAGGAGGCTTGCTGAGCTTGCCTGGAGAGTGAAGCCTACCTCACTTGCTTTGCTCCCCTTAGCTGCTGTAGCTACAGCTGTCTTCTCATGGCTTGCCTCAAGGAATGGGGAGGTAGAGAAGCTGTGTACTCTATCTGGGCTCATGTGGGCTCCACTGGCGCCAGGATGGGAGGTAGCCTCTATTCTCCCTCTTGCAGCAGCCTGGCATCCGAGATACCTTCTGCTTCTGCTCTTTGATGGAGTGGGTGTAGCTGCCCAGTTAGCTAAAAAAACGCTTCTCCATGCAGCTCTATGGCATACTGAGCTACTGCTGCTAGCTGGGCTCCTATACTCTCATGTGAGGAGATAGCCTTGAAAGCTAGAGCTCTAGTAATCTTTGCACCAAGCTTGATGATGGGAGCTTTGCTGGCAGCTACAGCATTCGAGCCACGTGAGCTAGTGTTTGATGAAGTCCACTATGTTCAGGCAGCTAGAGAGATCTTGGGGAAAGGCTTCTATGACATGCATACGCATCCTCCACTCGGTAAGGAGCTCATTGCAGCTGGCATGTGGCTTGCTGGAGATAAGGCAGTCGGCTGGAGAGTGTTCTCTGTCATGTTCGGTGTGGCTTCAGTAGCTCTGCTCGCGCTGGCAGTCTACCTTGGGACTGGGTCTGTTCTAGCAGGGTTCATAGCCTCTCTAGGGCTCGCTTTAGACCCACTACACTTCACCCAGAGCAGAGTAGCTATGCTAGACATCTTCCAGACCCCACTGCTGCTAGGCGCCCTCACAGTAGTATTGAAGAGGAGGAGCTTGCTTGGCTTTTCCCTGGCAGGTGTCCTAGCTGGGCTAGCTGCTGCATGCAAGCTTCCAGCTGCTGTGGTAGGGCTTTCACTCGGCCTCTACTTCTCGTCTGGAGGGAAGGCATGGAGGATGAGGCTGCTTAAGCTCCTCTGCTACGGGGCTTCAGCTATAGCAGCTTACATTCTGACTTATCTACCCTACTTTGCATGTGGCCACGGGCTGGTTGAGTGGCTTAAGGATACCCAGTTGTTCATGCTCTATGTTGGGACAACATTCAAGTTTGAGCATCCGTATATGTCTCCAGCTTGCACTTGGCTCATAGGGTGGAAGCCTGTCCTCTACTATTACAAGGTAGATCAGGGCAGCAACTATGTCCATGCTATCCTGGCTCTCGGCAATGTAGCCAGCTGGCTCCCATCATTTGCAATCCTACTGAAGCAGCTAGCCTATCCGAGAGGAGAAATGGACTTGCTTCCCTCAGTGTGGTTTGCTCCATGCTATGTCTCACTCATGCTAGTTAGGAGGCCGACCTTCATATTCTACATGGAGCCTCTGATCCCAGCACTCTATATGTCGGTTGGCGTGGAGGTAGGGTACTTAGCAGGAGAGGAGAGGATTCTAGCTGCTGTCGCTGCTGTGATGCTCTACCTGGCTAGCGCTCTCTTTCTGCTACCACTCTCCATGGGGATTCTCGTCCCAGTATCATACCTTAGGGAAATGCTCATAGTTGGGAGAGCGCTATGGGGAGGCTAAGAGCTGAGAGAGCAGGCCTCTCCTCTCCATGAGCACTAGGATAGCTGAGCCTAGAGCTACAACAGACAGAAGCTCGCTAGCTAGGAGAGAGATGTATGTCAGAGCATATGGTAAGGAGTAGAGGTATGCTATGTAGGAGCCTACTATGGCTGTTATAACAAGTGAAGCTATCGCACCTGCAGCTAGAGGAGGCCCCCACCCCATCCTATGCCTCCTCTTCACCATGCTTCTCAGCACAGTGTAGGCTGCTGCTGATGCTAGAGCATTCGCTAGGCTTCCTCCGATCATGTCGATGGCAGGAAGACCAGAGTAGGCATTCCAGAGGAAGCAGCCTATTGCTGTCCCTATGGCAGCTGGAGCTAGCCCTACGGTAGCTGGAGCTATGACTAGCAGGGAGTCAGATACTCTTATTGAGACTAGAGACGGGCCTATGTTGGAGAGTGGCCCTAGCACTAAGCTCAGCACAAAGTACAATGCAGCTATGATAGCAGAGAGGGAAAGCTCTCTTGAGCCCATTGAGCTGTGGGCAGAAGGCAGGCTTAAAAGGTTGGCGCTGAAGCTAGTGGCCTGTAGGGTAGTGAAGATGAGAGTCAGGCTAGTCGCATGTGATAGCATGGGAGTTAGGAGCATGTGTACTAGAGTTGAGGCAGATGGCGTCGTTCTCGTTATAGACCCATCAGCTGCGCTAGCTCCGCGTAGATATGGGCTTCCACCTCACAGGCTGGAGTGGGAGAGGCTGGATGAAGCTTGGCGTGAGATAGAGAGAGCCTGTAGTGATGCTGATGTGATGGTGGTCACACACTACCACCTCGACCACTACTCACCGAGGAGAACCTACCTATATGAGGGCAAGATCGTGCTCTTGAAGAGCCCTGAGGAGAACGTGAACTTCAGCCAGAGGAGGAGAGGCCTCTTCTTCACCAGCGAGCTCAAGAACATCGCTAGGGAAATCAGGTATGTTGATGGAGCTAAGCTCAAGTTTGATGCTACTACCATAGAGTTCTCTCCTCCTGTCCCACATGGAGGAGAGGGAACTAAGCTAGGATACGTGATCATGGTGAAGGTCTCTGAGAGCAAGGGAGACACTATGGTGTTTACCAGCGATATCTCAGGGCCTGTGTATAGGCCTGCCACAGAGTGGATAGTTAAAGCGAAGCCTAAGCTAGTCATCTTAGATGGGCCTCCAATCTACCATGAGAGATCAGAGGAGAGCTTAGCTGAGGCAGTTGAGAACATGGCTCAGATACTTGGAGAGAGCTCTGTGGAGAAGCTTGTGCTAGACCACCATGCGCTCAGGGACTTGAGTTATAGAGAGAAGCTTGCTCCTGTCTTTCAAGCTGGAGAGAAGCTGAGCAAGGCTGTTTTGACGGCAGCAGAGTATATGGGGGTGGAGGAGAAGCTGCTTGAGGCTAGCAGGCTCTACCTTTACGCTAGAGAGGGGGCTGAGCTCTCCTCTATAGTTACCTGACTGAGCGTAGAGCTTCTAGGAGCTTAGCCCAGAGCTCCTCTATGCTAGAGTACTCTAGCAGCTCTATGCCAGGTGCTCCAGCTATCATGGCTGATAGAAGGCTCTTCCTAGAGGACTCTACTACCGCTATAACTCTCTTCTCCATGGAGAGAGCCTTACAGACCTCGAAGCCAACGCCATGGCTCGGATAAGATACCTCAGCTACCACCAGGTCACACTCTGATAGGAGCTTAATGTTCCTCCTGTAGACCTCTTCACAGCTTAGTGGCTCAGGAGTACCTTGAGCAACATGCTCTGTGAGAACCTTGTGGCCAAGCTCCTTCAGCATGCTGACTATAGCCTTGACAGAGTTTATAGCTCTCCTATCTCCTCTTATCGGAGCTGCGACATACACTTTTAGAGGCATGCTAGCTACCGAAGAGCCAGTCCTCAGCCAGCTGTGCTGGGCTTGGTGTGTCTAGCAGCCTATATTTCCTCCTGAAGTGTGAGAAGATGTTCTCTAGGTCTCTCTCGAGGATCAACTGAGCCTCCTCATAGGATACTGGGACAGCCTGTGGGAAGTCGATGTAGTAGAGCACACCCTCCCTGTCTACTAGTATGTTATACTCATTTAGGTCTCCGTGTATGAAGCCTGCTTCCCTCACCATAGTCTCCACGTCTGACGTTATCTGCTCAAGCGCCTCTCTAGGGTTCTTAAGCTTGATATCTGATAGGTTTGGAGCAGGTGTCTCAGGTTCCTCTCCCTCAACCATCCTCATTGCTACAGCATGCCTGTTTACCCCGAGAGGCTCTGGGGTGCTCACTCCAGCTTTATGTACAGCTTCAAGAGCCTTCATCTCCACTTGGGCTTTAGCTCTTGGTACATCTATCCTACTGTCCTCTAGGTTAAGCTCTTGTCCTCTCACTACGACGGCAGCATAAGATAGAGACCTTCTTATGTGCCTGAACTCCTTAGCCCAATACCTGTGGAACTTTATCACAACAGGCTCTCCGCTAGGCGATCTCGCCAAGACTATCTCAGCCTCCTTTCCCTCTCCTATGGTGTCTCCGACCTCCTCTAGAATCCCATGCCTCTTGAAATCCCATAGCGCTAGCGTGTCGAAGCCTCTCTCAAGTATCATGAGAGCGAACTCCCGATAGTGTCCTATGTATCTGTACTTGACTAGCGCAGCCTTCTCTAGGAACCTAGCTCTCCTCTCAACCTCAATACGTGGGTATGGTAGCTTATCTACCACACTTGACATCGGAACCCACTCGAATGCTGTCCTTAAGCCCTCTACTACACGCAGGACCGCTATGTCCACCTCATCTATAGGTCTCAAGCTCTCACGCTATAAGAAGCCGTATCGCCTGGCCCACTTAATGTACATCATTTTAGCCAGCTTAACCATGCTCTTATTGAGCTTATAGCTCACTCTAGCAGCTCCGTTCTGGCCAGCTGTAACGGAATGTGGCAGGTAACCAAAGGCTACTGATAACACTACTTCAACCACAATTAGGGCAATAACCTAAAAAATATAAAGGTTTAGTCTTGACTCTTGTTATAATTCGTTATTCTGCTATCGTTTTTCAAAGCGGTTCCCGAACCCATCTTGGAGGTGTTCCATTAGGCCCTGTATCGACGGGAAGAGCTTCCTGCAGAGCTCCTTCAACTCCAAAGGCTACACCTCCCCCCTATGTGCTCACTAGAGTTGAATCCCCCGCTGAAGTCGTATTCTATGTGCGTGGAGAAGACGTTGAGAAGGTGGAGCTTAAGCCGCTGCACTACAGGGGTGTAGAGCGAGCGCTTATAGGCCTCTCAGCTGAAGACGTCCCAGCCTACGTCTCGAGGATCTGTGGGATCTGCCCCATAGCCCACCAGATAGCATCGTCTCAAGCGATAGAAGCCTCACTTGGCATCGATAGCCCACCTGAGACAGCTTCAATCGTGAGAAAGCTTGCATTGATAGCTGAACATGTCAAGAGCCATACACTACACCTGTTCCTGCATACGCTACCTGATCTCTTCTCATATGCTTACAACTCGCCTCAGGATGTGTTCACGATATCGAGAGCTGAGAGAGAGTATCCGAGGAAGATAGGTGCTCTGATAGCATTCAGCAACAGAGCTCTAGCAGAGCTAGGTGGAAGAGGCGTCATCTCCATGGTCTCGACAGTCGGTGGGGTATATAGTAGGCTTACATCATCCTCAAGAGAGAGGATCGAGAAGGAGCTAAAGCAGGCTAAGGCAGCGATAAGCTGGGCTAAAGACCTGCTGTACAGCAGAAGGCTCTTGGATGAGGCCATGGTAGACAGGGAACTCTATGATCTACCTGAGGGAACCATGTTCATCACGACAGCTAGTGGAGGAGAGCTGTGGGGGGAGGCTAAGATGTATGCTGGGCGGAAACCGAAGCCTATCCTGATAGCAGACCTGCTTGGAGGTAGCTATTACGAGAAAGCTGTTTTAACTGGGCCTGCTGCCAGACATGTTGCTAGAGGAGGAGAAGTCCATGAAGCCATGAACTTGCTAACTCACATCAGGATAAGGATGGATGAGATCGAGTCATACTTGGATGCTGCTGAGAGGCTCCTGAATGAGCCTAGGCTATACCATGGCATGCTAAGGGAGAGAGTTAAGGCAGCAGACTCACAGGGAACTTCTGCAGTTGAGGCGCCTAGAGGAACACTAGTCCACTACTATAGGGTTGAGAGGGGAGCTATAGCTGAAAGCAAGATAGTGACCCCAACCATGTTGAATAGAGGCATCATGATTACGGTAGCTAACAGGCTGGTGAGGCTGGCAAGTGACCTAGCGTTCCCTAGAGACTACATCATAAGCAAGGCTATGGCTGCTATCAGGCTATTCGACCCCTGTATCTCATGCCTCTATCATACAATCAAGTAGAGCTGTGGTAGCTATGAGCCTCTGGACGAGCTCTCATTGCAGCTTTCCTCAATATGACTGACAGCGAGATGAGCACAGCTACTGCAGCAGCCATCACTGCAAGTAGGGGGAGGTTTAGCTCTGGCTGCCTCAGCTTAGGACTAGGCTTTGCTGGTGTAGCTGTGAACCCTGCTGCTGAAGGCTCTGGCTGAGGAGATGGTTCTGTGTGAGCTGTTGGAGGAGGAGCTTGTGGCTGAGTAGGCTGAGTGATCTCTGGTGTAGCTGATGGAGCTGTAGCTGGAGGGGTAGGTGCGACAGCCTTCACCTCAATCACTCTCGTGTCTAGGACATAGTCACCATGTGCTAGGGTTATGCTCACGTTTAGTGTGCCTTCCGACTCAGCTATCAGCTTGAACACAGCCTCACCTGTAGCTCCTGGTTCTAACCTGACTAGAATGTAGCTTGGATCTATGCTGACATCAGTGGCATTACATACCACTCTGACTACGATATATACCTCACCTGTATTCGCCACATAAGCCTTTAGGTAGCTTTCCTCTCCTACAACTACTTGATCTGGTGCCTCTATCCCCGCTATGCTTGCCTGCACAGCCTTTAGCTCGATCTGAGGAAGCTGACTCTCTTCCTCTTCCCGTGGGATCTCAGCCTGTAGATGGCTGACTCTGAAGAGAGCTTTCCTTGTGAAGGTGTCCTCCCACTTCTCTCCAGTCGATGGATCTCTTATGAAGTCTATTTCGACAGCATATGAGCCTGGTGTGGCATCAGCTGGAATCTCCCACTTGACATTAGAGAACACAGCTCTGCTGCCAGGATAAAGGACTTTCGGCGGGAGCAGGTCTAGCTCATATCTTAAGCCAGCTGGATCTATTACTGTGACACTGAGGTAAAATGTCCCTTCTATGTTCCCTATATTCTCCACTATCATGTATAGGCTGACAGTCTCTCCTAGGTAATAGGATTCCTTAGAGGGCTCTACAGTGATGACATGGAATATGGGAGCAAGCTCTCTCACAACAGTGAAAATCACATGCTCCGTAAAGTCGTCTCTGTACTTAATCATGTTGTGTGGGTCTTGGATACAGTCTACTGCTATCTTATACTCACCTAGCTCAGCGTCCTCAGGGATGACCCAGCTTACCTTCCTAGCTACTACACCATAACCAGGAGAAAGGTATGCAGGAGGCTCTACTACTATCGGGTAATGCTTTCCTGATGGCGAGATGAATGTCACAAGTATGTAGAAGTAAGCTGGCTCTACTCCTATATTCCTGACTTTCACGTAGACTATGGCATGCTCTCCCCTCACGTATACCTTGGACTCAGCTGATACCGTTATGCTGAAGAAAGGACCAGGTGGAGGTGTCGGTTCTACACGTGCCTTGAGCACCATGCTCTCACTGGAGCCATCACCATGCTTCTCAGATCCGTCAGCATACATCTCACCACTTGTGTTATGGGCAGCTCCCATGTTGGTGGCAGTCTCAGCCTGGATGTAGCTTTCTCCATTAGAGGTAGGTGATAGACTGAGAGATAGCTCTATGTGTGTAGTGGAGAGCTGTAGGAGGAGTGTTAGAGTGATGGCTGCTATGAGAAGATGAGCTATACGCATGAACCCACCTAGGTCTTCTCTGCTGACAGCTGTAATTAACTTTATGCTAGTGGCATAGAACCGCGCTTAGAGTTAGGAGTGAGCTTAAGCGATGTTGTTATCAGCTGAGCTCTAATGCGGCATGGAGCCACCGGTAAAAGTTTTAAACTATGCATGTGGCAGCTGAGGCAAAGAGGTGTGCATTTGCCAGATTTAAGGATCAGAGAGCATCCTATACTCGAATTTGAGCGTGGAAGGGAGGTTACTATCTACTTTGAGGGGAAGCCGATTAGAGCCTACGAAAGTGAGACGGTGGCTGCAGCCCTCTATGCAAGCGGCATCAAAGTCTTCAGCAGAAGCTTCAAGTATAGGAGGGCAAGAGGCTTTTTTTGCGCAATAGGAAGATGCTCAGCATGCATGATGGAAGTAGATGGAGTACCTAACGTGAGGACATGTATGGTGCAGGTCAGAGATGGCATGAAGGTGAGAAGGCAGAAGGGGTGGCCTACTGCAGAGACAGACCTGCTTGCACCAGTCCTAGAGAGAATGGACCTCTCCCCAGCAGCTTACCTCAAGAGGATGGCTAAGCCAGCAGCTTTCAGGAGAATTTATCTGAGGCTGATGAGGAAGTTCACAGGCATAGGAGAAGCTAGAGCTATAGGAGATGGGAGGAAGGCAAGCAGGCCTGAGGTCTATGACGTCGAGGTAGCAGTGATTGGGGGAGGGCCTGCAGGGCTGATGGCAGCTATTGAAGCAGGGCAGCTATGTAAGAGTGTGCTGCTCATCGATGACAAGCATAAGCTAGGGGGGCAGCTGATAAAGCAGACCCACAAGTTCTTCGGGAACGTCAGCTACTGTGCTGGGCGAAGAGGCTTTAAGCTAGCAGATGAGATGGCTGAGAAAATCTCAAAGATGAGCAGTGTTAAGGTGCTGACTTCCACCTCAGCGTTTGCATACTATCCTAGAGAAGGGTTCCTTGCTGCTGTGAGAGATGGAAGCAGGATAGTCAAGGTTAGAGCTAGGAAGTACATAATCTCAACTGGAGCATATGAGAGGACTCTGGTCTTCGAGAACAATGACCTGCCAGGAGTCTATGGTGCAGGAGGAGTACAGACTCTCATGAACGTCTATGGGATCAAGCCTGGTGAAGCAGGGCTAATGGTAGGCTCAGGGAACGTTGGGCTGATAGTGTCATACCAGCTGCTTCAGGCTGGAGTCGATGTAAAGGCCATAGTAGAGGTTCTTCCCAGGATAGGAGGCTACCTAGTGCATGCAGCCAAGGTGAGGAGGCTAGGTGTCCCGATACTAACTAGGCACACCATAGTTAAGGCACTCGGTAAGACACACGTGGAGGGAGCTGTGATAGCCAGGGTAGATGAGAGCTTTAATCCGATACCAGGGTCAGAGAGAAAGATAGACTGCGACTTCATCTGCATCTCAGTAGGGCTGACGCCAACCTATGACCTCATCCAACACTTCAAGCCGAAGATGCTCATGGTCCCAGAGCTAGGAGGCTTTGTCCCTGTTAGGGACGTCTATGGGAGAGTCAGGAGAGACGTCTACATAGCTGGCGACTGCTCTGGGGTAGAGGAGGCTGCTACAGCCATGCTAGAGGGAGCTATAGCAGGGATACATGCAAGCCTCATGCTCGGGTATGGGGGAGAGGAGGAGAAGAGGAGGATAGAGGAGTACATGAGGGAGCTTGAGGAGGAGAGGGGGTCACCTTTCAGTGAGAGGATAAAGGCTGGGCTGAGGGAGGTTCTTGTTGAGAGTATCGAGAGGCTTGAGGAGGGGGGTGAGCTTGGCTGAGTACTTGAGTAGGGGATACCTCACTACAGGAGAGCTCAGGGGAATGGGGCTGATACCACCAGATGAGGTTGTTAGGGAGAAGAGAGTCGCTGTCATAGAGTGTGTCCAGGAGATCCCATGTAACCCTTGCTCAGCTATCTGCAAGGTTGGAGCCATACTGAAGGAGGGGCTGTGTAAGCCTCCTAGAGTAGACTGGGAGAAGTGTGTTGGCTGTAGGATGTGTGTCGCAATATGCCCAGGGCTAGCAATATTCTGCATCCAGATAAAGGATGGAAAGGGCTATGTGACCATGCCATATGAGATGCTTCCAAAGCCCAATAAGGGAGACAAGGCTGTTCTACTGAGCAGAGCTGGGGAAGAGCTGGGTGAGGGAGAGGTTGTGGAGGTCTTCAAGATGATCAAGGGAGACCCTGCTTACGTCATCACAGTAGAGGCTCCGAGGCCTGAGCTCGTCTATGAGGTTAGGGCAGTTAGGATAGCTAAAGGTGGTTGAATTGGGTAGGGGAAAGAAAATAGTGTGCTTCTGCCATGATGTGACCGAAGAGGACATAATAGAAGCCATAGAAATGGGTTACGATGACATAGAGAGTATAAAGAGGTTCACTGGAGTGACAACTGGTCCATGTCAGGGAAAGTCCTGCATGATGCATGTCCTGAGGATCCTGAGGAGGATGGGCAAGCTGAAGGAGGCTAAGACTACAGTCATCAGGCCTCCAATAGACCCAATTCCAATAGAAGCCCTCTTAGGTGATGATGATGAAGAAGAAGGCTGACATAGCAGTCATAGGGTGTGGAGCTCTTGGAGCAGGCATCGCATATAACATAGCTAGACTAGGCTGGAAGCCGCTGGTCTTTGAGGCCAGGTACTTCGGGTATGGGTCAACAGGGAGAGACGTAGGTGTCATCAGGGGGAGGCATAAGGACCCTGATGTAGCTAAGCTGGCCTCAGAAGGCCTTAAGCTTCACGAAAAGCTGCCAGAGGAGCTTGAGTCTAATACCTTGTTTAGGCAGGACGGCGTGCTTACAGTGGCGCTTACAGATGAGGAAGCTGAGGCATTGAGGCGAGAGTTCAGCTCCTATGTGACAGGGGGGTTCAGGGAGCTCAGCAGAGAGGAGGCTGCGAGCAGATATCCATATATCAGGCTAGATGACGTGAAGCTCTGCTATCTTAGCCCGAGAGAAGGGTTGGTTCACCCGCTAGCCGTCCTCTGGGGGTACCTGGATGCACTCAGAAAGCTAGGTGGTGAGGTTGTTAAGCCAGCTGAGGTGACTAGCATAGAAGTTGAGGGGAGACAGCTAGCTGTAAAGACTACAGCAGGCGAGTATAAGGCAGGCAAGGTCGTGGTGGCAGCAGGCTTCGAGAGCAGAGAGCTTCTTAGCAGGCTTAGAGTCGAAATCCCATTGGATCCTCTTGCTAAGGAAGCTCTGGTAACAGAGCCTATGAGGCCCTTCCTGGATCCTGTCGTTGAGAGGCCAAGTACAGGGCTTATGGTAGCTCAGACGATGAGAGGAGAGGTCATCGGGACAGTAGGATCCCTAGGGAAGACAAGCGACCTCAGCTTGTCGAGCTATAGGTTCCTCAGAGACTTCGCTAAGCAGGCTACCCAGCTTATCCCAGCTCTCAGAAGCCTAAAGGTGCTTAGGCAGTGGACTTGCATCTTAGACATGACACCAGATGGGAAGCCGGTTATTGGTGAGACTAGCGTCAGTGGAGTATATGTTGCATGTGGTATGCATGACTATGGCCTCAGCTTGGTGCCTATAGTCAGTAAGCTACTAGCTAAGCTTGTGGTGGAGGGAGTTGAAGACCCCCTGCTGAAGCCATTTTCACCAGAGAGGTTTAGGTGAGAGCATGGAGGTTGTTGTCGTTGGAGGAGGTGTAGCTGGCGCTTCAGCTGCTGAGGCAGCTAGAGTAGCTGGAGCAGAGGTCACGCTGGTCAGCGTAGAGGAGCATGTAGGATACTCTAGGTGTGGGCTACCATACCTCATTGGAGGAAAGGTGAGGAGCCCGAGTGACCTGAGAGTATACCCTGAAAGCGACTTAGGGAGGATAGGAGTAAGGGTTGTTAAGGGGAGAGCTATCGACATCAGTAGAGATGGAAAGCTTAGGGTAGAGCTGAATTCAGGCGGCTCTACTGAATTCAGCTACGACTCTCTTGTCCTAGCTACTGGGGCACGTGCTACTATTCCACCCATCAAGGGAGCTGATCTACCTGGAGTCTATACGCTTAGAACGATAGATGATGCTCTGGAGATAATGAGAGCTGTGAAGCAGAGCAAGAATGCAGTCATAGTGGGGGCAGGGTTCATAGGCTTAGAGCTAGCTGAAAACTTCACTGAACTAGGGTTGAAGACCACTGTAGTTGAGATGCTGCCTCACGTGCTTCCAGCTGTCCTAGACCATGATATGGCTAAGATGCTTCAGAGGCACCTCAGGGACCATGGAGTAGAGCTGTATGTCAGCAAGAGAGTAGAGGAGATAGCTGGAGAGAGCAGGGCTAGAGAGGTTGCGATACAGGAGGTTGGAGTTGTGGAAGCAGACTTGGTCATATTAGCTACTGGAGTAAGAGCTGAGACAGAGCTCGCTAAGGCTGCTGGAGCTGAAATAGGGCCTACTGGAGGCATCAAGACAGACTGGAGGCTTCAGACAACTCAGCCAGAGGTATATGCGTGTGGTGACTGCGCTGAGGTCAGGAACCTGATCACTGGGCAGCCTACTCTCATCCAGCTAGGGACTGCAGCAGTGAAGCAGGGGAGGATTGCTGGAGAGAACGCTGCAGGCGGCAAGAGAGCCTACTTCGGTGGGCTTGCCTCAGCAGTCACCAAGCTCTTTGAGATGCAGATTGGTTCAACAGGCCTCACAGTCTGGCAGGCTGAGAGGGCTGGGCTCCCAGTTGAGAGCGTTAGGGTCGTAGGAAGGAGTAGGCCACACTACTATCCTGGTGCAGAGAGGATCTACGTGAAGCTTATAGCTGAAACAGAGCAAGATAGGATTGTTGGAGCTCAGATCATGGCTCCGCTAGAGGTGGCACCTAGGATAAACCTTGTCGCTACAGCCATCCAGGCTAGGCTCACAGTCAGTGAGCTAGCTGCAATGGACTCATGTTATGCGCCACCAGTCTCAGAGTATGTTGAGCCTATTGCTAGAGCAGCCCAGGAGCTACAGAAGAGGCTAAAGAAATAAGAGCTGGTATCAGGTGGGGTAAGCCTTGGCTGAGAAGATTAAGGTAAAGGAGTATGAGATCGTAGTAGGGCTACTGTACTCAAAGGATCATGTGTGGGCTAAGAGAGAAGACAGCACAGTGAGGATAGGGGTCACAGACTATGCTCAGAAGGAGCTGAAGGAGGTCACTGGAGTAGAGCTACTAGTAGAGAAGGGAGAGGAGGTTGAGAAGGGAGACTCCATCGCCACACTAGAGTCTGTTAAGGCTGTAGCAGACGTCTTCACTCCAGTGACAGGGAGGGTAGTTGAGGTGAACACAAAGCTAGAGGAAGAACCTACCCTCATAAACGATGATCCATATGGTGAAGGCTGGATAGCAGTCATCGAGATCTCAGATCCATCTGAGCTAGATGAGCTGATGAAGGCAGAAGAGTACGCTAAGGAGGTCAGCAAGTAGCTAGTAGCCACTCCACCTGCCGATATATCTCACATTCATCTCTTTTTGCAAGCTTCAAGCTCGGGTAGTTGTATATTGGGCCAAGAGGGCTCTCGTTATAGAACGGCCTATTACAGCCTAAGCATCCTGATGTGAGGAAGGGCTTTAGAGTACGGGCCTCGGCTTCAGCTATATGAGACCACTCTCCTAGCCCGATGAGAGAGCCTGTACTACTGAACTTGAAGTCTGATGGCCTTGCACCATACTCCTGGATGAGATATAGCGCCAGCTGAAGCCCTCTATACCTCCTTACACTAGGGCTTCTTGCAGCATGCATTCTGGTACCTGGGAGGGGAGTTAGAGCAAAGAGGGCTATCTGAGCTCCGACTGACTTGAGATCTGTAGCAGTCTTGAGGAGCTCCAGGTCGCTTTCACCTAGCCCAGCTATCAGGTGGCATGAGACACGTCCTCTACCAAGCACACTGAGAGCCTTGTAGATGGTCCTCCAGATTCCACTCCATGTCAAGCCTCTCTTCACCTCTGCGAAGACACGAGGAGAAGCTGCATCGAGCCCTATGCCTACTCTCTCAGCTCCAGCTTCCTTGAGCTGCTGGAGTGTCCTCCCTGATGTCGCTGTGACTGCTACTGAGATAGGCTTGCCAGCATCCCTTAAGGCTAGCAGCAGACTCGCTAGCCTCCTCGTATATCCTGGGTGAGGGACTGTCTGGACACAGACCCTGAGCAAGCTGCTCTCTCGAATCGAGCGTATGACATCAGTTAGAGGATAGCTTGGCCAGACTACCCTAGATAACATGTCTGGTCTAGATGAGCTGCTTCTAGCCTGAGCACAGAACACACAGTCATAGATGCATCTTCCCTTAGAGAACATGAGGTAAGCTGTAGTGGGAGAGGCAAGCGAATGTACTCTAGCTAGCCTGATAGCTCCAGCTGTCCCTACTGAGACCCTAACTTCAGCAAGCTCCTCACGTGAAATGCCTCCCTCACCTCTGACACTAGATTCTTTGGGAGAGTAACCCCCCTCTGCCCCTGGTATTCTCCTGAGTAGAGCTTCTCAACAGAGTTGAGACACTTTGAGAAGACCACGTGTAGAAACCGGATCCCCCTATACACCCTTATGGGATATGGCTTCGACCAGAACACTTCAATCGTGAGCTCACCACGAAAGCCTGCGTCAACATATGTGGTTGGAGCTATAAAGCCTAGCCTAGCAAACGTTGACCTGAGGCCGCATATAGCCATGAGGTCACTTGGGAGACTAATGTACTCCTCGGTATGCATCAGGACAGAGGTGTATGGAGGGATCTCATAGCCGCTCTCAGGGATCTCCTCTATCTCATAGAAGTCAGCTGGGTTATCTCGCCCAATGTCTAGTGGACGCTTAAGGTCTCGAGGTATAGCTATGTATGGGCCTATATGGAGGTCTACCCCATTTTGCTGTATGGTATCCTCTAGCAGAGGCCTTATAGTAAGCCTGCCCTCACTCAGGTAGCTTTTCAAGTCGAAGTCTGAGAGAATCAAGTAGACCCCTATGGCTGAGGTATGTAGCTTTAAAACATCACTGCTGAGCAGAGCTGGTGGCATCTTGGATGCTATAGTAGACAGCAGGGAGCCACCGTGGATCATAGAGCTCCTGAAGAGAGTCTGCAGAGAGGTTGAGATCAAGCTGCTTCCAGTAGGTGACATAGTGGCCCATAGAGGTAGGCTGGGAGTTCTGGTTGAGAGGAAGACCGTGAGAGACTTCTTTAGCTCAGTGTGGAGTGGTAGGCTCTGGGAGCAGCTGGCAAAGCTTACTTCAGTAGAAGAGGTAGCTGGAGTGAGGGTTGCTAGGAGGATCCTGCTGGTTGAGGGGTCCTTCACACAGCAAGCTTACACGCTGAGTGAGCCGAGGAAGAAGCTTGCTAGCGTATCTGGAGCCCTAATGGAGTGCCAGTTCAGATATGGTATCCCAGTCATCCAGGTGGATTCAGCTGTGATGCTAGAGGAGTTCATCAGGGTGCTTGTCTCTAGAGAGGAAGCTGGCAAGAACGAGGGGGAGCCTGAGGAGAGGTGGTTCAGGCCAGTCAGGGTCACTAGAGTGCCGGAGAGGGACGTTAAGGTCTATGTGCTGTCATCTATACCGTTCATTGGGAGGAAGCTTGCTACTGAGCTGCTGAGGGAGTTTGGGACGATAGCTAGGATAGCTAATGCAAGCAGGCATGAGCTCATGAGGGTACCTGGAATAGGAGAGAAGCTGGCGACGAAGATATACAAGGTATTCCACTAGCTGTAGGGTCGATCTCATATGGCAGCTTGCCTCTCTGAGCTGAACTAGGCTCCAATAACTTTTAAGCAGGCAGGGAGCTCGGGGGCGTTGGGGATAGCTTGAGCTATAGCAAGGTGACTTCAGAGGTTATTGAGGAGCTAAAGAGCATAGTTGGGCCTGAGTACGTGTCTGACAAGCCAGCAGTCTTAGCAGCCTACCTGTCGAGGAGCATAATGGGCATTGAGGCTGTTAGGCCAGATGTCGTCGTTAGGCCGAAGTACGTGGAGGAAGTCAGGAAGGTACTGATGCTAGCTAACGAAAATAGGATCCCTGTCACGCCGATGGCAGGAGGCCTATCAGGAGGCTTCGCATTACCTCTCATCAAGCCAGCAGGTATACTCTTAGACCTCTCTAGGATGGATAGGATCCTGAAGGTAGACCCTGATGCAAGGTATATGGTGGTTGAGCCAGGGGTTAGGAACGGGCCTCTATGGGCGTACTTCAGGAAGAACTATCCGGAGTATGCCCCTCCGATACCGGATGGCGCCCCTCCTGCAGCAACGGTTGTAGGAGACGCTCTGGAGAGGGGGTTCACGATAGTCACGAGTAAAGCTGGGCCTGCAGCAGACCTAGTGCTTGGGCTGGAGGTAGTCCTGCCTACTGGTGAGGTCATCAGGACAGGCTCTTGGGCTCTGCCAGGAGCTAAGCCCTTCTACAAGTGGGGGCTTGGGCCAGACTTCACTGGGGTCTTCCTGGGGGCTCAGGGGACGATGGGTGTCGTCACAAAGCTTGCAGTCAAGATATTCCCTCACTCAGAGCACAAGGATATACTGGCTTTCGGCTTTGAGAACCCACATGACATGGTGAAGGCTACCATGAGAGTCTTGAAGCAGGAGGTTGGTGTCATGGTGCAGGGTGGCAACTGGTGGCTTGTGCCAACTAGGCTAGCTGAGGAAAACCCGAGGCTAGCAGATTACCAGTACTGGGCTAAACTTGGGGTTCCATTGTGGTTCATGAACTTCGAGCTATGGGGGAGAGATGAGGAGGATCTAGAGTATCAGAGGAGGGTTGTGAGACGAGAGATGGAGAAGGCTGCTCAGGCAGGCATCAGGGTCAGGGAGTGGAAGCTCCACCCGAGGCAGAAGAAGAGTAGGCTGAAGAAGCCGAACAAAATAGCTATACCATATGCAAAGTGGAGGGGAGCATTCCTCTTTATAACATGGTACACACCCTGGATGGAGGCTGGAGAGTTCGCTGAAATATGTGTCAAGAAGCTAGAGGAATACAGGTTCCCACCAGTCCTCTGGATTGCTTCCATAGAGCATGGGAGGGAAGCAATATGCATGCCTATAGTATGCTATGACCCTACAAGCTCAGAGGAGATGGAGAGGCTTAGAGAGTTCAATAGAGACACAACAGAGATATTCGTTGAGAAAGGCTGGATAAACTACAGGCCAGACCCATATGTCCATGCACCAGCGATGTACTCTAGGGCAGCAGCCTACTATAGTATGCTAAAGAAGCTCAAGAAGGTTTTTGACCCCAATGGCATAATGCATCCAGGCAGGCTATGCCTGCCATAGGAGGTGAGAGCATGGAGATTGAGAGCTATAAGAGGGAGATTTACAAGTGTATCCACTGCAAGACATGTAGGTTTGCCTACTCAGATGAACCTGACAGGATAGGTTATGGAAGCTATACTGGGATAGTTTATGGGTGCTTAGCTGGAACCTATAACCTAGACTGGGAGGCATACTACAACTCTGGTAAAATGTGGATACTGAGAGGGATACTGGAAGGAGATGTCCCGATTACAGAAGACCTGATAGATGTATTCTACATGTGTACTGAGTGTGGTAACTGCCAGCTCCAGTGTGAAAATGAGATACCGACAGTAGAGATATTCGAGACATTCAGAGCAGATCTGGTCAGATCTGGGATAGAAATTCATCCAAAGCATGAGAGGTTCACAGAGTTCGCAGTAAAGCTGAACAACCCATATGGGGAGCCTCATGAGCAGAGGACAGAGTGGTTTGACGGCGAGAAGGATAGGAGGAGTGAGCTAGCATACTTCGTCGGGTGCACATCATCCTATAGGCTGCCGCATGTAGCTAAGGCTGTAGCAAGGCTTCTGAAGACAGCTGGGCTAGAGTTCCTGGTGTCAACAAGGGAAGTCTGCTGCGGCTCACCTCTACTGAGAGTTGGGCAGAGAGATGTAGCGCTCAGCTTAGCTAAAAGGAACATAGAGAACTTCAAGGCAGCTGGAGTGAAGAAGATGCTGTTCTCATGTGCAGGATGCTATAGGACTTTCACAGTAGACTACCCGAAGCTCCTAGGTGACCAGCCGTTTGAGACTGTGAGTGTCATGGAGATGATAAAAGAGCTGATAGACAAGGGTGTGATAAAGCCTACAAAGAGCATAGATATGACTGTGACATGGCATGATCCATGCCACTTTGGTAGACACATCTACCTCTGGAAGAAGGGATCTGGAGCAAGCAAGGGAGAGCTCAGAGAATTTGCAAAGAAGTGGTTTGACATACCTAGGGAAGTACTGCATAGCATACCAGGACTCAAGGTCGTTGAGATGTATAGGAACAGGGAGAACTCTTGGTGCTGTGGAGCTGGAGGAGGAGTCAAGGCAGCTTACCCTGATATGGCTCTCTGGGCAGCCTATGAGAGGCTAAAAGAGGCTAAGGAGGCTGGAGCTGAGGCTGTAGTGACATCGTGCCCATTCTGTCTCAGGAACCTATCTGATGCAGCAAGGGAGTTCAAGAGTGATGTGAAGGTAATAGACCTAACTGAGCTAGTACTCCAGGCACTCTAACCTACTCCACCATTGGATGTTGATGCAGCGTGACTGAGCTCGCCATAAAGCGTATAGAGCCTGTTGAGCTCTGGTTTATGAGGGAAGCTGCCTCAGTCACCTATACTGCTCTAGTGAAGCTAGGGTTCAGTAGAGCTGTTGAGCTCAGGCTATATAGGAGCTGGAGCAGGATGAGCAGAGAGCTCGCTGCTGAGCTCGCTGAAGTAGCATCTAGGCTTGGAGTAGAAGCCTCAGCAATCCAAGCCCCCTTCTCATCCTGTTCATTCCACCATGGCTGGCTTGACAAGCCTTGTATCTCGATAGCTCAGGATGCATATGAGGCTAAAAGGAGGGCTGTAGCTAGAGGAGAGCTGGAGCATGAAGTTGGGCACTCTGCTCTCCATGGCAGGCTCGAGTACTACCTGATCAGAGTACCGAAACCGCTGCTTAAGCTAGCAGATTTCATTGGAGAAGATGAGCTCCGTGAGCTGATACACATACTTGCCTCTGCTGTAAAGGATTATGAGGTCTCTGAGCTGCTTGCATCACGTGAGATCATAGGAAACCAGGTTGAGATGCTGCTGGAGCACCTTCCGGTATCTAGTGTTGAAGTGGATGCTGTAGCTAGAGGAGACCTTGTTGCGCTCGCAAATTTGGCTAAGCCGTTCTTCTGTGCTGCTCCGATAGCTGGGAAGTCTGGTGTCCTCAGGGAGGCTATGAGGAGAGAGGCAGCTAAGCTGCCTAGGTATGCTGAGGAAGCTGTTTACATGGCCATCTCCAGAGTTGCTGCAGCAGGCAGCTTCCATGAGAGGCTTAGGGAAGCCTCAGAGGTGCTGCTCAACACAGCTGCTAGAGATAACGATTTAAGCCTGGATGTAAGCTAGTACATGATGAGCTGCAAGCTGTCTTCCCTAGCTTTAGTGGTGCTGCTAGCAGCAGCCTTGCTGGCAGCAGCCTACTACTGGAGGAAATGCAGAGCTCTTGAAGCTGGGCAGGCGCCTCTGAGGCCTAAGAGCTCTGAAGCTGAGGTCAGCTTCACGCCCACAGCTGTTGGAGAAGCTATTAAGCTGCCTCCACCCATCACTAGAGGAAATGTCAGCGTCGAGGAGGCTATCTCACGGAGGAGATCCGTCAGAAGCTATGCTGACAAGCCTCTTAGCCTGCTTCATGTGTCTCAGCTCCTGTGGGCAGCTCAGGGGATAACTGATCCAGCTAGAGGGCTGAGGGCAGCGCCATCTGCTGGAGCTACATACCCGCTGGAGGTCTATGTTGTCGTGGGTGCTGGTGGGGTCATAGGGCTAGAGGCAGGCGTCTACAGGTACTATCCGGAGTCTCATGAGATAAAGCTGGTTAAGCTTGGAGATTTGAGGAAGATGCTTGCTGAAGCCTGCCTTGGACAGAGTTGGGTACGTGAGGCACCAGTCAGCATAGTGATCACAGCAGTATACGAGAGGACGACATCAAGATATGGTGAGAGAGGGGAAAGATATGTACATATGGAGGCTGGGCATGTGGGAGAGAACATATACCTCGAGTGTGTGAGCCTTGGGCTAGGCTGCGTGGTTGTAGGGGCATTCTATGACCATGATGTAGCCCGCATACTCGCGATTCCAGCAGGAGAGAGCCCGCTATATGTGATACCAGTAGGCTTCCCGAGAGCATAGGTGGTCTCGTTGCCTAGGATAGCTATAGTAGATGCTAAGAAGTGTAAGCCATCTAAGTGTGGGCTTGAGTGCATAAAGTACTGCCCGATAAACAGGAGTGGAGTAGAGGCTGTTCGGGTAGATGAGGAAGCAGACAAAGCTGTGATAGATGAGGAGAAGTGCACTGGGTGTGGAATGTGTGTCAAGACCTGCCCATTTAACGCGATCACAGTCGTGAATGTGCCAGCTCCACTGGAGGGAGAGGAAGTCCACAGATATGGTGTAAATGGTTTTGTCCTCTATAGACTTCCTATAGTCAGATTTGAGGCTGCAACAGGGATTATCGGGAGCAATGGAGTTGGAAAGACAACAGTACTTAAGATACTCTCAGGGAGCCTGCTCCCCAACTTCGGTAGAGAGCATGGGCCTAGCGACTTCAAGGAAGTTGCGTCAGCATTCAAAGGACACGAGCTACAGGCATACTTTAGGAAGCTCGCTGACGGCAGAATTAAGATCGTTGTCAAGCCTGAGATGATAGACAAGATCCCTCAGGTGGTTAAGGGGACCGTCAGAGAAGTTGTAGAGAAGTTTGATGAGAGAGGGGAGGCTGATAAGGCAGTTGAGCTCATGGAGCTTAGTAAGCTGCTTGACAGAGACGTCAGTAAGCTGAGTGGAGGAGAGCTGCAGAGGCTAGCCCTCTGTGTTGCATATATCAGAGAAGCTGACGTCTACATGTTTGATGAGCCCTCAAACTACCTTGATGTCAGGCAGAGGATGAGAGCTGCTAAGCTCATCAGGGAGATAGTCTCCTATGGTAAGGCTGTAGTTTTAGTTGAGCACGACTTAGCTATGCTAGACTATGTCAGCGACATAGTGCACATACTCTATGGCGTCCCTGGAGCATATGGTATTGTAAGCCAGCCATATGGCACCAGAGTTGGAGTAAACGTCTTCCTAGAAGGCTATCTCCCAGAGGAAAACGTGAGGTTGAGGAGAGAAGCCATAGAGTTCGAGAGGAAGAAGCCAGCTGACAAGAGGAGCGCATCCATCCTTTTCACATATGAGAGCTTTAAGGTAAGCTATGACAGCGGCTTCAAGCTTGAGGCTATGCCAGGTGACATAAGGAGAGGAGAGGTCATAGGATGTGTCGGGCCAAATGGCATAGGAAAGACGACATTCGTCATTGAGATAGCTCGCTTTCTAAGCTCATCTGGGTCAGGGGTAAAGGTCTCATATAAGCCTCAGTACATAAAGCCTACATTTGACGGGACTGTGGAGGAGCTGCTCAAGACTGTTGGAAGAAGCTTCTATGGGACAAAGCTATATCAGACAGAGGTGATAGGCAGGCTAGAGCTCGGAAAGCTACTTGACAGGAGGGTGCCCACTTTAAGTGGAGGAGAGCTTCAGCGGGTGGCTGTCGCAGCATGCCTGAGTAGAGAAGCAGACATATACCTGCTGGATGAGCCTAGTGCCCACTTAGATGTAGAGCAGAGGTATGCTATGGCCAAGGCTGTGGCTAGGAGAGTAGAGAGCATAGGAGCTGCGGCAGTCGTTGTCGAGCATGACATAATGGCACTAGACTACCTAGCTGATAGGATAATCCTCTTTGATGGAGAGCCAGGCGTGCATGGAGTAGCTTCGCCTCCAATGCAACACTATGATGGAATGAACAAGTTTCTAGAGAGTGTTGGGATAACCATCAGAAGAGACCCAAGCACAGGGAGGCCTAGGGTAAACAAGCCTGGAAGCAGGCTGGATAGAGAGATGAGGAGCGCAGGCATATACTACCGGTGACCTCTCCTGAACCTGTATAGGTATATCCTATGAGATGTAGCTACATCATGTAGGTCAACTACCTTAGCAGGCGTCCAGCCTTCGATCGAAAACTCATGGGAAACTATACGGACGCCATCCCTCAGCTCTCTCTCAAACTTCGGTCTAAGCATGTTGTTTGTTGAAGTCAGGAGGAATAGGGTAATCACATCCGCATCTGAAAGATCTACCTTGAACATGTCCATGTTTAGAACCTTAACCCTGTCCTGTAGCCTGAGATCCTCTACTTTCTTCCTGATCACCTCACAGAGGTCTCTTCTTATCTCGACAGCTACAGCCCTAGCACCGAAGTCTCTGGCAGCCATGATCACTATCCTGCCATCACCTGCCCCTAGATCATAGACTATCTCGCCAGGCCTCACCTCAGCTAGCTCAAGCATCCTTCTTGCTACAGGCTCAGGGGTTGGAACAAATGGCGCATGACTCATGCTATGACCCTAATGCCTTCTTCAATATAGCTACGACTTCGTCTTCCATTACAAGCCTACAACTCCCTTCTATGTCAGAGTCAAAGTAGGGGCACTCATTGCAGCACTCCTTTGGGTCATTTCCAGCCTTCACACAGTAGAAGTACTTAGGGCATCTCTCGCAGCACAATCAGCCCACCCTGTAAGCCATCCTCTGCAACGTTATCCCAGATGAGGTTATATCTGTTTCGCGTCGACCACATGGATCGCCTAGCAGGTACTCTGTGAGAAATCACCCCTAAGCTTAAAAGTGGCATCAAGTATGCCTTGAGAGAGGGTGTAGAGATGGCTAAGAACATCTACGTTGAGGAATACGCTGGAGTACCGGTAGCGGAGCAGAAAATGGAAATCGTAGAGAGAAAGGGGGTAGGGCACCCAGATACAATATGTGATTCTATAATGGAGGCTCTCTCAGTAGAGCTGAGCAAG
Organism: Thermoproteota archaeon; assembly: GCA_037917675.1. Lineage (GTDB taxonomy): Archaea > Korarchaeota > Korarchaeia > B14-G2 > B14-G2 > B14-G2. The sequence goes on from JAVCBW010000005.1 coordinate 64,865, forward strand.
GAGTACCTCAAGAGGTTTGGTAGGATATACCACTACAATGTAGATAAGGGGATGCTGGTTGCAGGGAGGTCTGAGAAGGCGTTTGGAGGAGGTAGAGTTATAGAGCCTATGCTCCTCGTATTTGGAGATAGAGCAACGAGATATGTAGGCGACGATGAAGTCCCTATAGGTGAGATAGCTGTAGAGACAGCTAAAAGGTGGTTTAGAGATAACCTTAGATATGTTGACCCAGATGAGCATGTGAGGTATCAGATTGAGATAAAGGAGGGGTCTGAGGAGCTAAGAGACATTTTTGAGAGGGGAGAAAAGGTTCTTGGAGCAAATGACACGTCAGCTGCAGTAGGATATGCGCCTCTAACACCTCTTGAGAAGGCAGTCTTAGAGCTAGAGAGGTATATGAACTCCAGGGACTTTAAGAGGAGGTTTCCTGAGACTGGAGAGGATATAAAGGTCATGGGCCTTAGGTTTATCGATGAAGTCGTGTTCACAGTCGCTATGTCCTTCGTAGACAGGCACGTCGAGAGCTTAAGCGACTACTTCAGGAGGAAAAGCGAAGTACTTAATGATGTCAGAGAATATCTGAGTAGGAAGATCGACATGAAGTTTAGGATAGACTTAAACACGCTAGATGACCCCTCTAGGGGGATGGGGGGAGTTTATCTGACAGTAACTGGGACTTCAGCTGAAGACGCTGACTGTGGGGAAGTTGGTAGAGGGAACAGAGTGAATGGCGTCATACCTCTGAACAGGCCTGTCAGCAACGAAGCTGCAGCAGGGAAGAACCCAGTGAGCCACGTTGGGAAGATATACAACATACTCTCACATAAGCTAGCTGAGAAGATATATGGTGAGGTACCAGGGATAAGAGAGGTCTATGTGTGGCTGTTAAGCCAGATAGGCAGGCCCATAGATGACCCTCTAGCTGCGACAGTTGAGGTTAAGCTTGAAGATGGTGTTAAGCTCACTGATGTCAGAGAGAGGATCACTGACATAGTTGACGGGGAGCTCTCGAGGATTTCAGATTTCTGTATGGAGCTTGCGCTAGGGAAGCATAGGGTATGCTAGCTGAAGGAGAGCAGCATAGGATAGGAGCTACCATAGCTCTAGCACTCCTACTTGTAGCCTCATATGTGCTTGTGGAAGCTGAGGGAGGCGCTAGTAGGCTAGCCTATAGGTATGGGCTTGTACCTAGGCGTATAGTAGAGGGGAGAGCCCTGTATACGCTGCTAACATCTATGTTCCTCCATGCTAACATCCTTCACCTAGCTGCTAACACCATAATGCTTCTGATTGCAGGCGGGGCTGTTGAGAGGAAAGCTGGAGGAGCCAAGCTTGCTATCATATTCTTTGCCTCAGGGGTATTTGGCGGGTACGCCTATGCGCTGACAGCTCCAACATCAACTACACCTGCAATAGGAGCCTCAGGTGGGGTATATGGGGTTATTGCAGCCATGATGCTAATAGACCCATTTGCGATCACGTTGGTGGGCTTCATACCTCTGCCGGCTTTCCTCGGAGGGCTTATCTTGGCAGGGATGGAGGTCTACTTTATCAAGGTCGGTGCAGCCGAGTATATTGCTCACACGGCGCATGCAGCTGGAATGGTGGTTGGGGGGCTTATGGCTATCGTACTTGAGCCTAGGAAGGCTATTAGAGGCCTCCTCGTGCTTGCTGCCACTCTTCTAGTGATCTACTACCTTTGGAGAGCTCTCCTCTAGGCTTGTGCCTATAGGCTCTGCTCTCACTTATGATGTGAACTACCTCTATACCCATGGAGGACAGCGTGTCAGATATGTACCTGCGATGACATCTAAACCACAGAGCTTCAGCACACATTAGAGCAGTTGTCCCTAGCTTAGATATCTCTATGAGCTCTCTTATCCCCTGCCTGTAGCTATCAGTCTTGGTGTACTCCTTGTATCCTCCTCTCCTAAAGCCACCTAGGAGGCTACCTAGCCAGTAGTACCTTATCCCAGCTCTCGCCAGCTCAGCTTCAAGCAGCTCCCTGTTGAACTGTGGGTTCTTCCTGGATCTGGGGAATCGCCTGACGTCAACTAGCACCTCCACACCATAAGCCTTCAAGATTGAAATCAGCTGGCTTAGCTCTCTAGCTGAGTGCCCTACCGTGTATATCCTGAGGCCATCTGGCAAGCTTAATACCATGAGGCCCGTGTGCCTATGGCCTTAAATTTCGCTGTGCTCCTGCAGTCTGCAGGTGTCGATCAGAGTAGGATGTAAGCTTGAGCTACAGCGACAACTCTTATAAGCCTGTCTAGCCGCTTAGCGTAGGTGTTCAGATGCTGAAGCCTGTTAGAAAAGACAGCTACATCTGGGAGATACCCAAGGCACCTGAGAGAGGTATGAGAGTACCTGTCACAATATACTCAGATGACATCCTGCTGGAGAAGATGCAGAGCGATAGGACACTAGTTCAGGCAGCTAATGTGGCTGCTCTCCCAGGGGTCCAGAAGCATGTGATCGTGCTGCCTGATGGACATGAAGGCTATGGGTTCCCGATAGGAGGAGTTGCTGCATTCAACATCGATGACGGAGTGATATCACCTGGTGGAATAGGCTATGACATAAACTGTGGAGTCAGAGTGCTGACGACTCCATTCAGAGAAGATGATGTGAAGCCTAAGATGAGAGAGCTGATCAGCGAGATGTTTAGGCTTGTCCCATGTGGTGTCGGGAGCAGAAGCAAGCTGAAGCTGAGCTTTGCTGAGCTGGACAGAGTATGCGTCGAAGGCGTAAACTGGGCGCTCAGGAGAGGCTTTGGATTCCCAGAGGACAATGAGAGGCTTGAGGAGGAAGGGAGCATGGAAGGAGCAGACCCCAGGTATGTCTCTAATAGAGCTAAGAGCAGAGGGCTAGAGCAGCTTGGGACACTGGGCGCAGGAAACCACTTTCTGGAGATACAGGTTGTAGACAAGATCTACAGTCCAGGGGTAGCTAAGGAGTTTGGGATAAGAGAGGAGGGTATGGTAACAGTTATGATACACACTGGGTCAAGAGGCTTTGGGCATCAGGTTGCATCAGACTACATAGCTGTGCTCCAGAAGGCAGTCAAGAAGTATGGGTTAAAGATACCAGACAGGGAGCTTGTGTGTGCTCCATGGGGTAGCAAGGAAGCTGAGCAGTACTTTGCAGCAATGGTGTGCGCAGTGAACTTTGCATTCACAAATAGGCATATAATAATGCATCAGGTGAGGGAAGCTTTTGGAAGAGTGTTCGGGGCACACATCAAGGATGAGATAAGGCTAGTCTATGATGTGTGCCATAACATAGGCAAGATAGAGGAGCATGAAGTCGATGGAAAGACGATGAAGCTCATAGTCCATAGGAAGGGCGCTACAAGAGCGTTTGGGCCAGGGAGAAGCGAGCTTCCGAAAGCCTACAGGAGCATAGGGCAGCCTGTGCTCATACCAGGTAGCATGGGAACTGCTAGCTACATCCTAGTTGGGATAAAGGATGGAGAGAAGCTGGCTTTCGCCAGCACAGCACATGGCGCAGGAAGGCTGATGTCCAGAGCTGCAGCAGTCAGAAGGTGGAGAGGAGAGCAGATAAGTGGAGAGCTCAGCAGGAGGGGGATAGTCCTCAAGGCAGCTAGCATGAGAGTAGTCGCAGAGGAGGCTCCTCAGGCATATAAGGACGTAGATAGGGTGGCTGAGGTATCACATAAAGTTGGGCTTGCGAAGAAGGTTAGTAGGATGGTGCCTATCGGGGTCGTCAAGGGCTAGTGATGCCCTTGAGAGGAAAGATAGCTGTAGCTGGCAAGGGAGGTGTCGGAAAGACTACCATAGCAGCCAGCTTAGCTAGGCTGCTCTCTAGGATGGGGCTTAAGGTGATAGCGGTAGACGCTGACCCCTCACTAGGCTTAGCAGCCTCACTAGGGGTGCCGCTTGAGGAGGTACGCCCTGTTCTCCTAGACAAGGCTCTAATAGCTGAGAGAACTGAGGTTTCAGGTGGATATGGGCTCTTCTTCAAGCTTAACCCTAGGGTTGATGACATAGTAGAGAAGTATGGGTTGCTTGGGCCAGATGGAGTAGTCCTTCTTCCTCTCGGGACAATAGAGCAGGCGGGATCAGGCTGCTTCTGCCCTGAGATAGCCATGCTCCGTGCCCTGCTAAGACATCTGCTGCTGCAGAGAGGAGAGGCGGTAGTCATCGACCTGGAAGCTGGACTAGAGCCATTTGGTAGAGGGCTAGCTAAGCACCTAGATGCAGTAATAGTAGTTGTTGAGCCTAGTGTGAAGTCTATCCAGGTTGCTGACAAGATCATTACCATGGCAAAGGAAAGTGGCGTGAGGAAGGTGTATGTTATAGGCAACAAGTGGACAGGAGAAACAGCAGAGTTAAAGCGTATCTCAGAGCTGCTCATAGGAGTAGTGCCATACGATGAGCTAGTAGTTAAAGCTGATAGAGAGGGGGTTCCTCTGCTGGACTATGGTGAGAGCCAGGCAGCTAGCTCTCTCCTCGAGATCAGCAGGAAGCTAGTCAGCGAGCTAGGTGATCACGCTGATCGTGGAGGGGTGGGTTAGAGGAATTAGGAAGCTTGGAAGGATAATGTTCATCATAGTGGATAGCAGAGATAACACTAGAATACAGCTTACCATCAGGAAAGAGGACAGCAGCATATGGGATGTAGCAAGTACCCTAACTCTAGAAAGTGTCATTAGGGCTGAGGGGGAGCCTGTTGAAGAGAAGATAGCGAAGGTAGACATGGAAGTAGCGCCCATAAGCATAGAAGTCCTCTCGAGAGCAGACCCAAAGCTCCCAATAGACCCGACTGGCAAGACCCCAGCTCTCTTAGACACAAGACTGGACTATAGGCCACTAGATCTCAGGAGGCCTGAAGCTCAGGCTGTATTCAGGGTTCAGTCTGCCCTGGTGGAGGGGATGGAATCATACCTGCGTAGCAGGGGGTTCATAAGGGTGTTTACGCCGGTCTTGATTGGAGCTACCTCAGAGAGCGGAGCAGAGGTCTTTGAAGTCGACTACTTCGGGAGGAAAGCCTACTTGAGACAGGATCCACAGCTCCACAGGCAGCTCACCATAATAGCTGGCTTCCCTAAGATATATGACCTAGGGCCAAGCTGGAGAGCAGAGAAGAGCCATACAACCAGGCATCTGACAGAATTCAACTCTATAGCAGTTGAAATGGCTTTCATAAGAGACGAACACGATGTCATGAGGGTTGAGGAGGAGATGGTCGTAGCTGGAGTCAAGAACGTAATCGAGAAGTGTGAGAGAGAGCTCAGTTTGCTCAAAGTAGACTTAGAGAAGCCCAAGACACCGTTCCCAGAAGTCACGTTCCCAGAAGTCTATGATATACTTGGTGAAATGGGCTATGAAGTAAGGTATGGAGAAAGCTATGGGACTGAGGGAGAGAAGCTCCTCTGGGAGTATGTGAGAGAGAAGTATGGGTCAGATTTCTTCTTCGTCAATAGGTTTCCCTTTGCTGAGAAGCCTTTCTACGTCATGAAGGCTGAGCCACCCTGGGCTAGGAGCATAGACCTCATATACAAGGGGCTTGAGCTGAGCAGTGGAGGTCAGAGAGAGCATAGGTACAGCGTGCTGGTTGAGCAGATCCATGAGAAGAGCCTAGACCCTGAGAGCCTGAAGTGGTTCACTGAGTTCTTCAAGTATGGTGCTCCACCACATGGTGGTTTTGCACTGGGAATAGAGAGGTTCACAAAGCAGCTGCTAAACCTCCCTAACATAAGGGAAGCTGTCCTGTTCCCGAGAGACGTTAAGAGGCTGCTTCCATGAGGCTTAGTGTATGAAAGCTAGCTTGATTCTGCTGCTTCTTCTCCTCCAGCCCGCCTACTATCAAGGCAAGTACATAGATTGTAGAGTACATATGGAGGTAGCTGAAAGTTTAGAGGTCTATGTGACCCTGACATATGAGGCACATGGGATAGTGAGCTATGAGTTAGATAAGCTCCTGCCAGACCTCCATGAGGATGCAGAGGAGGTCGCCAGAGAGCTCTTTGGCAGGGAATTAGAGGTAGAAGTGGAGGCTATAGGTGGCAGCACAGTCAAGTTCCGTGGGGCCGTGAGCAGTGTAGTGGAGGAGAGAGAGCAGGGGCTCATGGTTCTTAGAACAGGTAGTCTAACAGTCACTAAAGGGATAGGAGGAGAGAGAATACCTAGATACATTGTTGAGCTCGAAGTTGTGGCTAGGGGATTTTACTTGCTGTCAGCTAGCCCAAGGCCTGAGGAGAAGACAGCTACAAGAGCTGTCTGGAGGCCTGCAGCACCCTCATGCATGGTGGAATTCTGTAGGCCTAGCGTATCTGTAGCCTGGAAGATATTGGATCAAGCTGGGAGAGAGGTGGGGTATCCGTATAGGCTCAATTTGAGCTCAGAGTACAACCTCACTATAGCCTGTGAAAGCATGACATGCATACCACTGAGGTTTTCAGCGTCTCTTATCGGCTATAATGTGACACTGCCTCAAGACAAGGTGAGCTTCAGGCTCAGGCCAGCTGAGAGTAAGAGCTTCACTATGCCATTCAATGTCTCAGCAGGAAGCTGGATGATACTGCTTGAAGTCAAGGATCTAGAGGGGCTTGGAGTCTATAAGAGAATACTCATAGCAGGCATAGCTGGAGAGCAGGTGCAGGCTGAAGCTGAGGTCATTGAGGAAGCTGAGAAAGAGGAGGCTGAGAGAGCTGAGCTTCAACTGGATGCGATATACCCAGCAGAGGTGTATATTGGAGACAGCTTCCTTATCGTTGTAACCGTCACGAACAAGATGAGTAGGAGGGTGGCTATTGAGCTACATGTCAGAGGGATAGGAGTTGAGCCTGCTGAAGCCTACGCTAGCAAAGTGGTTGATGCAGGGGCATCTAGCATGCTTGAGTTCAAGCTGACTGCAGTCGAGCAGATAGCAAAGATACGGATCCTCGCAAGCACATATGGCTTAAACTACACGGTAGCTAGGGATATCATGGTGAGAGCGAAACCTAAGCCAACACATGCATATACTCCAGAGGCCTCTCCATATGCTTCTCCTACCATGGCTGGCATGCCAGCTACGACGTTAGCTCCTCAGCTAACAGCGCAATCATGGAAGCTGAAGCTACTGGCTGCTTTGGTAGCAATTGCAGTAGCAGCGATAGCTCTATACGTGAAGCTGAGGCCTAGAGAGAGAGCTGTGAGCATACAGAGAGGAGGGCTCAGCCATGATGAGGCCAGGGAGCTTGAGGAGGAAAAAAGGAGGATCCTTAGCAGGATAAGAGAGCTTAAGGAGGCATATGATGCATCGCTGATCTCTGATAGAGTATATGAGGAGCTTAGAGAGCTGTATGATAGCGAGCTTAAGGAGGTAGAGAGGAAGCTAAGCAGACTTCATAGCGCCGCTAGCTAGCTCAATGAGCTTAGCATGGGGGTCTTTGCTGGCAACAACCCCAGATGATACCAGAACACCTACTGTACCCAGCTCTATAGCCCTTGAGACATCCTCAGCTCTCTTCACGCCAGCACCACATAGAACAGCTACATCTGGCTCTCTAGACTTCACTAGCCTAACAGCCTTCTCAATGACCTCTGGCTTAGCCTTGGTCACGCTTACGTCTCCTCCTATCAGCTCAGGAGGCTCATATGCTATATACGTAGGCTTAACTCCCATGCAAGCTGATACAGCTTGGATTGAGCTGGCACATACGCATGTTTCAAGCCTGAGAGCCTTGGCTTTCTCAGCTAGGTAGGCTAGCTCCCATATCCTGAGAGGCCTCTCAGAGTGGTTGAGGAGAACTCCTTTTGCACCAGCTTCTACGATAGCCTCTAATGGCACAGAGCCAGTGTGAGCACCTAGCTCAACTGCATCAGCAGATTGAGCCCAGCAGACTACTGAAGTAGATGAGGAGATCCTATAAAGCTCAGTGTGAGGAGGACACATCACAATCCTCACACCAGTCTCCTCTGAGATCTTCTCAGCACTCCTAGCTACCTCAACTGCTCTCTTCCCTATCGAGCTTGGATACACCTTCATGTTGACTACTATGATTGGCTGCAATTCACCACCTTGTCTTCAGTACAGCTCCCCTAGATGGCACTATGACCTCTATTCCTCTGGCTTCAGCTATGCTCTTGAACTGGCTCATCTCACCTGGCGTCCCATGGATTGGGACTGCTATCTTCGCCTTCACAGCCTCAACCATCTTAACAGCATCTTCTACGCTTGCAGTCGGTGAAGGAGAGCCTACTGGGACGAACGCAACCTGAGCTCTATGCTCTTCTAAGCTCTCAGTGTACCCTGAGTCTGCTCCATGTAGCAAGGCTAGAGCACCTATCTCCAAGACGTATAGTAGAGGATGCTTCCCAGGATGTACTGCTCTGATGGCATGTATCTTGACGCCTGTAGCCTCTAGGCTGCTGCCTGCCCTAGCCTCATGTAGCTTACCCTCAGGGATCTTACCCCGTAGCTTCTGGTAGACATCTGGGTTCCCAACTATATGTGCTCCTGTCTTCTCGTGTAGGCGGATGGCTGAGGAAAGTGAGAAGTGGTCATAGTGCTCATGTGTATACGTGATTAGGTCTAAGGGCCCAGCTAAGTCTTCAGCAGCCACTAGGTCAGCAGGATCTATCAGAATGGCCTTCCCAAGAGCCCTGATGCCGACGCAGGAGTAGCCTAGATATGTGAAGGCTAGCTCACCCTCTTCTATGCTGACAGAATATAGCTCTCTCAAGAGACCACCCTAAGCTTAGGAGCATGTAAATTAAATTATGTCGCCCTATGTGATATGTGAGAATCCTGATAGCTTACTCTGGTAGGTATGGTGAGAGAATAGTCCAAAACATAGCTAAGAGAGGGCCTAGACGCTGGAGCATAGTGCCTATTGAGATCAGGCAAGCTCCTCACTTAGACTCTGACATCTATCCATATGTGCCTAAGGGGATCAAGAAGGCTGACCTCCTGGTTTCTCTCCTCGAGCAGGCTGAATCTGCTGCTCTGATACCTGCTGTGGCTGAGAAGGCTGAGGTGGATGCTGTGATAGCTCCAGTTGACAGCGATATCTGGATGCCTCAGGGGGAGATAAGAAGGGTACGTGAGGCTTTAGATGGAGTCTGCTGTGTTTTCCCAAGGCCATTCTGCTCTCTCATCCCAAGTGGACATAGGGTCATAGTAGAGTTTGCAGAGGTATTTGGGAGGCCAAAGCTCTCAGTACATGGAAGAGAACTTATAGAGGAGGTTGAAGTCATGAGGGGAGCACCCTGTGGAAGTACATGGCACGTTGCACAAAGGCTCATCGGGTGCTCACCTAAGGAAGCAGTACGTAAAGCTGCGTTACTACACCAGCTTTACCCCTGCATGGCTTCAGCTAAAGTAGACCCTATCTCTGGAGGAGATTCTCTCCTTCATATCTCAGCTAGGATTCTGATGAGAGAATTAGAGAAAGCCTTGATGGCAGCAGGTATGCTTGAAGAAAGCGTCCTTGAGAAAAGTAAATAAGTGACATATCCCTTTTACTAAGGGGTCTCGCCGATCTACCAACATGACGGGATGATTGGTGGTATCTTGGAGAACTCTCTGAAAGTCCTTGAAGCACTCAAGACGCTTGCAAAGCCTGAGTATGTGATAAGAGTTAATAGGCTGAGGAAGGAGTACCAGAAGCTATCTGAGAAGCTGGGGGTGCCTTTCTCAGAGCTCTACCACCACCATCTCGTGAAGCTAACTGAAGCAGGGTTGATAGACTGGAGGAAATCTGGCATTGAAGATATAATAGTGTTGAGAGGAGTCAAAGTAAGTGAGGAGAACATGGGTAAGATTGAGGAGAAGCCTCTAGCAAATAAAGGAATGCTCAAGATCATAAGCAAACTTGAGACAGCAGTTGAGGACTTGAGGAAGAGCAGGGAGAGGGATATTAGGCTCCTCAATGAGACTGTGCAGCTTGTTAAGCAGCTACAGCAGCAGATAACTAGGACAGCAGAGTATAGAGAGAAGATAGATAACCTCGAGAGGAAGCTTGGAGTCCTCAGCAGCGTGGCAAGCAGCCTCAGGAGGCTATCAGAGGAGCTTATGAGGATAGCAGAGGGCTATCCTACTAGAGAGGAGAAGGCTGCTGAAGTTGGAGTAGTCAAGAAGGCTAAGGCAGAGGAGATGAGAGAGACTGTGATGAAGGTGTTTGAGAGACATAAGGGAGAAAAGCTGAAGTACATGGATATAGCTAGAGAGGCTGGAATAGACCCGAAGTACCTTGGGAGGATACTTACATCACTTGTTAAGAAAGGCAAGCTGAAGAAAGTAGAGCTGGGGGTTTACAAGGCAGTCCAGTAGCTGCTGATAGGGATGAAGCTTGAAGACCCTGCTCTTAGTCTGCGATGGGCTTGGAGATAGGCCTGTGCGTGAGCTTGGAGGCAAGACTCCACTTGAATATGCAAGGCATCCGACCCTAGACTTCCTAGCTAACAGAGGAGACGCATATATTCTCCATCCAGTGAGGCCAGGGGTGCCTTCTGCTAGTGACATAGCTCATCTACACATTTTTGGATATGATACCGCTGTAGAGTACCCTGGTAGGGGTGTGTTTGAGGCCCTTGGAGCTGGAGCCAGCCTCCCTAAGGGGTCACTGGCCTTCAGGCTGAATCTGGCTACGGTAGAGCGTGACGGGAAGCTGCTCAGGGTTGTTGATAGGAGGGCAGGAAGAATACCTACCTGGCTGGCAGCTGAGCTGATTGAAAGCCTTAACAGAGAGCTGGAGGAGGTAGCTGGGTTTAGGTGTAGGTTCTATTCGACAGTGGAGCATAGAGGGGTCTTGGTGATAGCTGGGGGGGATCTAAGCCCTCATATCACGAGCTGTGATCCCCATGAGGAGGGAAAGCCTCTTCTAAAGGTGAAGCCTGCTAGGAGGAAGGTGAGATACCCTTTTGACCCTGCTACGGCTGGGAAAACAGCTGAGGTTGTTAATGAAATCGTGATGAAAGCCCATAGCGTGCTCAGCAAGCATCCCATCAACAGGAAGAGGAAGAAAGAGGGGAAGCCTCCAGCTAATGCTATCCTCCTCAGAGGAGCTGGGATAGCGTCTCAGTTAGAGAGCTTCACGAGGAGATGGGGTGTGAAAGCTGCTTGCATAGCTGGTGGAGCCATGTATAAGGGTATTGCTAAGGCTTTAGGGTTTGAGGTGCTGGAGGTAAAGGGGGCTACAGGGAGAGTTGACACAAACCTCAGAGCAAAGTTCTCTGCTGCCATTAAGGCATTATCTACACATGACTTCGTGTTCCTCCATGTGAAGGCAACAGACTCCCTATCACATGATAGGAAGCCTGTTGAGAAGGCTATGTTTATAGAGAGGATAGACTCTGAGCTAGCTCATGTAATTGAGGATCTGGGTGAAGTTGTCCTATGTGTAACAGGAGACCATACGACATCTAGCATGCTAGGGAAGCATACAGGCGACCCTGTGCCCATGGTAGTGTGGTATAGTGGAGCTAGAGGAGCTGGCTGTAGGTTTGATGAGAGGAGCATATTGTCTAGAGGCTTAGAGGTCTATGGCCTAGACCTCATGAGCATTTTGCTGAATGCAGCAGGCATGCTTGAAGAGCTGGACTACGATGTTAGAGACGAGTCAGAGCCCCTTGAGCTCAGCTCTCCCTGAGACATGAACTTAATTATAGGTAGCTCAGATAGTACCTGGATGGTGTAACTGAGATGAGAGTAGAGAAGAGTCATATGGAGGAGCCCACCAGGAGTTTAAGGAGAGAGCTTGGCATGTTCTCGCTAGAAGCCTACAGGGAGATAAAGCTTAGGGAGGCTACTCTCCTGCACGGGCTTCCAGGGCTAGGGCTTGTTGGGAAGCTGGCTGTTGAAATGCTTATAGAGCACTTCTCAGCTGAGCCTGTAGCTAGGCTATACTCTGAATACATGTTTCTTCCAGATGGGAATGTTGGAGTAGGAGTACTAGAGGGAAAGGAGCTCTCTTACGTCACAATAGACTTCTACTACACAGCTACCAGCTTGGGGAGAGAGCTCATATTGATGACTGCTCAGACCCAGCCAGTTAACTGGGGGCAGTATAGAACTCTACAGAAGGTGCTGGATCTCGCGAGATCCTGGGGAGTCACAAGGGTGATCTCGCTTGGAGGGTTCGCTACGGATATGGTTGGAGAGAGGAGGAAGGCCTATGTTGCAGCGAGTAGCAAGGTTCTCCTGAAGGAGTTCACGAAGTGTGGGGCTAGAGTGCTGCGGGGGGGATATGTGACGGGTGCATGTGGGCTGGTAGTTGGGATAGCTGCGATAAACGGCTTTGAGAGCGCGACCTTACTGGGAGAAACACTTGGCAGATACCCTGATCCAAAGGGGGCTAAGGCAGTCATAGATGTGCTTGATAAGATGTATGGAATAGGGTTCAGAGCTGAGATCGTTGAGAAGAAGATCAAGGAAGTCGAGAAGACGCTTAAGCTGACTAGGGAGATGAGGGAGATAGTTTCTAGGAGAGAGGAGGCAGCTCAGAGGCCAGAGTACCCATATACTGTATGAGGTGGGAAGTCTTGGAGAGCTGGGTTAAGACTATAAGATACAGCGACAAGATGTATAGGAGGCCAGTTATCGTAATAGGGTTCCCTGGAATAGGTCTTATAGGCCTTCAGGCTGTGAAATACATGGTTGAGAAGCTTGGTGCAGAGAAGGTTGCTGAAATATACTCTGAATACCTCTATCTCCAGGGCACGTCAACTGGGATCATAGTTAGGCCAGATGGCACATTCACCCTACCAAAGTATGCAATTTACGGGTATGATGGGACGCCAAACATGCTCTTAGTTGAAGCAGACACGCAGCCTGTTGCATGGGCAGTCTACAAGTCGCTGGATACAGTCTTCTCCTTCCTCAAGCAGTTTAACCCAGAAGGCGTGATAGTCCTCACCGGGTATAGCAGCCGTGCCGCGGGAGAGGTCTTTTATGTTGCTAGTTCAGGCTGGATGCTTGATAAGCTCAGGAAGCTGGGGATCAGTAGCAGAGCTAAAGTCGGCTCAATAATAATGGCAGCTGGCGCCAGCATAGTGCTCTCTAAGCTCTATGGCTGGCCTTGCATATCGCTCACAGCCTCAGCCAAGAGCGCGGTTGACATAGAGGGCACTAAAGCCATCATAGAGGTCCTATCTAAGCTCCTAGGGGTTAGCATAGAGCTAAGTGACTTAGATAAGATGGCTAAGGAAGCTGAAAGAGCTGAGATGGTGATAAAGCTCATCACACCCTCTACCTCACAAGAGGGTAGAGTGGACTACATACTCTGAGGATGATATATGCTTGAAGGAGTAACTGTATGGATAGATATCACAACACCAAAGGACGTTAGGCTATTCAGGACCTTAGGGGAGGAGCTGACTAAGCTTGGAGCTATAGTCGAATATACTGCTAGAAGACACGGTGAGGTCATTAAGCTGATGAAGAAGTTTAAGATGAGCTATCATGTTGTAGGGAAGTATGGGGGATGGAGGAAGCTAGATAAGCTCCTGTCTTCAAGCAAGAGGATAGAGAAGCTGGCAGCCCTCATGGGCAGGAGGAAACCTAGTGTCCATGTCTCCTTCTCCTCCCCAGAAGGCTGTAGAGTAGCCTTTGGCCTAGGAATACCGATAATATGCATCAATGACACACCTCATGCATACCACGTCGGTAAGCTCACGCTGCCGCTAGCAGACTACGTGGTGGCTCCAGCAGCAGTGCCAGTAGAGAAGCTTGAGGCTCTTGGAGCTAAGAGGAGCAGAATAGTGCAGTATGATGGAGTAGATGAAGTCGCATGGATGAGGCATGAGAAGCCTAATCCAGATGAGCTGCTTAAGCTAGGGATAGACCCTGATAGAAAGCTGGTTTTGGTGAGGCCAGAAGAAAGCTATGCTGCATACCTTGAGAACATAGTGGATAGAGAGAAGATACATGTGGAGCCTGTTATAGAGGTTGCTATAAGCCGAGAGGACTGTGAGGTAGTTTTCCTTCCAAGATATGATGAGCAAGCTAGGTTGGTTAGGAGACGCTATAGGGGGAAAGTGAAGACTCCTCGGAGCTTAGTTGACACAGCAAGCATCTACAGCTTTTGCGCTCTAGTGGTGAGTGGGGGAGGAACCATGGCTAGAGAAGCAGCTCTGGTGGGAATACCTTCGATATGCTGTTTTCCAGGAGGAGAACTTGATGTCAATAGGTTCCTTGTTGAAAGAGGATTTCCAATATGGCATGCCTCAAGCTACTATCAGGCTGCTGGGATAGCTGAGAAGATCTTAGACGCACCTTCACGCTTCAGAGTAAACACCGAAGGAGCTTTAGCTGAGCTTGAGGACCCTATCCCAGTGCTAGTCAAGCTTATTGAAAAAGTGTCTTCTAGCTAGATCACTCCACCTTTCACGCTTCCAGACATTGGTCCTCTCTGAAACCTTTCCAAGTAGATAGCAGGCTAGAAGCGGCAGGGTGACTGTAGCATCTCCTTCTACTGTGACAGCCTTAGCACTAGGCTTTATCTTACCCCAGCTGACAGCTTCACGAGGATAGGCTCCTGACAGGCTTCCATCCCACTCTACAGCAGTAGTCATGTAGATAGCGTAGTCTAAGCCTCCCTTGAACTGGTTCCACCATATGAGATGGTGCTTTGATATACCTCCTCCAATCACAAGGCCACCGCTCCTCTCCAGCTCAAAGGCTATCGAGAATAAGAACCTCATGTCTGCTATCAGGTCAAGCTTCACTCCTCCTGTGACTGCAAGCGCTGTACCGAATGCTGAATCAAGGATGCCAGGGCTAAACACGGGAACCTTAGCATCTGAGGCAGCCTTGAGGATGGAGTTTTGGTCTTCTATCAGGCTTCCAGCCTCTAGCAAGAGCTTTGAAGCTGAGACCTCGCCTTTGACCCTATCAGCGAGCTTCCTGACGAAATTCTCGATAGGGATACCATAGCTCTCCTGTGGTATGAAGACGTTACCAAGCCTGTATATGCCAGCTTCCCGGAGCTGTGAGTCATCTGCCTCAAAGAACCCACAGTAGTACTTGTGCTCTGCTCTAGCTATGTCATGGTCTATAGCTCCTCCAGTTGTTATGACAGCATCAATGAAGCCTCTTCTTATGAGCTGAGATATGACTCCACGAATACCTGTTGCAACCAGGTTTCCAGTGAAGGACATGAATATGAAGCATCTGGGATCAGATGCCATCTCAACAGCTATCTCAGCTGCCTGAGCTAGCTTCCTAGAGGTGAAGCCACCAGCCTTGCTCCAGTAGCCTATGAGGTCTATAACCCTCAGCGATGAGCTGACCTCATAATCCCTGACTTCAGGTAGCATGAGCGGATACAGGAATCATAGCATTTGAAGCTTATGTCAGCTATGCTATAAGCGGCCTATGAGAGCAGGCTATTGAAATGTGAAAGATGTAATTCTTAGATAGAGACGTTGTAGCTGTATTAAACCTTCAGATGGGACTCTGGATTACCCTAAAGCCCTATTAGAGCATTTAAGCTCGATTATAGGGAAGTAGTTGGTAGAACAAGGCTCACATACGTCTATAAAAGTCTACCAACCGTGAACCCCTTAGAGGATGGTGGCATGGTGTTCATACACTATATCGCTAGAGCAGCCCTAGGTGATGTAGACTGGTGGGTGCATAGGAGGTTCATAAAGTATGGGAGAGGAACATTTCCTGGACCTGCTTTCGAGGCTACCGTACGCGGGAAGAATGCTACCCTGAGATCTAGCTTTGAGCTCGAAGACCTGGTAGGCTGGGCTACCTTTAAGGCTGCAGCTGAAGCTAAGGTCTCTGTTAAGGGGCTTATATACGGCTATAGGGACTTCAGCGACGTGCTAGCTGAGATGGGATTTAGGGGGAGTGTAAGGAAGTCTGAGAGGGGGATGTTTAAGGCTGAGCTAGAGCTAGATGAGGTAGATGCCTGGAAGCTGGTAGAGCTATATGAGAAGACAAGCCCTCAGTGCATCATACTGCTTAGTGCGAAGCCTATTAGCTCAGCAGTCCCAAAGCTTACAGTAAAGAAGAAGATACCTAGACCACTGGTCGACGAGCTTAAGGTCGACTTTGCTGTCGGAAGAACTAGAGCAGAAGGCATCCACACACTGGTCTCAGAGGCCTTGATCCCAGACCTAGAGCCCAAGGCTTTCAGAAAGATGAGCTGCAAATACACACTAAGAGTCATGAAGATACTGCCGCCTGAGCAAGGTGATATAAGGCTAGACTCGAAGAGAGAAGTAGAGATAGTCCGAGAGATTGAAGTGGATGGCGTGAAAAGGGTCGACAGCTTCAGCTGTATAGTATAAGGAACTTTAAGGTTCAGGTGGAGCTGGGGGTCGGTGCTAAGCTTGGAGGTAGAAGTCAAGACGCCTATAAGTGAGGGTGAGATACGGAAGCTGAAGGTCGGAGACACGCTATACGTAACTGGGACAGTGGTTACTGCAAGAGATCAAGCTCACAGAAGAGCTCTGGAGTATGTTAGGGTGGGGAAGAGGCTTCCAGTAGACTTCAGAGGGATAGCTGTCTACCACTGTGGGCCTATAGTCAGGCGGGTAGGTGAAGCATGGGAGGTAGTCTCAGCTGGCCCAACTACGTCGAAGAGAATGGAGATGTTTGAGTACGACTTCATAGAGAAGCTTGGAGTGAGAGTTGTGATAGGGAAAGGGGGGATGGGAGATAGAACTGCAGAGGCCTGCAGGAAGTTCGGTGCAGTCTATGCAGCATTCACAGGAGGAGCAGGCGTACTGGCTGCTAAGGCCATAAAAAGAGTTGTAGGGGTCTACTGGGACGACTTAGGCATGCCTGAGGCTCTATGGGTATTTGAAGTAGAGAAATTCGGCCCCCTCACTGTAGCTATAGACTCAGGTGGACGTAACATGTTCAAGGAGGCTCAGAAGAGGACAGCTGAGAAGCGAGAGAAAGCGCTGAAAGCTCTTGAGGTGATTTAAGTGGACCTCGAGGGTATAGTGAAGAGTACAGCCAAGACCTTGCTTAAGCTATCAGCTACAGTACTGCCACCTAGTGTTGAGAGAGCTCTGAGAGAGGCATATGAAAAGACCCCGGAGGGACCTGGTAAAGTGCAGCTTAGAGCTATAATAGAGAACATAGAGGCTGCTAAGAGGCTTGAGAAGCCTATATGCCAGGATACAGGGATAGTATCATTCTACCTGAGAGTTGGAGACGAGTTCCCAATCAAAAGCAGTCTAAAGCGGATCTTGACAGAGGCTACTGCAGAGGCTACAAGAGAAGTACCTCTCAGACCTAATGCTGTCGAGATACTAGGGGCAAATACAGGAGATAACACAGGGACAAATATACCTTGGATCATTACAGAGCTAGTTGAGGGAGACTACATCGAGATAACCGCCTTTCCAAAGGGAGGTGGTTCAACAAACGTGTCCCAGGTGAAGATGCTGAGCCCAGGGCTGGGGATGAAAGGTATATTGACCTTCTACATTGATAGCCTAGTGAGCGCAGGAGCTGCTGGATGCCCACCATACTTCGTTGGAGTAGGGGTGGGAGGAGGAGAGAACATCTGTGTTGAGCTAGCTAAAAAGGCTCTGCTTAGGCCTGTAGGTGTGAGGGCTAGAGGAGAGCTTGGGAAGCTGGAGGAGAAGATGATTGAGGCAGGAAACCTCCTGGAGATAGGTGTCATGGGGACAGGAGAAGGACCGACTGTCTTAAATGTCGCAGTTGAAACAGCCTGTAGGCATCCAGCTTCGCTTCCAGTAGCTATTGTATTTAGCTGCTGGGCACTGAGGTACTCTAAAGCTAGAGTAGCTAAAAGTGGGGAGGTAGAGTACCTGACTCATGAGGTGAGCTAGCGTTGGGAGCTAAGCTTAGGGAGATAATAGCATCAGGAGAAGCAGGTAGGAGAGTTCTGCTTCTAGGTAACGAGGCCATTGCTAGGGGGGCTATTGAAGCAGGCGTCTCTGTAGCAGCATCCTACCCAGGGACTCCAAGCAGTGAAATAGGCCTTACACTAGCTCAGGTTGCTGATCAAGTCGGGATGCACTTTGAGTGGTCTGTAAACGAGAAGGTCGCTCTTGAAACAGCTGCTGCAGCAGCTATGTCAGGGCTCAGAGCACTAGCATTCATGAAGCATGTTGGCGTCAATGTTGCAGCAGACGCGTTCGTGAGCTTAGCTTATACAGGATGCCCAGGAGGCTTCCTGCTAGTTACAGCAGATGACCCCAGCTGCCACAGCAGCCAAAATGAGCAAGACAACAGGTACTATGCTAGGCTGGCGCTAACTCCAGTGTTGGAGCCTTCAACACCACATGAAGCAAAGGAGATGACAGTTAAGGCATATAACATGTCTGAGGAGCATGAGATGCCATTTGTCCTAAGGACTACAACGAGAGTAAGCCACACACGGGGTATAGTGGAGCTTGGAGCCATAAGAGACAGGCCTAGGACAGGGGAGTATAGGAAGGATTGGAGGAGATATGTGCTGATACCAGCAAACACCAGGGTTAGAAGAGCTGTTCTCCTGGAGAAAGAGAGAGATCTCAGGGAGGAAGCTGAGAAAAGCGAGTTCAACACTGTTGAGGAGGGGGAGGGGGAGATAGGGGTGATAACATCAGGAGTAAGCTACTGCTATGTTAAGGAGGCTGCCAGAAGGCTAGGTATAAATCCTCCAATCCTAAAGTTAGGGTTCACATACCCTACACCCTACTCCCTCATAGAAAGCTTCTCAAAAGACCTTAGAGGAATACTGGTTGTAGAGGAGCTTGAGCCTATCCTAGAGACTGAAGTCAGGTGCACATTACAGAGGAGCAAGCTTCAGGTAGAGGTCTTCGGGAAGGCGACTGGCCACATACCGAGAGCCTATGAGCTGAACACGAGCATAGTAGCTAGAGCTCTCGCAAAGCTGCTAGGAATCAAGCTGGCTACTGAGGAGATACCTGACGCAGCTATCAAGGCTCCACCTAGACCTCCAGTCCTGTGTCCAGGATGCCCTCATAGGGGAGTAGCATATATACTCAAGCAAGTCATCGGCGATAAAGCAGTATATAGTGGTGATATCGGCTGCTATAGCCTTGTTGCAATCCCACCACACAACCTGATGGATAATATACACTGCATGGGAGCAAGCATAGGGCTGGCAAACGGCTTCAGTACAGCACAGAGGAAGCCTGTAGTAGCATTAATAGGCGACTCTACCTTCTACCACGCAGGTATACCGCCACTCATCAATGCAGTATATAACAGGCACCCTATGCTGGTAGTAGTCATGGATAACAGGATAACTGCTATGACAGGGTTTCAGCCTCATCCAGGGACAGGCGTCACAGCTGTAGGATCAGAGACTAGAGAGGTTTCTATAGAGAGCATTGCAAGGGCATGTGGAGTAGACTACGTAAGCACATTTGACCCATATGACATCGAAAGAGGGATAGCTGAGGTGAAAGAGGCCCTAAAGCACAGCATATCTGTTCTAGTTGCCAGAAGACTGTGCGCAATACTGGAGTGGAGAGAGAGAAGGAAGAGAGGAGAGAAGCCTAGAGCATACAATGTAGACGAAGAGAAGTGCATAGGATGCTTGAAGTGCATAAGAGACACAGGGTGCCCAGCACTGATAACGCTAGGGGAGAAGGTGCAGATAGAGAAGGATCTATGTGTTGGCTGTGGGCTCTGCTCCAGGACATGCCCAACTAAAGCTATAGAGGTGGGAAGCTGAAGCCATACAGCATAGTTGTATGTGGGGTAGGAGGGCAAGGCGTTCTTTTGCTTGCCAGAACGCTTGCGGAAGCAGCGTTTGCAGGTGGACTTGACGTGATCCAATCTGAGATACATGGGTTAGCACAGAGAGGAGGAGCAGTAGTAGCTCATGTTAGATTTGGCAGCAGAGTGTACAGCCCTCTTGTAGATCCATATGGAGCCGATCTAATGATAGCTCTTGAGGCACTAGAAGCTCTCAGGAACAGAGGGTATGCAGGAAAGGAGACTAAAGTCATATGTAACAAGGTGGTGCTCCCTCCACCATCTGCAGCAGCTGCAAGAGCTGATGTGCCAAGCTTAGAGGAAATCAGGACAGCCTTCTCACACGTCAAGCTCTTCAGGTACATTGAAGCCAAGAAGCTAGCTGAAAGAGAAGGGCTCCCTCAAGGAGCTAACATAGTTATACTAGGCTTCAGCTTTGGCTTAGGGCTCATACCACTCGATGAGGAAAGCATAGTAAAGGGGATAAGAGCTGTTGTATCAGAGAGATACCTTGAGAAAAACCTGAAGCTGTTCGATGTGGGCAGGAAAGCTGCTAAGGAAGGCGAGTAAACATGTGTCACCCTGAGAATGCAAGAAAGCTGTAGGTGTATAGATCTCCATGTACTTCGTTGCAAAAACGTTTTGAAACAGAGTATGGTGAGTGAAACCGCTGCCTTTACAGTAGATAAGCCCCTAATCGACGATATCAAGTTCGTCGGAATGTTGAATAGCTTTAAAAAAACTGTAGGGCAAAGAGACATGTGGTAGAAATGGGGGAGAAGGTAGCTGAGGAGAGGGCTTCTCTTGTACCGCTTACATCTATGATAAGCGATGCTGTAGAGAACCTTAATGAAGCAAACTTTGAATTAGAGGATGTGATTGTGATATTTACTACGAGAAGCATTTTGAGGAGAATACCGGAGCTAGATCACAGTCTAGTGCTTGAGTTCGGTTATATACCCCAGTAGCCCCTATCTCAACTAGTATGAGCGAAGAGGTATTTGACTTCCTGTGCATCGGGAGCATAACAATAGACTTGAACACGTTTGCTGGGAGAAGCATCAGAGCCACAGGAGGCTCTGCCTACTATACCTCCCTAGTGTTAGCTAGGTTAGGATGTAAGGTAGCTGTCGTCTCTAAGGTAGGTAGGGGTCTGGAGCATGTCAGAGAAGAGCTCAGCAAGGCAGGAGTGTATGTAGCCAAGCTGGATCTGCTCGACTGTAAGCCTATATTCTTTGAGAACACATATGATGCCTCTGGAAGAAGAGTCCAGAGGGCAGTATGTGAGCTGCCTCCAATTATGAGCGAAGACCTGCCTGATATAGAGGCTAGATGCATACATGTATGCCCAACTATCGGTGATGTAGATGTGAGTGTAGTAGAGTGGGCTTCTAAGAGGAGCTTCACCTCAGTTGACATCCAAGGCTTCCTAAGGACAATAAGTGAAGAAGGCCGTGTCAAGCTTGCTTACAGCGATGACGCTGATAGCTCAGTTAAGCTATCAAACTTCGTGAAAGCTGACTTAGATGAGGCTATATGCCTGACAGGAAAGGCGACAGCCGAGGAGGCAGCCTGCATGCTAGCTGGAGACAGCAGGATAGCTGCAGTTACCATGGGTATGGAGGGCTCAGTAGTCTGCTGGAAGGAGCCTATGAGGATCCCAGCCTATGAAGCGAAGCAGACTACTGACCCAACTGGAGCAGGCGACGCCTATGCAGCAGGCTTCCTCTTCTCGCTTGTATGTAGGGGTGCTAGTATCGCTGAATCTGGACATGTGGCTTCAGCTATAGCCTCATTTGCTGTTGAAGAGCAGGGAGCTGGCTTCAAGTTCACTTGGAGAGACATCGAGCAGAAGATAAGAGGCTATAGCGTGGCCTTAAGAACTCGGTAGCCTCCTCTCCTGGCAACTGTCTCGCAGCTCCCAAAGACAGCTCTTATCCTCTCCTCTAGGGTTGGAGCACCTTGCCTCGTCTTCGCAACCATATAGAGTGAGCCGCCATCATTTAGGTATGCAGGTGCATCATCTATCATTGGAAAGACTACATGCCATCCAGCTCTGATCGGTGGGTTCGAGACTATTATATCGAATCTCTCACCTTTGACTGGCTCATAGAGGTTTCCAGCCCTCACCTCGACGTTGCTAAGCGAGTTCAACCTCACATTCTCTTTAGCAAGCTGCACAGCTCTCCTATTGATGTCTGTCATGACAACCCTTAGCTTCGGATAGAGCTTAGCTAGAGCTATTCCTATCGCACCATACCCGCATCCTATGTCAAGCAGGGTTTCAGCGCTAGATGCATCTACAGACTTTATCAGCAGAAGAGAGCCGACATCGACTTTTCTCTTCGAGAAAACACCAGGGCTAGTCACATACCTGACTAGGATTCCTGATAGCTTAAGCTCTACTAGAAGCCTGGAGCTAGCAGCCTTAGGCTTCTTCGAGTAGTAGTATAGCATCAAAATACCTCTAGGCTCTCCTCCCTTTAACCCTATAGGCAGCATAGAGTATAGTAGCTAGGGCAGCTACAGAAGCCATAGAAGCTAGTAGCCATTTAGCAGCTAGCCTTCCTGGAGCTATGCTGACTCTCACTACCTGCTCCTTCACAGTAGGCTTAACTGCCCCTTCACTCATGTAAGTGAGCTTTACTACAAGCCTAGTGGTATCTGGACCTCTGATCACTCCCCTGAGAGCAATATTGCTTTCCTCACCTGGAGGCAGCTCACCGAGAGACTCACGAGCTATCACCTCACCTAACTCCAGGTTTACGAGCTCAACAGCTACATCGATAGCAGGGTACTTCCCAGTGTTCAGTAAGGTTATGTTTACTGTAACCACGCTCTCGTTAGCAGCTGAGTCTGGTGCTGATATCTTGAAGTGTACGTTAGCTGGCCTAACTACGATCACTGAAGTAGAGTCTGTTTGGCACAGTAGCCTTCCAGCGACCTTATAGCATGTGATCATGGTGACTACATTTGGGCCAGACTTAGCATCGTCTGGGATCATTATTGGGATTGTAAGCTTCCTATCCTCTAATGGAAGAAGCTGCGGTAGCGCTAGAGTCTCATTTACCTCAAGGGAGCTTGATATAACCCTTATAGTTATGTTGCTTAGTGTCATGTACCTGCCTGGATAGGAAAGCCTATTTGAGATCAAAGCCATGAGAGCTACTGGAGAGCTCGGCTCAGCTTCCACTGGAGCTGCCGACATCTTAGCTACTATCTTGAACCTATGAACCCGTATCTTGAGCTCTTCTGTAAAGGATATAGTTCTATATAGGCCTTCACCCACCTCTATTATTCCATCAGCCATCAGAGGGATCTTGTAGGTGCCTGGAAGAATATCCATGCTGACATTGACAAGATACTTCTCTTTTATCTCCTCTACATCCAGGAAGAATGTTCTGCCTTGTATAAGCTGCATACCCTCTGGCAGGTCTATTGTTATATTCAGCTTAGCTATCTTATGAGGGAGAGCTCTAGCAGTCACATTAAGGGATATTGTGAAGAATCCACCTTGCATTATTTCTTTAGGATATATGTCTACTTGGTAGAACTGGCATTCAGACTCCATAGATCTAGGTAGGGTAATGCATAGCAGTAGCAGTAGGAGAGCGTAGCTTCTAAGAGGCATGGTCTTGAGGAGGAGAGCATACTTTTTAAGGGGCATAGCCTACACCACTTGCAAGTTGGATGTGAAGCTGAGAGTAGTTCTGGTAGGCTTGCTCATATCAGAGCTAGTCATAGTGCTCTCATCCTGGGAAGTTAAAGCTTACGTTGGGAAGAGCAAGTATATAATGTGGGTGAGAGTTGACGAGGAGAAGCTTAGACTTTGCTGCAATCTCACATTTGAGTACTTTAACAGTGAATGTAAGCCGATGAGAGATCTATACTTCCATGTATATCCAAATGCGTTCACTGACTATGGAGGTAAGCTTGACATAAGCTGTGTCTCTAGCATCATGAATAGAGCTTTAGAGTATAGCATAGAGGGAGCTGATAGGACAGTGCTACATGTAGTTCTGGACAGAGAGGTGAAGCCTGGTAAGGTTCATGCTATCACTATCAACTTCACTGTTTATGTCCCAGAGAAGCCTGATAGATTTGGATACAGTGGAGGTGTCTTTGCGCTAGGCAACTGGTATCCGATCCTAGCAGTTTATGATGATGAAGGATGGAACTTGGATCCTTATTACCCTCATGGAGAGTCCTTTTACAGCGAGATTGCAGACTATGATGTCTACTTCATAGCTCCTAGAGGGATGGTTGTAGCAGCTACTGGAAGCCTGGTTGAGGAGAGAGAGGATGGAGATTTTGTGATCCAGCACTGGAAGGCAGTTGATGTAAGGGATTTTGCTATAGCCTGCTCAAGGTACTATGAGACGCTTGAAAACACAGCTCTTAATGGGAAGGTTCATGTGATATCCTATTTCCTCCCTGAAAATGAGGTGGGAGGTAAGGCTGCACTTGAGGCGGCGGTTAAGGCAGTTGATGCATATAGCAGCTTGTATGGTGAGTATCCGTTTGGAGAGCTTAGGATAGCTGAGGTAGGCGGGTGGTTTGGTGGAATGGAGTATCCTCAGATAGTTTTCATCTCAAGAAGGCTATATGATGGAAGTGACTTCATGCTTGAGTATGTTGTAGCTCATGAAGTTGGGCACCAGTGGTGGTATAGTGCTGTTGGAAATGATGAGAATGATGAGCCTTGGCTAGATGAGGGGCTTACAGAGTTCTCTACAGCCATGTACTTTGAGTGGAACTATGGGAAAGGGTATGCTGAGGAAGTGTTTGACAGGATGATTAGAGAAGACTACTATAGGTTCCTTGATAGAAGAGGAGATCTACCTATCGCTAGGCCAGTGACATTCTTTGATGACACCCAGGCATATTACACCATAGTGTATAGCAAGGGAGCTTTTGTGCTCTGGTATCTTAGGCATATCATTGGAGACGAGAAGTTTTTTGAAGGAATGAGAGAATTCTATAGGAGATACGTGTTCAAAGTCGCTACGATAGAGGAGTTCAAGGAAACTCTCGAGGAGGTCTTTGACATGGATTTAAGCTGGTTCTTTGAAGACTGGGTTTATTCAGCTGGCATACCATCGTATTCGATCACTGGGGGAAGCCTGCTTCAGCTGAGAAACGCCACAGTTGTCCAGTTTCAGGTGAATCGGGTAGGCAAGCAGAGAGCTTTGGTCCCATTCGTGCTTGAAGCTGACAGGGAAGCTATCTACAGCGGGGTAGTGAATGTGAGTAGTAGCACAGCTTTTGTTAGAGTAGTAGTTAGTAGGAGGCTTGAGAAGCTAGTTCTTAAGCTTGATCCAGAGGACATTGTACCTGGACGAAGCAACCCGACTGCTGTGATAACTGTAAGAGGAGCTGAGCTGACGTACACTGAGGCCCATAGAGGATGGAGGAGGCTCAGCTTTCCTCTGATGGCTGCTATTGTATCGAGTGGGCTGCTAGTGTTAGTGCTTAAGAAGAGAAGAGCTGCCGCCAGCTAAGCTGTGGAGCTGTGGTACAGGAACACTTTAAGTATCAGCTAGGGGCGCGACAGAAGGTGGTAGCTTGGAGGTCACATATTATGGGCATGCAGCTGTGAAAGTCAAGTCTGATGTCAATATGGTTTTTGACCCATGGGTGAAGGGGAACCCGAAGTTCAAAGGGGACCCCAGGGACATCGAGGACGTTGATTTGGTACTCGTGTCACATGACCATGCTGACCATGGATTTAGTGATGCAGTGGAAATATGTAAGAAGACTGGAGCGAGCCTAGTAGGGATATTTGAGCTGGCGTCTAAAGCAGAGTCTATGGGCGTCAGGTCAGCCATTGGAGGAAACATAGGAGGACCTATTAGGGTTAAGGGTATTGAGGTGATCCTCACTCCAGCAGCACACTCCTGTTCAGCTGGTAGCCCAGTTGGCTTTGTAGTATTGACCAGTGAGGGAGCTATATACCATGCTGGAGATACAGGGCTCCTCTATGAGATGAAGCTGATAGGTGAGCTCTATAAGCCTAAGGTGGCTTTTCTGCCAGTTGGAGGATTCTATACGATGGGGGTTAGAGAGGCAGCTAAGGCTGTTGAGCTGATAGCACCTGAGAAGGTTGTACCCATACACTGGGGGACATTTCCTGTGCTAGAAGAGACGCCAGATAGATTCGTTAAGGAGGTTAAGAAGCTGAAAGTTGATACTGAGGTCGTCGTGCTGAACCCTGGAGAGAAGACTGAGATATAAAGGGCTCAGGCATGCCTATTGAGAGAGTTAAGACAGGGATACCTGGACTTGATGAGGTGCTTCATGGAGGAATCCCTAGGAGAAATGTTGTGTTGCTTTCAGGAGGACCTGGGACAGGCAAGTCCATCTTCGGCCAGCAGTACCTGTACAGCGGGCTTAAAGCTGGTGAGAATGGGGTTCTGGTTGCTTTAGAGGAGCATCCTGTCCAGATAAGGGTGAACATGGCTCAGTTTGGGTGGCATGTCCGTGAGTATGAAGAGCAGCAGAAGTTTGCGATAGTGGATGCCTTTACAGGAGGGATTGGGGAGGCAGCTAAGCGCGAGAGATATGTTGTCAGGGATCCAACAGACATCCCATTGCTGGTAGATGTTGTGAGGGCAGCTGTCAAGGAGAATAGTGCCCAGAGAGTTGTCATAGACTCTGTGTCCACACTCTATATCACTAAGCCAGCTATAGCGAGAAGTGTCGTCTTACAGCTAAAGAGAGTTCTCTCAGGGCTAGGATGCACTTCAGTACTGGTATCTCAGGTGAGTGTGACTGAGAGGGGGTTTGGGGGGCCTGGAGTAGAGCATGCTGCAGATGGCATCATAAGACTTGACTTAGATGAAGCTGATGGAAGACTATGGAGATCTATGATAGTATGGAAGATGAGGGGGACTAGCCACTCGATGCAAAGACACCCATTTGACATAACAGATAAGGGCTTAGTGGTATACCATGATAAGACACTTAAGATATCAAGAGGGGTAGTTGAGGGATAGCTGAATGTCAGGAGAAGTCCCTCTCGCACCTGTTGGTAGAGAAGACATACATAAGCTTGAAGCTGCTCTCCTAGTTAACACCCTATTTAGACCTGAGGTTCTGGAGGCTATACGGTCGCCTGAGGAGAGGCTAACTTGGATCGATGCCTTAGCTGTAGCAGCTGGTGCACTTGCTAGAGAGAAGGCTAGGATGAGTATCAGGGAGATAGCTGAAGACCTAGGGAGAACAGAGGCCACTATAAGAGCGCACCTAGCTGGAAAGACCAAGGCAGGGGAGCTTATAAGGAGAACATATGAGGAGATGCTGAGGAAGGGAGGGAAGATAAGCTATATCCCGCTTCTAGAGCTTCCTGAGGTCAAGGAGCTGGTGGCAGCTCTCAAAGAGCTGCAGAGCACTATTAAGGTAGCTATAGACTCGCTTTCTAAGCTGCTTGAAAAGCTTGACAAGTTTTCTGGGACACTGACGGTGAAACTCAGTGGAGAAGAGCAAGGCATCTAGGCCTATCATAGGGGAA
This sequence comes from Thermoproteota archaeon, assembly GCA_037917675.1. Taxonomy (GTDB): domain Archaea; phylum Korarchaeota; class Korarchaeia; order B14-G2; family B14-G2; genus B14-G2. Next base: position 92,028 of record JAVCBW010000005.1, read on the forward strand.
GCAGTATACCATTTGGCTTGCAAGAGAGGTGATGTGGAGAAGTATGTATTGATGCCAGGAGACCCAGATAGGGTCAGCAAGATAGCAAGCTACTGGGATAGCTTTAGAGTCGTCTCGGAACATAGGCAGTATAAGGTGTACAGCGGCGTATACAGGGGAGTTAGGGTCACAGCATGCTCTAGCGGGATAGGAGGAGCCTCTACTGCTATAGCTGTAGAGGAGCTAGCTCAACTTGGTGCTGAGACTATAATAAGAGTGGGGAGTACTGGAGCTATACAGCCAGGAATAGAGTGTGGGGATCTTGTGATATCTACTGCTGCAGTCAGGTTAGATGGAGCAAGTAGACAGTATGTCATCCCAGAGTATCCGGCTGTAGCAAGCTATGAAGTTTTACTAGCACTCATTGAGGCAGCAGAGCAGCTTGGAGTAAGGTATCATGTTGGAATAACAGCTTCAACAGACAGCTTCTATACTGGCCAGGGGAGGCTAGGGTACAGTGGGTTCCAGCAGAGCTGGATGGAGAATATAGTAAGAGACCTGAGGAAAGCTGGGGTGTTGAGCTTCGAGATGGAGGCAGCTACACTGTTCACGCTATGCAGCATCTTTGGGCTTAGGGCTGGTGCTGTGTGTGCAGTCTATGCCCAGCGTGTCAGCGACGAGTTTGAGGTAAAGGGAGAGAAAGAGGCGTGTATGGTAGCAAATGAAGCTGTGAGGATACTACATGAGATGGATGAGGAAAAGGCTAGAGGCTCAAAGAGGCTCTGGCACCCATCTCTAAGGCTGCTTTAGGAAAGCTACTATAGCCTTCCTAACCTCTCTGGAGACGACCTCAATAGGAGGAGAGCTATCTACTATGATACAGTCCTCCTCTTCTGCGAGCTCTAGATACCTTTCCCTCACTCTCCTGAGAGTATCTAGATCCTCGAATAGCTCTAGCTTACCCCTCTGCTGCCTCAGCTTCCGCTCCATAGCTAGCTGAGGGTCGATGTCAAGCAGTATAGTTAGATCAGGCCTTCCAACTTGGCTGTTTATAGCACGAATCCACCTGATGTCAGCGTATAGAGACTGGTAGGCATAGGAAGACAGCAGATACCTCTCACAGACGACATCATAGCCTGCTTTTAGGCTCGGAAGTATCAAGTGGTGATAGTGCTCTACTCTGTCAGCTGCAAACAGCAACGCTAAAGTCCTCATGTCAATCTTAAGCTCCTTCTTAAGAGCCTTCCTTATCAGGGAGCCTATCAAGCCTCCTGTTGGCTCAGCTGTCTCCACCACTCTTCTTCCAGAGCTTCTGAGCCACTCTGCTGCTATCTTAGCCTGAGTAGACACTCCAGCGCCATCTATTCCCTCAAATGCTATGAAGATACGCCTCAAGGCCTACACCAGAGTACTCGACACATCTGCTAGAGCCTATAGCTGCTAGTGTACAAGTTAATTATAAGGTGCATTACTGCTATAGGTTAGCATGAGAGAGATAGTGCATCCAGTTGATTACAGGTATGGGTCAAGTGAGATGAGGCATGTTTTCAGCAGAGAGCATAGGCTCGAGCTTATGCTAAGAGTGGAGGCTGCACTAGCTGAGGCGCATGCTGAGTTAGGTAACATACCTGAGTGGGCGGCTAAGGCCATCTCAGAGAAGGCTACACTCAAGCATGTAAGGCTAGAGAGAGTCGATGAGATAGAGAGGGAGATAAAGCATGAGACAATGGCTGTCGTGAAGGCTTTAGCTGAGGTGTGTGGTGAAGCAGGAGGATACGTGCACTTTGGAGCAACATCAAATGACATATTAGACTGCACGCTCGCCATCCAAATTAAGGAGGCAGCGGAGATAATCGAGAGCAGGCTGGTTGAGCTCCTTAGGGAGCTGGCTCAGCTAGCAGCCGTATATAAGGAGACTATCTGCTTGGGGCGTACCCATGGGATAGCTGCCTTACCAGTTACTTTTGGATTTAAAATGGCTGTCTTTGCATCAGAGTTCAAGAGGCACCTGATAAGGCTACGTGATGTGGTAGATAGGGTTTGTGTCGGCAAGATGAGTGGAGCAGTAGGTACCATGGCAGAGTTCGGTGAGAAGGGGCCTGAGCTCCAGAGAAAGGTCATGAGAAAGCTCGGGATCAAGCCTGCTGAGATATCTACGCAGATAGTCCCCAGAGACCTCCTTGCTGAGTTTATATGCTACCTAGGGCTGCTATCCTCCAGCTTAGATAAGCTCGCTAATGAAATAAGGAACCTGCAAAGGACAGAAATAGGAGAGGTTGAGGAGCCGTTTGAGAGAAGGCAGGTTGGCAGCTCCACCATGCCACACAAGAGGAACCCTGTCAGCTGTGAGAAGGTTTGTGGCCTGGCTAGGGTTGTTAGGGGGCTTGTGCTAGCTGCTCTAGAGAATGTGGTCTTAGAGCATGAGAGAGACCTAACTAATAGCTCATGTGAGCGTGCTATAGTGCCTGAAGCCTGCCTCCTTGTCGACGAGCAGCTTAGAACTATGGTCAGAGTCCTCAAAGGGCTTGTGGTCCATGAGGACAGGATGCTTAGAAACCTGCTTTCTGTCAGAGATCTGATCATGTCTGAGGCTATCATGCTTGAGGCTGTGAGGAGGGGAGCTGATAGGCAGAAGATGCATGAGGTAATTAGACGCCTAGCCATGAGTGCGATAGAGGGAGGCAAGAGCTTTAGGGAGCTGCTGAAGCAGAGCAGCGAGATTAAGGAGTATTTCGCTGAGGAGGAGATAGATGAGATGCTAGATCTACGTAGATACATAGGGCTTGCTGCTGAGATCGCTGAGAGGATTGCTAGCTCTGTTGCTGAGGCCTTAGGACCCGAGGAAGTCGCTTAGAGTCCTCTTCTCCCTCTCTATGACTGGCTTGTGCTCTATACCAAGCTGGCTGAGTATGCTTGCAGCTATCCTTCTTCCTATTCCAGGTATTCTTGACAGCTCATCTATGCTAGCTGAAGCCAGGTCGCTTAGAGACCTATAGCCTGCCTCATAGAGCCTTCTTGCTCTAATCCTGCCAACTCCCTCTAGCTTCACAAGCTCTAGTAGCTCTTCTCTGACACCATGTCTCACTCTCCTCTCGAGTAGGGAGGTTAAGGCTGATTCCTCCACAAGCCCTAGAGCTCTAGCTATCATTGAAGCTGCCTTTAGAAGCCAGCTTGCAGAATCTACTATCCTCGCTAGGTCACCTAGCTGTACATTCAGCTTTTCCTCGATCTCCCTCTCGCTTCTCTCGTTTATCCAGCTCACGAGTGCAGCAGTCTTCTTGACAGCTGATAGGAATTCACCATACTCAAGCTCATCTAGGGCAGTAGAAACCTCTGGCTGCGGGAACTCCTCTGAGTGTGTGTAGTAGAAATCCAGTAGGCCTCTGACTTCACTTCTCCTCACAGGTAGGTCTTCCATGTCTGGTGCTGATGCCACCATGTAAATGAAGTATAGAGGAGTCTTCTTGGCTTCACGTAGCATACGCTGGAACAGGCTCGCTGACTTAGGATCTATATATGACTTAGCTGTAGCTTGGCCTAGCTTAGTTGCTGAAAGCATGTTATCCTTCCTTGATATGAAGCCACCAGAGGCTAGGTATTTGATCACCTTAGCTATGCTCTTCTGGACTGCTGTCTGGCCATATTGGATGGCGAACAGCGTCTTTGAGAACCTGAAAGCCACCTCGCTCCTGGATATAGGCCCCCACGTTGCTATGACACCTAGCACATGCGACCTCAGAGCTGGTGGATTGGAGAGCTTTGATTCTATTGGCTCAGGCTCTCCTCTGATGTAGCTCTCGAATAGCGCTTCTAGCTCAGCTCTGGACTTAGCTATAATTACAGCCTCCCCCAGCTCATCATATCCTGGTCTGCCAGCTCTCCCACAGTTGTGTACGATGACCCCCTCTACTATGTAGGCTGGAGTTGGAGCTAAAGTCAGGTTGTATACTCTCTCAGGGTAGCTTAACTCATGTAGCCATAGGACCTTAGCCCACCTGACTCTGCTACCTTCTGCAAGAGCTATCTTAGATCCCTTGGAGAGGGAGGCTGCTGGAGCCCACCCTGCTGGTGTTAGAACTGGGTGCTCTGGGGTTATAGCTATATAGCTGCTGCCAGCTTCAACCTCTATAATGTGGCTAGCTATTCTGCTGCCTGCTCTAGTTACGTAGCTAATGCTACCTGAACCTGGAGAAAGCAGCTGGTCTCCTAGCTTTAGGTCTCTGATCTCAGTTGGCCCATGTGGGGTATGTACTCTCATGTCTCCTGGTATGCACATTTGCTTATACTCCATTACAGGTATAGGCCTCTGCCCTATTCCAGCTTCATATCTCCTATAGTCTCTGATGACTACTAGCCTAGCTGGAAGGTTTACTCCAGCTGCTAGAGTAGGTGTTGAGCACACTACCTTGATGCACCCCTCTCTGAAAAGGCTTTCAACTGTTTTCCTGGCCTCGTGAGGAAGCCCTGCATGGTGGAATGCTACACCACGCTTTATGCAGTCTACTAGCTCCATTGTGGTTGGGGTTGCTGGCACCTTGCTCTCTAGATCTCTTATCGCAGAGTAAACTTCCTCAGCTTCCCCCTGTGAGAGAGCTATTTTGAGGCAGCGAGCCAGTCTCATTGCAGCTTTCTGGGCTCTTGACCTACTTCCATAGAAGACTAAAGCCTGTCCTCCCTTCCTTAGGTAGTGCTTTACTAGCGCTTCTACTGGCTGGCTCACCTTAGCTTCTGAAAGAGATCTAGCACCTGTCTGATAGTGGACGGCTCCATCTAGGTATACTCCCTCTAGCAGGGGAACTGGCCTCCAGTTGCTCACTACAGGTTCTGCTTCAAGCCAGCTTGCTAGCTCACTTACATTGGATACTGTCGCGCTTAAGCCTATCATCTGGCAGCTAGGAGACTCAGCTTTCAGATTTGCTACTATGACCTCTAAGGTTCCTCCTCTCGTCTCACTTGAAGCAAGGTGTATTTCATCTAGGACTATGCAAGATAGTGCTTGTAGCATGCTAGGTGTGTGCCTGGTTAGTGAGTCAAACTTCTCATAGGTCGTGACAAGCAAGTCGCTTCTACCTGGGTCTGCATCCCTTGAAGTGTAGTCTCCGAGACTGATCGAAACCCTTATGCCGAGGCTGCTATAAGTCTCCTGAAACTTTTCATACTTCTCGCTAGCTATGGCCTTTAGAGGGGTGAGATATACTGCTTTTCCTCCTCTTAGTATGTTGCTCACAGCAGCTATCTCTCCTACCAGCGTTTTCCCACTGGCTGTAGGCGCAGCTAGGAGAATGCTTTTCCCATCTAGAACACCATGCCTGATAGCCTGCTCCTGAGGGGGGTATAGCTTGAGGTAGCCTGCCTTCAGGAGAGCTTCCTTGAGAGCTGGTTCTACTGGTAGTTCTTCTATCCTCATCTCAGCTACCTTCTGGTCCTCATCACCCTGCCTGGAGCAGGCTCATATATCACACCTTGGTCATACTTCTCTCTATATACCCTCAGTACAGCTCTCCTTATCTTCTCTGGGTCAAGCTCAGGGTTGCTGGCCTTAATCGCGTTAGTGACGCGATCTATCAGCTTGTCTCTTGGGACACCCATCCTTGATACAGCTATCCCTGATTCAGCTGCCTCAGCTAGCATCTCATCTAGCACCCTGTCGAAAGTCTCTCTGACCATCACACTGGAAGAAAACACTCCTACATGCACTGCTCTTATGTCTCTTCTCCCTGTGAAGGGGTCTATTGCGACATCTGTGTACATAGCTTCCATCAGAGCTATAGCTGCTAGCGCGTCCTCTGCTGTCACCTTGCTTCTCAGATGCATTCTTGCTCTGGCCATTGCAAGCCTAACTAGAGCCTCCAGCTGCCTTGGAGTGACTGCTAGAGACTTTTTCGTGTCTCTGCTTTCGTCTCTAAGCTTCACATAGTAGTCTTCAAGTATTTTGCTGGCTTCCTCCGTCATCTTCGGCATCACTTTCTGCCTGGCATGTGCTATGTACTTTCTTAAGAGCTCTGGTGGTATTATTGGTGTTGCTAAAGCCGTGTCTCCTCCTCTAGTCTTTAGAATATGCTTTGCTATAGCCCTGTCCTTCTGGGGCTCAGGGACGTCATGTAGCCTCAAGATGAGGTCGAATCTCGATGTTATGGTCGGAGGGAGGTTCACGTTCTCAGTTATCGGGAGCTCTGGGTTATATATGCCATCCTTAGGGTTGGCGGCAGCTATTATCGTTGTCCTAGCATTTAACGTAGCTATTATGCCTGCTTTAGCTATGGATATCGTGTTGTGGAGCACTAAGCCGTCTCCTATGATGGAATGAGTAGGGTTAACCTGTATGTCATAGACCCACTTATCCTTATTTGGCTCTACACTCTTTGAGGAGACCTCAGCCCATGCTAGCTTAGACTTTAGGAGAAACTCTGCTGACCTCACTACCTGAAGGCTCTTCTCTGTGAGGGGAGCTTTCCTTAATGCCTTAAGCACTTCTAACGCCTTAGTTCTGCTGGAGGATATAGCTTCTGAGGAGGCTGCTAGCCCTACCTCGTGAGCTAACTCAGCTAGGTGTTCTGCAAGAGGTTTAGGTAGCAGCCTGCAGCCTGGCGATAGGAGGGCAGGAGACCAGTCACCTACCTTTATGGAGCTAGCTGGGATAGTCTTTAGTATGCCATCTTCGCCCATAACGTAAACTGGGTGATCTGGTGTGACCTTCAGTATGCTGCCATTCGAGTACCTTATGGTGATGATGTTCTCTGGAGGCTTATGACGGCTTACTGCTGTAGCATCAGCTGGATAGATTCTTTTGAAGTCTGTTGTGAGAACTCTCAGCTGTCCCTTCTTTAGCTTGAGGATCTCGCAGTCTATGCCTTGCTCTACCCTAGCTCTCTCCTCTAGGAGAAGCTTGTCTACTAGCTCTCCGATCTGGACGAGGTCTCCGCTCTCAAGCTTGATCAGCTGAGATGGGTGAAAGGACTGCTGTTCCATTGCTTCATGTATTGCTATCCTGTCATTCCTATCCATCTTGTCAAACTCGTCTATAGCAGCTATTCCCCGGTCTGCTATGATAAGTGCACCAGCCTCCAGTGACCACCCTCCAGTCAGGGGGTCTTTGACTACAGCAGCAGTCAATCCAGCTGCTGTAGATCCCTTTCCAGTAGTATATATTGCTCTTGGAGCCACCTTAGCTATGAACTTGAGTATCTGGCTGTTATGTAGAACTATGAAGTTTCCTATGAAGTTTAGAGTACTGCTGACCTGGACATCATAAACCCAGCCGTCACCTTCTACCTCAGAGATTTTCACTACCCTATCCCAGCTTACATGTGAGGTAGCTATAGCCTTAGCAGTCTCTATGAGCTTCCTGTTCTCAGGGTAGGTGAGCTGCTTACATGCTCTTATCACGTCTAAGAGCTGCCCTCTTCTCAGCCCACACCTCTTAGCTAGCTCCCTTACATCTCTAGCTGACCTAGCTACATGAGGATTTGTCGCAGTTAATAGTATCTCCCTTGCTTCCTTCATTTTCTTCTCAGCTGCCTCTACTAGAGCTGCTAGATGCTCTCTTCTGATAGGCGCGTCTCCTCTCTCTACTCTAGCTAGTGTAGATGCAGGGGCATTTATCTCTCTATACTTGAGGCTAAAGTTCCTCTTGAGAGCTGAGACCAGTGAGGATACGCAAGGTATCTTTGAGCTTCCATCTAGTGTAGGCGAGTCATCGCTGTTTATGTGGCTTACTTGAGATCTGGTTAGAGTTATGCTGTGGCTATCATGCTCCTTTGCTACTACTCCAACTCTAAGCAGAAGCAGCCTTAGGTTATTGAGCGAGCTTCTGCTTTGAAGCCTTATCTTAATTGCCTTCCCTTCCTCATAGCAGCTCACAAACCCCTTAAGGAACGCTGCTATCTGCCTCCTGCTTGCTGAAAGCATGCTTTCAGGTACTCTTCTTCTCTTGGCTACTAGCTCAGGCACCTTCTCTTCAATGAGCTCACCAAGCTTCTTGGACCTCCAGTACAGTAACATGCTACGCTTCGATGTAGTTATGATCTTAACCTGGCTCTTCACCTCAAGCTTATCGAGAGCTTCCTTAAGCAGCTCTAGAGCTCTCTTGTTTGCCCTCAGCTTGAAAGTATACCAGCTCTTCGACTTCTTCACCTCACCTCTAGCTGCAAGCATACCAATCAGCGTGTACAGAAAGCTATCGTCTATGGACCTTGAGCGCAGAGGCTTCTGCTGTGGAGATGGGAGGAAGCCAAGTACTGCTATGTAGTCTCCTGGCTTGAGCTCTTCCGCCTTCACTGGCAGGAGAGCCCCGCCTTTGCTCTTGAAGAAGAGGTGGTCTGGTGTAACTTTGACTTCTAGCCCGGATTCCGTCCTGATTTTAAGCAGCTTCCTGTCTGCAGGCTTTCTGGCTACAGCATCTGGTGTAGTGAATACAGCCTTTCCTTCTCTAGATATTGTGAGGACCTCTGGTAGATCTCCCATGTTATATAGCTCCTCTATGGTGATCAAGCCTTCTCTCGTTAATACTAGTGTGTCTCCTGTTACACACTTTGCTGTCCCTGGGTCGCCTACTAGGAGTATGTTGACTTCTCCTCTTATCCTTGTTCCATCAGGTAGCTCTATGGGTACTCCACCGAAGAGAGCGTATGCTATCCCCTTCTTGACTACTTCCCAGCCATATATTGATGGAGCTATTGACTGCACTATCAGCTCCTCTAGCTTCGGAGACCTCGCAAGCTCAAGTATCTTCTCCTCTTCCTCTGGAGTTATCTCTATCTGTTCGAACTCCCTTGGAGGAGTCTTCACTGAGTTGACGTCTAGTATCATGTTGAAAATAACGTCTGCCTTACCTTTCCTCTTCTCTACTAGCCTAGGTACCCCTACTACTGTCACTCGGTCACCAGGCTTCACTACATCGACCAAGTCATCTACGAGAATACAGTCTATTGAACGAGGCATTGTCCCGGGAGGGAGCTCCTCAGGCATCTCCTGAAGCTTTATCCTCTGCCAGTCTAAGAGCTTGCTTTCCTCTTGAACCAGCTTGAGCCCTCTGCTTCCACAGCTCTCACAGATCGACGGCTTAGAGAGCCACCTGCTTGGCTGGGGTACCTCTACTTCTGCTCCACAGCTCTCACATCTGAACTTAGCTACATCAAGCTTGAAGGCTACCTCTGAGCATGATGTAACTATCCCCTTGACTGAGATAAGCTTGTTCAAGTGCTTAGATGACACACCTCTCAAGGGTATTTCAGCCATCAGGTCCACTATTCTTGGATAGAACTTTGTAGCCTCAGCATACTCTGGGTCTATTATAGAGACTCTCCTCCTTATGACCTCAGATGCCGCTAGAAGCACCCTATCAGGGTTATCTACAAGCTCTCTGGCTAGCTTCACGTTAAAGCTCCAGAGATCTCTGTAGCTTATCTCAAGTGATTTCCTTCTATCAACAGACAGCTGTCCTATCTGCTCATAGTACTTCCTTCTCCCTGACTCGTCTCTGAACTCTATGAAAAACTCCTCGAAAGCCTCTTCTATACTTCTCCTGTCCATCAACTCAGCTCCCTCCTGAAGCCTGCTGTATGGCAGTATCTACCAGGAGCCTAGCTAGCTTAAGTAGCACAAGCTCCTCTGGCGTAAGCTTACGCTCCTCGCTCTCGCTCACAGAAGGAGAGAGAGCCATCCTAAATACCTTTCTGAGCCTAGATCTCACTAGATCCTCTAGGTACACCCTTTCTTTCCCTGCTAAATTGGGGGAGCTGAGTCTTAGCTGGGAGAAGAAGTCCTCTGGGAGAGGCTGAAGTATGTCCTGTACTCTCTCAAGCTCGAGCTTTTCAGGCAAGTCGAGATTCTCTGCCTCAGCTGGCTTTGCGACACCATGTTTAATGAGAACTGCTGCCAGCCATGTCGGCAGCTCCGATACATCACCTCGTGATACATCTACTCCAAGCTCATCCTGCACTTCCTGAGGAAGAGCATCCTCTAAGATCTTCACCCTGACAAATGTGTAATACTTTAGGATGGGTATCATCTTGTCTTTAAGCGCAAGTATAAGGACCCCCCAAATCTAATTGGGGGGAGAAAATAAAAGGGTTGGCTTAGTCTAGTAGGATGTGCTCTATGAGAGCTTTCTCGACGTCTTCTAGCAGCGGTATCCCAGTTACCTTATAGGCTCTCTCAGTTAGGGATGCTAGATCCCCTCTGTCTATGAGATCTAGCTTCCACTTTCTGACACCTGCTATCAGCTGCTGCAAGCCTACCCTTATCCTGTCCCAGTAGGTGTAGAGGCCTATTGCTCCAACCGGGATCTCTTTGACCCTCTCTCCGAACATCTGCTCTAAGTCATGGTATGTTATGAACATGGTTTCAGGCTTATCTCCATATAGCTCCTTGAACTTAGGTGGAAGCTTACCTTCTGAGGCTAGTTTGGTGAAGTACTTTGCCTTGAATACTGCTGTCAGAGGGGCTCTTGCTTGGGCTACTGCCTTTACGTAGGGCTTTCCTGTGAAGTTACTCATTGCTATGGCCTTGAACAGCTGAGTTTCGTTTACAAAACCTCCTGCCACCACTATATCAGGAAGATATCTGCCATGTCTCCTCAGCAGCTCGCAGCAGCTGAGAACTTGTGCCTCAAGATACACAGTTGGCGTCCCACACTCCATCATCATAGGGACTGGGCTCATCCCTGTCCCTCCTCCTGCGCCATCAAAGGTTACTGCATCTACCCTTGCCTCTGATGCAGCCTTCAGTGTGAATGCAACTACAGCAGGTCTGTATGACCCAGTTTTAAGGAAGACCTTCTTGGCACCCATCTCTCTTAGCTTCTCCACATCCTCTACAAAGGATTCTATGGTAGGCATGCCTACTCTACTATGCCTCTCGAATGTCCTGAACTCCCCTCTCTTGAATGCAGCCTGCACCTCCTTGTCCTCTGGATCAGGTATCACAATGTAGCCACGCTTCTTTAGCATTATAGCCCTCTCCAGCGAGCCTATCCTGACTTCACCTCCTATCGCCTTAGCTCCCTGCCCCCACTTCCTCTCTATGATGTCCACTTCTAGCTTAGATATCACATATTCATCTACACCTAGCCTCTGATCCTCTACATTTGTCTGGACTGCTATGTCACCATGCTTCCCATCCCAAAACTTCCTGTAAGACTCTATTCTGAACTTCATGTCCTCACTATGCGTCACCTTGCCATTCGTTATCACGCTGTTAGGATCCATGCCGCAGACATTTTCTCCTACAACTTGTATTGTCCCTGATAGTGCTGCTCCAGCAGCCAGCCCATCCCAGTTCACTTTAGCTACTGCTGTGGAGCCTAGTGCAGCTATCATTAGAGGGATCTTCATTGGCACTCCACCTACGCTTGTTGAAACGTCGACATTTGGGAATATTGCTTTGTCTGGGTCTGGCTCTACCCCCTTAGCTCCTCTGACCTCGACAAGGATCTGAAAGTGGCTCCAATCTAGGCCATAGTCTTTGTTTGATGCTGCTGTGCTATGCCCGAACTCCTCTGCGATAGGATATAAGACCTCTCTGCCTCTGAATGCTGATAGACCTATCTCACAGAGGACAGGGCAGTGGTCTATGCATATGGGACACATTCCACTCTGCGGGCTAGGGTCTCTAACTCGCAGAGATGTGCCTGTAGTTGATCTGGCATTAGGGTATGAAGGTAGGCTCATATACCTGCTCACCGGAGTATAGGTGTAGATAAAAAATTTTTAACCCTCAGTGGTGGCGTAGATGCCAGAAGAGCTCACGTGTATACTGGATGCGTCAGCGTTCATTGGAGGCCTTAGCCCCTTTTCGATCAGATGCCATAGGATCCTGACGTGCAGCAGTGTTATAGAGGAGCTAGCTGACATCAAGAGCTCCTCCTACCTGGAGGCAGGGCTTGCATCCAAGAGAATCGAAGTCATAGACCCTGAGGAGAGGTATGTTAGAGAGGTTGCCGAGGAGGCGAAGAGGAAAAGCCTCTATAAGGCGCTCTCCACAACAGATATAGAAGTTTTAGCACTCGCGCTACAGGAGAGAAGTAGAGGGAATGCTGTGATCGTATACACTGATGATCAAGTTATGCAGAGCATGTGCATCTACATGAAGCTGAGGTGGAGGGGAGTAAGGAGGAAGGGCGTAAAGAGGCCTGTCAGCATAGAGGTCAGATGCAAGCTCTGTGGAAAGAGCTATGGCAAGCTGGACTTAGAGGAATGCCCGCTATGTGGCGGTGAGCTCGAGGTTGTAAGGAGATATGGATGAAGCTCTCTCTAAAGCTTGAGACCGACGTACTCGAGCTTGTTAGGCTAGTTTATGGAGCTAAGACGGATGCCGTCTTGAGGACGCTAGCTACCCCTACATCCAGGTACTTTGTCAGAGTAAACACCATTAAGACAAGCGTAGAGAGGCTGCTGAGAAGCCTCTGGAAAAGGGGGATCGAAGTACACGTGCACCCTGAGGTTGAAGAAGCCCTCTACTTCCCTGTAAAGGGACCATTCACGCTGCAGCAGCTTGAAAGAGAAGTCAGGGCTGACAAGAAGGCTGCTGAGAGCGTTATACAGGGAGCAGACCTGTACTGCCCAGGGGTATTAAGAGCTAGTAGCGGCATCAAGAATGGAGATGAAGTCTCTATAGTAGAGGAGTATACTGGAGCTCATGTAGCCAATGGCATAGCAGTCATAGGCAGGAGAAGGATGCTTTCCTGTAGAAGAGGGAGAGCAGTTAGAGTTACACATCCACTGTTTAAGGCACCAAAGATCAGAGAGATGCCTGAGTACAGTGAGGGACTAATATACCCTCAAACTCTACCTTCAATGCTAGCAGTGCTAGCGCTGGAACCTTGGAGACACAGCCGGATACTAGATATGTGTGCAGCACCAGGTGGAAAGCTCACTTACATCATGCAGCTAGCCCCACATGCTGAAGTCATAGGAGTAGATAGGAATAGGAAGAAGATCATGGAGATTAAGCAGACTATTGCAAGGCTGAAGATTCGGGAGGCAAAGCTACTAGTAGAGGACTCCAGATACCTTGACATCAGATACCCCTCACTCAGACCAGACGCCATACTCTTAGACCCCCCATGTTCAGCTTTAGGAGTGAGACCTAAGCTCTATGACAAGAAGACCAGGAGGGACGTAGAAGCCTTAGCGTGCCTCCAAAGACAGCTTCTGAAGGTTGCTGCAAAGATCCTCAAGCCTGGTGGGACTCTAGTTTATAGTGTTTGCACCGCGACAGCTAACGAGTGTGAGAAGAATGTAGAGTATGCAACTGCCCTGGGACTCGAGCCAACAGAACCCCATGAAGTGGTCAGAAAGCTTGGAGAAGCTTCAGATGGAGCTGTCAGATTCCACCCTCACATCCATGATACACCAGGCTTCTTCATAGCTGTCTTCACAAAGCAGTAGAAAACATTTAATATCCCTGTAAGCAAAGTAATAGCTTAGCGGGGGTAGCCAAGCCTGGCCAACGGCGGCAGAAGCTGCTGAGACTCAAGATCTGCTCCCTTAGGGGTTCGTGGGTTCAAATCCCACCCCCCGCACCATATCTAAAGGCCTGCTAAAGGCCTGCATGGAGATTGTATCCTCAAAATTGATCCACCTGAAGGTGCGCACTTCTTAAGAATAAGAGTAGCATACGAACCATTGAACCGCTCTATTGAATAGAAGGAATTGTTAAAAAATATAATTAGAATGGGAGTAGAAGTAAATGGAGTTATGACCGATGATGGCTTACATGTTAATGGAACAGATTTAACAAAAGCAATAAGCCAAAGATTTTGGATCAACTATTACATACTAAAACCTGAAGAAGATTCTGATGGAGATGGAATACCAAATAGCATTAAAATAGGTGAGAACCATTACAGAGCTTTAGATACTAATCCAAGAATACTAGATCCAAAACCCATTAAAAATAGTATGAGTGTTGGAGTTTGGTATATTACAGGCTGGGGACTGAAAGGAAGATCAGTCGATTGGTCAATAGGCGCATCATTTCATTCTCTTTTAGGAAATTATTCTTCTAATGATCCTGACGTAGCGGATTGGCATATAAAGTGGGCTGTTGAACATGGGATAAATGTCTTTATATCCCCTTATACAAAGCCTTTATGGGGATGGGAGAATAATCTTGAAGATGGATTGCTAAGAGCTAGGTTCTTACCTTATATTAAGTGGGCAATCATGTTCAACAATGAACCATTTTGGCCTGGAAATCCATTTGGATTTGATCCTTCTTACCTAGACAAGCTAACTAATGAAACAATAAGCTATATCGCAAAAAACTATTTTGACAGCCCTTCCTACTTTAAAATTGATAATAAACCTTTAATGATATACAACGCGGCAGTTTATCATGATGATATCATTGGCCATGAAAAATTTAGTAAGTTTATTGATGAAATTCGAAATATCACAAATAGAACAGGAAATTCTGTTTATCTTGTAGGAGATGTTATGAGTACGTGGATAGGCTATGATGAAAATGCATTAAAACATGCTAAAGAAGTTATAAGTTCTCTCGACGCAGTCTCCGCTTATGCAGTCCTAGATGCTGGCGAACATTGGGAATTTGATGAAAAAGGAAATGTACACCTAATAAAACCCTACGATACTATGGTTGATGTTGTCACGATAAGTTTGACAAAACGGTCTAACGTATTTTTACCAAAGCTTATCTTCATAGCTCACCACTCAACTCATGTCGGCCTTACAGGCCTTAGTTGATATGGTTAAGGAGGCGAAGGTGTTCAAGCGCAACAAGACTCCGTTGGAGAAGAAGGTGCTCGCCAGCATGCTATGCTTTGCCGGCCTATCTTACAGGAAGGTAGCTAGCTTGGTCGATGGATGTCGAGGATGGCGGTGCAACGGGCATTCATAGCTATGAAGAGCTTACCTAAGCCTGAGGAGGGAAGGCTTCCCACTACATGAGTAAAAGTATGAATGTAGCGGGAAACCAGAACGGGAAATGTAGAGAGCATTTTGACGTCACGGTTTGAGATGTAGGATTGTCGAATTCTTCATGGATATCTGAGAGCAATAGCAGATTATGCTCAGATGGTCTTTAGCAAAGTTAATCTAGAGATCTGCTAGCAGAGTTTAGCGGAGTTTCCATCTGCACTTGGTGTAGGATATGAGGCTGTCGACGACACTTGCTATAATGGTACTGGGGGTGTTAGCTATCACAGCAGTCAGTTTCCTGATTCCTGGCAGAGAGGGGAAGGCGCCTTTTGAGCTTGAAGTCAGGTTTCAAGCTTCGGAGAAGTGTGTCTATGAGAGCACTAGCAGAGGTGGTGTGGCCAAAGTTGTTATGGAGTTGACTTCTCAGGTAGAGCTTAATGGAAGCATGTTCTATAGGATAGTTGGGAGTATACATGAGGAGGATGGAGAAAACAGTTATGTTGTGAGAGAGGAGCTTCTAGCGTCATGCAATAGCCTTCTGCCTATCATAGTGAACCTCACATATGTAAACAATAGTGTTGTCGTCGCTAGGCTTAACATGACGTTCAGTCAGGAGAAGGGGAAGGTTCTGATATGCTTCTACAGAGCTGGGCTTGAGGATGCTAAGGTAGTGTGCATAGAGCCAGGTAGGAGGGTTTATGACTCGCTCTCAGAGCTCTACTTCCTCAGGTCTATCAAGTGGAGAGAGGGTGTTATGGCTAGGTTCTATCTTTTGGCGTCAGACTTTAAGGTTGAGGAGGTGGAGGCTTCCTTTGCAGGATACGAGAGCCTGGTGGTCCCAGCTGGAAGCTTCAGCTGTGTTAAAGTCTTTGTTAGAACGCCTAGGGATGAGATATGGGTCTGGATAAGCTTAGATTCGCCTCACCAGATAGTTCAGATAGAGAGTAAGAGGGAGCAGTCTCTTCTCAAGCTTGTAGACTACAGCAGCTAGCTGGGCTCTTTAAGCAGGCTAGCTATGCTCTCAGATAGTACTATAACGTTAGTCTTCCCCTGAGGTCTCTTGATGACAAACCCTTTCTCCTCAAGAGCCTTTAAGATCCTGCTGACTTTAGCCTTAGATAAGCCTGTTGCCTCTGGGAGCTCCTTTTGCAGCATAGATCCCCCAGCATCAAGCACCACTCTCAGAATAGCCTTCTCGTCTTCAGTAAGCAGATCCATGCGGGCTACCTTGGGGCCCTTACCTCTCCTCCTAATTCTCATGAGAAGTAAAGCTGCTATCATACCTCCTACTGTAGCTGCAGCTATGCCTGCTGCTAGGAGAGGGGCTTTAGTCCCCTCACCTGCTACGATAGAAGCTGATACAGAGACTCTCTGGCCTGGATCTAGATGGCTGAAGCCCCACTCTATGGTCATCTTACCGGACCAAATGTTTAACTCTGTTCTGTTTGGTGTCGGGAAGTATATGGGGAGAGCTTCGACTATCTGCTTCGCCATGTATCCCTCTGGGAGGACGAACTTTATCAGAAGGCTGTTGACAGAGGCGTTTGGGCAGAAGAACTCATAGGACACATAGAGCTTCTCACCTTCGAGGACGCCGACTCTGACATTGCGCCTGTAAGCATAAACGAACATCTTGAACTTGAACTCCTTGCTTGATCCAGGAGGAATACTGTCTTGGAAAGTTAACATCACGGAGTCACGGAATCCAGAGACATTGCTTATGACTTTAACTGTATACCTCTGCTCACCTCCTATAGGCTCTGGAATAACCTCGCTTACCCTGTACTTCCTGAGAGCCTCAGGGGGTATGACTGGGAAAACCAGAGATCTTACTGGAACTTGCCCGCTATTCGACACGAGCCCTGAGACTACTATGGTAACTGGCGCGTCTGCTGGAGGAATAAGCAACTCCACCTCGAGCCTAGAGATAGTTGCCTCAGCCTGCTGAGGAAGGAGCGCTATAAAGGCTAGTAGAGCAAGCGACATTATCATCTTGATCAAAACATGACACCTTTAACATGATGGTATTGAGACTCCTAGCTGCTGGCATCTTTATACTTTTTCCTGAGCTGGCCTCAGTCTAAGGCATAGGTGAGAGGGAATACCTAAGATAACATTTTTATCCCAGAGCTTAGAGAGTATAGGTGAATGCGGGGGTTGCCGAGCCTGGACAAAGGCGCAGGAGCCGTTATGGCGGTGTGACTTAAGATCTGGGTGGTGAGGCATCCTGTCCCTTAGGGGTTCGTGGGTTCAAATCCCACCCCCCGCACAGGCAGGTGAGGACTTTGGAGAGTGAGCTGCTGCTAGCTAAGTTGAGGAAGCTGGCTCAAATGCAGAGGAGGATAGCTGTAGCAAGAGAGGAGGAGGAGAGGAGGAGAAGAAGAGAGGAGGAGAGAGCTAGACTCATATCCAGCATCACTACGCGGGATGGAGCTGAGAAACTTGAAGCTCTTAGAAGTAGTAGCCCGGAGCTTGCGAGGAAAATAGAGGATGTCATGCTGGAGATAGGTAGGATCTATGGGTTTAGGGTGGTATTTGACAGGTATGCTATTGAGGCTATCAGAAGGAAGCTTACTGGAGAGGAGACCAAGATAAGAATTCAGAGAGAAGGGCGTACGATAGACTTCAGCGAGTACATTAGAGGAAAAACGTGAAGACTGCTTCATAGGCTAAAGTTATAAATAGCTTCCTTCGGGTACCTGCTGATCAGCCTTGCTAGCAGTTAGAGCCTTAGAGGGGCTTTTAGTTACATCTTTCTTAGGGCTGCTAAGCTATAAGAGGAGGCTAGTTGATGTAAGCGGTGTTATAGCAGGCATATTTGTTGGGACTAGTGTAATAGTATTCGGTAGCTGGAGGATGTTCATACTGTTAGCTACATTCCACTTTGTAGCAGGATTCTTCACACATTACAAGTATGAGGTTAAAGCAGCTAAGGGGGTTGCAGAGTTTAAGAGAGGAGCTAGATCCTGGCAGAATGTCCTAGCGAATGGGCTTATACCAGCCTTAACTGCAGTGGCAGAATACTTCCATGGAGGAAGCATAGCAACCTTAGCCTTCGTTGGAGCTGTAGGAGCTTCACTATCAGATACACTCAGCAATGAAGTTGGTGTCTTGAACCCCTCACCTCCGAGGCTAATAACCTCACTGAGGATTAAGGTTCCTCCAGGCTATCCTGGAGGAGTTTCTCCACTGGGGACATTCACAGCGTTTGCTGCACCCTTGTCTCTAGGAGCTATGGCCTACTGGCTTAGAGTGATACCAGAGAGCAAGCTTGCAGCACTCTGTGTAGGTCTCGCTGGCGCCATCGGCTCTATGGTGGATAGCCTGATAGGCGCAACCCTACAGGGGGTTTATGTCTGTAGGGTATGTGGGAAGTTTACTGAGAGGAGGCACCACTGTGGGAGACCTGCTAGGCTTCATAGAGGCTATAAGGTGGTTAATAACCATGTTGTCAACTTACTGATGTCTACTGCTGGAGCAGCAGCTGCGGTGGCGATGTGGATGTTATTAAACTTCTAGGAACAGTTATAAATCATCGACGGAAGATTTATATATAACCTTATATTAATTTTTTTGGTGAGTATGCGAGAGCTCATAGGTGAGATACCTAAGAAGTGCCCATACTGTGGTAGTGATAGGATAGTAATAGATGCAGGTAGTGGAGAAGCTGTCTGTATGGGATGTGGTAGAGTAATAGAGGAGAACCTCATAGATAGTGGGAAGGAGTGGAGAGAGTTCGATGACGAAGTGAGTGCTGAAAGGGCTAGAGTAGGGCCTTCAACCTCACCTATCAAGGTAGGCTTTGGTCTAACGACAGAGTTCGACCTGTATAGCAAGGGGGTAAAGCTTCCCCAGGAGATTAGGAAGAAGGCAAGCAAGATAGCTCTCCTCCAATGGAGGGCGACAAGGGATACTATGCCAAAGAGGTCTGTTAGCGCAGCACTACCACAGCTAAAGAGGGCAGCCTCAGGTCTAGGGCTCTCAGATCACGTGATAGAGGAGGCAGCCATGATATATAGAAAGGCTTCAGCAGCAGACCTGATTAAGGGCAGAAGCGTGATAGCTACAATGGCAGCAGCAGTGTACATAGCTGTAAGACTAAACTATGTCGCGAGAACTCTTGAGGAGGTAGCTAGAGAATTTGGAATCTCAGAGAAAGATCTCGGAAGGAATTTCAGGCTTCTGATCAGAGAGCTAAACCTGAAGCTACCACCTCCATCACCAGAGGCCTTCGTAGAGAGGATCTGTGGAGAGCTAAAGCTTCCAGGTGAAGTGGCTGCTAGAGCCCATCAGGTGCTGAAGAAGGCGAGAGAAGCTGGTATAACAATGGGCAAGGAGCCCTGTGGGATAGCTGCAGCAGCAGTGTACATGGCTTGCCAGGAGACCAATGAGAAGAGAACCCAGAGAGAGCTAGCTCAGGCAGCTGGAGTAACAGAGGTAACTGTGAGAAATAGGTTCAAGGAGCTTGTAAACAAGCTTTACCCCGGCAAGGTGATAGTGGAGGAGGTGGCAGAAAGGAGGAGGGGGAAGGAGTAGCTATTCCTCGACCTCAATCCTCTCAGGTGGGAAGCCACGTTTCTCAAGGAGCTCCCTGACCTTCTTCGTGTGCTTGCCCTGCAGTATTATCATATTCTCCTTGACAGTACCTCCACAAGCACACTTAGACTTCAAGTACTTGGCTACCTCATATATGTCGTCATCTGGAACCCCCTCTATTATGGTTACATCCTTTCCCCACTTTCTTTTCTCTGCCCTTATCTTGATTATCTGGAGCTCTAGCTCACGGGTCTTACACGTGCAGAGCGCTATCGGCAGCCCGCAGATCTCACATCTCTCCATGATATCCCACAACAGCCTCAGTCTCTAAAGCATACTACACTAGGGTTTAAAACTTTATCGTAGCTTAGGCTGTAGTCTCCTAGGCTAAGAGGAGACTTTCTTAAGGCAAGTTTAAAGAGCACGCTAAAGGTAGTTGGGGGGTGTAGCCATGAGCTATATATGTGCTAAGTGCAAGAGGATAATGACGATTGAGCAGCTCCAGACAAGCTTTATGAGCCCGAGAGCGAGATGCGTCTACTGTCAGTCTAAAGTCCTATTTAAGGCGAGACCACCTATCGTGAGGAGGGTTAAGGCTATATGAGCCTGCAGAAGCATATAGCTAAGAACATAGCCTCAGTGATCCTGCTTGCTATCAGCATATACATTGCTACCAACATCCTCGTAGTATATGCTCTCGGGACTAAAACTCCATTCACAGTGGTCACAAGCGGTTCTATGAGGCCTACTTTGATGGAGGGCGACCTGCTCATAGTACGGGGAGTCAGCAACCCAAACAGCCTTAAGGAGGGAGACATAATAGTTTTCAGATACAAGTTCAGTGACAAGCCTGTTGTACATAGGATAGTCAAGATCATACGTACGCAAGATGGAAGCGTATACTACCAGACGAAGGGTGATGCTAACCCTGCTCCTGATGCAGGGTATAGGACGATAGAGGACATACTTGGAGTCGTAGCATTCAGGATCCCAAAGCTGGGTTATGTGTTCTGGTTCTTTCATACAACAGAGGGAAGAACTCTAGCACTTCTACTCATAGCAGGTATAGTGGTGTGGAGTATAGTCAGAGAGAAGAGGGAAAGAGAGGAGGAGCTGCTAGAGGAGACAGAAGAAGGGTAAAGCAAGGTTCTCCTCTGAGCTCATTGAATAAAAATTTTCACTTTTATGGAGAAGAGTGTTGCATAAAATGCCACTATGTATTTATAGAATGTCAATACAATAAGCTAGTGTGAGGTAGTTGAGCAGCGTGAGGGGGAGAGAGCAAATCAAGATAGAGGACTTACCAGAGCCTTTAATAAACATAGAAAATGTAGTTGCCTCTGTTGTGATAAATCAGAGGCTTGATCTACATAAAATAGAGCAGCTGATACCTGGGGCTACGTTCAATCCAGATAAGTTTCCGGGTCTCATCCTGAAGCTTAAGGAGCCTAAAACAGCCCTTCTGATCTTTAGTAGCGGTAAGTTCGTTTGCACCGGGGCTAAGTCGGCAGCTACGGTAGCTAGAGCTGTCAATAAGGTTATAGAGATGCTTAACTCTAAGGGAATAAGAGTTACAGGAAAGCCTTTGATCAAAGTTGAGAACATAGTAGCTTCAGCTAAGCTCTATGTCACGGTAGATCTTGAGAGAGCATCTGTAGAGCTTGAGGGGACAGTATATGAGCCGGAGCAGTTCCCTGGAATGATACTGAGAATGGAAAACCCTAGCGTCGTCTTTCTGGTGTTCTCCTCTGGAAGCCTAGTGTGTACAGGAGCCAAAAAGGAGGAAGACGTTTATAAGGCTGTTTATAAGCTTAGAAGGATCCTAGCTGAAAAGGGGCTGATAATAAGCGTGGCTCCTCGAGAGTGATAGCATGAGTAGAATAACGGTTTCTGTGATAAAAGCTGATATAGGGAGCCTAGCAGGCCACCATGTTGTTCCAGAGGAGATAAAGGAAGCTGCCAGGTCGATGCTAAGGGAGGCAGCTGATGAAGGGAAGATAATAGACTACTATGTGACAAACTGTGGAGACGACCTTGAGCTCATAATGACACATAGAAGAGGAGAAGAGTCACCTGAGATACATGAGCTGGCATTCAAGACGTTTAAGAAGTGTGAGAAGAGGGCTAAGGAGCTCAAGCTCTATGCTGCTGGGCAGGACATACTGTCAGATGCATTCTCAGGAAACCTGAGGGGGATGGGGCCTGGCTTCGCTGAACTGGAGTTTGAGGAAAGGCCATCAGATCCTGTCGTTGTGTTCATGGCAGACAAGACAGAGCCTGGCGCATTCAACCTCCCTCTCTTCAAGGCGTTTGCAGACCCCTTCAACACAGCGGGGCTTGTTATAGACCCTAAGATGCATAGCGGTTTTGAATTCGAGATTCTAGACGTCGTAGAAGGTAAATCTGTCAGACTGAAGTGTCCTGAGGAAATGTATGACTTACTTGCCTTAATAGGGACTACAGGAAGATACATAATCAGGAAAGTATACTCTAAGAATGGGGTGCCTGCTGCAGCAGTCAGCACAACAAGGCTTAGCCTCATAGCCGGCAGATATGTTGGAAAAGATGATCCTGTTGCAGTAGTTAGGGCGCAGGCAGGGCTCCCTGCAGTCGGGGAAGTGCTGGAGGCATTCGCATTCCCACATCTAGTTGCAGGATGGATGAGAGGATCTCACTATGGCCCTCTGATGCCAGTTTCAGAGCAGGATGCTAGGTGTACGAGATTTGATGGGCCACCGAGGGTAGTTGCCTTAGGCTTCCAGGTGTCGGATGGAAAACTGCTTGGACCTGCAGATCTATTTAGGGATCCAGCATTTGATAGAGCTAGGGAGCTATGCAATCAGATAGCAGACTACATGAGGAGACACGGTCCCTTCATGCCCCATAGGCTTGGTCCAGATGAAATGGAGTATACAACACTGCCTAATGTCCTAGAGAAGCTAAGAGACAGATTCAGGTAGGTCAGGTTGCTGAGCGAGGAAGATGGAGAGTATCTTGTTAAGCTGGCTAGAAGAGCAATAGAGTATTGGCTTGGTGAAAGAAGGTACCTTGAGGTTAAGCAGGCGCCTAGTAGGCTAAGAGAGAAGAGAGGAGTGTTTGTCACGCTTAACAAGTATCCAGCTATGGAGCTCAGGGGATGTATAGGGTTCCCTTATCCAATATATCCTCTCATAGATGCTGTGACTAGAGCAGCTGTCGCAGCAGCATTTGAGGACCCTAGATTTCCTCCTCTATCTAGAGAGGAGCTTAGTGAAGTAGTTGTCGAAGTTAGTGTGCTCACGTTTCCTAGTAGGATCTTCGCTAGCTCAGCTGAAGAGTATGCAGAGAGGGTGGTGGTAGGCAGAGATGGTGTCATAGTCAGCTACCATGGGAGGAGCGGCCTCCTCCTGCCTCAAGTCGCTGTGGAGCAAGGCTGGGATAGTATGGAGTTCCTTAGACACTGCTGCTATAAGGCTCTTCTCCCGGAGACGATACTAGATAGTCCAGATGTTGAAGTCTATACCTTCCAGGCAGAGATATTTGCGGAAGAAGAGCCTGGTGGAGTTGTGAAGAGAGTTGAGCTTAAGGCTGTGAGGAAGCATCAATTATAGCCCTCCTAATAGCATTCAACACTCTTCTAGAGGACCTCTCGTCTCTGAGGTTATATACTACTATCCTCCTCAAGATCCCTCTTTCACCCTCTATCTTCCAGTCGATAGCCTGCTTGGGATCTAACTCCCCACTCTTAGCCTTCCTCAGGTCTTCCTCTCTCATGGGATATAGCACCTTAGCAACAAGGAAATTTCTTATGGGCTCTGAATCTACTCTGAGAGCTATACCCTCAGATGGTGTGAAAACAAGCATGTTCTCATACTCTACAACCCTTCCAAGGACGATGCCATCAGGCTTTTTGACAGGTATAGTATGCTCCTCGGGTCTCTCGATGAGCATCTGATCTGCTGTCATAATGCTCTTAGATGCTGCAAGAGATTCCAGAACTGCTATAAGCTTTCGTAGAAGCTTCTCCCTGCGCTGAACTTCCTCTAGCTCCCTCATCAGCTCAGCTCTGACCTCCATTATCTCCGCTAGAAGCTTGAACTCATCAGGCTTCTTTGAGCTCAATGACATGGCAGCAACCCAGCTGACACCATGAGAACTTATTTTAATGTTATCTGCCTACTAGCTTGAGAGCAGATATGGAGGAAAGTGAAGCTCTAGAGGCCTTGTTCTACCCGAAAAGCATAGCTGTGATAGGAGCCTCTAGGGATCCAAGGAAGATAGGATATCAGGTTCTTAGGAGCCTAGTAGAATATGGCTACCAGGGTAGGGTATATGCTGTAAACCCTGTAGCTGATAGCATTCTTGGAGCCAAGTGCTATAAGAGTGTCCTGGAGATACCAGAGAACATAGACTTAGCTGTCCTAGTTGTGAAAGCAGAAGATGCAGTAAGAGTAGTCAGGGAGTGCGTGAGAAAGGGAGCTAAGGGAATAATAGTGGTTTCAGGAGGATTCAAGGAGAGGGGAGAGGAGGGAGAAAAGCTTGAGAGAGAAGTAGTCCATGTGGCTAGGGCACATGGTGCACGTGTAGTAGGCCCAAACTGCATTGGAGTATACAACTCAAGCAATAAGCTAGACACGCTATTTCAGGCAGCTGAGAGGTGTCTAAGGCCAGGTAAGGGGCCTCTTGCCTTCATATCCCAGTCTGGTACATTTAGCCTGGCCATGTTGGAGTGGGCTGCTGAAAGCAAGCTTGGGGTCTCCAAATTCGTCAGCATTGGAAATAGATGTGACCTGACAGAAGCTGAGCTGCTAGAGTACCTTACAAAAGACCCTGAAACGCATGTTATAGCCATGTACATGGAGAGCATACCTGATGGGAGGAAGCTTCTTGCAGCAATAAAGAGAGCAGCTGGTAGAAAACCTGTCATAGCGCTTCTCGTCGGGAGAAGCGGAGAGGGAGCTATTGGAGCAAAGTTCCATACAGGTAGGCTTGCTGGAGACTACAAGAGGGCAGCTGGAGCACTCAGGCAGGCTGGAGCAATACTAGCTGACACGATACACCAGCTATTTGATTACGCCAAGGCACTAGCTTGGCAGCCTCTCCCACCCGGAAATAGAGTGGGCTTTGTGACAAATGGAGCAGGGCCTGTCGTCATAGCACTCGATAAGCTCAGCGAGTGGAGGCTTAAGCTCGCTGAGCTAAGTGACGCTACGCTCCAGAAGCTTGGAGAGAGGCTGCCAGCATACACCCAGTCAGAGCAAAATCCAGTTGACCTCACAGGGTCTGCTACAAGCTTAGATTTCAGAGAGGCTCTAGATGTCCTTCTTAACAGCAGAGAAGTTGACATAGTCATGCCATTCTTTGTCTTCCAGGATACGCCGCTAGATGAAGGTATAGTCGACGTTATGCGAGAGATATCAGGTAGAGCAATGAGCCTTAAGAAGCCTGTAATCTGCTGTGCTATGGGAGGCCCTTACACTAGGATGATGTCTTCTAAGGTTGAGGAGAGCAGGATACCAGTGTATGATAGCCCTGAGAGAGCGCTATCAGCTGCATGGGCTCTTTGCAGGTACTCAGAGGTCAGAAGGCGGCTTGGAGCAAGAGAATCTACTTGAAGTATGCTTGGTCTAAAGTAGAGTATAGAGCTTCAAGCCCTCTACCATCCATAGCACTGACTTCAGTCAGGGGATAGGGGAGCCCTGTCTCCTCTAAGAGCCTCAGAAATGACATGGCTATGGTCTTATACCGGTCAGATGACTCCAATACCTGAGAGAGAACAGCTTCTCTGAGCTCTTCATATGAGGACAGAAGGTGGGTAATTCTCCTCCTGTCTGCCTCGCTAAGCAGGTCAGTCTTGTTTATTATGGTGTACACTGGTATGTTCAGCCTGAACTCAGCTATCTTTGACATCACTAAGCTCGTTAGGAGGGAGTCTACCTTCATCAGCGCAGGAGCACTTACAAGGAATACTCCAATGATGCGGGACATCCTGGATAGTGATGAGACGACCTCGGAGGAGATCTCTCTCATTATAAAGAGCTCCATCTGGCCTGGTGTATCTATCACAATGTAGTCTGCATTGAAGGCTCCTATGTCGCTTACAAGCTTGCTAAGATGCTCTGAGATCATGTCACATGAGAGAATGAGGGCTCCATTAGGCCCTAGTTGGTACTCTCTTATCACACTCTCATAGCTCACATACTCCCTTATGTCGACATCTGGGTCATATGGGACCTCTATGACTGCTGGATCAAGATTTACGAGGCATGTTGTCTCACCATAGCTGTCTAGCAGCTCTGAGAAGGCCTTTGTGAAGAAGGTCTTACCTACCCCAGCTAAGCCAAGTACAAGTAGAGAGAGAGGCAGCATAGGTACCTAGCTAAGAGTCTAATAAAAGTGGGGTAGCGGAGAGGTTAAGTTAAATCTTCCTCTCCAGCTCGATCTCTATTACGCTAATCCCTCGTCTCTCTCCTGTTTCATCGAAGATCTCTTCTGTCCCTGTTCTGATATCAGAGACCCTCAGAAGCCCCTGCAGGTACTTGAGCCTTAGAATCTCTGCTACATCGACTGCCCTAGATATCGACCTCCCTCTAGCCTTTAAGACGACCTTCTTCGCACCCTGGTTTATCTGGAGGACTGTAGCCATGACATAGCTTGTAGCAGGCTTCTTACCTATGTAGACGACACCTACTTCTCCTCTGGACAAACTGCTCACCTCATGGTAGGTGATTAACCTCACATAGAGGAGGCATTTTAACTTTTCTCCAGCTACCTTAGGAGCTCTTTGACATCAATCCTGCAGACTCTACCTCCTTTGGTAGCTCTTTCTATTACTATAGGAAGTACGCCAGCTTCAAGCTCTCTCTCAGCTATCTCAGTTGGAGAACGGATGTGAGGAGGGATGTCGCTGAGCAGTGGAGGAGCACCCTTAGCCAGCTGCAGAGCTCTTATCGTGATAATCTTCACCTTCTCGTATTTTGTCAGCCTTTTGGGGCCTAGCTTGCACCAGCTGTTCACTCGAATCCACCGTATTCTTCTTTGCCCTTCTTCTCCTCTTTGGCCTTGCCAGCAGCTATCACGTCATCTATCCTGAGTATAGATTCTGCGGTCTCTGCTGCAGACTTTATCACTTGCCTCTTTACTCTAGCAGGCTCTAGGATGCCCTTCTCCTTCATGTCCACTATCTCTCCTGTCTCTAGGTCTACTCCAGCATGCTTGTTGCCCTCTGTGTGGGCCTTTACAAGCTCAGCTGACTTGGTTACCACGTCGAAGCCTGAGTTTTCTATCAGTATCTTTGGTATGCTCATGACTGCGTTTGCAAACTTGTTTACTATGAGCTGCTCTTTGCCACCTAGTGTCTTGGCATATTCTTGTAGTGCAAGTGACACTTCAGTTTCTATAGCCCCTCCTCCAACAACTATCTCTTGATCTTCTATCGCGTTTCTGACGACTGAGAGTGCGTCTTTGAGAGTTCTTTCAGCTTCATCTATTATCTGCTTAGTCCCGCCTCTAAGCAGTATTGAGATGGATCTGGGGTTCTTGCAGCCCTCAACGAACACCATCTTGTCCTCTCCGACTATCCTCTCCTCTACTAGCTCTGCTTCACCTAGGTCGCTTGGCTTCAGGTCTCTTATGTTGGCTACCACATTGGCGCCTGTCGCTCTCGCTAGCTTCTCCATATCAGACTTCTTTACCCTCCTGACTGCTAGTATGCCTAGCTGAGCTAGGAAGTGCTGTGCTACATCGTCTATTCCCTTCTGGCAGAAAACTACGTTTGCTCCAACCTCCTTTATCTTCTCCACCATATCCCTTAATATCTCCTTCTCCTTCTCCTTGAACTTCCTCATCATCTCTGGTGAGGTTATGTTGATCTTTGAGTCATACTCTAGCTTCTCTATCTCTAGTGGTGCCTGTATGAGAGCTATCTTTGCATTCTCTATCCTCTTTGGCATCTCCGGGTGTACTACCTCCTTGTCTACCACTACACCTCTTATCAGCTGGCTATCATATACGCTTTTGCCATCCTTCTTCTCTATCTTTACATTGTCAAGGTCTGCGACTATTTTCCCATCCCTCTCCTCTGCTACAGCTAGGATTGCCTCTACAGCTAGGTCAGCTAAGTACTCTCTTGCATAGTATGCTGCCTTAGTTGCCATCGAGACCATAGCTATCTTTTTCAGAACATCCTTATCTCTCCAGTCTATCTTGATTTTCAGCTCTTCTATCGCCTCTAGGGCCTTTCTAGCAGCCTTTCTGTATGCCTCTACTATTAGTGTCGGGTGGATTTCCAGATCTATCAGCTCTTCAGCTGCCTTGAGGAGTTCGCCTGTCAATATGACTGATGTCGTTGTTCCATCTCCAGCCTCCTGATCTGTGGCTTTAGCTACCTCAACCATCATCTTTGCTACTGGATGCTCGACTTCTATCTCTTTCATGACAGTAGCTCCATCTCCTGTGACCACTACGTCGCCGAAGGAGTCTACTAGCATCTTCATCATGGACTTTGGCCCTAGTGTCGTTCGCACTGCATCTGCCACAGCCTTTGCTACACTTATGTTTGTCCTTAGAGCCTCTCTACCTCTAACTCGGGTAGTGCCTTCCTTCAGGATTAAGACAGGGATCCCCTGTCCTGCCATCATTCAAATCACCTACAACTTTGGTATGAGCGTCATGACAGCATTTCATGAATGCTACTCTATAGCTTAGGATCATGTGGGTGGATTTAAACTTTTAGCTATACTGTATCAGGTCGCAGTATAGCTGATGTTACGCTTTATTAGCATGAACAGCAGTTGAGCTCTATATGGCTATCAAGGGAGCATTTAGGATGCTTAGACCTGAGATCAAGGCTTGGCTTGAAGACTATGGGATATCAGAGCCTACCCCTGTTCAGGAGAGGTGCATTCCTCTCGTCCTAAGCGGAGTGAATGTGCTAGTGTCGTCTCCTACAGGCACAGGTAAGACCGAGGCTGCTGTCTTACCTATAGCGAGTAAGATGCTGGATGCTAAAGCCAGCAGAGCTATAGCCCTATATGTGACGCCACTTAGAGCTCTCAATAGAGATGTTTTCAGTAGACTTCAGGCTCTCTTCAGGGTGGTGGGACTTGAGATATCTGTGAGGCATGGAGATACACCTGAGAGTATAAGGAGAAAGCAGGCTGCTAAGCTGCCAGACATGCTTGTAACCACCCCTGAAACCCTTCAGATAATGTTGGGAGGGAGAAGGCTCAGAGAAGGGCTCTCTGCTGTCAGGTTCGTTGTAGTAGATGAGGTACACCAGCTAGCGTTCAACAAGAGGGGAGCTCAGCTCTCTGCTGGGCTAGAGAGGCTTAGAGAGCTGGCAGGAGACTTCCAGGTTGTTGGGCTCTCCGCTACGGTAGGTGCTCTGGACGAGGCTGCTAAGGTCCTGTTTGGCTCTAGAAGCTATGAGATAGTTGACATGGGTGGAGTTAAGAAGTTTGAAGCTGAAGTCATCATGGTGGGGGAGCTGGGTGAGAGAGAAGTCTGCAAAGCTATAAGCAAAGCCTGTAGAGGAGCTAGGTCAGCTCTAGTGTTCACCAATACCAGAGCTACGGCAGAATACATAGCTTCAGCTATGAGCAGATACAGCTCAGAGAGCGGGGTGCATCATAGCTCACTGTCTAAGGAGATGAGGCTTGCAGCAGAGGAGGGGCTTAGGTCAGGGAAAGTTAGGCTTCTGGTGTGTACGAGCTCTCTTGAGCTGGGAATAGACATAGGGACTGTAGACATAGTTGTTCAGTACATGTCTCCTAGGCAGGTTACTAGGTTCCTGCAGAGGGTAGGTAGGTCTGGGCACAAGCCTACATCGACATCTAGGGGGGTTGTGCTCGCTACAAGCTGGGAAGACGCGCTTGAGGCCTCAGCTATAATCAGGAGGGCTAAGCTCGGGGAGCTCGATGCAGAATCTCCTCCCGAAGCTCCATTTGATGTCTTATGCCACCAGCTTGCAGGTCTGATCATAGAGAGAAAGGCTGTGCCATTAGAATATGCTGTCAGAGTTCTCAGGAGATCTCATCTATATAGGGGGCTCAGTGTGAGAGATCTCCTCAAGGTGCTTGGCTACATGGCTGAGAGATGGCCTAAGCTGGCTGTTGTAAAGGATGGGGTAGCTAGAAAGCCACCAGATGCAAGTACACTGTACAAGTACTATTTTGACTGTGTCTCGATGATACCAGATATAAAGACGTTTGAGGCTGTGGACGAAGATGGAAGGAGAATTGGAGTGTTAGATGAGCCTTTTGTACTAGAGTACTGCAGAAAGGGGAGCAGGGTGGTAATTGGAGGACGTACATGGCGTGTTGTGGAAGTGAGAGGAGATAGGGTTGTCTTGAAGACAGCTAGTGATGAGGGGGGAGTCGTACCTAGCTGGATAGGAGAGGACCTTCCAGTTTCACTTGAAATAGCTGAAGAAGTCGGGTCCATGAGAGAGAAGGTGGAGAAGGGAGTTAGGTTGGGAAGCGAAGCTAGCGTGCTTGATGAGCTATCAGAGACCTACCCATTCTGCGACCCTAAGGCATTCAGAGAGTTAGTTAACAGTGTTAGATGGGCGCTGACTAGGGAGATGGAGATACCCTCTCCTAACAGAGTTGTCATAGAGGAAGCTGGAGAGTTTACTGTCGTACACAGCTGCTTTGGGACACGCGTAAATAGAGCTCTAGGAGACATGCTCAGGTGGATGCTACGTGACTTCAGAGCTGATGTAAGGGTCGTTGTAGACCCATATAGAGTTTATTTAGTTCCAGCTATCCCATGTAAGCTTGTTGTCGATTCTCTTCAGAGAGCTGATCTGAGTAGCGTAGAGGAGTTGCTGCTTAGCCAACCTGATCTGCCTACTCTTAGGAGGAGACTTGTTAACGTAGCTAAGAGGTTTGGCGCCATAGACAGGGAGGTAAGTGCTGTCGACTTGCCGCCTATCAGGCTGTTTGACATGTTCTATGGTACGCCAGTTCTTGATGAAGCTATCAAGGAGGTTTTACAGATAGACTATGACTTCGAGGGAGTAAAGCAGGTTTTAGATGGCATTAGATCAGGTAGGCTGGAGCAGGCATGCTTCACTTGCCGTGGTGGAAGCCCCTTTGCTAGGATTGGGATATGGAGAGTCAGCTAGACTTCAGGGACTTCTCTGATAGCTTCCTCTATCGCTTTCTTCCTCCTGAGCCTTATGGCATATGCAACTATGGCTATGACAACAGCTAACATTGTAGCAAGCATCATGACTGTAGCAGCCTTGATTCCCTCCTCTCCTTCTGGCTGTAGTGTGCTAGCTGACGGCGGTGATAGCTGTTCTCTAGGAGATGCTGTAGGTGTTAGCTCTGTAGGTGGTGTTATCGTAGGTGTAGGAGAAGGCTTAGGAGAGGGAGCTACAGTGAATGTGATAGCTGAACGCATGTAGCCGCTCTTAGACACAGTTAAGTTATGTAAGCCACTTGCCACTGGCATGTAGACTGTGCCCTTGCTGTCAGTGTAGTATACTATGGTCGTCCCATTGGAGTATCTGGCTACAACCTCAGCTCCTCTGACAGGCTCTCTAGATATGGCGTCAAGCACCTTCACTTTAGCTATTCTAGCTGGCTGCAGAGCTACTTCAATCAGCAGCTTTCTGAGCACGCTTATTTCCAGCCAAGTCGTATTGAGGTATTTCCCATCAGCCCGCACTACTACCTTAACCCTATATGAACCTGGAGGGGGGAGCTCTATCTCTAGAGGGATTTCCTCAGATGTTTCTGCTAGTGGAAGAGCTGTGAAAGCCTTTCTTCCAGATACACTAGCCTCTGGGATACTCCATAGGACTTCTATGCCTATGGGAGTAGATAGCTCGTGTGCTACTGTGACTAGCAACTGATAGCCTGTAGTCTTGTTCCTCAGCTGTACATTAGAGTAGATTTTAGGCTGCACTAGGAACACTCGATGGGTAGCTGTTAGGGTTATGTTGCCAGCGGAAATCTCTAATTGCAGATCATATGGGCCAGCACTCCAGTTTGAGGTTACAATCTGGAGCTCAGGAGAATCTATGTCTGTAATGGAGCTTGGAGGCAGTACTGTATCTATTTGAGACGTACGTATCAATCTATCACCTGAGAATACTGTCATCTTGATGCTGACAGCTATAGAGCTGTTGATAGTGTTTGCTAGCTTGAAGCTTAGAGGGATCCTTGACCCTATAGGGATCTCATATGGCATCGATGAGGGGATCAAAATTATGGGAGGCACTTCAACTCTGAAGTAGTATGTAGCTAGCAGCTGTGATCCTACTCTGACCTCTAACTTCCATACACCTTGTGAGGAGGAGATTGGAAGCTTATATGTGTACGTGGCTTCTCCTAGAGTCACATAGATGAGGCTCTCATCTACTATAGTCCCATTTGGAGCATAGAGAGTAGCTAGTAGAGCTACCCCTGAGACAGCCTCACCCTCCCGGGTTCTAAGGTACATCACACACTGTATGTTTTCTAGTGGATGATAGGATTCTCTCGTGAACCCACCTGTGATGGTGTACTGTTGTACAGGCGATACCTGTAGTAGTATAGTAGCTAGAGCTAAGATTAGAGCTCTCAGACTTAATCACCAAGTCAGTCTGGGAATCAGCATATTAATCCTTTCCTTCAGAAGACCTGCATGTTAGCCTTCTCTCCACAGCTTCTATAGCATCTGCTTCACCGAGAACCCTCACCTTCTCTCCAGGCAGAAGCTCTCGCGACACACGTGGGATCTCAGGATCCCCTCCCCGTGTGTAAACTAAGGTTACTGTGACACCCATCTCCTGTATCTCACCTACTGTAGGGGCTAGATGTGTATCTACTTCTATCAGCTTGAATAATGGTGCACCTGACTTGTAGAAGGATGGTGATCTAAGCTCCA
The DNA here is from genome assembly GCA_037917675.1 of Thermoproteota archaeon. Classification (GTDB taxonomy): domain Archaea; phylum Korarchaeota; class Korarchaeia; order B14-G2; family B14-G2; genus B14-G2. Next base: position 124,283 of record JAVCBW010000005.1, read on the forward strand.
TCTCCTCTCCTTTAGTGATGAGAACTTCGACAATCCTCTCGCTTGCCTTCCCATCTCCAAATGGACAAGGCTGCTCTCTTGCCTTCTCCCGGATATCAGGGTCATATATTATCCTCCTCACAGCACTGACTATCTTCTCTGTAGCACATCCAACTAGGATATTGGTTCCTAGCTCCACTGTTTCCGGCCTCTCTGTGTTCCTTCTCAAGGTTATGCATGGGATCCCTATTGCAGCAGCCTCTTCTTGTACGCCTCCTGAGTCTGTCAGTACAAGCATGCTTGCCTGTAATACTCTTAGGAAGTCTATGTACCTTAGAGGCTTTAGCAAGTATAGGTGCTCTATCTTCTTGGCTCTCTTCCAGAGGCCCTGCGCCTTTAGAGCTTCCTGCGTCCTAGGGTGTACAGGAAATAGGAATATCAGGTCATCTAGCTGCTCTATTGCAGCCAGGATCCTCTCCAGAGCCTGCTTAGTCACATTGCTTGGCCTATGAACTGTTATAGTAGCTATAGCCATGTCTTCACTCAGACCTAGGTCTTCTATGACATCAGACTCCTCTCTAGCCTTATCTAGGTATTTTACTAGAGCATCTATGCCTGTGTTCCCTGTAACATAGACTGATGAGGGGGGGACTCCCTCATATAGGAGGTTTAAGGCAGCTCTCTCTGTTGGAGCAAAGTTCAGAGAGGATATCGAGTCTACTATCCTCCTGTTCACCTCCTCTGGCATCGTCATGTCAAAGCTTCTGAGACCTGCCTCTATGTGCGCAAATGGAATACCTAGTTTAACAGATGCTATTGCTGCTGCCAGCACTGAGTTTGTGTCTCCCTGAGCCAGGCATAGGTCTGGTTTAAAGGTAGATATTACATGCTCTGCCTTCACCATGGTTTCTCCTGTCTGGGAGGCATGAGAGCCTGAACCCACCTCTAAGTCGAAGTCTGGCTCTCCTAAGTTAAAGTCTGATAGAATAGCATCTCTCAGCATTCTATCGTAATGCTGGCCTGTATAGCAGAGCGCCCATTCAATCTCAGGATGCATCTGAAGCTTCTCGAGTACCGGTGCGGTCTTAACTATCTCAGGTCTAGTTCCAACAAATACGAGAAGTCTCAATGGGATCACCTTAAATGAACAGCATATTTAAGAAGTTTAGCAGCTGTCTCTAGGCTGAGCATGTGCATGAGAGAGCAGCTACCTAGAACCATTGAGTGGATGGATGGCAGAGTTCGATTCATCAATCAGCTTAAGCTGCCTGATAAGCTTGAGTATGTTGAGACAAGCAGCCCTGAGAGAGTAGCAGAAGCCATATCCAGGATGGAGATAAGGGGTGCCCCAGCTATAGGTGTTGCAGCAGCTATGACGCTTGCTTTAGCTGCTGTCAACTCTCAGGGGGAGAATATTCTTGACGCCGTCAAGAAGACAGCTGAGACTCTGCTTTCCACTAGACCTACAGCATATAACCTCTATGGAGCGGTCAGTAGAGTCCTCAGGAGAGCAGAGGAAGCCTGTAATGCTGGCGAAGACGCTACCAGGGCTATAGTAGAGGAGGCTCTCAAGATAGCTCACGAAGATGAAGAGGCAAATAGGAGGATAGGTAAAGCTGGCGAGCAGCTCATAGAGGAGGGAGCTAGAGTTCTTACGATATGCAATGCAGGGTCTTTAGCAACCTCATACTATGGGACAGCTACAGCCCCCATGTATGCAGCACATGAGAGAGGTAAGAGCTTTGAGGTTATTGTCCTTGAAACTAGACCTTACCTTCAGGGAGCTAGGCTCACAGCATGGGAGCTAAGTAGATGCGGGATTAAGGTCACAATAGCTCCAGATAACCACATGGGCATCTTGATGCAGAGAGGACTCGTCGACATAGTACTCACTGGAGCAGATAGAGTAGCTATCAGCGGGCATGTCGCAAATAAAGTCGGGACATATCCGCTTGCAGTCATGGCACATAGGCACTCAGTACCTCTATACGTCTGCTCACCTATGTCTACAGTAGACCCTAAGGTAAGCGGAGAGAACATGCCTATTGAGACTAGGAGCGCAGATGAGGTACTGTACTTTGCAGGCAAGAGGATAGCACCAGAGGGAGTTAATGCAGTCTACTATGCTTTTGATGTGACGCCACCAGAACTGATCACAGGTATAGTAACCGAGCTTGGGATAGCTGAGCCTCCATATCAAAGGAGCCTTAAGATGCTAGTTGAGCAATATTATGCTCTCCATGGGAGTAATTTAAATAGAGGGTTAGGATGGTAGAGGCCTCTTGAGCGAAAGGAGATCTGTCCGTGAGATACTGGTTGAGCTTAAAGATACAGCATCCTATGTTGTTAGCTTAGCATACGCCTCTCTTCTATCTAGGAATGTAGAGCTTGCTAGAGAAGTCATTGAGCTAGAGAATGAGGTAAGAGACCTGAGAGACGACTTGCTTGAAGCTATCCTCCTTGCTGCCAGAAGTGCGCGTAGAAGAGAAGAGGTGAGGTCTCTCACCACACTACTAGAGGTAGGGTATGTTTCCATGCAGATAGCTAACGCAGCTGCAGACATAGCTAAGCTTGCTATGGCAGGAGGCCCTCTGCCTCTCTACCTTGTTAAGGCACTTAAGGAATCTGAGATTGTGACTAGCATAGCTACAGTGAGCAGTAGATCTAAGCTTGTAGGCAAGAGGCTAGCTGAGCTCTTTAACCCACCCATCCTAGGTGGGTGTGATGTATTAGCTATAAGAAGAGGGAGGACATGGATATTTGACTATGATGCTGACGAGGTTATCGAGGAAGGAGATCAGCTTCTGTTGAAGGGAACAGCAAAGGGGGTTAGGGAGGCAAGCGCAGCACTTGGAGGAGAAATCGTGGTCCAGGGGCCTCTTGGAATGGTCGATCTACCAGTCATAAGGAACATCTTAAGGAGGATGAAAGACATCTCTGAGAGCATGATTGAGCTAGCTTACACAGCTCTGATATATGATAACATCGAGATAGCTAGAGAAGTCATCAAGCTAGAAGAGCAAGTGGATAGGCTTTACACACAGTTTGAGAGAGAAGTGCTTAAGGTGGCTGGAGCTGACCTGGCAAGCAGCTTACCTCCAGCTCTTAGGGTAGCAATAGCCTCTGAGGGCATCGCCGATGCAGCAGCAAGCCTAGCTGAGCTTGTTATAGACAGGATAACAGCTCACCCAGTACTTAAAATAGTCTTCAGAGAAGCAGAGGAGACTGCTATCCTAACTAGAGTTAGACATGGCTCGTATCTAGATGAGAGAGGGATAGCGGAATCAGGTATTGAAGAAAAGAGCGGGATGAGAATTGTTGCAGTCAAGAGAGGAGGAAGGTGGATAGTAAACCCGCCAGCTAACTACGTGGTTAAGAGGGGAGATCTGATCGTAGCTGTAGGCATGCCAGAAGGAGCAAGAGTCCTCCTTAGCATGGTGGAGGGGGATGGGAGCACATAGAAGGCCTAACACGCTGTCTTTTGCTGGACTCACAGGATATGAGTATGATAGTATAAGATATGTTATAGTACCTGTACCATATGACTCGACTGCCAGCTTCCACCCTGGAGCTAGAGAGGGGCCCTTTAAGGTGCTTAGGGCATCAGAGGAGCTTGAACTATATGATCCTAAGCTAGGGGTGACGCCAGCTGAGGCAGGTATAGCAACAGCTAGTGATCTAGAGCTTCCACTTGGTAATCCAGTAGAAGCTATCAGAGCCATAGAGGACTTATGCTATCAGGTGATAGCTGATCGCTGTATCCCAATACTCATTGGAGGAGAGCACACTATAGCTGTTGGAGGAGCAGCCGCAGCTAAGCGAGCTTATAGGGAGGTTGCAGCTGTGATCTTTGATGCACATCTAGATCTGAGGGACTCATATCGAGGGAGTAGATACAGCCATGCCTGTACTGCTAGGAGAGTCCTAGAGCATGCTGATAGGGTTATTATAGTTGGATGTAGAGAGGCTAGCTATGACGAAGCTGAATATGCTAGGGAAGAAGGGAAGGTAGAGGTCATATGGAGATGGGACCTCTTAGATGGCATGGAGAAGCTATCTGAGGCCCTAAGTGAGGCTGGTGAAGCTATCTACCTGTCTTTTGACCTAGATGCGCTAGACCCCAGCGTGCTGCCCTGTGTAGGATGCCCCTCTCCAGATGGGCTCTCATTCAGAGAAGCAGAGCATGCTTTGGCATGCATCCTGAGGAGATGCTATGTGGTCGCTGCCGATTTCACTGAGCTCTCCTGTATGCTCCCCCATGCAAGCTGTGGTATGACCGTTGCCAAGCTAGTCTATAGGTTTATTGGGATGCTGGAGTCCTATAGCTCAGCTAAGGGTAGGTGAAGCTCTTTCAATAGAAGTTTAAGCCCAGACTTTATGTTGCCAGATGCTAATATCACGTGCTTGAGTGGATCATGCAGGAGTAGGAGCTCTATGGGGCAGGTCACTGATACCACGGCTTGAGCTCTACATAGCTCTGTGAACATCATGTTCGACTGGATCACCTTACCCTCTGCTATAGCTGCTCCCTCACAGCGAAGAGGCGCTATGATAGTCACCTTACCAAGCCTTATGTCTCCAGTTGGAGAGACACCTAGCTTATGTCTGGCATGGGTCCTCAATACAGAGAACTCTAGGCCACCTACTAAGCTTATTGGTATTGTGCAGTGTGAGACCACTAGCTGCCTTTTATCGAAGTCTACAGAGGATATGTGAGGCATCCAACATGGCTTCCCCCTCAGGTTAGATGCTATTGAGAAAAGCAAAGATGCTGAAGCCTCCTCTCCACAGCCGAGAGGTATTCCTTCCTCATTCAAGACTGCTACTGGAAGGCAGGGAGCTACGCCTAGAGAGCCTATCAGCTCTCTGCTGCATTCGATGTGAGCTCCCAGCTGCAGCTTGGTGCCTAAAAGCTCTCTTAGAGCAATATATGCCCTAGCAGATTTTACCATTAGATCCCAGCTAGCATCTAGGATACCCATCGCTTGGCTTCTCCACTTTTCCGCCATGTGCTCAGCTTCCTGCATGCTAACCTCTTCATAGGCTTCTAGCAGGCTGTCTACTGTGATGTGCTTCACTCTTATACTGGAAGGGAGCTGCTGTCTGCCATAGCCTATCATGTAGAATGGATGAGAAAGCTTTTGGATGGATCCAGCAATCCTGAGAAGCGACACTAGCCGCTCCACTGTCCTCCTTCCAACCTTGTCTATGTACCATGGGAAACGTGCTTGAGGATGCTCTCTGACGAGCTCTATTGCTCGTGTTATGCTGCCTATCCCTCCTATGCTCACTGGTATCACTGGAAGCGTATCTGGAGCATTCTTTAGTGAAAAGCTGCTCTCACTGAATGCAACTAGGACGTCTACCTCCTCTAGCTTTTCAAAAGAAAATGTGATGAAGGGATCTATCTCCTGAGCTCTAAGCATGAGCTCATCAATAGCTGACCTGCAGCTATCTGACTCAGCTATGACACCTACTCTCAGCCTCAAGCCTATCTGTTAGAGCTGTTCCACCACCCTTATTAAGCAGCTGTTACCCACCTGAGAGCCAGCTCCAGATATCTTTCAGCCCACCGGATAGCGTATCCAGCAGCTTCGACCCTGATTCAGACGCTGCCTTCATGAGGGAGTCTAGGAATGATGCTATCCCCTTGATGGGCTCTACTATCAGTATGAAAAACAGAGCCACAGTTGATGTCAGTAAGAGAGCCTCGCTTACCACTTCGTTCACACCCCTCTCATCTCTGATGAAATCCTTGATAAGTGAGAAAAATCTTCTAGCCTGCAACTCATCCCCATAGTCAGTATAGCCGTGAACAGATTTATCCCCCGAACATCTGAATCTCGGATAGTAAATCTGTTTCTGGGTGTGATATAGCTGATGATAGAGCTAGGCATGGAGAGACTGCCTTCAAAAGGTTGCAGCAGATACGCTAACTGCTTGGCTGTCAAGGCTGCACTGGAAGTATGCCTATACCTTCCACAGCAGACATGCTCTAGTCTAAATGGGTTTAAGGCTGAGCTTCAGGATGAGAATCAGGCGAGAACCCTAGCTAGGTCAGTGCTAAAATCCATGAGGAACATGGCTAAGGCCCCACCAGACTGCAGAGTGCTGCGTAGCATCCACTGTAGGCACGTGATCGGGCGTGTTGTGGAGGGAAGCAAGCTAGCTAATCTAGCCTGTATCTTCTGCAGGCATGCTGAGTCTTGCAGCTTATGTGCCAGCCTTCTTGAAGTTTGGAGAGCAGTGAATTCGATGAGCTTCCGTATATGGGAGCCTGCGGAGGAGGTGTTGAGGACAGAGGAAGTTGAGTTTACTGAGGTAAGCTATGTGAGGAGGGGAGGGAGAGTATATGCCTTTTTCCGGGAGAAAGCTCGTAGCATGCTGCAAGCTGAGGCGCTCAGGGCTTGCCTACGCTTTCTCTCTGAGAGCCCACCTAGCGGGAGAAGCCTAGGTGATGCAATAGAGCTGGGAGTACATGCTATCGGGGAAGCTCTCCGCAAGCTGGCAGGTTATGAGTGGTTTAGAGAGGTAGCGCTTGAAGCTGTCATGATGCACTTTAGGCTACATGAAATCTATCCGCTAATAGCAAACCCTAGGGTTACAGAGGTCTATGGGACGCTTGGGCACACACTGTACTTTGACCACATACACCTAGGGAGATGTGATACTAGGGTACAGCTGACAAAGGAGCTTTATGATAGGATCCTTTCTATAGCTGAGCTAGACCCCTATAGCTGGCTTGACGAGAAAAGCCCCTCACTTAAAACAAGCATTGAAACAAGGTATTTTAAGCTCAGAATAACTGTAGACGGGGCTCCTCTGGCAGAACCGTCAGTAGACATCAGAAACCTCACTAGCATGCAGCTCATGTCTCTACCAACACTGATTAGCATAGGTAGCATAAGCTATCTTGACGCTGCAAAGATGCTTAAGTCGCTGGCTTCGGGAGCGAATATCCTTGTAGCTGGGCCTACGGGAAGCGGAAAAACTACACTGTGCAATGCGCTTCTCGTGTTCACAGACCCCTCTGCTAGGATAATTAGCATAGAGGGGAGCAGAGAGATAGAAGACATGAGCAGATATGGGAAAAAGCACCACATATATGTGGTCCCTCCAGCTGAAAGCGGGGATAAAGGTGGGAAGTGGGAGGAGGTCATCAAGCTTCTTCATAGGAACCCAGATGTTGTCTTCCTCGGTGAACTGCAACACCAGATGCATGTAGATGCATTCTTTACAGCAGTGGAGAGCGGGTTTCAGGTGATGGCAACAACTCATGCTAGGTCGCTTGAGGAGCTTAGAGAGAAGTGGACTAGATGGAATAGGCAGTTTGACCCCTATAAAGTGGATGTCGTTGTCACCATGGAGAAGAATGGGGGAGCACGTAGGGTAGCTACAGTCTACCAGAGGAATAGAGCCGACCTTAAAGGTAGAGAGCGTGTTGTAGAGAAGATGCTTCAGATCCTAAAGAGAGGAGAGCTACCCAACATCGAGTGTGCTAGAGCAGTAAGACAAGCCTACTATGGGGATGACGGTTGAGAAAGGTGGATGCTCTATTCCTCGTGCTGCTCACGGCAACAGCAGCTACTGTACCAGCTCTCTCAGCAGCTATACTTGCTACTAGGCTTCTCCTTGTAGCTCTTGAGAGGGCTGCGTCTAAGAGGGTAGAGTTATCCTATCTGACGTCAGCATACGCCTTCGCATTCACCTACCTAACTGGGCTAGAGAGAGGAGTACCTTCAGCACTAAACGCAGTGTTAGCTCTTGGTATAGAGCCATATGCAGCTGATCTCAGGAAGCTGAAGGCTGAAGCTCTGAGGGGTAGGCCTCTACAGGAGCTAGTTTCAGAGTATGCTGAAAGAGTCCCTGTACTCCCATCTAGGATAGCAGTGCTCTCTTCACTAGGCAAGCAGGAGAAGCTAGGCTACATAAGAGAGCTTGTAGCCATAGAGGTGAGTGAGAAGATATCTGCCTACCTTAGTGCAGCATCACTTGCTGTAGTAGGAAACTACCTCCTACTCCTCATGCTGCTGATGCTCCTTGCGCTTGGAAGAGTTAGTGGCAGCCACATGCTGGTAGCAGCCATATCAGCCTTCACTATGGAGGTAGGTGTACTTGAGTACTGGAGCAGGACCGAGGCTGAGGAGTAGGAGGTTCATATGGGAGACTCCAGATGTAGACGAGATCCTTGGGTTAGCAGAGATCATAGAGAGGACAGCATCACATATGGGAAAGTGTAGAAGCCTGTATGCTGCTCTGGTAGAGGGGTGCAGAGAGTATAGAGGGTATATGAAGGAGCTGGTTCAGGAGGCAGCCAGAAGAGCTAGCTCAGGAGAGTATACGGTGGAGGAGCTTGCGGCAAAGTTGGAGGAGACATTTCCTACGAGAGGGAAGATCCTCAGGCTCCTCCTCCTAAGCAGAGTAGATTTAGAAGAGCTAAGCAGGAACATCAGAGAGCTCCACATGATGTTGCTTAGTGAGGCTGTGATCGCTAGGAAACTAGCATCTTCTCTTAGAGAGATGCATAGGAGAGCGCTTCTCCTGCTATCTCTCCTGACAGCCTCATCTATAGGGCTTCTCAGAGTTAGGGATGTACTGGCAGGAGCCAGCGTGCTCAGAGCCGCCCAAAGTACACCTTGGTATGCTCTAGCAGCTGTCATGGGGGTTAATATTGTAGTTCTGTCAAGGCTCTGCCAGCTTAGCATAGTTAGGTCTCTGCTAGCTACAGTCTTGGGGGCACTCTTGGGGTACCTCCTCTTTTGGGTGGTATTCTGAACATGCTGCTAGCTTTAGGCTGCATTCCAATAGCATGCTCTATAGTAACAGACTTGATCTATGGTAAGGTGTATAACGCGGCCATAGCTGCTGAGCTAGCGATACTAGCAGCACTATCATACACTAGTGGCAGCTGTAGGGGCTTCGCATACCTGCTAGCTACAATCCCACCTTCACTAGCGTTGTTCTCAGCTGGGCTTGGTGGAGGAGACTGTAAGCTGCTAATGACTACATCAGCCCTCATATCCACCATAAACCTGAAGGCTGGAGCATACATGTACGTGTACTTTCTAGCCCTACTTCATCCAGCCTGGTATCTACGTGAAGGAAAAGTGAAGGGCATTGTGTCAGCGATGCTAGCTTCTCTGCCAGCTCCCAAAATAGCCCCATACACGTGGCTAATGCTTGCTGCATCCTCCTCATTTAGCAAAAGAGGGGTGCTAGCTACTCCACTTATTATGCTAGCTTATACTATGGCAGCTAGCTATGTAGTCTGAGCTTTATGTACTCATAAGCTAGCCTCCCGCTCTCAAAGCAGTAGTGTATGCTCCTGAACCCCCTTCTGAACTCAGATACCTTCTGGAAGACCTCTCTCGGATCCCTTTTATCGATTATAACCTCTCTAATGAAGCGAGCTATCTCATCCATATCGCTCTCCTTCATGCCAAGCCTAGTTACCTCAGAAACTCCCAGCCTTATCCCTCCAGGCTCTCTGAAGCCCCTCCCAAGCCGGATGTCCCATGGGAGCAGGTTCCTGTTCACTATGATCCCAGCCTCCTCTAGAGCTCTCTCAGCCCAGGCTCCATTCCCATGCTCCCATACGTCTACTAGCACGGTATGGCTCTCTGTGAAGCCTCTCTTCTCACCCACTACCTTAAAGCCCTCTCCACATAGAGCTTCAGCGAGCCTCTTGGCATTCCTTATGATCTGGCTACAGTACTCCTTTCCGAACTCAAGCATCTCAGCTAGAGCAACAGCCAGCCCAGCTACATTGTGGAGGTGGTGATTGCTGGTTACACCTGGGAAAACAGCCTTCTTTATCTTCTCAAAGTGTTCTTCGCTATTGGTTATTATAGCACCATGTTGTGGGCCAGGTAGCGTCTTATGTGTAGACATGCTGACGGTGTCAGCGCCTTCACCTAGAGGATCCTGAAAAAGCCCTGCTCCAATCAGCCCTGCTACGTGAGCTGCATCATAGTTGACTACAGCTCCGACAGTATGCGCCACCTCAGATAGCTCGCGGACTGGTGCAGGGAATAAGAATACGCTTGCTCCGAGCATTATGAGCTTAGGCCTGCTAGCCTCGATGGCCTTAGTGGCTCGATCCACGTCTATGGTGAAGTTCTCTTCATCAAAGGGCAGATACTCCACTTTGAGCCTAGCTACAGCCCCTGCAGTTCCACCGATTTTAGCGCCAGTCTTGCCTATGTCAGGCCCCATTGATATGTGGCCTCCGCTTGGTATCGACTGGGCGAACATGGTGTCTCCAGCCTTAGTGAAGGCTGTGTAGATGGCCAGGTTGGCAACTACACCTGACGTCGGCCTGACATCAGCATACCTACATCGAAACAGCTCTTTCATCAGGTCTATGCAGAGAAGCTCGACTTTATCTATGAGCTTACAGCCAGCATAGACACGTTCACCAGGCCAGCCTTCAGCATATCTATGGCCGAAGTCAGAGATCATGGCCTCCTTTACAGCTGGACTCACTATATTCTCACTAGCTATCAGAGGGATAACATTATCGAACCATCTGTGATGCTCTTCTAGGAGCTTAAAAACCCTTTCATATGCCTGTCTGTACCCCATGACATGCTCATGTAGCTAGTGCTGAAAACCTTTTCCCATGCTCCATTCAGCTATCCTTTGCTCAGCTTCATCTAGGAACTTAGAGAGAGTGCTTCTTGGAAGGATAGCTGACCCTGCATAGTCGTGGCCGTCACCGAGCTCTCCGACGGCTCTAGCTGCTGATGAGATCACTAAGCTTATAGGAGGCTTGCCTCCGGATTCTATCTCTCTCCTGAGGCCTCTGGGGGCTCTCATGGAAGCCTTCATGAGATCTCTACCATGCTCTCCAAGCCCGGGGATCTGTGGCTCCAGCTCCATGAGCCCAAGCAGATACTTGCTCTGGTCAACCAGCCTGTAGTTAGAGAGCATAGAGCAGAAGCTTCCAATAACCTTACTTCCCATCCCTCTAAAGGCTCTGCCAGCATTGAAGTACTGTATGTTCTCGGTTGAAGACAGTCCCTTTCTCGCTAAGATCGCTGTGAGCCTCTTAAATGCCTTCTTACGCTCACTTCTTAAAGCCTCAGCCATCTCATTGACATCGCTACTGAACCCCTCTAGAAGAGCTTTGACTCCAGCCTCAGGGCCTCCCTTATAGTACCCCACAGAGCCTAGGACTTGAAGCGTTGAAAAAGCCTTTGAAAGAGAGGAGCCTAAGCTTACAGACACCAGCTGCTTACCAGACCTCTCTACAGCACCAGTAGATAACGCTTCCTTGAGGACAATCTTGGTGAAGAAGCCATCCATCTTAGGTAACTCGTGTGCTCCGACGAGAGCCACATGAGGAAGAGAAGCCCCAGCCAGCTCCTTAGCAAATATGTAAGCCACAATGCTCCCGCTAGCATCGACTTCACCCTGAAAACCATAGAGCTCAGGGTTGATGTTTGCTATACGCCTACCTGAGTAATCAGTGTTGTGGTGATCAAGTATGACGATAGCCTCATCAGGCATCATCTCCTCAATGAGGCTGGCATGAGGAGAGGCTAGATCAGCATAGATGAGTAGGTCAAAAGCTCTCTTATGAAGTAGCTCAAGAGCACTCAAGCTTAGCCTCTCTAGACATATGGTAGTCGGCTGGTAGCCTATCTTCCTCAAGGCATCTAACAGGATTGCAGCGGAAGAAAGGCCATCTGCATCATCATGGTACACAAGCCCTACACGACTCCAGCTGCCGCCCTTAACTAGGTCAACAGCCTCTCTAACAGCTCTCATGAAGTCAGAAGCAGACCCCATGAAGACCCTAATATAGGGGTACATAAGCAGAAAAACCTAACGTCCCATAAGGCTACTAGCCCCTGGCAATCCTCAGGAGGCTATCTGGAATTCCATGTATAAGAGCTGACTCAAAGCTGCCAAAGCATAAAAGTTAATAGACCCCCTCCAGTAGGGTGTGAAGCCTAAGCAACTTGATCGACACAATGCCTAGCATGCCCTAGCAGGCTAAGAGTAATGCAGATACACTAGGAGATGTTGCTAGCATCTTCCACCAGTTTAACACATAAGCTATAAGAGACGTAAGGAGAGCTCTGCTCATCTGTTATATGGAGGCTAAGTAGCTGGGAGAAACTCTTAATAGGTTAGGGGTAACTACTGAGCTGATGATGAATGCTTCCGGGACTGAGCTAGGCGATGATGTAAAGGCATTTGACTGAGGGGACATAGATGATTAGAGTTGGGGTAGTAGGCTGCGGCTGGTTTGGTAGAGCACACTGTAGAACCTATAGGACGCTGAGTGGAGTCGAGCTTGTTGCAGTAGCGGACAAAGACAGGCATAGGGCACAGGAGGCAGCAAAAGAGTACTCCTGCAGAGCGTATACGAGCTTAGAGGAGATGGTGATGAGGGAAGATCTTGATGCAGTCAGTATAGCAGTAACTCCACAGATGCTTACTAGAGTAGCAGTAGAAGCAGCTAGAGAAGGAGTAGCAATCCTCCTAGAAAAACCTCTTGCAACAAGCCTAAGTGAGTACGAGGAGCTATACAGGGTCATTAAGAAGGAAAGCTGCCTGATGATGCCTGGGTTCATAGAGCTCTTTAACCCAGCATATAGAGCTTTGAAGGAGGTGGCTAAACACGAAATAGGAGAACTATACCTGCTGAGCTCGAAGAGAATAGGATGGAACCCAAAGAGAGAGGTCAAGTGGGAAATAGGAGTCATCCATGACCTTGCAATACATGACATCTACTTGTTCAGAGACATGTGTGGACAACCCTCTAGGGTAAATTGCCGAGCAGGGTACATCCTCAACAGCAAGTATGAGGACATTGCGATAATAACAATGGAGTTCCCTAGTGGAGTCTTCGGGGTGATTGAAACAAACTGGATAACTCCTACAGGGGAAAGGGTGCTTAGAGCCACAGGGTCTAGAGGGTCAGCTGAGATAGACTTCTTAGCTCAAAGTCTCGAGATCAAGTTTAGAGAGAAGACTGTGAAGCCTCATATGAGGAGGGAGGAGCCGCTTAGAGTAGAGCTCCAAGCGTTCATAGATGGCGTTAAAAGAGGGGAGGCGAGACTGAATGAGGATGACGGCTTGTCTGTCTGGAAAATCCTACAAAAAGCCATAGATGAGGCGAGAGGGGGTAGAGCTAGGTTGTGATAGAGAATTCCTATAGGCTGTGGCTGCAGGTGCTTGAATGAGAAGCTCAGCCAGCTCATCTTCTGCTAGCTGAGCTAGGCAAGATTAATGTACAGATCTTCTATGTTAGAGCATAGTGTATGCTTAAGATGACGCCTGAAGCTATTATGTTTGTAGAGATAGCAGCCTGATAGCAGCAGTGGAGGTGGTGAAGTGGAAGGTGAGAGGGCTATTTTCGAGTACAGGGGCTTCAACGAGATATACTACGAGAGCGGAGGAGGCATAGACGAGCTATATGAAAAGGGGTATGTTGAGAAGCTTCCAAGTGGAGAGTATGTGATGCCATCAGTAGCAGCAGTCCACTTGCTTGAGCAAGGTAAGGTGGTGATAAGGGAGGAGGGGAGAGAGGTTACAGCACTGGAGGTCTTAGAAGATGCTGTGAAAGCTAGCCCAGACAATATACTAAGGTACTTCGTCTTTAAGGATCTCAGAACAAAGGGGAGGCTAGCTAAAGTTGAACTTAACACCCCGTTCATAAGGCTATACCCAAGAGGAGGGAGAGTAGGAGAAACACCAGCAACCACGCTGATCTACTGCATATCAGAGGATAAGCCCATAAGGCAGAGCGAAATACTGGAGAAGATAAAGTATGCTCAGCTAGCTAGGAAAAGCCTCATATTTGCAGTAATCGATGACGAGATGAACATAAGCTACTATGCTGCAGAGGAGTTCGAGCCAAAGAAGATACGTGAAGTAGACTTATCCTTTCCTGAAGCTGATGGCATAGTCATGCATGACAGAGTCATAGTATGGGACCATGAAGTTGGGAATGCCATATATAAGGCAGGTTTCTGGGGGCACTTTATAGGGGTAGCTAAGCCGAGGCATGACCAGTACTATGAGAAGCCACTCCAGCTCTCCCTGACCGAGGCATGCTATCTAGCTGAGAAGAAGAAGATAAAGCTATATAGGGTAGGGACACATAGCCTAGTGAGCACCAAAGAGATAGCTGAGCTTCATGCTAAAAGCAGGGTTAAGGGAGCAGAGAAGATAGTAGCATACACATACTGGAGGGATAGGGGATACGTAGTTAAGCCAGCGTCAAAGTATGGGGTGGACTTCATGTTCTATGAGCTTGGGCCGGGAATAGACCATGGGCCCTATATGTGCCTCGTCTCAACCCCTGATGAAATGATACTCCCAGTTGAGCTTATCAGAGCAGGGCGTATAGCGACTTCAGTGAGAAAAACCTTTGTTGTGACCGTAGTTGATGGGAGTAGAGTAGTTAACTATAAGTTCAGCTGGAGGAAGCTTTAAGTGGAAGCGGAGGCACTCTCCCAGAAGCCATGTTCAGGAAGTCTCTCAGCTTCATCCACGACCTCCTTGCCTCATCTAGCTTAACTGAGAAGGTCTTACCCCTCCTTTCAGGTATTTCTGTAGCTCTTATGAAGAAGAGCTCGCCTGGAGCCAGCTTTGTAAACGCAGCCACCAGCCAAGGCTCTGCGCTGAATTTCTCACAGAATATAGCCAGCTGAGCTATCTCATCCCACGTATACTTGATCCTGTCTCCAGCTGTCGATTTAACTTGGAAAGCATAGAGCCTGCCATCTATACAGGCCAAGACATCTGGAGATGGATGTACCGAAGCCCCACTACCAGGGCTTCTGAGAGCCCCATATCCACTTCTCCACATGATGTCCACAAGCTTACGCTCGATATACTCACCTCTCTTCGGCAAGCTACCACCTTAATGGAGCTGCTATAACATGGTTGCCATCTCCATCAACTATGACTGTAGCCTCAGCTTGAGCAACAATGCTATCTGAAGACTCAACTAGTGGAGGATAGGCCCTAAGCGCACCTACTTTAGCTAGCTTGTCGAGCTCAGGGACATAGAGTGCTCCAAGCTCCCTTCTAACCCACCGTCTACAGAACGGTAGCCCTTTGAGGTCAGATGCATATGATAGAATAGGTGCTTCAGCCCTCCTCCTGGGTTTCCTGAACCTAGCTAGAGAGAATATCTGAGCTGGAGGATGCTCGATCACGGTACCTGCTGCATCAGGAAGTGTAGCGAAAGGCTCGATAGCGAGGACATCTCCTGTCTTAAGCTTGTATAGCGAGGACCAAGATCTTACGTTTGGGATTGAGACACCTGCATGAAGCCGATATCTCCCTATCATGTGTCCGGTTAGGTTTGAAACAGGCTTTGCACCATGCCTTCTTATCTCCTCATCTATTATGTAGCTTATCTCACGGACCCTTACTCCTTCTCTCACGTGAGACAGAGCTTTCTCGAGAGCTGCCTCACAGGCCTCCTTGAGCTCTACCCCTTGGTCTCCTACACAAACTGAGACAGCTGCATCGGCTATGTAGCCTTCATAGTGTACACCGATGTCTAGCTTTACAAGTGCAAGCTCACCAACCTCCAAGTCGTCTTCAGGACCTGCTGTATAGTGAGCTGCAATGCTATCCACTGAGAAGTTGACTGGAAAGGCCGGCTTACACCCAGCTTTACTGATCTCCAGCTCTATCTGATCACAGATGCTCAGAGCAGATGTACCCTGAGAGATGCGCCTAGAGTACTTCATCAGGAGCCTCGATAAGACATGCCCAGCCTTAGCATATCCATCTATTACACTGGATTCCATTATATGTAGCTAGCAGCCATACAATATATTCTTTTAGAAGACTACACTCTGGACATGATGTATGCGGGTGATTAAGGTAGATTATGACAAGCCAGATAGAAAAGCTATTGAGATGGCAGTTGAGGTGCTGAAGCTCGGTGGGCTTGTAGTATACCCCACAGACACAGCGTATGCGCTTGGAGCTGATGCGCTCAACACCAGAGCTGTCCTAGACGTCTATGCAGCAAAAAGGAGGCCTCTTAACAGGTACCTGACGGTAACAGTCTCTGACACTAAGATGGCAGAAGAGTATGCGATAGTGACTGACATAGCTAGAGCTATCATGGAGAGACTCATGCCTGGGCCTATCACAGTGATTCTCCAGAAGAGGGCTAGGATACCTGATGTAGTGAACCCTAGGCACATCGGCATAAGGATCCCAGACTGTAAGATTGCAGTAGAGCTAGCTAAGAGGCTTGGGAGGCCTGTTGTAGCGACGAGCGCAAACATAACAGGTATGCCTCCACCCTACTCTGCTCTTGAAGCATATAGACAGCTCGGGAGCCTAGTACACTTAGTGCTAGATGCAGGACAGCTGCCTATCAGGAAGCCTTCGACGATAGTGGATGTAACAGGAGCTGCACCTACCTTAGTGAGAGAGGGGCCTGTCTCATTCTCAGAGATCCTTAGGGAGGTGAGGGATGCTATCGCTAGGCATTGAATCTACTGCTCACACGTTTGGAATAGGTGTAGTGACAAGTGAGGGCAGGATACTAGTAGATGAGAGAGCTGTCTATACGCCTCCATCAGGAGGTATAAAGCCTCAGGAGGCAAGTGAACACCACTATCATGCTGTGAGTGAGGTCATAAAAAGGGTCTTTAACACCATTAAACCAGAGGATATAGGTGTAGTGTGCTTTTCAAGAGGCCCAGGGCTACCACCCTGCCTTAGCATAGGAGCTATAGTAGCAAGAACTCTAGCACATGCACTTGGCAAAAAGCTGATAGGAGTTAACCACTGTACTGCACATGTTGAGCTAGCTAGACTGCTCTCAGGATTCCATGACCCAGTTATCGTCTATGTGTCAGGAGGCAACACGCAGGTAATAGCGTACTCTGAGGGGAGATACAGGGTTTTCGGGGAGACTGAGGACCTTGGGCTTGGAAACGCCCAGGATAAGCTTGCCAGAGAGCTTGGAGTCCCGAACCCACCAGGCCCCTACATGGATAAGGTCGTTGGGAAGTGGATAGAGCTACCCTATACTGTGAAAGGCATGAATCTCGCCTATAGTGGGCTGGTTACAGAAGCTGTCAAGAGAGCTAAGCAGGGGGCTAGAGTAGAGGATGTGATTTATAGCTTCATGGAGGTCAGCTTCTCCATGCTAGTTGAAGTAGCTGAGAGGGTGCTAGCGCACGTGGGTAAACAGCAGCTTACGCTCACAGGAGGAGTTGCAGCCTCACCGAAACTGAGAGAGAAGTTCAGGCTGATGTGCGAGGAGAGGGGAGTAGAGTTCTATGCAGTAGAGCCGAAGCTAGCTAGAGACAATGGAGCTATGATAGCTTGGACAGGTATACTAGCATACATGCAAGGTAAGTGGATGGATGAAAGCTGGATTAAGCCAAGCTGGAGAATAGATGATGATAGCTGGGAGCTTATCGATCTAACCAAGCTGGTGGAGAAGGGAGGTGACGTATGTGAAGATACTTGTAAGCGGGCTAGCAGGCACTGGAAAGACGACGCTATGTAAGAGACTCGCATCCGAGTTCAATCTAGAGTACTACTCTGGAGGAGATGCTCTGAAGGAGGTTGCATCGAGGTTAGGGTATAACGTGTCGCAGGTAGGCTGGTGGGAGAGCGAGGAGGGGCTGGATTTCCTCGAGGAGAGGAGGAGAAAGCTTGAGTTCGACAGGAAAGTCGATGAGCAGCTGCTGAAGAAGGTCAGGGCAGCAAGAGGCATAGTAGTAGATGGATGGGCTCTCCCCTATCTGTATGATGAGAAGGATGCTGTCAGGATATTCCTTAAGGGAGAGCCTGAGGTCAGAGCGGAGAGAGTAGCTAGGAGAGATGGAATCCCTTTGAGAGAAGCTCTAAAGGCAATAATGAGAAAGGAGGAGATGACTAGAGAGATCTATAAGGAGCTCTACGGCTTCACTATAGGAAGGGATCTGGAGCCATTTAACCTCATAGTAGACACAAGCAGACTAACAGCAGACCAGGTATTTGAGATAGTGAAAAGCTACATCAACTACTTCTTTAAGCGTGACAGTTAAGAAGAATGCTGAGAGAGCTTAGGGGGGTAATATGGTCAAGATAGAGGTCGTAGACCTCACGCCTCCAGAAGGTTGCCAGATGATAATCGGGATGTCACACTTCATCAAGACAGTAGAAGATCTATATGAAGCCATGGTGAACTCTGTGCCTGGAATAAAGTTTGGGATAGCATTCTGCGAGTCGAGTGGACCAGCTCTAGTAAGGTATGATGGAAGCGACAAGGAGCTCACAGAAAAGGCTGTAGAGTATGCCCTAAAGCTGTCAGCAGGGCACAGCTTCGTCATCCTATTCAAGAATGCATATCCAATCAATGTTCTAAGCAGGCTGAGGGTCGTAGATGAGCTAGTTAACCTCTTCTGTGCCACAGCAAACCCTGTTCAGGTGATAGTAGCAGAGACAGAGCAGGGTAGAGGTATACTTGGAGTAATAGATGGCATAAAGACGAAGGGTGTCGAAACAGATAGAGACAAGGAGGAGAGGCACAGGTTCCTAAGGGAAATAGGCTACAAGAGGTAGAAGGAGGATGGGAAAGAGGGTTTTAGTAGGAGGGTGCTTCGACATAATACATCCTGCACACATTAAGATGCTCAGTAAGGCAAGAGAGATCGCAGGGGAGGGGGGAGAGCTCATAGTAGTTGTTGCTAGAGACAGAAACGTGAGGCGTCTGAAGGGTAGAGAGCCCATAGTCCCAGAGGAGTCTAGGAGATTCATAGTGGAGAGCCTCAAGCCTGTCGATAAAGCCGTGCTTGGCAGTGAGGGAGAAGACCTTCTTGAGATCGTATGTGAAATAAAGCCTGATGTCGTGGCACTTGGGTATGACCAGCCATTTGATGAGGAAGCCTTAAAGCAGACACTTCACGCGAGAGGGCTTAGAGTAGAGGTAGTTAGGCTACCGAAGTATAATGCAACCCCAGACAGCACCTCAGAGATACTGAGTAGGGTGAGGAGGCTGCTTGAAAGCAGTCAAGACTCTCATAGGAGTATGGAGGCTGACTAGATTCGAGCATGCGCTCATAGCTGGCCTAGCTGTAGTCGCAAGCTACACTATAGTCTGTAAGCTCACATACATCAGGGTCAGCACACCAGATGCAGCTATTGGTTTCCTAGTTGGTGTACTAATCACGGCAGCAAGCTTCTCGATAAACGACTACTTTGACATCGAAGTTGACAGAGCTAACATGAGGCTTGATAGGCCTCTCGTGTCAGGTGAGATAAGCCCGTCATCAGCCCTGTATGGAGCTATAGCAGCATATGCTGGAGGAGTAGGCATAGCAGCGCTGATCTCAGTGAAGGCATTCATGTCAGCACTTGTGTTTGCAGTCTGTATTGGAGCACTCTATAGCTGGAGGCTTAAAGGGCTACACTGGAGCATCAAGAATATGGTAGTGGGGCTAAGCTACATGATCCCGTGCATATATGGCTGCTTCATGGTAGAGGAGGTCAGTGGCATCCTGTGGGCTAACATGATGGTGCTGGGTGGGACAGCATTCCTCTATGGTTTTGGCAGGGAAGTCATGAAAGACATAATAGACCTAGAGGGAGATAGGCTGAGGGGAATTAAGACAGCTCCCATGGTGATGGGGTCTAGAAGAGCCTCTCAAATTGCTGCAGCATTCTTCATAATGGCGGTAGCTATGAGCATGGTTCCATATCTCTCCCTGCTGAAAACCTTCTGGTATGCAGCCATCATAGCAGTAGCAGACACCATAGCCGTAGTGACAGCTATACTGGCGCTTAGGTGTAGTAGAGAGAGCCTTAAGAAAGGCAGAAATTACTCAATAATAGTTATGGGGCTAGGTATACTAGCCTATACCATGGGAGCACTAAGCATTTAGGGCCTAAGATAGGTGCTGAGAGAGGAGCTGCCCTAGCTTCAGCGCGCCCTCTCTGAGAACTTCAGGAGGCTTGTAGACAAAGCACAGCCTCATTCCATTGGTCTTTGGGGAGCTTGGAGAGAGCCTTCTGCTAGATGGAGTATACTGGTACCCTGTGGGAGGATAGAATGCGTGGCTCGGCACGTAGATTATGTCGTTTTTCAAGGCCACCTCCTCGAGGAACCTCTTTGAGTCGAAGTCTTCTCTCTCTGACTCCCACCAGATGAAGAACCCTCCAGTTGGATCTGTCCTCCACCCTGCAGGGAAGCTTTCGTCTATGGCCCTTTTTAGAGCATCACATCTCCTCCTGTACTCAGCTAGGATCTCAGGCAGGTGTCTATCAATGTACTTAGTGTAGTACCTAGCTAGTATGTACTGCACTAGGCTTGGAGAGCAGAGGTCATAGTACCCCTTAGCTTTGACTATCTCTTCTCTCAGCTGGGGAGGCACAAGTATGTATCCTATTCTGAGTGGTGCAGCCTCCTTGGAGGATGACCTTATGTAGGCTACATACTTATTGTCCTTGTCATATGCCTTCAGTGGAGGAAGTCGAGATTCTGTGAACTGCATCTCCCTGTATGCAGCATCTTCTATGATAAGCATCCCCCTCTCAGCACACGTGTCGAAGATCTGCTTCCTCCTCTTCTCTGAGAGAGTGGAGCCAGTTGGGTTGTTTGAGTCAGGAATGATATATAGTATCTCAGGTTTCTTGCCAAGCTCCTTGACTGCGACATCAAAGGCTTCATCAACATACTCAGGGACTATGCCTTCCCTGTCAGATGGGACTATCACTACTCTAGCTCCAAGCTTCACTGCAGGCATCACGAACCCGAGGTAGGCTGGTGAAGATACCATTATCACGTCTCCCTTGTCTATGAGCGTGTCAAGGATTGCATAGAGAGCCTGTTGCGACCCAGATGTTATCACCAGCTCATTTGGATCCGCTTCCACACCATCCTTCTCCCTCATCCTCTTAGCTAAGACCTCTCTGAGCACAGATATGCCCTCTGTTGGCCCATAGTTATACTGCTCAAGGGCCTCCTCATATCTCCCTTCATCCAGCATCTTAAGCTGCTCCTGTCCCATTTCAATCAGTATCTTGGCCATAGCCTTTATGGGGATCTTACCAGGCTTCCCTCCAGCAAAGTAATATTTCACATTGTACCTTAGAAGCCTCCTGATCTCAGATTCAGGGATGAGGCGAGTCCAGGCAGCAAAGTCATAGATAGAAGAAGAGCTACTCATGCCAGCACCTAGCTTAAACTGCATGGGCAGCCTAATAATATAAGGTTTGCCATAAGCTGGCTTCCATGTCCATGAGGGTAACAATCCTAGGGTCAGGAGGAACATACCCTACACCAGAGAGGGGGCTACCTGCCATAGCAGTCAGGATGCCAGGGAGACTCTACCTGCTAGACTGTGGGGGATGCACTCAGAGGCAGATTTTCAAAGGGAAGCTCAAGATAGGCCCTCTTACACACGTCTTCATAACCCACTTGCATGGAGACCACGTCTTCGGCATCTTTGGGCTGCTTCAGACTTTATCTCTGCTTGACAGAAAGAAGCCACTGTGTGTAGTTGGCCCTGAGGGAATAGGAAGCTTGATTGAAGAAGTCGGTAGGTGGACTCGGCTTAAGCCAAGCTATGAGCTTTCAGTCATAGAAGTCGGTAGGGAAAGGGTCTTTGAGCTTGACACACACTACATCAAGCTGTTTCCAGTAAGCCATGGCATCCCAGCATTTGGGATAGCGATAGAGGAGAAGCCTAGGCCAGGGAAGTTCGATGTAGAGAAGGCTGATAAGCTAGGAGTTCCAGTCCACCTTAGAAAGGACCTCCAGCTCGGCAAGGCCATCAAGACACCATCTGGGAAGCTAGTATATCCGGAAGATGTGCTAGGAGAAAGTAGGCCAGGGAGGAAGATCGTTTACACAGGAGACACATCTCCCTGTGATAGAGTTGCTAGAGAAGCTAAGGGAGCAAACCTGCTAATACATGACTCAATGTATCTGGTTGGAGACGAGGAGCTCGCTGAGGAGGGGGTACATAGCAGCTATCGAGATGCATGTGAGGTAGCTGCAGCATGTGAGGTAGGCCTTTTGCTCCTAACGCATTTCAGCCCAAGATACAGGATGGAAGACGTGCTGAGGGCTGAAAAAGCTGCTAGAAGCTACTTCCCTAGGACTATAGCCTGCAGAGACTTCACTACAGTTGAGATCGACTTCTCTGGCGCCTGCCATGTTGTCGAAGCTGGTATGCAATAGCTGGAGGGCAAAGCCAGTTGATGACTTTGAGAGCATCATCACACTCGATTACGACATCTATGACTCCGAGGGGGGTGGAGTGGGTCGGTGAGAAGTTTATCACCCCATGATATGCTGCCTGCTTGTTCAGCTCAAAGTGTATAACTCTCCCATCAGGGCTCCTCCCATCGAGCAGTAGCTTCCTTGCTGTTGCCAGTATTCTCCTCTCTCTAAAGCCTCTGTATAGCTTTTCGAGAGCAGGCTTACCGCTCCCAACTAGGATGATAGAGGACTCTGTGTGCTTCACTTCCCCGCTGGCAACATTCAATACAGCCTTCTCTACTTTACTCCTGTCTTCAGTAGAGTATATAGGAGCCCTGACTCTCACAACTATCTGAGACATCAGCATGTTAAAGCCTGAGGGGTATATAAGATTGGGGGGATATTGGACAGCATCCTGAAGCTCATATCAAGTGAGGTGACACCGAAACCAGAGGAAAGAGAGGCTTTAGAGAGGGCTGTATCAGAAATCACGAGGAAGCTGCAGGATATCAGAGACAGATATGGGTGGAGATATGAAGTAATGCATCTGGGGTCGACAGCAAGAGACACATGGCTTTCTGGGAGCAGAGACATAGACATCTTTCTAGCATTTCCCTTAGATGAAGGCGAGAGTGCAATGGAGGAGATAGGTGTTAGAGCTGGGATAGAGGTGTCAGGTGGAAGATATAAGCTGCTTTACTCAAGCCACCCATATGTCAGAGTGGAGCATAGAGGCTTTGAGATAGACATTGTACCATGCTATAGGATAACAGATGTATCTCAGCTTAGGAGCGCAGTCGATAGGACACAGCTGCACCAGAAGTATCTGGAGGAGAAGCTGACTCCAGAGCTATGCAGTGACATAAGGCTGATGAAAGCCTTTGCTAGGGGGGTTGGGGTATATGGAGCTGAAGCTAAGACTAGAGGCTTCTCAGGATATCTACTAGAGCTCATAGTCCTCTACTATGGGAGCTTCCTTGAAGCGATCAAGGAGGCATCAATGTGGAAGCCTCCTATAGTAATCGACATAGAGGGGTATTATGCTCCGAGAGAAGCTAGAGAGGTCTTTGACTCCCCTATTATAGTCGTGGACCCAGTGGATAGGAGAAGGAATGCTGCTGCATCAGTGAGCAAGCAGGCACTATCAGCCTTCATAGCAGCCTCCTCGCTCTTCCTAGCAAGGCCCAGCATTGCCTTCTTCAAGCCACCACAGAAAAAGCTACCTGACAAGGTCGAAAGCCACTTTGCAATAGTGGCTTTCAAGCTGACTAGGGCTCCACCAGATGTCCAGTGGAGCCAGCTTGAGAAGACATGTAACAAGGTCAGAGCATACCTGGAGGAGCAGGGAGCTCAGGTATTGGGGGCTAGCTTCTGGACAGATGAAGATATCAGAGGTGCTTTAGCATTTAAGTTCGCTAGCTGGCAGATACCAGAAGCTAGAGTGCACTATGGGCCATTTGTCTGGCAGAAGGAAGAGAGCTTGAAGTTCATAGACAAGCATCTTAGGAGAGAGGATACGATTGAAGGCCCTTTCATACAGGACTTCAGGTGGGTTGTGGTGAAGAGAAGAGAGAGAAGTGTGCTGAGCATTTTGAGGAGCCTTGTATCTAGTATGAGCATCATGGTGTCAATTGGGGTACCTGCAAGGATAGCTGAGTGCATAGAGAGGGAGCACATGGTCTTAACTGAAAGGGATATAGCAGCCATAAGGGGCACAGAGCTAGAAGAGTTCCTGTCGGAGCTACTGGATAGAACTCCTCAGTACGTCAAGTGGGGCCGGCGGGACTTGAACCCGCGACCTCCAGCGGTCTAGCAGAGGCCCCAGGCTCACGCCTGTGTTGGCGCCCTAGCCAAGCTGGGCCACGGCCCCTAGCTGCTACTAGACTACAGAGTTAAAAGAGTATCTGAGGAGTAGAGTACTTGAGCAGTATGCTGTAGAGCCTCTGTCAGCAGAGGATGTAGGTTATCGCTGAAGAATGGAAGCATGCTACTTGAGCACACCGAGCCCGAAGGACTGCTTTAGCACCTCCAGCATCCTCTCATATGATTTTATGACCTCTGGTGTCAAAGATGGCTTAACCCTCTTAAGAGCCTCCTCAAAGTGCCTTGCAGACACTTTCTCAGCATCCTCTCTTATTGCTGTGAGGCCAGCTTCCATGCAGAGTGCTTCTAAGTCTGCTCCAGAGTATCCTTCTGTCCTCTTAGCTAGCCCTCTTAGATCTACGTCTTCAGCTAGAGGCATGCTTCTTGTGTGAACCTCTAGAATCTTCAGCCTAGCGTCCTCGTCTGGGGGAGGCACAAGCATTATCCTATCGAATCTTCCTGGCCTGAGGAGCGCTGGATCTAGGATATCTGGCCTATTCGTTGCGCCTAGGACGATAACTCTCTCAAGAGGGACAAGGCCATCCATCTCTACTAGCAGCTGGTTAACTATCCTCTCAGTGACTCTGGTGCCTTCTTCAGCTCCTCTACGGGGAGCTATTGAGTCTATCTCATCTATGAACACTACTGCTGGAGCCACCTGCCTAGCCTTCCTGAATACCTCCCTCACAGCTTTCTCTGACTCTCCAACCCACTTAGACATGATCTCTGGGCCTCTTATAGCTATGAAGTTAGCTTTGCTCTCTGTGGCCACAGCCTTAGCTAGTAGAGTCTTACCGCAGCCTGGTGGGCCAAAGAGTAAGATCCCCTTAGGTGGCCTTATCCCCATCTTACTAAACCTATCAGGATCCTTTAGAGGAAGCTCTACAGCTTCCTTCAGAGCCTGCTTGACCTCCTCTAGGCCTCCTATGTCCTCCCATCTCACTCTTGGAACCTCTACTATTATCTCCCTTATGGCAGAGGGCTCTATGGACTTCAGTGCCTCTAGAAAGTCCTGTCTTGTGACCTTTATCTTAGAGAGGACATCGATAGGGATGCGGGTCTTTTCAAGCTCTAGCCTCGGGAGGTATCTTCTCAGAGCCACCATGGCAGCCTCTCTGCAGAGTGCAGCTAGATCTGCCCCCACAAAGCCATGTGTGAGGTCAGCAAGCTCATCTAGATCTACATCGTCAGCTAGGGGCATGCCTCTCGTGTGTATCATCAGGATCTCTCTGCGGCCATTCCTGTCAGGCACCCCGATAGCGATCTCCCTGTCAAATCTCCCTGGCCTCCTTAGTGCAGGATCTATCGCATGAGGCCTGTTGGTAGCTCCTATCACTATTATCTGGCCTCTCTCCTGTATGCCATCCATTAGGGTTAGGAGCTGAGCTACAACTCTCCTCTCTACCTCACCTGTAACCTCCTCCCTCTTGGGAGCTATGGCATCTAGCTCATCTATGAATATTATAGCTGGAGCAGACTCTCTAGCCTGCTTAAACACCTCCCTGAGCCTCTCCTCAGATTCACCATAGTACTTGCTCATTATCTCTGGTCCATTGATTGGTATGAAGGTCGCGTTAGCCTCGTTTGCCACAGCCTTAGCTAGTAGAGTCTTACCGCAGCCTGGTGGGCCATGTAGAAGAACCCCTTTAGGAGGGTCTATCCCTAGGTGCTCGAAGAGCTCAGGGTGCCTTAGTGGCAGCTCTACTATCTCTCTTATCTTCTGTATGGCATCGCCTAGCCCACCTATATCCTCATAGGTTACTCTTGGGGCAGTTAGTTCTGCTTCAGTTACAGGCATTTCTCTGACCAGCACCTCTGTATCTTCGTCTACCATCCCAACTGGACCTGGGACAACATTGGTGACATAGAATGGCAGAGCTTCTCCCCATGTCTGGACGAAGACTACATTTCCCCTCACCACAGGCTTACCGAATATCTTGTCCTTGATGTATTCTTGCAGCTCAGATGAAACTAGGAGCTTGGCTGGTGGTGCTACTATAACCCTCCTTGCAGGTGTAGCCTCTATTCTCCTGACAACCACAGTGTCTCCTATGCCTACTCCAGCATTATACCTCATCTCACCATCCATTCTGATTATCCTCTTACCCTCGTCCTCTGGATATCCTGGCCAGACCCTAGCTACAGCCTTCTTTCCCCTCTCTCCTACTATCTCAATGACATCTCCAGTCTCGATAGCCAGCTCGTCATATACATTCCTGTCTATTCTAGCTATACCCTTTCCGACATCTCGGTGTCTAGCCTCAGCTACAATAAGCTTTATCTCCTTCATACTTCAACCTAGCTACTCTATCCTTATCTCCTTCCCAGGCCTAGGCTTCTTCTCGGCTCTTGGAAGCCTCACCTCTAGGATCCCGTTTCTATATGAGGCCTTAGCTTCCTCAGGCCTCACCTTAGCTGGGAGCTCTATTGTCTTGTCAAACCCCCTCTCAGGGTGCTTAACTGATACACGT
This sequence comes from Thermoproteota archaeon, assembly GCA_037917675.1. Classification (GTDB taxonomy): domain Archaea; phylum Korarchaeota; class Korarchaeia; order B14-G2; family B14-G2; genus B14-G2. The sequence continues at coordinate 150,785 of JAVCBW010000005.1, forward strand.
AGCTCTGTCTCTGTGCAGTTTAGGTTTATCTGGTCTTTTTCTACACCGGGAACCTCTATCGTGACTATTATCTCATCGTCAGCCTCTACCACATCTACTAGCGGCTCTCTCTCAGGGACTATGATTGGGCGGCCTCGCATCCTCCTTATGTTCCCAAACTCGTGTATGATAGGCTTCCCATCAGGGCCTATTCTCATGCTGAACCCATAGACATAGGGGCCTTCCACCCTGATTCCCTCTGTCTCTCTTTCAAAGGCTCTTTCAAAGCTTCTCTCCATCAGCTCATCAAAGAGCTCGTCTATCCTCTCGAAGAACTCGAAGATATCTGACCAAGGCCTCCTACGTCTTCTCTCTGACATCAAGACACCATTATATACCTGCTCTCTAGTATTGAAAAGTCTTATTCCAGTGGGTTCCTATGCTACCTCACCTGAACTCCACAGGAGACCCTCCAGGCGCATGGTAGGTAGCTCCTTTGCATCCTCTGGCAGCCTACTGGAGTGGATTTTCTCTTAGAGAGCTCCTAGAGGAGCCATATGAGAGCTGTGACATGAGGCTGATGAAGCGTTGAAGCTACTGCCTGCTGAGAGGTGGCGTACTATCTAGGTTTAGCTAGAAACTGTTTTTAACTCAGTGGTAGCATAGTGCATTAGGCGGGATAGTGCGAGTGAAAAGTAGAGACATCATACTATGCCCCTCATGTGGATACTCTTTTAGCGTCACATATAGCCGGATGGTTGCATGTAGAGGGTGTCCAACCTTATCCTCTCAGCTATCCTGTTCCTATGTGAAGTGCCCTAAGTGTGGACATGAGTTTGTGAGGTGATGTAGATGGCAATAGCTCCCCCTCCACACAAGCTTAAGAAGAAGACGCTCCTCAGAGAAGCCCTTAGAGACCTCTCTCCAGGGCTCCAGGAAGAAGTCTTGGAGCTCATAGAGTCATCTGAGGATGCTGAGAAAGTTAGAGATAGACTTGAGGAGAAGCTTGGGCCTGAGAGAGCTAGGAAGCTGGTCAGGAGGATATGGGGCTCTGAATGAAGAGTGTCATCAAGAACATAGAGGAGCTTCTCAGGCTGGCAGATAGCAAGGAAGACGAGAAAGCTGCTGAGATAGCCCTAGCAGCTGCTAGTGAGGCTGTAGAGAGCGTGCTGCCTGACAGAGTTGTCAAGAGGTGTGTGAGCTTAAAGGGAAGCAGGCTCCTAGTAGAGGGGGTCTATGAGAGCATAGAAGTGGACTTGAGCCATTATGACAAGATTTGGATATTTGGCTGCGGGAAGGCAAGCGGGCTGATGGCATCTGCTCTAGAGAGCTTGCTTGGAGATAGGGTGACAGGAGGCATTGTGCTGGTGCTTAAGGGGACAGAGACTAGAATTCAAGCCAGGAACGTAGATGTCATAGGAGCTGGGCACCCTCTACCTGATGAGGAAAGCATCAAGGGGGCAGAGGCTATAGTCAACCAGCTTAAGGAGCTTGGGAGAAGAGATCTGGTCTTATTCCTGGTTTCTGGAGGGGGGTCTGCGCTGATGACCCTCCCTAGAGAGGGCATCACGCTTGAAGACATAGTTGAAGCTACAGGACAGCTTCTCAGGGCTGGAGCAGACATATATGAGGTTAATGCTGTCAGAAAGCATCTCTCTGCTGTGAAGGGAGGGTGGCTTGCCAGGTACGCTTACCCAGCTACCATGATCAGCATGATAGTGTCAGATGTTGTTGGAGATAGGCTTGACACAATAGCATCAGGGCCAACAGCACCAGATGAAACCACATTTAGAGACGCGATAGAGGTGCTCAGGAGGTATAGGCTGCTCGACAAGGTGAGTAGCCGTGTGAAAGACATACTGGAGACGGGGGCTAGGGGAGCTATACCTGAGACCCCAAAGCCAGGAGACCCTGTATTCAAGAGGGTGAAGAACATAGTTGTATGCAACAATGCTAGCGCACTAGAGGCTGCAGCTAAGGCAGCAGAGAGGAGAGGCATCAGAGCTGTCGTGCTTGGGTCGCGTATCGAGGGAGAAGCTCGGGAGGTAGGCAAAGTGCTAGCAGCCATAGGTAAGGCGGTAGCCTACGAGAACACTCCAGCTTCCCCCCCTGCACTGGTGATCGCGGGAGGAGAGACCACGGTTACGGTGAGAGGAGAGGGTAAGGGTGGAAGAAACCAGGAGCTCACGCTGTCAGCTTCTCTTAAGATGAGAGGTGAGAGGGGGATTGCCTTGTGCTCCATTGGAACTGATGGAATAGATGGAAACACCGATGCAGCTGGGGCAATAGCATTCGGGAGCACAGCTGACAGAGGGATGCTGGCTGGAGCTGACCCCTGGGAAGCCCTCGATAGAAATGACAGCTATGGCTTCTTCTCTAGGGTGGGTGGCCTTATATTCACTGGGCCTACACTGACGAATGTAAATGACATAATGCTTGTGTCAGTTTCCAGAAACGCTTTTAACTGACTGTAAGTGTGGTGTGTAGAGAGCTTGCCTAGGAGAAAGCCGAGAGAGCTTGTAGCTAAGCCTAAGGATAGGAGAAGGCTCAGGAAGTACGTCAACTACATGCTTGCTGAACAAGACTACACAAAGCTTGTCAGAGAAGAGGGCGGTGAAGTAGGCGTTGGAGACGAGGTTGAGGTTGTGATAACAGACGTGAATGACAGGGGGCAGGGAGTAGCTAGGGTAGGTGATCTAGTAGTTTATGTAAATGGCTCTGAGCCTGGAGAGAGGGTTAAGGTGAAAATAGTTAAGAGGAAAGCCACATATGCAGTAGCTCGGGTGGTTGCTAGGCGCTAGCTCCTCTGAGCCTTCTCCACTCCTCTATTGGAATAGAGTACTTTTTCTCGATCTGTTTCCTATAGAGTGATCTACCATGCCTGTCTGTCATATTCATTGCACAGAAGGGGATGAGTCTACCATCTAAAGTTGGGTAGTGTATTGCACACCTCTTAAGCCTCTCTAAGTCTAGGTTAAATGCATCTTGGAAGTGCATCATCCCTATCATGAGGACTCTATTCATGTGGAACTCTGCTAAAGCAGAGTAGTCTCTCTTCACTAGCACCTGCTTGAGGAGGTGTAGGATGTCGAGCTCCGGAGGAAGCTCCTCTTTGACCATAGAGCTCCGGAGAGCTGATAAGGCCTTCAGGCGAGCTCTGGTCTTAGCTAAGATCCCCCCCTTCCTAAGGATCTCTGAGGCATCTCTGAGAGCATCTAGGAACCTATCTACGTTGATAAACCTTGGAATTGGCTTATAGCTCCCGTCTCTGCTAACATACAGGTAGGTTGCCATCCCGCAGTGTACATTGGTTGTGAACTCAACTTTCGGGCTTCCCTCCAGGAGCCCTATGAACCTAGATATGTCTACGACAGTCGGCACAGGGTAGAAGTCCTCCTTCCTTATCCTGCCATTAGTCTGCTCCTCTATCTTCTCTATGGCCTCTGGTATCGTGATCCTATGCTTCTCTATCTCCTCAAGCTCACATCTACCTACAAAGGATATTGGTTGGATATTGACACACCGTATCACATCTATGTTTTCCACAGCAAACTCTATGATCCTCCCTAGCTCCCCGTCGTTTACCCCTTTGACTAGCGTTGGCACTAAGACGACGTTTATCTTAGCCTTCCTGCAATTCTCTATAGCCTTCAGCTTCTCCTCTAGGAGGTTCCTGCCCTTATGCTCATATGCCTTGTCGCTGAAGCCTTCAAATGACAGGTAGACCGTCGTGCAGCCTGCTTCAGCTATCTTCATAGTGTACTCTAGGCTTTCAGCTAGCTTTAAGCCGTTTGTGTTAAGCTCTATATGAGCGAAGCCTGCCTCCCTAGCTGCCTTGACGATCTCAAGCAGGTCCTCTCTCACTGTGGGCTCTCCTCCAGTTATCTGGACAGCTGGGCATGGTACAGGACTGTTTGACCTGAGTATGCTGAACAGGAACTTGATCTGCTCTAGAGTAGGCTCATACACGTACCCTGTAGCGAATGCAGCGTCAAAGCACACAGGGCATCTCATGTTGCAGCGGTTTGTCACATCTACTATACCTAATGCAGTATGTGACTTATGGATAGGGCATAGGCCACAGTCAAATGGGCATCCTCTATCCATCTCCTTTATGGCAGGATTCTCTACACCGTTACCATCTCTAGAATACTTCTCAACTCTCTTAAACATCTCAGCATCACTCCAGTATATGTGAGAGAAGAACCCGTGCTCACTGCATGCCTTCTCCAAGTATACCTTCCCATCTCGCTCAACTACCTCTGCATCGATCAGCTTAAGGCACTCTGGACACAGGCTCTTGGTCTTGTATAGGAGCTTTTGATCTGAAGACATGGGAATCTAAGCTGCCTGCTGTACTTAGTTTATAAGCTTTCTGTCGCAGTTCCACAGGGCTCTCTGCTTTAGGCAGCTATCCCATGAAAATCTCTAGCCCAACTTTCCTCCTAGTAGGCTTGAGATCTATCAGCGATATCTCTCTGGTACATGGGAGGCTGACGTTGTAAACTGGACAGAAACCTACTTGAGCCTTAGGCTGACCGCGATGTACGTGCGCGTGTATGGCGATGTCAAAGACACCAGCTTTAAGACACTTCTCCACCATCCTAGAGCCTAGCTGGGGGTATATTGATCTGGGTTCTCCCTTCATCGTCTCGTAGGTTGGGGCATAGTGGGATAACAGAGCCTTCACCTCTGCTTTAGAAGACCTAGCTAGGTCACAGACTAGAGCAGCTCTCCTCCTGTACCTCTCAGCTATACCAGGCATGTTCCTAGCTTGCCAGGCTGTCGGCTTGTCTAGAGAGCCTTTGGTTCCAACTAGGCACAGCTCCATGCCATGAGCTCTCACAGTGACTACTGTGTCATTTAGCACAATCGCGTGGTCTGCCATCTCGCTTGAGAAAACGCTTTCAGAAAACTCCTCATTACCAGGGACAGCTACCATCGGGCACCCTACTGTCTCAGCTATCTCAACTACCTTCTTAAGCCACTCATATCTTCCCCTGTATATCAGGTCCCCTAGTAGAGCTAGCATCTCTGGCTTCGCGTCTAGCCTGGACACAGCTTCCTCAAAGAGCTGGAGGTATTTTGGTGCGTGGATATCTCCTACTGCAGCCAGAATCAACTGCTACACCTTAGCAACATCACCTACCTTAGGGACGTATACAGTATACCCCCTGAGCTTTTCAAGCTTCTTAGCTAGCTGCATAGACTTCTCCGGTTCACCATGGACTATGAAGGCTTTCCTCACACCTCTGAGCTTAGATGTGAACTGGAGGATCTGCTTCTGGTCTGCGTGAGCTGAGAGCTCTGCGAATTGAATCCGCGCCCTTATCTTGACTACTCCATCAGGCAGCTCTAGCTCTCTAGCTCCATTCAGGAGAGCTCTGCCGCGTGTCGACTCAACCTGGTATCCTGTTATAACAATCAGGCTCCTGCTGTCTGGAGCTATCTCCCTCAGGTATCCCAGTACAGGGCCTCCCTCAAGCATACCAGAAGTCGTTACGACCACATATGGCTCAGATATCTCAAGTATCTCCTCTCTGTCAGCCACATCAGATATGGCCCTGTAGTCAAGAGGGGAGGCTCTAGTCTGCCTGACTTTTCTTCTGACCTCAGGCTTAAGCCACTCCCAGTATAGGAAGTAGACCTTGTTGACCTCTCGGATCATCCCATCTACGAAGACAGGATACTCAGGTAGATACCCCGACCTCATGTAGTCAGCTATTATAGAAAGAACCTCTTGAGCTCTGCCAACAGCAAATGTGGGTATCAGAACTCTCCCCCCATTGTCGAGCGCTCCCTTTATAGCATCTACAAGTGATCTCTCCGTCTTCTTGATGGCAGGGTGAGCGTCGAGGTCCCCACCATATGTCGACTCAATTATGAGTACATCTACTTCAGGTAGGTCTGTTTCAGCTGGAGGTAGAAGCCTCGTCGATCTAGCTGAGAAGTCTGAGGTGTATAAGAGCCTAGTGCCGTGTGCTTCGAGGTATATCATAGAGCCTCCCAGCACATGTCCTGAGCAGTATAGGGCTGCTCTGACCTCACCTAGATCTAGTTCCTCGCGGTAGGAGGCTTCTACCTCAGATGACCTCACTTTCATCACGTCCTCATTTGTATATGGGATCTCGTGTCCCAAGTGACTTGAAAGCCTCAGCGCATCAGTGAGTAAGAGCTCGCTGAGGTCTACTGTAGGCGGCGTCGCTATAGCCACGCAGCCATGCTCTCTGACCACCCAGGGAGCCATCCCAACATGGTCTAGGTGAGCATGAGACAAGATGATAGCATCGACTTGCTGGGCTGCTCTTAGAGGGAACCTATCAACCTTAGAAGCCAAGTTTACGCCGCAGTCTAGCAGTATGCTCTTGCCTCCATAAGAGGCCTCGATGCAAGACCTTCCTACTTCACGTGCTCCACCTAGAAATCTCAGAGTGAGTGGCAAGCTGAAGGCACCTGTGTTCCCCTGTGTTTTTAAGTATAGGAGCTACTGAAAGCCAAGCTGTGGTGGTAGAGCTTGAGCACCATCAGGGAGGGAGATCTAGTGCTCTTCTATGACGGGAGAAAGAGAAAGTACATCCGGACAGTGAGAGGGGGAGATAGGCTTGAAACAGATCTTGGCTATGTTGACATGCAAGCTGTCATGGGCAAGCAGGTGGGGGAGGCTGTTTCGACGAGCAAGGGTGCAAGATTCTATCTCCTTAAACCTACGCTGATAGATTTGATCTTCTCCTTTAGGAGGCCTACTCAGGTCATATATCCAAAGGATGCTGGGCTGATACTGCTGGAGGCTGACATAAGGCCTGGAATGAGGATTGTTGAGGTCGGGACAGGCTCAGGGTTCCTCACAGCAATACTCTCAGAGTATGTTGGGCCAGAGGGCAGAGTCTATACGTACGAGTATAGAAGAGAGTTCCTGCTAGCAGCAAAGAGAAACCTGAGTAGGCATGGGCTTGGTTCAAACGTGGAGTTCAAGCTTAAGGACGCTACTGAAGGAATAGACGAGCAAGATGTAGATGTGGTTGTAATAGACATAGCAGAGCCCTGGAGGGTTCTTAGGCATGCCTGGAGCGCGCTTAAGCCCTCAGGTAGGTTTGTATCCTTCTCACCAACATATAACCAAGTTGAGAAGACGTGTGTCGAAGCTAGCAGAGTAGGGTTCATTATGCTCCATACATTTGAAGTACTTGTCAGAGACATTGTATCAGATGAAACTAGAACCAGGCCAGCCTCTAGGATGATAGCTCACACAGGCTTCGTCACAGTTGGGAGGAAGGTGCTGCCTTCAGAGAGAAGGTGAAGGTTTAATATACCATGGCGTTTAGGCTATATGGGTCCCAGCTACAACTTTAGGGGTAAGCTTGGGATAGAGGACAGGGGGCTATTGACCTCCGTGTCATTTGATGATGTCACTTTGCTTCCAGGCTCAGGTGCAGTTGAGCCAGAGGATGCAGATATCTCAACTTGGCTTACACCAGAGTGGAAGATTCCTCTGCCACTACTCTCCTCCCCGATGGACTTGGTGACAGGAGTTTCTCTTGCAGTAGCGCTCGCAAGAGAGGGGGGGCTAGGTATACTCCATAGGAACTGCTCCATAGAAGAGCAAGCTCAGATGGTTGAGAGAGTAAAGAGGGCGGAGGTCTCAGGTGTAATCAGGCAGCCAGTATGTGCTAGGCCAGACTCACTAGTTGGGGATGTGATAGCACTGATGGCAGAGTATAGGATATCTGGGCTCCCAGTCGTAGAAGATGGCAAGCTTGTTGGCATCGTGACCAGGAGAGACATAATTGGAGCGAGACACTCAGACCAGGTTAAGAGCATAATGACTCCTAGAGAGAAGCTTACAGTCATGTTTGAGGATGAGATAGGAGATGAGCTTGACGTAGAGGCCGCACTAGAGAGGATGTATTCGAGTAGAGTAGAGAAGCTGCCTGTAGTCGATAGAGGCTGGAGGCTCACTGGGCTCATAACCCTAAAGGACCTATTGAGGATGAGAGAGGGAAGAGAGTCTAGCAGAGATGAAGATGGAAGACTTAGAGTCGGGGCAGCTATACCAGCACCCCTTACACCACTCCAGGAAGAGAGGGTTCTCAAGCTAGATGAAGCTGGATGCGACCTGCTTGTGCTTGATGTAGCACATGCACAGAACAGGAATGTGATAAAGGCTGTTGAGAAAGTGAGTAAGAGGGTCAGCAGCTGGATACTCTTCGGGAACATAGCTACAGCAGATGCGGTAGAAGAGGTCCTAGGCTCAAGTGAAATAGAGAACCTAGCAGGCTTCAGAGTAGGCCTTGGAGGAGGCTCTATCTGCACGACGACAGTAGTCACAGGTGTAGGCATACCTACACTGACTGCAACAGCACTGGTAGCAGATGTCGTGAGAGAGAAGCTTGGTGAGAGAAGCTCTGTCGTGAGCGACGGTGGGATAAGGGGGCCAGGTGATGCCATGAAGGCCCTCGCAGCTGGAGCTTCAGCTGTAATGATGGGCTCTGTATTCGCTGGCGCAGAGGAAGCTCCAGGAGACAAGGTTTTCATAAGAGGTGTACCATACAAGAGGTATAGAGGTATGGCCTCTCCCTCAGCTCTGAGAAGCAGGTATGCAGCAGACAGGTATAGCTCCACAGTCAAGAGGATCCCTGAGGGCATAGAAGGCTATGTTCCATATAGAGGAAGCGTGTCATCCATAGTGAGAGAGTTTAAGCTTGCAATAAAGGCTGGAATGGGCTATGTTGGAGCAGCAAGCATATCACAGCTATGGGCTAAGAGTAGATTTGTACTCAGAAGCCAAGCTGGAATACAGGAGGCTAAGCCACATACAGTAGTCTCAGGTGATGACCTCTGAGAGAGTATGTAGCCATAGTAGACCTAGGAGGACAATACACCCATCTGATAGCTAGGAGGATAAGGGAGCTAGGTGTGTATAGTGAGGTCATCCCAGCCAGCAAAGCACAAGATGCCATAGAGGACCCCTGGGCTAAGGGCATAGTCCTCTCAGGAAGCTACAAAAGCGTCAGAGGTGAGAGAGGAGACTGGAGCATGTTAAAGGAGGCAAAAAAGCCGGTCCTCGGGATATGCTACGGACACCAGCTCATAGCCCATGCTCTAGGCGGAGAAGTACAGGAGGAAGCTGGAGAATATGGTAGAGTAGAGTGTAGAGTAGCTAGGAGAACAAGGCTGCTAGCAGGTGTCAGAAGCAGGACAGTCGTATGGATGAGCCACAGAGAACATGTGACTAAGCCACCAGAAGGCTTCACGGTAGACGCATACACCAGGAGATGCAAGGTGGCTGTGATGAGCTGTGAGAGGCTCCAGCTCTATGGAGTCCAGTTTCACCCTGAAGTACACCACACAAGAGAAGGCAGGAAAATCCTGAGGAACTTCCTTTTCAAGATATGTAAGTGTAGTGGAGGCTGGAGGCCAGAGGATACAGTAGAGCAGAGAGTAAGATACGTGAGGGACACTATAGGAGATGAGAGAGCACTATGCGCAGTCAGCGGGGGGGTAGACTCGACTACAGCAGCCATAATAGCTAGGAGAGCAATAGGAGACAGGCTCAGGTGCATCCTGATAGACCATGGGTTGATGAGGAAAGGAGAGCGTGGCAGCATACTGAGAGCCCTCAACAGACTCCTAGGTGGGATAATGGTCATAGATGCACAGGACAGGTTCCTGGGGAGGCTTAGGGGGGTCGTGGACCCAGAGGAGAAGAGGAGAGTAATAGGAGAGGAGTATGCAAGAGTCCTGCAGGAGGCTGCTGACAACGAGGGCTGTAGCTTTCTAGTGCAAGGAACAATATACCCTGATAGAGTAGAGAGCGGGAAAGGCCAGGTAGCAGAGGCGAGCAGGATCAAAACCCACCACAATGTAGGGGGGCTCCCAAGCTGGCTGAGAATGAGCGTTGTAGAGCCGCTAGCAGACCTCTATAAGGATGAAGTCAGGAGGATAGCAGCTAGAATAGGTGTCCCAGATGAGATAACATGGAGACACCCATTCCCAGGGCCAGGGCTAGCTGTCAGAGTGATCGGTGAAGTGACACCTGAAAAGCTACACATCTGTAGAGAGGCATCACATATAGTTGAAGAAGAGCTGAAGAAAGCTAAACTCTACAGGAAAGTCTGGCAAGCCTTCGCTATAGTCGGAGACGATAAGGCGACAGGAGTGAAAGGAGACATGAGAGCACTTGGATATATAGTGACGGTCAGAGTGGTTACTTCAGTAGACGGTATGACAGCAGACTGGGCAAGGCTACCACACAGCCTGTTAGATAAGATAAGCAGCAGGATAACAGGAGAAATCCCACAGGTAACATGGGTCACCTACACGATCACAACAAAGCCTCCAGCTACAATAGAGCCAGTCTAGCAGAAGCAGTATCATGTTCATGTCCTCCAGATCCTGAGGAGGAGGGGGTTACCCTGAAAGGGTGTGAGACCAATGACATGCTCCCAATGAACCCAGAGGGAGCTGAGGTTGATGCAACTCAAGGCAGAGGCCTGCTCACCAACGCGACATCCACTGAACCCCTCTTAGCCATAATAAGATAGGTGAGGCAAAAGCCAGGCCTCCTGTATAGATCTGAGTAAAGTGGAGAGCTATGCTGGCAGATCACTTGAGGAAGCCAGCTCATGCTGTAAAGGACTTTAAGAGCAGCTGTGGGTTTAGCTCTCCAGCTGAGTATGTTCTGCCTGACAGGATGTCATTTACAGTGATCTTAGCTGGAGCAAAGAGGCCCTTATCTATCTTATAGAAGTCGAAGCCTGCCTCCTTGAATATCTCGTAGAAGGGCTTCCCGTAGCTTGGTGAAGCTGAAGCTGGAGCTCTCTGGACGATCTTCTCTAGATTCTCTCCTCCCTTAACTGCCAGATAGACTGATCCACCCAACATGAGAGCATCATTTGCCCTCCCCATCTGGACTGTGCTATCTGGGTGGAGTGGTGCTATGGGAGCTATCCCACATCCGTATACTATGGAAGCTGGGTTTAAGCCTAGGTCTACGAGCTTGTGTATCCCTGTCTCCACTATCCTTCCTGCTATCTGAGTTGAGCCTGCTATGCTACTTGTTGGAGCAACAACAATATGCAGGTTCCTAGCTGGCATGTTAAGGTCGCTTGCAATCTTCTCTACTACGCTCTCTGGTGGGAGCTTATCTGCTTCAAGCTGTAGCACAGCTACCTCAGGAGGCTCAGAGTAGCCTAGCAGCTTATAGATCCACTTGGGCTTCTTCACTATGGCTCTAGCTGGCCCTGATCCCATAGCGAAGTAGCCGCTATGAGCTATCTTCCAGCCTGCAAACTGAGAGGCTAGCGTCGACACAGCTGGGTAGTCTGTAGTGACATAGATGCATGGGAGATAAAGCTCCCCTATGCTCATAGAGGACAGGGAAGCCTTCCCGAGGCCCCCTAGGCATATCTCCGTAATCACAGCACCAGCTTCAACGCTTCCCTCACAGTCTACACCAGCATCGACTACAGTGGCTCCAGCAACCCTCTGGACTCTAACCTTCAAGTCGCTAGCCTCATCAACTAGCCTATCAAACAGCTTTAGAGCACGCTTATTCATGTCCATTAGGACACCAGGGTGCTAGGGGAATGGCTATAAATTTCACATGCCTGCTAATGCAGGTGACCTCTTGTCTCTTGAGGAAGCTAGAAGGCTTGCTTACATAGCTGCTGCAAGCAATGCATTGAAGTATGGTGAGGCTAGGGTAAACCCTGTCCTCAGCAGGGTGTTAGGAGCTCTACCTCAGCTCAGGAGCAGAGCTAGGGAGGTTAAGGAGGTCGTCAAGGAGGTTGTATCTAAGGTAAACCAGCTGACGAGAGAAGAGCTCGCTAGGATAGCTGGTGAAGCAGCTGAGAAGAAGGCTGAGGAAGAGAGGAAGTGGCCTGAGCTAGTGAATCACGACAAGTATGAGAAGATCGTCACCAGAGTAGCACCAGAGCCCAACGGATATCCTACCCTAGGGCATGCTAAGGGGCTTCTGATACCATTCATATACGCCAGGCTATATAATGGGGTTTTCCAGCTTAGATTCGAGGACACAAATCCGAGAGTAGAGAAGCTAGAGTACTATGAGGCTATCAGAAGCGAGTTCGCAGAGCTGCTAGAAGCAGCATCAGAGGAGCTCGGAATAGGGCCGCCGAAGTGGGATGTTGAGATAATAGAGTCAAACGACCTCCCAGTATTCTACAAGCTCTGCAGAAAGCTCCTAGAAGAAGAGAAGGCATATGTCTGCACATGCCGCCAAGAGGAGGTCAGAGCTAACAGGAGGCTAGGAAGGGAATGTGAGTGTAGGAAGAGGAGCATAGAGGAGAACCTTGAGCTATGGGAGCTCATGCACACCTCTCTCAGAGAGGGGGAGGCTCACGTCCGGCTTAAAACAAGCATGAAGCATGGAAACCCAACCATGAGAGACCCAGGGATATTTAGAGTTATAGAGGCAGAGCACCCAATCCAAGGCACAAAGTACAGAGTCTATCCAACATATGACTTCTCGATATCAGTAGAAGACTCTCTGACAGGTGTGACACACGCGTTCAGAAGCAAGGAGTTTGAGCCACATGTTGAGGTGCAAAGGACCATAATAAGGTACCTTGGGCTTAGAGAGTTTGAGATGATCCAATTTGGGAGGATAACAGTAGAGGGAGTACCTCTATCAAAGAGGTACATTAGGCCTCTCATAGAAAGTGGCATCTTATGGGGCTGGGATGACCCTAGGATACCGACGCTAAGAGGGCTAAAGAGGAGAGGAGTAAGCTTCAGGGCGCTAGCTAGGTTCATGTTCGAAATGGGACCAAGCAAGGTTGATGCTACAGTCAACATGGAGTCCATATACGCTCTGAACAGGAGGATACTAGATCCAATAGCAGAAAGGTACATGTTCGTACCAGATCCAGTGAAGCTTGTAGTAGAGGGGGGGAGCCTACCTGAGATCATAGAGCTCCCTAAGCACCCAAGCAACCCTAGGCTTGGCACGAGGAGACTCAGCCTCCTGCCTAGAGGAGGTAAGCTAGAAGTCTATGTCCCAAGCAGCGACCTAAAGGAGCTGAAGACAGGAGACATGCTCAGGCTTTGGTCACTAGCAACCATCAGGCTAGTCAGCTTGATGCCTGACATGGCTAGAGGAGAGCTAGCAGATAAGCAGCCTAGAGCACCAGTAGTGCAGTGGACGCCAGTGAGAGGGAGCACTCCAATGGAGGTCACATACCCAGATAGCATCTTCAGCTACAGAGTTCTATCTGGATTCGGTGACCCAGGGATCAGGGATCTCAGAGAGGGGAGCATAGTGCAGCTGCTCAGAGTCGGGTTCGCTAGAATAGACTCACACAATGGAGTGACGAGAGCTATACTGGCCCACAGGTAGCTAAATCCACTCTGGAAGCTGCTTGGAAGGCCTATAGCTCCTGAGCTTCACACCATGCTCCTCAAGCCGCCTCTTCACTTCACCAGCTATGTATAGCTCCTCAAGCTCAAGATCCCTAGCAGCCTCAGGGCAGGCCTCACTCAACTTAACTCTAAAAAGCTCTATGCTCGATGGGGAGGAGAAAGAGGACACCAAAGACACCTTGAGAGGGACACCTGCATCAGAGAGGTTTGCTACAGCATCCATCTGAAGCCTATAGAACTCAGGCTTAGCTCCAGTCAGCTTCGAGAACTCCTCCTCACTACACCCCTTAAATGAAACCCTGACAACTAAGGCACTGTATGCTGCCAGGTCCAAGCAGAGATCGAAGTCGTATCCTAGGAGGATGCCGTTTGTCTCCAGGAGTATGGTAGCATCCTTCATGGCTTCCTCCACATGCTCCAGCATAGCTTTCAGGTGCTGAAATGGGATGCCAGGTAAGATAGGCTCTCCACCAGTCACCTTAAGGACGAAAGACCTCCTCCTCCTAGCTCTATGCAAGAGGAGTGAAGCAGCCTCACCTGGATTCAGGTAAGCACCTTCATACGGCTCGAGAACGCTACTAGGCACCCAGCAGAACAGGCATCTAAGACAGCATCCAGCCAAGTTTATGTAGGCTCCAGGCACAGGAGACCCGAAGTCTCTCTGGTCAAAGACAATCCTCTCTAGAAGGCCACGTGTAGACCGAGAGCACAGCCGAGAAGCCTTCTCAGCCAGCTGAATAGGGTCAAATAGCATAGACTACACTGTCTCTACAAGCATCTTCTTAAAAACAACCCTCTGCTTAGGCTTCTTAGATAACAGCTGAAGAGGCACACGCACCTTACGCTCATTCCTACTCCTCACCTTCACTATACCAGCATGAACCGCACAACTCACACAATAATACTTCACCATAGGGCGAGTAGTAACATATGCGCCATCCTTCTCAAGCTCCCTAGCTAGCTTAGCCTCAACAGGCGCATACCTTCTAGTAACCCTTATAGCCTTATCAGCTGGCACCAGCCTACCACACTGAGAGCAGGGCACAGGAGGCTCTCGGCCTACAGAACCAGCCTTCTTTCTCCCACCAGACCTCCTTTTCTTAGGCAAAATCCTCACAACAGAGAGAAAGCTGCATGTGATAAAAACTTTTCTCAAGCCAGCTACAAGCACAAGTCGGTAGCTGGATAAACAGAGCAGATCCTCTATGAGCAAGCTTCCCTTAAGCCATGTTAAAGCCAGTGTTTAGCGTTGCAGGCTGGGCAGTGCACATGCTTCCTCCCCCTTTTCCTGGGGTTAACCCAGAACTTTGCTCCACAGCTGCAGCTTATCTCCTTTAGCTCACCTTTAGCTGTCCGGTACCTGACGACTACCCCACTGTACTTCAACCTCCTCACCAAAGCCTCTAGTATAGCATGGTATTTTAAGTGTCACTAGATAGAGCAGCTTGAGTATACTGGGAGCTACTGACTTCGGTGAGTTAGATGAAGTTTGGGTACATGAACAACCCTTACCTAGACCTGCTTGATGAGATAGATGTCGCTAAGAGAGCTGGACTAAGCTTCCTAGAGCTCACCATAGAGTGGCCTAAGGCTACTGCAGAGTACGTCCTCCAAGAGAGTAAGAGGTTAAGGAGTAAGCTCATGGAAGCAGAGCTAGAAGTAGTGACACATGCACCATGGTACATGGAGATAGGACACACCTATACTGGAATCAGGAAGGCAGCTGTCAAAGAGCTCAGGAAGATTATAGATGCATCTATAGAAGTTGGCTCTAGCCTGCTGACAATACACCCTCATACACCAAGGTGGGCTCACAGCAAGGAGTTCAAGTCACATGTAGTAGAGGCTAACATAGAGTCTATAGCTGAGCTAGCTGACTACGCTAGCGAAAGAGGGCTGATGATAGCTATTGAAAACGTCGACCACGGCTTCTTTAAGTCTGTTAAGAGCATAGTGGACTTGGTCAACAGGATACCGAAGCTCATGTTCACACTGGATGTAGGACATGCATGCATGCAAGGCTCTGACATGGATAAGCTCAAATCCTATGTATCAAACCTCTATCATAAGCTAGTCCACATACACGTACATGATAATCTCAGAGATGGAAGCGATCTCCACCTGGCTGTCGGGTCAGGTGAAATAGACTGGAGAGCAGTCTACAGGGAGCTAGCTGAAATAGGATATGATGAGAAAGTCTGTATCGAAGTCCATGTTGGAGACGTAGAGTGGGGGCTTAAGATCAGCCTAGAGGCTATAAGATTCTTCTGGAAGTAGCTCCCTCAAGACTGCTTCAGTAAGTGGGGTTGGCTTGAATACGGCCATAGGCTCACCTCTCTCCGTGAACACTAGATCCCAGTCTAAGACACCTAGCTCCACTAGCAGATTGAGGACTCTCATAGGCTTTCTCACTTGAACAAGAGACCTCACCTCACTCTCAGGTATCGCAGCCTCCCTAGCCTTCACCATGAGCCTCACGGCAGCTTTAAGCTCTCTTCTACCAAGAGCCTTCAAGGCTCCTATCACAGCCTTCACTCGAGCTGGCTGAGCATACACAGCTGGCTGAGGAAGCATAGAGAGGCCTGCTGGCAAGCTGACCCTATAGGCTTTGAGCCCACTAGGCTCCCTAGTGACATAGAGAGCCTCCCATATAGACAGGTAGGCTAGCTCCCTAGACAAGCCGCCTTTCATCGATTCTAGCATCCTAGAGAGGCTGCTTGGAGCAGACCTCACTGAGACAAGCATGTCTCTCGTCAAGCCAGCGAACTCGAGGTCTGAGTAGGCTGACAACGCTATGACGAGGCCTGCGCCCTCCTCTATGCCAGAGAGAACCTCCATCAGAGTAGCTCTCATGATCTCTCTACTCCTCTGCGGGAGCTGTAGGGGCAGCGGGTGGGCTACAGGAGCTATAAGACCCATTCTAGCAAGCCTATATAGCTGGAGGTCTATCAGCCTCTGGATCACTCCTCTCAGATTGAAGTCTACTATCATGGACAGGTCTATCACATTCACCTTGCTTAGCTCCAGTAGATCCTCTAGAGGAGAGCAGCCTAGGGTGCTCTGTGCTTCAGCTATAGACTTTAATGTGGACTCACGTCGAGATGCCTCAAGAAAGGAGGTGAGGCCATCCTCTATAGCGACCCTAGCTGCATCCACATCCACGTCTCCAAGGAGGCTTGAGAAGGCTCGGATAAAGCTCAGCTTGTCTAGAGGCTCATAGCACGTGAAGTCTACTAGCCGGCCATCTATGACCTTAACCCTCCCAGCTGCCTGCCTAAGTGCAGTAAGCCCAGAGACCATCCCTGTAAAGTCGATCACAACCATGGGGCGCCTGAGGCCCTCTGTAAGTGGCAGTATTAGCCTCTCTAGGAGCTTGATGGCATGAGGTAAGCTCTCTCCTATTATCGACAAGCTAGGCTTCCAGTAGGCTACTAGGTGAGATACAGATGGAACTGATGGAAGCTCCCTGCCCTCTCGGATAGGAGGCCTCACACCAACAGCTCTTTGCGGCTTCACCATAGCTCTTAGCTCTAGCTTAAGTGGGATAGGTAGAAGCCTTATAGCGAGGAGCATCAGTAGGCTTGAGGCAACTGCAGCGATGTGGCTTATGAAGCCTAGGAGCATGAATGCTAGGGATGCTAGAGCTAAGCCAGCTGGCAGCCTCTGTAAAGGCAGAATTAGGAGCGCTGGAACAAGACAGAATATGATCCAAGCTGACAGCAGAAGGCTAGCAGCTGTATAGCGAGGAAGAGCTAGAGCAGCTATAAAGAGAGCAGCTGCAAGGAGAAGCTTCCAGTTAGCTCTCAAAAACTACACCCAGCTTAAGATGCTAGCTGCTAAGGAGAGCATATGCTCTGGGAAAAGCCAAACTTGGACTCCTCTAGGAGCATGTACCCTACTGGAGACAGCCCATATGTAGGCTATATCACATCTCACGCCAGCTCTCCTAGCTACCTCTCTAGCTAGCTTGCTTCCAGCAGCCATAGCTTCCCTCCAGCTCTTGTTCATCCCACCACACTCAACCCAAGCTATCTCAATGGATTCATCGCCTTTCTTTAAGCTGAGGATGTCAGGCCTAAGACCAAGCAGCTCTCTCTCGAATGAAAAGCATCTGAAGCCCTGCTTCCAAAGCCTCATCAGAGAAAGGATCTTCAGGAGGAAGTGCCTCCTGCTCTCACTCCAGGAGACACGCTGAAAGGAGCCTAAGGCACCAGCTAGCTCAGCAGACAACGAGAGCACCTCAGCCAGCTGGAAGAGGGCAGGTTAAAGCTAGCATCAGAGAGTAGGCAGCCAGGTATATAGCTCTTCTCCTACTAGCTACTCTACCGACCCTATCTAAGGGAGGAGGATGAGAGGGCGCCATGAGCAGCAGAACTAGTACAAGTAGGGCCATTGCAGGGTTCGTGTAAAAGAGCACGAGCAGCCCTGCTATGCTCAGCAGCAAGTGGGCAGAAGCCTTCCCATGGAAAAGAGAGTATACTATGTGGCCTCCATCAAGCTGCCCAATCGGAAGGAGGTTAAGGAAGGTCACATAGAGGCCAACCCACCCAGCCCAGGCGACAGGAGACAGGAGGTATGCACCAGAGCCACGAGCTACCAGAAGCTCAACAAGCTGGTAGGCTAGAGATGTAGGTATGAGCTGAGCTTTCCTAGCAGCAACCCACTCTCTCACAACCTCCTCAGGGATCCTAACAGATGCAGGCAACCCAGCTGCTAGCACAACTAGAGATGTGAGGAAGCTGGCAAGCGGCCCAGAAAACCCTGTGTCTAAGACCTCATCCATATCAACTAGAGGCTCCTCAGACACTATCACAGCACCCAGCGTGCCTAATGGAGGAGGGCCTGGTATGAACATGGGGGGAGTAGGCTTCTTCCCACGTCTAGCAGAAGCAATCATGTGAGAGAGCTCATGTAAACCCAATATGATAAATAGGCTTATAGCGAAGGCAGCAGCATTAGGCAAGATACGCGCCGGCTCCCTACCTAGCTCACGGAGAGACTCGTTAAAGCTCCTCACGTTTATGAGCCCAGAGTAGCATACAGTCACCACAGTCACCACTAGGAGGCCTACATAAAGGAGCCTAGGCCTCCTTCTCACAGCTGGAGCCTTGAAAACAGATATCCTACCGAGCCCCTGGTCCTCACTCAGCACAGCTATAAGCCCATGAGGCCTCAGCTCAGACAGCAGACGCCTGAACTTAAGCTGGATATCAGGCTCAAGCTCAACCCAGTACGTCGGTATACCACGTACTGTAGCATACTCCCTAACTTTAAAAAGCTGCTCAACAACCGATAGAAGGTCACTAGAGTACAGCAGGCTCCCACCGGGGATACTTTGAGAAGAAATGTGGCAAGCCCTCATAAAGGTTTAGACTCAAGCCAGCATGTATTCAAAGTCAGAAGGTGTAGGGAGGAGGACATAACAAGCGTCATAAGACTCAACTACGAGAACCTCCCAGAAAACTACCCTAGAAGCTTCTTCGAACACATCTTGAGAAACTGGCCAGACACCTTCCTAGTAGCAGAGATAGATGGCGAGATAGTAGGCTACATCATGTGCAGGATAGAGAGGATGAGAGATGGGCTAAAGCTCGTTAAGAAGGGGCATGTTGTGTCGATAGCAGTAGACCCAAAAGCTAGAAGAATGAGAATAGGGACAACCCTGATGCAGGAAGCTGAAAAAGCCATGAGAGAGCATGATGTAGAGGAGATTTACCTAGAGGTGAGAGTCACAAACGACCCTGCTATAAGGCTATACCACAAGCTAGGATACAAGATAAGAGATAGGATACTTGGATACTATGCTGATGGAGAAGACGCCTGGGTTATGGTCAAGAAGCTCCAGCCTTAAGCATAGGCTCAACATGTAGCACAATAGACTCTCCAGTCTGAAGCTTCTCTAGTGCAGGAAGGTTATCCACAACCCTCCCTAGCAGGTTCACAGGATGAGAGACGCTGACATCACATAAAGCAACCATTATAGCCTTAGATAGAGGAGAGTACGCTATTTCGCCAGTAGATAGGCTTCTCCTCCCCCTCTCAACACCCTCCCTGATATCCTTCTCTATGACCAGTAAGCAGCCTCTCCTTATCACCATGCTCCTTATAGGGAGGAGATGAAGCAGCTTGTCAGCTGTCATCGGAGAAAGATACCGTAAGACCTCTCCAGCAGCTATGTCACCACGTGGAGTCATAAAGTATAGAGGGTACTTCTCAACATACTGCAAGCGAGGCTCCTCACCCCCCTTTACTCCGAGCATAAATCACTATCTTCCAGCTCTTAACCACAGGGGAGACAACACCCTTCTCCTCAAGAGCCCTCAAGGCCTTTTTCGCAGTGCTCATCGGTATCTTAAGAGACGATGCAACAGAGTACGGCGTTATCACCCTCATCCTAGAGATAGCCTTCTCAACAGCCTCAACTACCTCAGGAGAAAGCACTCTAACCTCAACAGACTCATCTAGTAGAGAAGCCTCTTTAGCTGACTCAGCCTTCCCCTTCCTCTTAGACAAGCTCCCCCCTATACCTCTGACTGTAGCCTTCTAATCTCCTCCTCAACCTCCCTCAGCTTAGCAGCATACTCATCTCTCTTCCTCATAAGCTCCTTAAGCCTACGCTTCCTCTCAAATGCCTCAAGATCCCTCTTAAGAGACTCAATCTGGGAGGATATCTCATCTCTCAGAGAGCTATAGCTCTCATCATCAACATCACCTGCATCTCTAAGCTTCTCAAGCTCACCTAAAGCAGCATCAAGAGCCCTGATCTTAGCCTTCACATAGCTTATCCCCCTAGAGAGCTCGTCTTCAGCAGGAGCCTCTGCCACAGGCTCAGGCTTAGCCTCCTCAAGCCTACCAGGAGCCTCAGGAGGCTTCTCTCCTCCAGCAGGGCTCTCAAGCTCTCTGGCAGCAGGCTCAGAAGGCACTAGAGGAGGGGGAGGGAGCTCAGGAGGCTGCTCAGGTGTAGGAGGCTGCTCAGCTATAGACTCAAGCTCACGCTTAAGCTCATTAAGCCTCTTAGAAAGCTCATCTATGTCCAGCTCCAGAGGAGCTGCTGGACGCTCACCGCCACCTATCAGCAGCTCCTCTAATCTAGCTCTAGCAGCCTCAAGCTCACTAGGCAAGACCTCAGATGGAGCTGTCTCAGGCTGAACTGAGGCAGCTTCCTCAGGTGGTAAGGGAGGTTTCGGAGGAGGAAGCTCTCCACCTCTAGCCTCCAATGCAGCACGCCTCGCCCTAAGGTATAAAGTGAGAGAATACAGGAACACAGCTAGAGAAGCTAGGACACATATGAACGCCACAAACATCACAGGAGTCTTCAGCACATCTGGGAGAGGAAGCCTACTAAGCAGCTCACTCAGCTGAGATCCAAGCCAAGACAGGAAGCCTTGCTGCAAGCTTCAACGCCTCTAAGTAGCTAGCATAAACACCAACTTAAATATTATGTTACCTACCATGAGAGCAGCTATGAACCCTCCTAGTATAAAGACGATGTGAGGCAAGCCGACAGTACACCACACATATACGTCTCCACACATGGCATAAAGCCTCTCAGCACCACCAACCCAGCCACCATCGAACACATCAACCTTCAAGCTAAGCCGAACACGCCTCCTCACACCATCATCAAAAGACAGCTCCTCCACTGGAGCCAGAACACTCCTCCTATCCAACAGCACACTAAGCCTCTCCGGGTAGGCTACAAGAGGCAGAAGAGCCCTAGCATACAGCGGAGCCTCCACACCTCTCGGGAAGCAGCCCTTCAAGTAGGCGGCAACAGACCTCCCAAGAAAGTAGAGTACAGAGAAGGCACTCAGCAGAATAGAGTTGATAAAGACGTCAACACCCATAAAACCAAGCAAGAAACCCCTCCTATAGACAGGGAGCGCCACAGCACAGACAACAATAGCTATACAGTCAGCCTCACCCATAGCCCTAGAAGCCTTCAAAGCCAGAGCGACAGCGAGAGCACAGCCTATAGAAGCCAGATGAGCACTTAAACCACCATATAAAGCTACCCTAATAGCTTCAGCAGGAACCAGTACAGCCAAGCACACAGCCCAAACCCTGTCGTCAACAAGCCTACTCCTCAGATCCTGAATGGAAGCAGCTAGAAGACCACAAGCACAAGCCACAACAGACACAAAATCCAGCAGCCTCAAAAGCCACCACTCACTTCTCAGGATTCATAGCATCAAGCATCAGAAAGTAAGCGAACACACCGATAGGCATCATTATAAAGGCGAAAAGCACAACTAGAGCTGTAACAGAGAAAGCAAACCCTGGAGTAAGAGAGCTCATAACACTAGACATCACCACAAAAATCAAGGGAGCCACAACAAAGAGAACAACATAGAACTCAGCCATCATACCAACACGGTCAGCAAGCTCCCTAACCTTAACCCTACGCTCCTCCAGAAGCCTCTCACTCTCAACCTCCAGAAAATGCTGCAAGCTACCTCCACTCCTAACAGTAGCGATAAAAGACTCAAGAAAGTCCCTAAACCTGAGAGAAGGAGACCTCCTAGAAGCCCTCTCAAGAGCAGACAGCAGATCACGGCCAAAAACCAAAATATCCCTCAGAATAAGCCCAAACTCACGAGCAACCTCCCCATAAACACCCCTCTGATTAGCAATAATCCTGAACATAAACACAGGTGAAACACCTGCACTAGCCAAAGTAGCAAGATAACTCACAGCATAAGGAAGCTTCTTCTCAATATCAGACCTCCGACCACTAGCCTTCAAATCAGGATAAACCATAAACCCAACAAAAGTAGCCAACCCAGCAATAACAGGAGAAAACAAACCCAAAAACCCAGCCAAAGGAAACCCACCAGAAGGCAAAAGCAAAAGAAACAATGGAACAACAACACCAGCTACAGCAGCAGCCAAAAGAGAAGCAAAAATAGCCAACGCCAAGTAAACAGAAGGCATCATACTAATAGCAGCCCTCTGAAGCCTAACAGAAAGCCACCCACTCAGCCTACTACCCTCAGTCCTCCTACCAAAAAGCTTGTAAGCCCCAACAGCAAGAGACAAAAAACCACCCCCAACCAACACAAACACCCACACACTTTTAAACCCATCGAAACACCCACACAGAAAACAAGCAGAAAAACAAGACACCACAAGACACAAACAAAAAAGCACCACTAAAGAGATAGAGCAGCATCCACTTGGCTCACCCATAATTATGTTGCATAAACAACACAGAAGCCTACACCCATCTAACGCAACCCCCAGCCAGCATCCAAAACAACCATCAAGGATACATCATCTAACCATCTATCGCAGCACAGGCCACAAAATAAGCAGCAAACGACAGCCCTTAACAGGAGGAAAGTTTATAAACTTCAGTCAGCTATCAAATGAATGGTGGAAAAATGAAGAGGAGAGGTATAAGCCCTGTTGTGGCAACTATTCTTCTCATAGCCATAGCAGTAGCAGCAGTAGCCATAACCTACGTATGGTACATGAGCTTCCAGAGCAGGATGCAAGAAGAAACAGAGAAAAGAGCAGCAGAAGAAGCAGTAAGGCAAAAAGGAGCAATAAAAATAGAAAAACTATCTACAGATCCAGAGGGAAGTCTATTCATAGCAATAAGAAATGTTGGAACAGTAAAGCTGACTGATATAACAGTTTATGCAGACTTAAAGGGGACAATAGCTACCAAAACTGTCAACGGTCTAGATCCTGGAAAGGGAACAACGATCTCATGGCCTTCAGCTTTTACAGCCGTTAATGCTGGTGATGTAATAACGGTGAAAGTGGTTTCTGCAGAGGGAGCTAGCGCAGAGGCAGCTGTAACAGTACCACCATCAGGATAAAGTGTACTCTAAAGGAAGATGTGGGTCATTTGCTGCTTCCTTCATTTATTTTGTAGATTCTAACAAACTTGTTTTCAAACACTAGCTCATACATCTCGTTATAGGTTTCTAGTTCCTTGTATTGTTTGTCGTGTCTGTAAGTTATGATATAGATCACGCTGTTTTTGACGAGTTTACTCCAGCTTTCATGTGTAGTCATATTGGCATAGATTTTCCATGCATCTCTCTCTTTAATCAGCATTTCATGGCGTGTTAGATTTTCAGTTGGAGGTATATAGTATAGGTCTTCATTGTAGATCCTTCTGCCAGTAAATACTGGCAGGAATCTATCGTATCTGCCATATGTTGTGAAGATAAGTTTATCAGGTGGGGTATTGTCGTGAAGCCATTTAAATCCCTCATATACTTTCTGCTGGATGCTTGCTACCTTTAATGGGTAGTCTGTATGCATCTCATATAGATTCATTAACGTAAGGTTGCCTAGGTGAAGAGAGAATGATATGAATAGCAGTAAAGTTATTACCTTTGATAGTTTGATCACGCGTATATTCTCTAGCTTATCTACGAAATTAAAGTATGCGGCTAGTGCTAGACCTGATAAGATTGGAGCTGCCATTTGCACTAATGTGACAACTCGAGGCAAATGGAACCCTAGTGGTGCCAGTAGTGTGTAGAATAAAGGCCAGTAGGCTAGATACCTCCTATCACTATCAGTGGCCGCGAAAACTATTCCTATAAAATGCATAGCTGTGAATATATGGTAGTTCCAAGCCATCTGAGTTTGAATCAAGAATTTTAATGCTTGTATACCTCTAGGGGGTATGCCTGTTATTCCTCCATCAGCTGTGAAGAGATAGTTGTTTGATCTCTTGACTACTTGCAGTAGTCCAAGGTTTAATATATTTGGTAGCACTTTTATGCTCCAGGGGAGGAGCAAGGCTATTGTCATTAGCATTATCTTTTGGAAGTTGACTTCTCTCAGGATGCTTACTCTACTCTTAAGGGAAAGTAGTGGTATTGCTGGTAGTAGGATTAATGTGAAAATTAGGTAGTTCGCGAAAAAGCATTGTGCTATGCAAATAGCTAGTAGAGGTTCTTTTACACATTTTTTCAGGTTCGGTAAGGTTAGGATCGTTGCCAATGCTAGGAATGAAGGCATCGATGACATTGCGCCCATTAGCTGCTCCAGCAAGTCTGGTGCAGCCACAAGAGAAGCTATTCCAGTGCTTAGAAGTACTGCTGCATTTCTTTTCAGAATCCTCTTTGAGAGTAGATAGTATTGTAGCAGGAAGAGTAGGCTGAGGTATAGCCATATGATTCTAGTTATACGGGTTATTTCTAGGGGGGATTTTCCATAAAATTGTGCATAGGCTGCTACTAGCGCGTGGAAGCCGATTTGATAGTTTATAGGCCCACTGTAGTATGGCTCCCATGTAGTGAAAATTTGCTGCTTTGTCGCTAGCAGATAGCTCAGTGCTATGTGTAATGGTGTATCTCCTGCAAGTGGGAAAACTGGAGCTATTATCTCGTTCATAACTCTATTTGAAAATCCTATGAGTACAATTAAAGAAGCCAGTGCATGTATATGCTTCTCCTCACATCTCTTTAATGCTAGTTTTCCCTTCCTCAAGACTATCAGCAGAACAGCAGCTATTAATATTGAGAACGATGTTATTAAGTTTTCTTGAGTTATACTGAGTCCAATCAGGTTAATGTATGCAATAAACAAGGGAGCAAATAGATTGCTTATGGTTAATGCGAGTATAATATATTCAAAGGCATCAAGCTCATTACACTGACACAAATATAATATGAGAAACCCTGGTGCATTGATAAGAGAAAAGCCAAGCATAGCATAGAGGAAATGGTATGACATTTCTCTTCCCCCCAATATATCCTAAAACATAGGAGCTATATATATGCTGGTTACTAATTGATCATATTCACTGTATTTGGCAGTGAAGAGGGTTAGGCTTTAAAAGTTTTAATATGATGAGATAGAAGATGAGGATATTTTATGTAATGTCTGCATTCAATGAGGAAGCGGGAATTAGAAGAGTTTTAGAATATTTAGAGAAGTTAAGTAGGCTGCTGTGTAGTATTAATATCGAATTAGAGGTTGTTGCAGTAGATGATGGGTCTACTGACTTTACTTGGAGTATTTTGAGAAAAGCTGCTAGGGAAAGAGCCGTAAAGCTACATCATATTAGAATCAATCATGTTGGTAGGGGGCTATGAGAGCAGGAGTTAATCATAATTCTTATTCTTTATTAATAAATATGGTGGGAGCGCTGGAATACTGGCTTGGAGCTTTGCTGATCTTATTATTCCTCCTTCACAGTTTATGTATGCCATAAGCTTGATACGTGATGGAGAGTATGATGGAGTTTTTTATCAAAGTACATGAAAGGTGCCTCTTTTAAAAGAAAGCTTTACCGTGTTCTTACTGGTGTTACCTTTAACTTAGTCATTAGGATGCTTTTCTTAGTTAATTGTAGTGATACGCAGGGTGTGAAGTTTCTTAGGCTAACTGATAAGATGTGGGATATCTTAGATAGTCTAGTTCTTGATTGTTTCCTTGTGGATACTGAGCTTTCTCTTAAAGTTCTCAAATCGAGGTTTAGCATAAGAGAGATTCCATGGAATCTTGTTGAGATAGACTCTGGTAGCAAGGTTGACTTAATAAGTATGCTTAGGATGTTATTCCGCTTATCTAAGCTTGCTTTGATAGTTAATAGAGCCAGCTCCTACTTTGGTGATGTTAATGTGGAAGGATAGATGGATACATGTACATGTTATAGGAGGTTATGTCGCGTTGGCTGTGGTACTTACTTATCCTCTTGTTTTTGAGATTCACGTAAGATTCTCACTTCTCATATATTGGTATTACTTGTGGGAAGCATGGTGGGTTAGAGAGGCTTTTTCCCAGGGGGGAGTATCTTTTACTGTGATATCATATTCTATCCAAAGGGACTGCCTCTGATTTTTATGGATGGATAGCTTCATGTCCTTTTTATCTCAATATTGTATCTGGTGTTAGGATTTCCCATGGCACATAATACTATTTTTTGCTATTATAGTTTTCTCAGCTTATGCCATGTTTCTTCTCGCTAGATGGGTCTGTAAAGATAATAGAGCAGCTTTTGTTGCAGGAGTTATCTACGGTTTTTCTCCTTACTTGTTTGCTCATGCTTATCCAGGACATGTTAACTTGATTCATGTGGAGTTTATCCCCATATTCATCCTAGAGATTTTGAGATATCTTGAAGAAGAGAAGTTTAAGCATCTTTTACTAGCTTCGCTTTCTTTAGCTGCCATAATGCTTTGTAGCCTATATTACCTTCTTTATATGCTGCTTTTCCTGCTTGTTTGCTCTATCTGGGAGGTTAGACAGAGCTGGAGGGATGTAGCTTCAGTACCGTCATTTTATGTAAGGAGTTATGCTAAGCTGTTTTTAATCTTATTCATTGCTGTGTTCCCTTTTTCTATGGAAATGGCTCTATGGCTGCCTAAATCTGGGTATATGAGGGCTCCGGTAGAGCATACAGTTGCTTTTTCTTCTGACTTCTTTAGCTTTTTTATGCCGTCTTTTATGCATCCTGTATTTGGTAGGGTTCATAGATCTATTAGATTCTCTGGGAATCCGTGGGAGCAAACTAATTATCTGGGGTATACTCCTCTATTTCTGTCGATTTACATTCTTTTATCACGTGAATCTAGGAGAGTTGTTAGATTCTGGTGGTGCTCACTGTTAACTTGAGTTATGCTCTCAATGGGGCCTAAGCTTCATGTCCTCGGGTTCAGTGAGTTTACAGGCTTTAAGGTGAGCATTCCTCTTCCTTATGTTTTGGTTTATTACCTGATCCCACTTTTAAGGTACACTAGGGTTCCTAGTAGACTCTATGTTCTGGTGAATGTGAGTCTTTCTCTGCTTAGCTCGCTTGGTATGAAGAGTCTCTCAGAAAGGTGTTCTAGTAGAGATTTATTAGAGCGCTATTTGTGATAGGATTGATATTGTTTGAGTATTTAAGTGCTCCTTTGCCTTTACATAATATAGAGACCCCACAAGCTTACTATGAGCTAACAAAAAGGACAGAGGACTGCGCCATACTAGAGCTACCAGCTGTATTTGATATCCTAATTAGAGAAGATAACAGAACAAGCCATGTATACACAATGGTAGATAAGCTGCCCCTAGTATATGATAATCAGCTATATGTTTTTTACCAGGTTATTCATAGAAAGAAGCTGGTGAATGGGCCTTCAAGAGCTCCAGAGGAATGTATAGAGCTGGTGAATTCTCTTTGCAAGAGCTTAGTAACAGATTCTCCAAGCGAAGCCAGAGAGAGGCTAGCTAAGCATAGAATTAGATATGTGCTTTTGCACTTAGACCTATATGCGGAGGAGTACCATGGTTATATTCAGCAGCGGCTTGCAGAGATAGGAGCTAACATCATCTATAGGGGAGACAAAATTGTTTTATATGAGATCCCTTCATCTTGATACAGCCTGATTTTCTCTTGCCATTTAACTCTATACTAAGAGCAACTATTCTTCTCATAAGAGGTTTGACTGACATTGATCTAGAAGCTATGTTAACAGTGAACATTATGATTAAAGAAGAAGCTATAGCCGAAAAATAGTAGATATTACCTCTTTACAACCTTAGAATGCCATAGACATCCAGTTATCTTCTTCATTCATCATTTATAAGAGGCTAGTTTAATGTATCCCTCTTATTGCTTGATTTTTAATATTATGTGTTCTTTGGTTTGTGCTATTATGGTGAGTTGTGAGCTGTCTATGTAGTCTTTAGTGTTATATGCTCTCTTATTTATGATTATGTAGGTGTATCCTTCTTTTATAGCTTCTGTTATGACTTCTTCTGGTGTTTCTATTGTTGCTATATAGGTTATGTTTGGGGGCTTCTCTTCTGTTGTAGTTAAGGCTTCTGTGAAGCTTATGAATGGCTCTACTTGGAATATTGTTTTTGTGTGTGGGGTTGTTGTTATGGTGTAGTTGAGTGTGACTATTCTGAGGAGCTTTTCACTTGGTTTTGTGTTGTTTTGGATCCATTTGTATAGGTTTTTCTCCTCCTTGTATGTGCTGACGGCTTTTTTGAGGTGTTCTATGGGGAGCTGGTGGGGGGTTGGGGGGTAGTTCCCTGTTACTAGGAGTGTGATTAGGACTACTGTTAGTAGTAGGTTAGCTTTCCTCTGGTTTTCTTGCTTAACTGTGGTGTATAGTTTGCTGATGAGCCATCCTGTTAATAGAGAGGATGGTGTCATGGAGCATAGGACTGCTCTGCCTTTAGCTGATACGAAGGATTTCTCAGAGAATAATGTGATGTTGTATCCTCCTTGGGTTGAGGAATATGGGAGTACTTTGGCTGTGATAGCTATGGTAGCTAGGATGATCCACCATGTTAGGAGGAGTTTTAGCTTCGGGCTTCTTGAGGCGTGTAGTATGGCTGTGGTTACTGCGATAGCTGCTAGGGTAAGTGGTATTGGGCCATAGAGCCTTAGGAAGACGTATAGGGTCTTGGAGTGCTCGTATATGGATAGCTCTATGCTGTTTCTTGGTGGTGGTATTAGGTATGCTGAGCCTGTGATGAACTCTTTTGAGTGTAATGTGGTCTGTATGATCCATGGGTATGATATGTGGAGGGAGAGGAGTGTGAAGCTTAGGAGGATTACTGTCCTTTTTACGTACTCTGGTTTCTTCTGATGTAGGGCGGCTGTAGCTGCGTAGATGGCTAGTGTCGTGTATGTTATTATGTAGGTTACGTGGGTTGCAGGTAGGGCTGCTATTAGGGGGGCTGCTAGCATAAGGGATTGTTTGCCTCCATCTGTGATGAATGCTAGAGCTATGGGTAGTATGTTTAAGGTTATTGTGTCAGCTAGCAGGTTAGCTATGGTATCTTGATGGAAGTGGATTACTGGTGTAGCTAGGATGAGGGCTGAGGTTAGGGATGCAGTGATGGCGCCTATCTTCTCCTTGAATAGGAGGGTGTAGGCTGAGTACATTGAAGCAACGTATAGTGTCGTGAAGATGAGGGTAGCTAGTCTTAAGGTGAATATTAGGGGCACTCTGAGAGCGTGTAGGAGCGCCATCATGACGTGTACTACTGGGGGATAGGGGTACTCTGAGATTGGTTTAGCTGATATTATGTCTTTCGTCCACTTGATGTGGCGTATGGGGTCTGTTCTAATCTGGAAGTCTAGGTTTGGTGGTATTGGGCTAGACATCCATAGGCTGACGTATTGGATTGAGGCTAGTATGAGTATGATTGTAGGCAGCAGATCCCTGAGGCTGAGAGAAAGCTTGATGCCTATGTGGTGGAGAATGGCTATGGAGGCAGCTATCCCTAGGGCTGCTGGAAGCAGGAAGACTTGTAGCGGTACTGGAGATACTAGCCTTAGGGAGGCGGCTGCTATCCCCATTATTCCTAGTGTGCTTGATGCCATGTATGTTATAGCATATGATTTAGGGAGGCTAGCGGTAGAGGCTCTCAAGACGCCACCTACAGCCCTGACGTCCAGAGTTTATATATGATCGCCTAAGCGAGTTATCGGGGGTTGCTTGAGGATTGCTGTGGTTATCCCAGCATATAATGAGGAAGAGAACGTTGGAGAGGTTGTACGTGGTGTAAAGTCTCTTAGTGGGGTTGGGGAGGTTTTGGCTGTAGTTGTTGATGATGGGTCTGTGGATGAGACGGGTAAGATAGCTGCTGAAGCTGGGGCTGATGTTGTAGTCCGTCATCATAGGAATATGGGGCTTGGCGTGGCGTTAGGAAGGCTTTGGAGCTTGGAGCTGACATAGTCGTGACCATTGATGGAGATGGGCAGTTTGATCCTGCTGAGATGCCTAAGCTCATTAAGCCGATAGCTAATGGTGAAGCTGATGTTGTTGGAAGCAGGTTTCTCGAGGGAAGCCCGAATGCCTTTTATGAAGAAGCTGGGTAATAGGATAGTTACCAGCTTGATTAACTTCCTTACTAGATGTAGGTTTACAGATACGCAGTGTGGCTTTAGGGCATATAGTAGGGAGGCTGCTCTCCGCTTGAATGTACACTCTAGTTTCACATACACTCAAGAGGTTTTCATTGATCTCGTAAGTAAGGGGCTGAGGATAATTGAGGTTCCTGTCTCAGTCAGGTACTATGAGGGCAGGGAAAGCCGGGTGGTGAGGAATCCTTTGGTGTATGGGGTTAGGGTGCTGGCGATAGCAGCCTTGGCTTCTAAGGAGGTGCGGCCGCTATTCTTCTATGGGACGCTAGCTTTGAGCTTTCTTGCCTCTGGTGGCATGCTGGGAGCAGCTCTCCTTGTGAGGTGGATGCTTACAGGTGTGGTTTCACCATATAGGTCTCTAGTGGATGTAGCTCAGCTCCTCTTAGTAACTGGTATTGTGCTGCTGGCTGTCGCCCTAGTAGGAGACTCTCAGGCTAGACAGAGGAGGATACTAGATGAAATCCTCTACTATATGAGGAAGTTAGAGCTGTCAGGTGGTCCAGATAGAGTGGTATATGAGGCCAGCTTCTCTAGCTTGAGTAGGAGACCAGATTCCAGGGATGTCTATGATAACAGCTACACCCTGCTCTCTAATCCACCTTAGATCTATTTCACTGAACTCCTCGTGAGGGATAGCAGCTACTACCATAGGTGACCCTAGGACAGCTTCTCTTAAACTTGGAGCAGATATGCTGGGGGCGTGAGGATCATAGACTTTCACCTTGAACCCTCTTTTACGGAGCTCTTCTATGAGCTTGAGAGCCATTGACCCACGTGTATCAGGCACATTCCTCTTATAGGAGGCTCCGAGAACTGTGATCTTCCTGGTGAGATGAAGTCTGCTAGCAATAGACTCTATGATGTTAGCTGCGTGGATAGGCATGCTCTCATTGACTTTGCGTGCAGCCTTGATGACATGTAGTGGGGCACCTACTTTCTTAGCTAATGCAGCTATGTGATAGCTAGCTGCAGGGATACACTCGCCACCGGCACCGAGCCCAGCATAAAATGGCATGAAGCCAAAGGGCTTGGTGGAAGCAGCCTTGATAACCTCACTGAAGTCTATGCCAAGCCTGCCAAATATTAGCGCAAGCTCATTAACCAACGCCACATTAACGTCTCTAAAAACGTTCTCAAGTAGCTTAGCGCACTCAGCAACCTTAGGGGAGCTCACAGGATAGACCTCAGCCTCAAGAATACTTCTATAGAAGCTCAGAGCAGCCTCTAGGCTCCTAGAGCCAATTCCACCGACAACCCGCGGGATGTTACCAACCCACCATCTCTCACTCCCTCTACTAACCCTCTCAGGACAGTAAGCCAAGTAGAAGTCAGCCTCACATCTAAGCCCACTCTCTTCTAGAATCCTCCTAGCAATACCCTCAGTAGTCCCAGGTGGAACAGTAGACTCTATGATAACAAGCTTACCTCTATCTAACCCAAGTGAAACAGACCTTAAAGCATCTAATAGAGGAGATAAATTAGATCCATAGGCATCAGCTGAAGTAGACACACAAAGGACTATAACATTACAGTGCTTAACAGCACTAACCCCATCAACAGTAGCCCTTAACCTACCCCTAATCTTGTTAAACTCCCTCAAAAGCAGAGAATCCAGCTCAACAGGACAAGCACCCTCATTAACATACCTGACCTTACTCTCATCTACATCTACACCAATAACATCAAACCCACGCCTAGCACAAGCAACCATTAAACCAAAGCCAACATAACCTAAGCCAAATACAGCAACCCTCATACTGATCTCCCTCCAGATAACAGGTCAACACGACCTAATAAAGCTAATATAGTCTAAGGAGGAAGATTTCTCTCGACCTCCAGTCTCCTTACAGAAGATATTATGCTCTTTAATATAATCTACTATATGAATGCTGATGATTATGATAGTGATACCGATAGGTACTAAGGGTATGCTCATTAAAATGGCAGGTGTAATCAAAGAACTTGATAAAATTGGGTTAGAATATTATCTAATATCATTAAATGAACATGGAAGGTCTCTTAATAAGATAAGAGAGCTGTTCAACATAAGAGAGTTCGATCTAGAAGTGGAGTATCCTTTGGACGTGAGTAGTGTTCGTGAGATCCCAGTATGGCTGCTTAGAGTCTTAAAGGGAAGCTTGATAAGAGAGACAAAAACTGGGTGCATCGTATTAATACAGGGAGATACAGCTTCATCCTTAGTATCGCTTTGTTTGAGCATCAAAGCCAAGAAGAAAGTAGCACATATTGAGGCTGGTTTAAGAAGTGGTGATATATTTAACCCATTTCCAGAAGAGATTATTAGACGCATAATAGATAAGTTCTCAAGCATACTTTATGCTCCAACCATCTGGGCCTATAAAAATCTGAGAAATGAGAAAATAAATGGGGATATAGTATATACCAGAGGAAACACTGTGAAAGACGCTGTGAGATATGCTCTTGAAAGAAAGTCTGCACTTTCTCCTCCTAACGAGCCGTTCATATTACTCTCTATTCATAGAGTAGAGAATATATTCTCTAGCAAGAGAATAAAGCTACTATATAAAGCCATTGAACATGTAAACTTACCAATTATATGGCCTCTTCATGAAAGTACCAAGAAAAGGTTAGTGAAGTCAAAGCTCTATTCGAAATTTATCAATAAAGACAATATCAGGTTCATGGGTTTAATGGATTATATAAGCTTTATTCACTTTATGAAAAGAGCAGAATTCATTATTACAGATGGAGGAGGCCCCCAAGAAGAAGCATTCTACCTGGGTACTCCCTGCCTCATATTCAGAAAGAAAACAGAGCATATAGAGGGGATAAGATGGAATGCTGAATTATCAGAGTATAATCTGAGGAAAATATTCGATTTTATCAGTAATTACCATAGTTTTAGGAAAAAGCAAATCTTAACCTCACCTTCTCCGTCAGAGATTATTGCCAGAGATATTAAAGCAAGAATCGAAGAATAACATGTGGCACAGTAACCTTTATCGTTTAATCTTCTAGCCCACACATTAAGGACGTGCTTCTGCTGTAGAACTGACGCTATGAAGTTGTTTGCTGCTTTTTGCACAAACTGGTAGCCTTTGCAGTATTTAGCAGCAAGAACTTACATAATGTGCCATGAAACATTAGAGACGGCTCTTCTAATAAAGGTGTATAGTTCATAGTTCAGAGTTCAGCTACTTCTCATTAGGCTGTATGACCTCGTAAATAATCATAGCTACTGCTAGATTAGGGTATTCATAGTCCTATTATCTTGAATTAATCTCGCCCCTAATAGTATTTTAAAAAGAGCTTAAATAATAATAGCTAGAGGATTATGATGTTTTCTTAAGAGGTAAAGTTTTATAGCTCTCTAAGCAAGGCAAGTAAATGGATGGTGGAGATGTTAAGAAGAAGAGGTATACATCCTGTTGTGGCAACTATTCTTCTCATAGCTATAGCAATAGCAGCGGTAGCGATCGTAGGTATATGGTATGTGAGCTTCCAGAGCAGGATGCAAGAGGAAACAGAGAGGAAGACAGCAGAAGGAGAAGAAGCAAGGCAAAGGGGATCGATAAAAATAGAGAAGATATCTGCAACAAGCAGTGAACTCACAGTCTATGTCAGGAACACAGGGACGATAGAAGTCACAGTAGACAAAGTCTTTGTAACAGATAAAAATGGGAAAGTCACAGTGGTGGATTGGGGTGCTACATTATCTCCTGGAAGCTTAAAGGGAACAAGCTTTAATGTCGGGGGGCTTAGCACAGGTGCAGGAGACACTTTGACTGTGAAGGTTGTGACTGAAGAGGGAGCTTCAGCTGAAGCAGCAGTCACTATACCA
>JAVCBW010000037.1:0-58172 GCA_037917675.1 Thermoproteota archaeon
AAGCTAGAGACAGGCTATCACCAGAGCACAAGCTACATTGGTGTTTTAAACCTTTCCTCCTACTGCTCTCCTAGCTCCAGCACCAGACCCAGTGCCTGCTAGCCATGTAGTTTGCTATGAACCCTAGGGCTATTCCAGCTAGGTTCGAGGCTAGGTAGTATATGCCTAGTGCTGTGAGAGCTAGGAGAGCAGCCATGTTCACAGTAGCACCCAGCGCGACAGCAGCATGATACTTCAGACACCTAGCAGCTAGGCTACCAGACCTCTGGTCTCTGAAGGTCCATAGGTCGTTCCAGGTGAAGTTGCTTAGGATGGAGGCTTCGATAGCTAGCAGGCCAGCTGTAGCCAGCTTCAAGCCGAGGAGCCCCCTGAGGGCGTAGAGGAGCCCCTCGTTCACAGCCACGCCACTACACCCAACTACAGTGAACTTCAAGGCTCTACCAAGCTCACCACTCCACTTCATCAGCTTGAGCAGGTGTCTAACATACTTGAAGACCTCTATCGAGCTGAGCTTGCTCTCTCCACGCTGCCTACACCTGAAGACATAGGGTACCTCAGTCACCCTCCTATACCTCCCCTTCACAAGGACCTCTAGAAGAACCTTATAGCCTACTGGGCTCAGCTCAACACCTTCTATGACGCTCCTCTTAATAGCAAAGAAGCCTGACATAGGGTCCTTGACACGCCTAGCTCTAGGGAGTAGGAGCCTAGCTAGCATGGTAGCCCCCCATGAGACAGCTCTCCTAGCTAAGCTCCAGCCTTCAACCCTACCTCCATAGGCATACCTGCTTGCTACAGCTATGTCAGTTTCCTCTAATGCAGCTATTAGCCTAGGTACATCCTCAGGAGGATGCTGGAGGTCAGCATCCATGACGACAATAGCCTCCCCTCTAGCCTCCCTGAATCCTCTGACGACAGCTGAAGCCAGCCCTCTCACTCCAACTCTCCTGATGACCTTAACAGGGTACTTCTGAGAGAGCTCTAAGGCTGCCTCCCAGGTTCCATCAGGGCTATCATCATCGACTACTATGACCTCGTATTCAAAGCCTCTCATAGAGGAGTCAAGCCTCCTCAGGAGCTCCTCTATGTTCTCCCTCTCATTGTATGTTGGGACTACAATAGAGATCACACTAGCCCCCATTAGCATCCCTTACATCAGCTAGCTTAAGACATTACCTAAGTAAGTAGTCTGCTCTATATGCCCCTAGCACCCAGGAGGCTGCTGACACCAGGGCCTCAAGCATCGCTCCATGAGCACCTGGTAGCCTGATGCCTCAGCTTCACTGTGAGAGCCGCTGACGCTGGAACCCAGCTCTGCCCTATAGATGCCCTGTAAACTTAAATATGCAAGAAGCCTCAGGATGTGGTGCCCAGCTCTGATTGAAGTGAGAGAGCTTACTGTGAGGTATAAGCTGAGTGAGGAGCCTGCTGTCAAGGGAGTTAACGCTGTGTTTGACAGGAACAGTGTGATCCTAGGGCCTAATGGTAGCGGGAAGACTACACTCTTCAAGGTGATCTGTGGGCTCACTAACATAGCTGAAGGAGAGATACTGGTCAATGGAGCTGAGGTAGATAGCATCTATGCTAAGCCAGGTGTGCTAGCTGTGAACTTCCCTGAGGTCTATATGCTAGTGGATGTAAGTGTATATGAGGTGGTCAAGCTCTACTCTGACCTGATAGGAGGGCGTGTAGAGGAGGCCTTGGAGATAGCTGAGGAGCTTGGTGTTGGAAGAGACCTGATGAAGAGGAGGAAGCTGAGAGAGCTTTCAGCTGGCCAGCTCAAGTCTGTCTGTGCAGCTCTAGCCCTCTTCTCTAGGGCTGAGCATGTCCTCTTAGATGAGCCATTTGAGCAGCTTGACCCAGCTAAGAAGGGGAGGCTGATAGGCAGGCTTAGCAGGTATCCTGGTGTGGTGCTGCTGAACACGCATGAGACATGGCTCTTGAAGAGCCTAGCAGACTGGAGGGCCTACTTCATGTGTGAGGGTAGGCTCTATGGTCCTGCTGAGGTCAGAGACCTGCTTAGGAGCTCCATTACAGTGGGGGATGAGCCGGATGCAGTGATGAGGGTTGAAGCTGGAGGGAGGGTGATAAGTGTGGTCAGAGAGGAGAAGGGTACTCCTCTGACAAGCATAGAGAACCTAGATAGGATATATGACATGCTATAGGGTGGCTGACATGACAAGGTACCTGAAGACCCTAGCTAAGAGCATGCTTACCAGCTCTGAAATCCTCTTCTGGTCAATATTCTTCGTGGAGTTCTGGGTTGCGATGGGGGTTCTGGTATTCGCTAAGTATACCCCTCCTATCAGGGAAGTTCAGGTGTCTATGGCTTCAATAACCTACGGGACCCTCAACCTGCTTTCCCTGTCGTCTGTCGCAGTGGGCATAGTGTACTCAACACTCTATGCCTCTAAGTCAGTGAGGTATGTAACTAAGTTCACTAGGCTATCTCCATCAAGATACCTGCTTGAGAACACCATCGGGTCGCTGGTGGTTCTCTTAGTCGTCTCAGCAGTTCTGCTGGCCTCCTCTATAGCAGCCTTCTCATGGAGGTTCGGCTTCACGCTGCTCCCTCACAGCATGCTAGGTGTAGCAGCATCTACTCTGCTAGGAGCTCTGCTGAGCTACCTGCTAGGCTTGCTCATAGGCTTAGCTCTAGTAGTGCTTAGAGCTCCGAAGTCAGCTTCATTCACATCCTATCTCCCACTGATCCTCGGCTTCATATCATATGTAGTGCTCTGGGTAGACTTCGGCAAGGCAACATATCTGATCCCATACAACTGCCTCGTAGCAGTATGCTACTACTTCTACTCTGGGCACAAGCCCCTAACTGGAGAGTACATCTGGCAGGGTGGAGCTCCAGTCAGCGTAGAGC
The DNA here is from genome assembly GCA_037917675.1 of Thermoproteota archaeon. Taxonomy (GTDB): domain Archaea; phylum Korarchaeota; class Korarchaeia; order B14-G2; family B14-G2; genus B14-G2. Next base: position 2,876 of record JAVCBW010000037.1, read on the forward strand.
TTGCTGCAGCAAGCCTGATAGCCTACATACTGCTACTGGCTATAGTGAACACCCTGCTAGTGAGAAGGATGTATGGAGTAGGAGTAGAGGAGATTAGAGTAGTCTAGGAGGCAGCATCCTGCAGCCTGATCCCGCGAGGAAAGACAGCTTAAAGAGCGGAAAAAGCCTCCGGAGCTCCACTGGAGTCACATACGACACAAGCATGGAGGATGAGATAGCTGCATCAATGCTAGTGAGGAGAATGGAGCTAGGTTTCGGCGACATCCTCAATCTTCAATAAGAATTATGCTGAAGGGCTTTGAAGCATGGTGAAGCTGTTAAATCAGCTCATAGGCTACTTGAGAGGTCTAGCGGATGTGGGTAGAAGTGTGGCTTCTGAGAGGCCTGTAGATGAGCTCAGCGATCTGCTCTTAATGGAGCCTTATGAGCTTAGGACCTAGCTAGATGTGGGGTAAAAGATGGTGGGAGAGGCGTATGGGTTGAGTGGAGGTCAGGGTTTAGCTGGTGGAGAAGGTGGAGCTCGGGGTGGAGGAGGCCTCCTCGGCTTAGCTAAGGCTACTATGACAGCTATGATTGCTGCAGCTATTATAGCTAGGGCAGCTAGTGCTCTCTTGAACATAGCTGTAGGCTGAGGTGAGGGGGATGCTTGAGGAGGCTTGGCTTCTGGTGCTGCTGAAGTAGGTGGCTTAGCTGTCTGAGCTGGTGTAGATGGTGGAGGCGGAGATGAGGGGGGCTGTGTCCTAGGCTGCTCTACGACTATAGTCATGGTTGCCATGTTGTTCCCTCTATCTGCATCTCTGATCTTGTTCTCTGGGTCTACTCTCAGTGTTATAGTGTATTCTCCTGGCTCTGGAGGAGTCCAGTATAACGCTATGAGGCGAGAGCTTTCAGGGTCTATTGGAGGGACTGCTGCCTCAGCTATCTCCTCTTCTGCCAGCTCAGCCACTAGCTTCGTCTCCATTGAGGTAGCTTGCCCTAGGTTTGACACCCGTACCTGTATTTCTGCTGGTAGCCCTACTTGGATGGCTAGCTTCATGGAGGTAGGCTCTACACTGAGGTCTGGCTTCCTCTCCTCTACTATGGTGAGCCTAGCTTGCCTAATATTGTTTAGGTGGCTCCACTCTACAAACTCTGCTGTGGGGTTTACTGCTACTGTGACTATGAGCTCCCCCTTCCTCCTGGCTTCTAGCTTGAACGCTACTTCAGCTAGCCCTCCTGGAGGTATCTCTGGAACCTCTAGGGACGCTATGTAGCTCTCTGCATACACCTTCAGCTCAGCTTTAGGTGAAGGTGCGTCTCCCCTGTTTGCTACTATGGCTTTACCCTCTAGCTCACCTGGTGTAGCTTGTGGTGGGAGGTCTATGGCCTCTACTGTTAGATCTGGGGCGCCTACGTGTGCCTCTATCACCAGCTTGTTGTCCTCCTCACTGTGCTCTCTGATCTCCTGCTCTGGGTCAGCTATCACCTCTAGGGTATAGTCTCCTGGCTCTCTTGGAGTCCACTTGAGCTCAGCTATGGTAGCCTCACTTGGCCTGAGGTCTAGGGTAGTGCTAGAGGTAGGCTCCCCGTCTACTCTGAGCTCTATTGTTGGCTTAGCTGGCTTCTCCCCTGTGTTCTCGACTTTAACCCTCACTACAGCTTCCTCTCCAGCTCTGAGCTCGCCTAAGCTGGCTTCAGCCAGGTGTATGTCTGGAGCAGGCAGCTCACCTACGAGTATCTCTGCCTTAGGCCAGTTTGCTGGTGAGCCGCTCCAGCTTCCAGTAGAGTAGGCTGGAGACAAGATCCAGATTCCAGCTTCACTCAGGTTGAATGGAGGGCTCCTATAGGTCTCCTTCTCACCTGGCTCTATGGTCAGCTTTACATATGCCTGCTCTCCTATCTTGAAGACTTCTCCTGAAGGCGACTTCGCCAGCACATAGAGTGAGCGTAGCTTAACTGCGTCAGAGCCTCTGTTGACGACCTCAAAGATGACCATGAAGGAGCTGCTTGGCTCTGGCTTATGGCTGCTACAGTATACTGTATACCTGACAACTTCAAGCATGTGAGGAGAGTAATAGGACCAGTACTTCTGGAAGATTATGAACCAGCCTTGGCCTGCAGCTAAGGCAGCTGACGTCAGGGTTAAGAGCAAAAGTAGATGCTTCAGCTTCAACTTAGGCACCATAGGCCCTATAGGCTCATGCTTATTAACCTGCCTATAGCCTCTGAGGCTATGAGCTGCTGGGAGGCTGGGAGGATAGCTGTAGAAGCCTCTCTGCTAGAGGTCTCTGGGACACCGAAGCCTGGGAACGTGCATAGGCTAGCTAGGCTACCTGAGCTCTCCTATGAAGACTTCCTGAGGGGAGCTACCTGCCTGTTTGAGCCTTCTGCTAGAGCTTATGCTGAAGCTGCAAGGGGGAGAGCTAGAGTAGGATACCTCATCAAGCTTGGGGTAAGCTTGATGCTTAAGGCTACTGGAGGGAAGAACACCCATCTAGGCTCCCTGATCCTAGCTGTCCCAGTGTCAGCTGCAGCTGCCCTAGGCATGGAGCTGGGTGAAGCTGTCATAGAGGTGCTCTCAGCCTGCACAAGTGAGGACTCAGCTATGCTAGCTGAGGCTATAAGAGCTAGTGGGAGCAGCGTGGTTGGTGAGCTTAGAGACAGGAAGCTAGACATATGGTCTATGGCTCATCCTCCACCCCTCCTAGAGCTCTTGGAGGAGGCATCAAGCTGGGACATGCTATGCAGAGAGCTGGTCGAGAGGCTTCCAGCATCTAGAGAGGGGCTTAGGGTCTATGCCTCCCTGGTGGACATAGACTTGAATGCTGCCTGCGTCAACACATATCTCACTATACTGGCCTCTCACCCTGACACTCACGTCGCCAGGAGAGCTGGGATGCATATGGGCTACAAGGACCCTAGGGATGCTGTTGAAGCAGGCATGAGTGTAGCCAGGTGGGTTTCAGAGTATGCGAGAAAGGTCCTTGAAGCTGGAGGCATGCTGACTCCAGCTGGGCGTGCACTAGCATGGAGGATGGACTGGGAGCTGAGGAGCAGGGAGCTGAACCCAGGTGCCTCAGCTGACCTCACAGCTCTCTCCATAATGCTCTACATCCTCTCTAGGAGGAGGCTGCAGGCACCTGGCTATAGCTGCCCTTAGCCTAGCTCCCATCACTTGAACACTATCCTAAAATCCTATGACCTGAGCTTCATGCAGCTAGTGCTACATGCCTCCAGCTGAAGCAGCCTTAAGCTTCCAGCTGAGGCTCCTTCAAAGCTCTCATGTCCTCAGCTCTCAAGTCTAGCCTCATGTGAGAAGGGCTGTCAACCCGAGGATTGACCATGGATGCCATCCTTGCTTGAGAGCTCTCCCTCATCTTAGCCTCCACCTAGTGAGCTTTAGGAGGCATCTGAGCTATCTCACACAAGCAGAGATGCTGGTGCTCAACCTGATATCATAGCTGGCTGTCAGCTACTATGCTTAGCCTACTGTAGGAGCAGCATTGAGGTAAAGTTAAAAATCGTCGTAGGCAAGTCTACCATATGAGGTTCTGCTATGTCACTCTGCTAGTGCTCACATTGATGCTATCTGGGTGTATAGGCCAAGTATCAAAGCTTACACCAAGGCCTCTACCTAGCAAGCTGGCGACGCCAACGTCTCTAGCACCTGGTAGACGCGGGTATAGGGTAATTGAGGACATAGACTACTATGGTGATGGAAGCTACAAGCATATGCTAGACCTCTATCTTCCTGAGGGTAGTGGCTTCCCTACTTTGGTGTTTGTGCATGGTGGAGCTTGGCATACTGGCGACAGGAAGCAAGGTGTCCTCGTGGAGCTAGCTAAGTCTCTGGCTAGAGATGGTGTGGCTGTAGCCCTGGTGAGCTATAGGCTTGCTCCAGAGGTCACGTGGAGAGAGATGGCTGAGGATGTTGCTAGAGCAGTGAAGTGGGCTTCAGAGCACATAAGCGAGTATGGTGGCTCAGGTGTCATCGTGCTGGGAGGTCACTCAGCTGGAGCACACCTAGCAGCTCTCATAGCCTTATGTGGGAAGAGTAGCATCAGGATAAGTGGGCTGATAGCATGGAGCGGAATATACGATGTAGCTGAGCTCATGATGAAGGTGGGTGACGAGAGCTTTAAGGAAGCCTTCACAGGAGAGCCAAGTGAATGGAGGGAAGCCTCCCCGATAACATGGGTTTCAGCAGGAGACCCACCGACACTAGTAGTCTATGGTAGCAGGAACCCTGAGCTCATAGTAGAGCAGTCTAATGAGCTATATGAAGCTCTTAAGAAGGCAGGTGTCCAAGTAGAGCTCATAGTGCTGGAGGGGGAGACGCATGCCTCAGAGGTAAAGCAGGCAGCATCCAGAGGAGAAGCCTATGAGGCCATCCTCGAGTTCATAAGGACACTGAGACCCTAGCTAGGTAGCTGTAGGCTGAGCCTGAGGCTACATGCGGCGGCTACAGTAGGCTTTTAAGCTAGGAGTACATGCCGCTATAGGGTTTCTCCTTGAGGAGGCTAGGTAGGCTGGTGTGGGTTAAGAGGAGGCTAGGTAGGCTGATCTCCTTGAGGCTCTATAGGAAGAGGTATGGGCATGCCGGTGAGAGTGAAGCTGAGGGTGTCATCTGAGAGCAAGAGCCTGCTGACATCAGGGTATGTGAACAGCGGGTATGAAGCTGACCAGCCAGAGCTCCTGGTTCCCCTACCTTTAGCTGAGGAGCTTGGGCTGTGGGGGCGAGCCTCAGAGGAGTATGCTAGAACCCCAGTTGGGATAGGAAAGCTCTATGTCCTATGTAGGAGAGCTAGGGTTCAGGTTGTCACAGATGACAGGGAGACTCAGCCTGTTAAGGTCTGTGTCGTGGTGTCAGAGTTTGAGAAGGAGGTTCTGATAAGTGACTACCTTGCTGGAGAGCTTGGCATAGCAGTAGAGGACTTCAGGCGTGGGATCTGGAGGTTCAGAGATGAGCCTCTGAGCAAGCTTAGGGAGTCTGAGGGAGCCCAGTACTGGATCAGGTAGCGTAGTAGGCATCTAGCTACTCTCTTCTAGCTGCTATCAGGGCTACAGACAAGGCTATCATCGTGTAGCCTATGAGCTGCTGTGGAGCTGGCTTCTCGCTGAAGAGCAGCAGAGCTAGAGTTGAGGCTATCACAGGCTCCAGTATGGGTATGGTGTTCGCTACAACAGCCTTGACGCTCCCGAGAGCATAGTTGTAGAGGCCGTGGCCAAACACTGTCGGCACTATAGCTAACGCTACTATGGCTGCCATGACTTCTCTCGGATACAGCCTAGCTACCTCCACTTCCATAGCTAGGCATGCTGCTAAAGCCACCAGTGAGGCAGACGTGTAGACGTAGGATATGTAGCATGTCGTAGGCATTCCTGCTCTGAGCCTCCTGCCGAGTAGAGTGTATGCTGCTAGGAGCACTGCTGCAGCAACTGCCAGAGCATCTCCAGCTGAAGCCTTGGTCAGCCCACCAAGTGACGCTAGCGCTATGCCTACTATAGCCAGCGTGACGCAGAGTGCTTCAATCCAGCTTGTCCTCTCACCTAACGCTAAGGGGGCTGCTAAGGCTACGAAGACTGGGCTGGTGTTCACGAGGAAAGTGGCGTTTGCCACTGAGGTCATCTTGACTGAAGCCACGAACGCTATGAAGTGTAGGCCTAGAGCTACACCAGATGAGGCCAGGGCCTTGGCTTCCCAGCGAGCTGGCTTCCTAAGGGTTCCTAGGGCAGCTGCTCCAGCTGAAACGATAGCTGAGGACAAGGCTAGCCTATAGAATGCTAGAGCAACTGGGTGTACTCCTCTAGCTAGCCTGATGAGGATTGCAGCAGACCCATAGCACATGGATGCAGCTAGCAGAGCTGCTATGCCTCTAGAGCCTCCGCTCCCCTGGGCCTTCATACACTATTTCCTCTAAGGGGATCTCCTTGAAAGGCTCTCCCTCAACCATCTCCTCATAGGCATGTGCTGCTACACCTAGAGCTCTAGAGAGGGCGAATATTGCTCTGCCAGCTCTCCAGTCGAACCCCAGCTCACAGGCTACTGCAGCCATAGCTCCATCGATGTTCATCGGAAGCCTTCTGCCAGCCTTCTCTAGGGCTCTGCCGACTTCGAGCGCAGCCCTGATATAGCCTCTATCAAGGCCACACTCCCTAGCTATCTCGAGGAGCTTCTTGACCCTAGGGTCATCTGTATGGATCTTATGCCCGAAGCCAGGTACCCTCTTGCCCTCAGCTAGCAGCTTTCCTACAGCTTCCTCAGCAGCCTTCTCAAGCCCAACCTCATCTCCCCTAGCCTTAACATCATAGAATAGCTTCATGGCGTCTTCGATCGCTCCACCATGGTATCTCCCCATAGCGTTTATCCCACTAGCTATAGCGTTCTGTAGCCCTACTCCACCTGATGCAACAAGCCTAGCAGCTGAGACAGAGGGGCAGAACACACTGTGGTCGCAGCCTGCGACAAGCAAGGCATCTAGAGCACGCTTCCACTCCTTTGGAGGGAGCTCTCCGTTGAACATCAGGTAGAGCATCTCTCCATAGCTCACTCTGCCAATCAGCTCATCAAGCCTATAGCCTCGGACGACAACCTTGTTCCTCTCGACATACGATATCTTGGTCCTCCAGATCAACTGTGACACCAGACTCCCATAGCTATCTGGTTAAAAATTCAGCTGCCTATAGCAGCTGCTGACAGCTAGCCAGCTCACCCTTGAGCTAGGAGCCACCTTCCTCTGCCAGCTTGCCTCTCTCCCTCCCACTTGGCTTCCCTCTTGAACTCTAGTATGCTTAGTGCAAGGTATGCTGCTGTCTCTGTGGTCTCAGCCTCCCTAGCTACAGCAGCAAGCTCCTCAAGCTGAACTTCTCCTCCGCTCCTCTTAGCTAAGATCTCTTCAACTACCCTGGGGGCCTCCTCAGCTGCTCTGCAGTACTCTAGGAGGAGACTTGGGATGCTAGATCCCTCGAGAAGCTCTAGCACAAGCCTGCCGCTAGCATAGAAGTTCACAGGCATCTCCATCGCACGCTTAGCAGCCTGAGAGCTGGGTGAGAGCCTAGTGAATAGCCCGGAGGCGAAGAAGTCTTCCTCTAGGCTAGAGTATCTGAAGTCTAAGACGTTGAAAGCCTCCCCTTTCTCTCTGTCATATATCGTCCAGAAGCCGGGTGAGCCGAATATCAGGTCTCCGTCACAGGCCTCCTCGAGGCCTCTAGCAGGCACAACCCTATGCTCCCTGCTGGTAGAGAGCTCTACTTCAGGCCAAGCTCCCTTAGTGACCCACTTAACCTCCCCAGTGACACAGAGGAGGAGCACAAGCATTGTGGCCATGCCTCCCTCAGGTGGGAGACTTTAAAAGCAGTGCAGCTGCTGCCATGCCTCTAGATGTGCAGGGCCCTCAGCTTGCTATCTCGTCACCTCATATCTGCTTATCTCCTCGTATAGCTGCCTTGCTCTCCTGTTCTTCTCGAAGTGCTCTCTTATAGGCTTTATGAGCTGGTCTATGTACCTTGCGACAGCGTTCTTGAGGTCTAGTGGATGCAGCTTCCCCTCCACATAGTCTCTTTCAAGCTGGCTATAGCTGCTGTACTCTATGTCGCCACCATACCTGCTTTCTCTCTCTACTAGCATGCTTGAGAAGGCTCTGAAGACTATGTGCTTCACGTAGTCTAGTATCGGGTTCCACTCTGCTTGCCTTGGTGGGCAGTATGCTCTCCTCAGCTTCTCAGCTATCAGCTCAGGTGGGTCGTGGACGTATATGCATGTCTGAGGCTTGCTCTTGCTCATCTTTGAGCTTATGGCTATGTCTATCTTCAAGTCGTCATCGTAGCCCTCAGGGCTCTTAGCTCCCTCTAGCCCGAGAAGCATGTGGTGGCTTACCACGATAGGCTTCCATAAGCCTATCTTCGGCCCGATCTCACGTGCGAGCATGTTCACCCTACGCTGGTCTAGGCCTAGCTGAGTCATATCGCAGCCAAGCTGAAATATGTCAGCACACTGCATCATCGGATAGAGGAGCTGAGCTGTCTCATTCATCTCCCCCTCCTTCCTCCCCATTATCGTAAGGCATCTGAATGCTCTCCTCAAAGTCGTGTGCTTTGCTATGAGAACAACCTTCCTCCAGTACTCGCTGCTGTCAACGAGCTCACTTGCCCAGATGAACTCCACCTTATCCACGTCTACTCCAGCTGCCTTCCAGACCTCAATGAAGTACTCTCCTACAAGCCTTATCTTCTCTAGGTCTCCTCCCATCTTGTTGTTGATCCATGCATGCCAGTCTGCTAGCAGGATCTTGAACCTCACACCAGCCTTGAGCAGGTCTCTGAGCAGGAGAGGCCTATAGACTCCAAATGGTAGGTGAGCTAGCCCAGATGGCTCGAAGCCATCATATGCGATAGGGTTAGGCTTCTCCTCAAGCAAGCTCACAAGCTCCTCTTCTGTAACTATCTCCTCGGCAATGCCTCTGATCAGCTTGAGCCTCTCCTCAACACGCATATGGAGCCCTCAAGCAAGCACCTAATAAACTTGGGCAAAAAATTTATCCTATCAAGCCTAGCCTAGGTGGTGTCAGCTTGAAGTATAGGATGATGGATCTGCTAGCATGCCCAATCGATAAGTCTTTCCCCCTGAAGCTCATCGTCTTAAAGGAGAGTGAAGGCAGCTCCCTTAAGCTACCTGAGAAGGTGCTATGTGAGCTATACTGTGGGCGCTTAGCTAGAGAAGTCAAGCCAGATGACACACCAGAGGCCCTAGGCTGCAGCAAGTGCATGAGCATAGAGGTAGAAGAGGGGGTGCTTCTCTGCAAGACATGTAGCAGATGGTATCCAGTCATGGAGGGGATCCCTAGGCTGCTCCCAGACCACCTGAGAGACAGAGAGGAAGACCTTGAGTTCCTTAGGAGATTCAGAGAGAGGCTGCCACGTGAAGTCATAGAGGAGGGGAGGCCACACAACCTGAGAGCTGAAGGATGACAGCCATAAGCTACCTAATGTGCTGTAGGCTACATGATGGTGTAGGCTATGGGGCTTAAAGAAGACATGTGGAGGCTCCCAGAGAGCCTCATGGAGTCATATGCTCGTGCTCTAGGCCTCAGCCTAGAGGAGTATAGTGGGAGAGTGCTCTTCACAGGAGTAGGTGGCTCTGGAGCTGTAGGAAGCCTCCTAGCAGACTGGGGTGCTGCCTCAGGGAGGCTTGAAGCCTATACTTGGAGAGGCTTCAGCCTACCACCCTACATGAGAGACATGCTTGTCATAGCAGTCAGCTATAGTGGCTGGACAGCTGAAACCCTGTCATCATTCAGGGAAGCCTTAAAGAGGGGCTTGAGGGTGCTAGCTGTGACGTCAGGTGGACGCCTAGAGGAGCTAGCTAGGGAGGCTAAGACGCTAGTGATCAAGGTTCCTGGTGGAATGCAGCCTAGAGCAGCACTAGCTCACATGCTAGGAGCTCTGCTTGGCGCACTGGATTCCATGATGAAGCTGGATGCCAAGAGGGAGGTTGAGGAGGCCTCTAGGCTACTAGCTGAGCTCAGAGGAGAGTGGAGTAGAGAACTTGATAGAGCAGCTAGCCTAGCTCTCAAGGGAATACCTATAGTATATGGCTTCCTCTACATGAGGAGTGCTGCAGCTAGGATCAAGAGCCAGATCAATGAGAACGCTAAGATGCCCTGCTTCTACAGTGAGCTACCTGAGCTAAGCCACAATGAGATAGAGGGCTTTAGGGGAGAATCCGCAAAGCTCTTCAAGATCTTCGCCATAAGAGACAGCCTTGCACCAAGAGAGTATGAGAGCTCCCTCCGGAGCCTACTTGAAACACTAGAGGAGCTTGGATTAGAGCACTATGTGATTGAAGCTAGAGGGCAACATCTCCTCACTAGGATCCTATCAGCAGTCTACTTCGGAGACCTCCTCTCACTCAGGCTAGCTGACGCAAGGAGAGTAGACCCAGAGCCACTCTATAACATACCAGCATACAAGAGCAAGCTCAAAGCCCTCCTGGAGCACTCCTAGGATCTCCACTAGAGCTTTGGCGTCTAGGAGCCACAGCATGCTGTAGATGGCTGCTGAAAGCCTGTCTACCCAGCTCAACTCTAAGGCTGCCCTATAGGCATCTATCGCTTGGTATGTGGTGTCCTCTCCTCACCTGGGAGCTCTTCTAGGAGCTCTCTGCAGGCCTTTCTCACAGCCTCCTTGCTGCTGAGCTTGGGCCTCCACCCTAGAGACTCTATCTTCTCTGTTGAGAGCAGCATGAGCTTAACGTCACCAGGCCATCCTCTGCCACCCATGACTCCACCTGTCAGCTCTATCCTGACATCACTCAGCTTCATCTCCTCTATAGTGATCCTAGCTATATCTAGGACATTAACCCAGTCTCTTGAGCCGATGTTATACACCTCAACTCCCTCACCTGAAGCCTCTGCTGCAGCCAGCACAGCAGACACGCAGTCTGACACATGGAGGTAAGACTTCCTTTGGGTTCCGTCTCCAAGGACCTCTAGCCTCCTTGGGTCTCTCTTAAGCTTCATTATGAAGTCGTATATGACACCATGTCTACTCCTAGCTCCAACAACGTTAGCTATCCTGAGTATGACAGCCCTGAACCCATAGTAGTGGCTGTAAGCTGATATCATGGCCTCACATGCGAGCTTAGAGGCTCCATACGAGGATATAGGCTTCAGGGGCCCATATGACTCTGGTGTAGGTATCTGAGACGGCTCACCATATACTGTCGAGCTGCTAGCAAACACAAGGAGCTCAATCCTCTGCCTCCTAGCCTCCTCTAGGAGCTCCCTCGTAGCAAGCACATTCTGCTCAAAGTCTAGCTGAGGGTTCTGATATCCATATCTGACTTCAGGGTTGGCGGCAAAGTGGTAGACAGCCCTACAGCCTTCTAAGGCCTCTCTCACATCACGAGGATTGAGGAGGTCTCCAGTATAGAGCTCAAAGGAGCCCTCTGGAAGCCCTCTCAGGTTCTCAACGCTTCCAGTTGAGAGGTTGTCTAGGATCCTGACAGCATGCCCCCTCTTGACGAGCTCCTCAACTAGGTGGCTTCCTATGAACCCTGCTCCACCAGTCACGAGGATCATGCTTTACCCTCAACCAGCAGCTTCACTACCCTATATGGAGCAAGCTGTAGCTTCCTAACCTATCTAATAGCTGAGCAAGCCTCCCAGCGACCTTAGAGAAAACTCCATCCCTCAGGCATAGCTCAGCAACATAGCTCTTAACACGATCTGACACATCCATTCTAGGTCAGCACACTCCTTAACCTAGGGTATTTAACGTTACCTCAGTATAGGCTGTAACTGTCTACAGCAAATTAGGCAGGCTGTAGCTGGGAGACAGCTTAGAGCAGGAAACATGCTACTAGGCTGCAGCTTAAGCTGCCTGACATCCTTTCCTAGGCTTGCATAGGAGGTTGTAGCTACTAGAGACCATAGCCTAAGCCTTGTCTACTAGCCATCACACCTACTCTGGAAGCTACTCCTTGCTCTCGCTCTCCTCTTTGCCTTCCTTCTCAGCCTTCTCCTCCTCCATCTTCTTAAGCTCCTCTTCAAGCTCCTTCTCTATCTCCTCTATAGGCTTCGGGGGAGGTGTTGTAGCTAGGGTGTATCCTATCCACGCTAGTATCCCAAGTACGCCAGCTACAGCCACAAACCCTGTCAGCTTGAGCATCAGCAGATACCACTTTGAAGCAAAGACAAGCCATCCATATATCAGGATCCCCCCTATGCCACCAACCATCAAGGCTGCTCCTATAAGCTGATCCCTGTTCACAGCATCCCCCCCTCCCCACCTACATTGCTCTTATTAATCTTCACCTAGAAGCTCAGCTCTAGCAGTCTGCCAGCTAGCCTCCCTCTTCTCCTCTATGCCTATATGCCATAGCTACTGCAGCTTGATCCTAGCACAACTCATGGCATCGAGAAAAGGAGGTGCTTAGCTTAAGTCAGCCTCTAGCCTATCTTGGAAGCTACCTTTAACATCTCTCGCCACGAGCTCTGCGACCTTCTTGGCTGAGAGCAGCATACCTCCGAATATAGGGCCCATCCTGGGTGTTCCATGTAGTGCTGCCACAGCCATCCCAGCTGCATATAGCCCTGGAGCTACTCTCCCTGACTTCTCGACTACCATTTTCTCTCCGATGCTTGAGTAAGCTGACTTCTCTCCCTTAAGCTTGAGGTTTAGCTCAGGTATCTTCCTTGAGGCGACAGCTAACACCTCAGCTTCATGGCCTGTAGCATCTACTACAGCCTTACATGTCACCATGAGAGGGTCTACATGGAGCTCAGCCATCACGACAGCAGTCCACTGGATAGCGACGCCTGCTACTCTAAGGGGGTTTTCTCTGAAGACCACGTCTTCCACTGTAACTCCATGGATTATCTTTGCCCCAGCATCTATGGCGCCTGCAGCTAGCTTAGCCATGAGCTCTGCTGCATCAACTGTGTACAGCCCCCTTAGGCTGCTGGGATAGCATCTGACCTTGAAGTCTTCTAGAACCTCCTTAGCCTCCTCCTCGACTACAACCTTGTGGAACAGCATGCCTCCCCCTCCTATGCCGCCGCCGAAGCTGAGTCTACGCTCGAATACCACAGTCTTAAGCCCGTCTTCAGCCAGGTACCTTGCGGCAGTCAGCCCTGAAGGGCCGGCGCCAACCACCACAACGTCAGTTGAGGATAGCTCAGCCCACTCCTTAGATGCCTCCTCAACTATGAGCCTTGTGATCTTAGCCTCTAAATCCTCATGCTCCATCATATGCTACACCAGCTCAGGACACTTAGCTAGGATATTAAAAGCTGCCACCTCATGTGTTCAGTAAGCTCTCTACCACCAGTGAATACTAGCTTACGCTCTAGGCGCATGTGCCCCTCCTGAGGAGAGCAGCTGCCTACCTCTAGCTTATGTGCTGGAGCTTACTTGGATCAGATGCTGGAGGATAGTGAAGCACTATGGCTATGCTATGAGGCCCTCTTTCGACTTCTCCTGCCATGTAGAGAGCTTAGCAGCTAGGTATGCGTCTAGGCTCAGGGAGGCATCTATGGGCTATATGTAGCCTAGCGCTCTCAGCCTCCTTTTTATTTCCTCTTCTTCCTCTGGTGTGTATGCTGGAGCCTCTTCTTCCTCCTCTAAGACCTCTCTTAGGATGAATTCTACTAGCTCTTCTACGCTCTTGAACTCTCCTTCGCTTTCCTCAACCCTCTTCTTTGCCTTCTCATAGAGGTCTCTTGATATCTGGACTGCTATCTTCTCAGGCATATCTGGCTTGCTTGCTGTGCTTTATAAGTTTTGCCGCAAACTTAATTACATGTAATTAATGGGGGGCTTATGCCTGAGCCTGAGCCTAAGCAGAGGAGGAAGTACACTACAGTCTCCATACCAACTACACTCCATGCCAGGATCAAGAGGCTAATAGAGGGGACGGGGTTCAAGAGTGTGAGCGACTATGTGACCTATGTGCTTAGGGAGATTGTAGCAATGCATGAGGAGGAGAGGGCAAGCGAGTCCTTCACTGAAGAGGACTTAGAGGGCATCAAGAGGAGGCTTAAGGCCCTAGGCTACCTTTAGGTGGTAGCTTGGTTGCTAAGCCACATGGAGGTAGGCTTGTGAGCTGTGTTGTTAAGGGTAGGAGGAGGCTTAGGCTCCTAGAGGAGGCAGAGGAGCTACCTAGGGTTGAGCTGAGCCAGGAGAAGGCTGCTGAGGTAGAGAACATAGCTTACGGCGTATATAGCCCTCTTGAAGGCTTCATGGGCAGCGAGGAGCTTGAGTCGACGCTAGCTGACATGAGGCTTCCAAGCGATGTCCCCTGGACCATCCCAGTGCTGCTTGATGTAGATGAGAGCATAGTGAGTGAGCTGAGAGAGGGAGACTACATAGCCTTGTGCATAGGGGAGCCTATAGCCTTAATGATAGTTGAGGAGATATACAGGCATAGCAGGAGGGACATAGCTCTCAGAGTCTATGGAACCAGGAGCATGGAGCATCCTGGTGTAGCTAGAGCCATGGAGATGAGGGAGTTCCTGCTAGCTGGCAGGATAGAGCTCATCTCAGACCCACCTAACCCATTTGAGAAGTATACTCTGAGGCCAGCTGAGACCCGTGTGCTCTTCAGAGAGAGGGGGTGGAGGACTATAGCAGGCTTCCAGACAAGGAACGCGCCGCACCTGGGGCATGAGTGGATCCAGAAGACTGCTCTGGCCTTTGTGGACGGGGTCTTCATAAACCCTGTGATAGGGAGGAAGAAAAAGGGGGACTTCAAGGACGATGTCATCTTAGCAGCTTACTCGAAGCTTATAGAGCACTACTACAACCCTGATACCGTCGTGGTGAGTATCGTGAGGTATGAGATGAAGTATGCTGGTCCAAGGGAGGCTGTGCACCACGCCATAATGAGGAAGAACTTCGGCTGCACCCACTTCATTGTTGGGAGAGACCACGCTGGTATAGCAGGCTTCTATAAGCCATATGAGGCACATGAGATGTTTAAGGAGTTCCCTGACCTCGGGATTACACCCCTTTTCTTCAGGGAGTTCTTTTACTGCAGGAAGTGCAGTGGTGTAGTGAATGAGAAGACTTGCCCTCACCCTGAGGAGGATAGGCTTAGGTTCAGTGGAACCGTGGTAAGAAAGCTTATAGAGGATGGGAGGAGGCCTCCTGAGTACGTGCTGAGGCCTGAGGTAGCTGACGTGATACTCTCATTTAAGGAGCCTTTTGTAGGTGGCTAGCTTGAGGAGGCTTCTGCTAGCAGGCTTAGACTCAGCTCCACTCAGGCTCATAGAGGAGCTCAGGGGAGAGCTGCCGAACATCTCTATGCTAGCTGAAGAGGGGCTATGTGGGCTGCTTAGGAGCACAGATCCACCTATAACGATACCAGCTTGGGCTAGCATGCTGACTGGCAGAGACCCAGGTGAGCTAGGGCTATATGGGTTCAGGCATAGGAAGCCTGGAAGCTACACCGACTTCTACATAGCTAGCTCAAAGAGCATCAGGTACCCTTGGCTATGGGACTATGTCGGTGAGGCAGGTGGAAGAAGCCTCGTCATAGGGGTGCCACCAAGCTACCCACCTAGGCCACTGAGGGGAGCTATGATATCATGCTTCATAACTCCATCAGGTAGGCCATACACCTACCCACCTGAGCTTAAGGAGGAGGTTGAGAAAGCTGCTGGAGGCAGATACATCTTTGACATAGAGTTCAGGATAGAGGACAGAGAGAAGGTGCTACATGACCTATATGAGATGACTGAGCTCCACTTCAAGGTGCTCTCTCACCTCATGGAGAAGCCATGGGATCTTGTTGCCTTCGTTGAGATAGGCGTAGACAGAGTGCATCATGCCTTCTGGAAGTACTATGATAAGAGCCACCCTAGACATGAGCCTGGAAGCAAGTATGAGCACGTCATCCCAGAGTACTATAGGTATGTTGACAGCTGGATAGGTAGGCTCCTAGAGAAGTCTAGGGATGCACTGGTCTGCATAGCATCAGACCATGGCGCCATGAGCATGAAGGGAGCCCTCTGCATAAACCAGTGGCTAGCTGAGCAAGGCTACCTGAAGCTGGAGGAGCAGCCTCCACCTAGGACACCTCTAGCCAAGGTGAAGGTAGACTGGAGCAAGACGAAGGCATGGGGGTGGGGAGGCTACTACGCTAGGGTATTCCTGAACCTTGAGGGCAGAGAGCCTAGTGGGGCAGTCCCTAGAGAGAGATATGAGGAGGCTAGAGAGGAGCTAGCTAAGGCACTAGAGGAGATGGAGGACCCTGACGGCAGGAGGATGTCTACCAAGGCCTATAGGCCAGAGGACCTGTATAGGGAAGTCAATGGAGACCCACCTGACCTAATAGTCTACTTAGATGACCTCAGCTGGAGGTCAGCTGGGACACTAGGATACCCTACACCCTACCTGCCTGAGAACGACACTGGCCCAGATGATGCAGTACACTCTAAGCATGGTGTGTTCATGCTATATGATCCAGAGGACACAGTCTCTAGGAAGAGGTGTAGCATCCACATACTTGATGTGCTTCCTACACTCCTTGATGCAATGGGGCTTCAGGCCCCTAGGCTAGCTGGCAGAAGCCTCTTGAGGTGACCTCGTGGCAGGGTTCGTAGTATGGATAACTGGGCTCCCAGCTTCAGGTAAGACTACTGTAGCTAGGCTGCTAGCTGAGCTCCTCAGGTCAAGAGGGCTTAAGGTCGAGCTCCTAGATGGAGATGAGGTGAGGAGGTGGCTTAGCAGCGACCTCGGCTTCACTAGAGAGGATAGAGAAAAACACTTGACTAGAGTAGCACACCTATGTAGGATCCTAGCTAGAAACGGGATAGCTGTCATAGCCTCATTTGTCTCACCCTACAGGGATACTAGAGCTAAGGTCAGGAGGATAGTTGAAGAGGAGGGCATCCCCTTCATAGAAGTATATGCTGAGTGCAGCCTTAGAGAGTGCATCAGGAGAGACCCTAAAGGGCTCTATAAGAGGGCTCTCAGAGGCGAGGTAAGGAACGTGACTGGAATAGACGACCCATATGAGCCTCCAGACAGCCCTGATGTCAGAGTAGACACTGAGAGCAGGCCTCCAGATGAGGCTGCTGAGGAAGTCTTCAGGAAGCTCACAGCTCTCAGCTTAGTCAGGTAGCCTGGTGGTAGGTTGGCTAGCGAGCTAGCTGGAGACCTAGCTGGCGAGGCAGCTAGAGGAAGCTTCTACCTGACAGTCGGGCAGCTCTTCACACTACTCTTTGGAGCTGTAAGCGTCTTCATCATCGCTAGAATGCTTGGGCCAGAAGGCTATGGCCTATACTCTCTAGCTCTCATACCAGCTAGCCTGCTAGTGCTTGGAACCCAGTGGGGGCTTAACATAGCCTTAGTCAAGTATAGCTCTGAAGCAAGAGAGAGGGGAGATACAGCTGCTGCATGCTCAGCTTTCAGGTGCTCCCTAGCCTTCAGGATAGTGGCAGGATCTATGGGGACTGGGCTCTGCCTCATCTTCTCAAAGCAGCTTGCCCTATGGCTCCTCAATAGGCCTGAGGCATCTGGGCTAGTCAAGATAGCTTCAGCGCTCATACTAGCTCAGGCAGTCTTCTCGACAGCCTACATTGGGTTCGTTGGGCTAGGGAAGGCTGAGGGTAGTGCCATAGCTAACCTGATCCAGTCTGCCTCAAGGCTGATACTAGCTCCACTCCTGATAATCCTATTCAGTACAGCTGGAGCTGTAGCAGGGCATGTAGCTAGCTATGTCATAGGAGCTATAGCAGCTCTCATAGGAGTCATTAGAGTGATGCCAGGTGAGGGGTGCAGCTTCTCACATGAGCTACTAAGGAGCATGCTAGCCTATGGGCTCCCAGTCTATGCTGCCAACCTGCTCCTAAGCTTCTCTAGCAGCTACCCTAGCATAGTGCTAGCTTGGTTTAGAGGAGACTTTGAGGTCGGGAACTTCAGTGCAGCTGTGAAGCTCATATACTTCCTCTCAGCTGTAGCCATGTCCTTCTCACTAGCCATGCTCTCAGCTTTCTCCAGAGCCTCAGCTGGAGGCAAGGCTGAAGCCGTATACGGGTACTCAGTCAAGTACCTGACCTTAATCCTATTACCTCTAGTAGTCTGCACTTCAGCTGGAAGCAGGCTGCTAGTCAACCTGATATATGGTAGAGAGTATACTCTAGCTCCAAGAGTACTCTCCATCTACTCGCTTGCATACATGCTAGTTGGCTTAGGCTACCTAGTGAACCAGAGCTACTTCAATGGTAAAGGTGAGACAAGAGAGGTCTTCTGGATGAGCCTCGCATCACTAGCAGTCTTAGCTCCAGCAGCTCCACTGCTAGCTAAGCTATGGGGTGCAGCTGGAGTAGCCTTGAGCTTCGTAGCATCACAGGCAGCATCATGCCTAGTAGGATTCAAGAGAGCTACAGGAAAGTATGGTGCAGTATGGCTCAAAGGAGAGGTTGCGAGAGCCTATGCTACAGCCATCTTAGCAGCCCCCCTAGCTATAGCAGCATACCTTAACATGCTACTAGGCTACGTGCTGCTCCCACTCTATCTCCTAGCATATCTGACACTCCTACCTCTCATGAAGGCGATTAATGGAAGAGACATCGAAGTCATGGAGACAGCTACAGAAACCCTGCCAGTAAGCTGGGCTGTAAGGCCACTACTAAGATACCTGAGCTGGATCCTCAAGAGGATAAGCTCATAGAGCACATACATGCAGCATTCCTACAGCGTCAAGATGCCAGAGCTTATAGCCTGGAGACGCTACATACCAAGAGAGAGCCACCAAATAGAGGATTGATGAGGAAGCTCCTGGAGAAGGCTACTGCTAAGATACCTGAGCTCTTTGAGGATTGCTGATCGATGAAGCTCTTAGCCTTAGGCCTGTCCTGGTCTTAGGCTAACAGCAACCCTATTGAGAAGCTTTATGCACCTAAGGATTCTATGGTAGCATCTGATCTCGTATCTCGACGTCAACAGTGCATGCTAGCTGCCTAGCTTGCTTGGGTCTGCTATGGTAAGCCAGCATGTGTCAGTTAGGTTGATGTGTGATCTTTCAGGCAGCCAGCTTGGGACTTCTATCTCCTGGGTTCTCGCCCAGAATAGGTATGTGCCATTCCAGTGTAGGAGGTAGAGGAATGGTGCTAGATCTAGGTCGTCTCCTAGCTCTGATATGTTGAGTGTTGGCCCTCTTGCTCTCAGGCTGAACATGAGGCTGATGCACTTTGCATCTGGACAGGCCTTTAGAACCTCTACTTCGAGTGTAGTTGGCTCTCCATCTGGCCCCAAGTCTACTTCTATGGTGGCCTTGTCTGCTAGGAGATCACATGCGATAAGCTCTCCTCTCCTATAGATGTAGAGGGCGTAGGCTCCAGGTGTCCTCGCAGGTTTGGCCTCGAAGGCCAGCTCTCCTCTAGTCCATGGGATGCTGTACTGTACTCCTGTTGAGATGAAGCCTGTTCTCCAGTATATTGTGTAGCTGCTGTCTGCTATGCTATAGCATAACCCCTGGTTTCTGTCTAGCTGAGCTACTACAGCTCCATCTGATGGCTGGTAGTATCTACCTAGCCTGATGACAGCTACTCCTGTCTCCTCACTGAACTCTTTTATGAGCCAAACCACGTTGTACATGCCTGCTATCGGAAGCTCAGTTGGGCTAGCATCCCAGACTATATACCAGCCTCTCTTCAAGCTTGGTGGGATACACCAGACATGTATCCTGGTGGTCTCATCTGCTCCAATCCATGGCCCCCTATACCTCCTCAGGATGCTATAGAAGTAGTAGACTGTAAGCTGGATGATGCTCCTCTCAGCCTCCTCTCTAAGAGACATGACTTCAAGAGCCCTCTGCCCCCTGACTAAGATGAGAGAGTTCAGCTCGATTTCACTGTAGTGTTCAGCTAGATACCTTGCTGCAGCAGTAGTGCCCTCTCTAGCTATGCCAGCAACCCAGATGACTACTCTGCCCTCTAGCTTGGATGCCAGCACCAAGCCTATATCAGGCTCCCTGAAAGCCCTCCTAGGCCTCTCGACGACGAGAATCCATCTCTTGCCAGAGTACCTGAACCCTACTCCAAGCTTGAAGTTGAGCTCTACAGCAGCCTTGTTCGCTGCAGGCCCACCTACAACAATCAGGCTCATGTCAGCTAGCTTAGAGAGATCAGAGTCTTCAGTCACTCTCACGTCACAGCCAAGCTTGGCAGCCAGCTCAGCTAGCATCAAGGCAGCTCTATAGTCTGTTTCAGCTGCTCTGCTACCATAGACCACAGCCACACTCAGCCCTCTTAGCTCATCGAACACGCCTTGTGAGACTGCTGCACAGCAAACTGAGCCCAGAAAGACAGCTAGCATGAGCAGGGAGCTAGCCTTCATACCACCACCTGAGACTCCATCAGCCTTATGGTATCACCTGAGATATCTTGACTAAGACTATGTGCCTGACAGCTGGTGTAACCTCCTTTACAGCTAGATAAGCAGCTATCTCAGGCATGCTCGCTAGAGAGGCCTCTCCTATGACCTTGGCTTCTGCTGCCAGCACTGGGTGGAGGCCTAGCTTGCTGAGCTGATTGATGAGAGCTGGTGTAGTGGGTTGAGCTAGCTCGACAGCTACTAGGATATAGGTTTCCTGTAGCCCCTTCTGCAGGTAGAGGTCTACTGCAGCCCTAGTTTCCACCCTAGTGTGGCCTGCTATGATAACATAAACCAGCACCTTATCTACAACCTCTACTATCCAGTATCCTAAGCTACCTGGCTTCATAAGCTCATCTATAGCCTCTCTAGGCAGATAGGCTGAGGAAAGGAGGCCTACACCCTCATAGGCTAGAGGCCCACCAAGTATCATGATAACATCAACTCTAGTGAGAGGGAACTTGGGATAGAGATCAGCTGACACTATGCTCACATTCCAGTAGCCTAGCTTCTCTAGCGACCTCCTCAAGTAGACAGCTGCATCTAAGTCTACTGAGTTCGAGACTATAAGCAGCCTAATATCCACCTTCTGTGGGCTAGCTGAAGCCAATAGTGATGCTAAGAGGACAGCTAGAGGCATGCAGGCTAGGGCCAGCCGCATAGAGAATCTAAGTAGGCTTTGTATGTCAAGCTTGCCATGCATCTGACGAACCTTAGATGAGCTTCTGCAAGAGCCTCATCCTAGCTGCCTGAGCTGAAGACAGCTTGGCTTGAGGCTCTCCGAGAGTATCTGGTAGGAGAGCAAAATCGCATGGCAGGTGCTGCCATCAGAGCCTCACATAGCAACTCTAGCTAGCTCTAAAGCTCTGTTCAGTGGCTGCATAGACCTAAATACTTAAAAGGTAGGCTGGAGTAAGTAAAGCCTTAAGGTCATTTTCCATGAGGAAGCTTGAGAAGCCTAAGTACGTGTACAGCTTTGAGGAAGGAAATGCTGGAATGAAGAGGCTGCTTGGAGGTAAGGGAGCTAACCTAGCTGAGATGACTAGGATAGGTGTACCTGTGCCACCTGGGTTCACGATAACAACTGAGGCTTGTATAGAGTACATGAAGCGTGGCCGAGAGTTCATGGATGAGATATGGCCTGAGGTCCTAGAGCAGATGAGGAAGCTTGAGGAGAAGACTGGAAAGAGGTTTGGTGGCAGAGAGAGGCCTCTGCTTGTCTCAGTGAGGTCTGGTGCACCAGTCAGCATGCCTGGGATGATGGACACAGTACTGAACGTCGGGCTGAACGATGAGGCTGTCAAGGGGCTAGCCAAGCTAGGTGGAGAGAGGTTCGCCTATGACAGCTACAGGAGGCTGCTCTCGATGTATGGTAGCATAGTCATGGGTGTGCCGAGAGAGGATTTCGAGAAGCTGCTAGAGGAGGAGAAGAGGAGGTATGGCGTGGAGGCTGAAGCTGAGCTGCCAGCTGAGGCCCTCAAGGAGCTTGTCAGGGAGTATAAGAGGCTGATCAGGGAGAGGACTGGAAGAGAGTTCCCCCAGGATCCATTTGAGCAGGTTAAGATGGCAGTTGAAGCTGTGTTCAACTCCTGGAATGGGAGGAGAGCTGTGAAGTACAGGAGGATCCATGGGATCCCAGATGACCTGGGTACAGCAGTGAACATAGTTGCCATGGTATTCGGGAACATGGGCTGGAACTCTGGTACTGGAGTAGCATTCACAAGGAACCCTGCTACAGGAGAGAACAGGGTGTATGGAGAGTACCTGCCCAACGCTCAGGGAGAAGACGTCGTAGCTGGGATAAGGACGCCGATGCACATAGATGAGCTTGGGAGGAGGCACCCAGAGCTATACAAGCAGCTGATCGACATATGCAGGAGGCTAGAGAGGCACTACAGGGACATGCAGGACATAGAGTTCACAGTAGAGCAGGGGAAGCTCTGGATCCTCCAGACTAGGACAGGAAAGAGGACTCCTCTAGCAGCTGTCAAGATGGCTGTTGACATGGCTGAGGAAGGGCTGATAACCAAGGAGGAAGCAGTCCTTAGGGTCTCACCGGAGGAAGTCGAGAAGCTGCTACATAAGCAGGTAGATCCAAATGCTAGAGTGAAGCCTATAGCTAAGGGGCTCCCTGCCTCACCAGGGGCGGCAGTAGGCAGGGTAGTCTTCGACTCAGATGAGGCAGAGGAGCTAGGTAAGCATGAGCCCATTATACTAGTGAGGCCAGAGACTACACCAGAGGATGTAGGTGGGATGGCTGCCTCACAGGGTATACTCACAGCTAGAGGGGGGATGACAAGCCATGCTGCAGTCGTAGCCAGAGGGATGGGTAAGCCATGCATAGTAGGATGTGAGGCCATGAGAATAGATCTTGATAGAGAGGAGTTTAGGATAGGAGACATAGTAGTCAAGAAGGGAGACTGGATAACTATAGACGGCTCTGCTGGCGAAGTGATGCTAGGCAAGATCCCTCTGATAGAGCCTAAGCCGACAGCTGAGCTCGAGAAGCTACTGAAGTTGGCTGATGAGATCAGGGACTTAGGTGTATACGCGAACGCAGACCTTCCAGCTGACATAGCTAAGGCAATAGAGCTTGGAGCTGAGGGCATTGGGCTAGCTAGAACAGAGCACATGTTCCTCGGAGATAGGCTGCCGATATTCCAGAAGGTGATCTTAGCTGAAACCAGGGAAGATAGAAGGAAGATACTGATGGAGGAGCTCATGCCGCTCCAGAAGGAAGACTTCAAGGAGATACTCAAGATAACAGATGGCAAGAAGACGATAATAAGGCTACTTGACCCACCACTACACGAGTTCCTCCCGAACATGAGAGAGCTCTTAGTTGAAGTCGCTAAGCTGGAAGCTCAGGGCATAGAGGGGAGGGAGCTAGAGGAGAAGAGAAGGCTGCTCAAGAAGGTTGAGGCCCTCTATGAGTTCAACCCTATGCTAGGCTTCAGAGTATGTAGGCTAGGCATAGTCTATCCTGAGATCTATGAGGCTCAGATCAGAGCTATACTGGAGGCTGCAGCTGAGCTCAGGAAGCAGGGGCTGAACCCTAAGCCAGCCATAATGATACCAGGGGTAATCCATAGGAGAGAGCTAGAGGAGCTCAAGAAGCTGGTCGAGAAGGTTGCAAGAGAGGTCTTCAAGAAGGAGGGAGTCAGAGTAGACTATGAGTATGGTACAATGATAGAGATGCCTAGAGCAGCTCTGACAGCAGATGAGCTAGCGGAAGTAGTAGACTTCTTCTCCTTCGGGACAAACGACCTAACCCAGACTGTGCTAGGGATGAGCAGAGACGACGCTGAGAGGAGGTTCCTACACGTCTACGTAGAGAAGGGGATATTATCAGAGAACCCATTCAAGACATTAGACATCAGAGGAGTAGGGCAGCTCATGAGGATCGCTGTAGAGAAGAGCAGGAGGGTGAAGCCGACTCTAGAGATAGGGATATGTGGAGAGCATGGGGGAGACCCCAAGTCAATAGAGTTCTGCCATAAGATAGGAATGAACTACGTGAGCACATCACCATTCCGCATACCAATAGCGAGGCTGGCAGCAGCACAAGCAAAGCTGAGACACGACGCTGCCTCCTCTAGCCATAGAGGCCAGTGAGCCTGCTGTAGCCCTCGAGGCTCTCACACCTAACAGCAGCCTAAGAGCCGTAAGCTAGGCAGCTGGCCTCTAGGCTGGAAGCAGAGCTTGCTGCTGAGGAGGCTGCTACACCATCAAAGCAGCCTCACAGTGTACTGTGATCTTCCAATGTGGTACTCTTCTGCCAGCTTTATGTACCTTACTTGCTCTGGTGTCCTAGGTATGCTCTCGTCCACTTGCCTTAGGAGGTCTAGTGCCAGCGAGTCTAAGGCTACGGGGTCTGTGCTAGCTGCCATATAGCCTACTCTAGCTTCCCTTCCTCCATGCCTCAGCTCTTGTGCTCTGGTGAGAACCTGTATGGCATCTAGTATGGATAAAGCTGGCTTCAGCATCGTGTTTATCTCTGCTATGCACTTGTGTATGTCTTTGAGCTTGAGGTGTGCTAGCATCCTGTCTCTCCTTGCTAGGAAGCCGAACTGGTTCTTGAGTGCTGCTGTGATCTTACACGTGAAGTGAGCCTTCAGGACAGGAAGAGAGAGTATGATGTAGCCTTCAGGTGGCATATGTACTCTTAGCTTGAAGCCTCTAGGCGACTTAACATCCACTCTCGACATGCTGTAGAGGTTCTCTAACGTCTTGTCGAACTCCCTACACACCTGGCTTAGTGGGTGAGCTGAAAGTATCTCTGCTGGGCTGCCTGCATCAAATGCTGGGCCATCAGCTACAATATACTCTACTCCAGCTCCCTCAAGAAACTCCAAGACAGCCCTTAGGGTATCTGGGTGTGTTGTAGTTGGGTATGGTTCCCAGGAGACCACGTTAGGCTTAACTAGGATGCATCTAGCCTCCTCTAAGATGCTTCTGTGAGCTCTCAGAGCAGCCTCCACAAACCCTGCCCTATCCTCTGTCTTCCTCAGATAGACTGCCATGCTAGCGCCTTGGAGCAGGGCACTCTAGTAGGCATCTACCGCAGAGTGAGCCTACATCTGCTAGCTTCCTCACCCAGAAGTCCACCTTACCAGCTAGCTTTAGGTACTCGCTCATAGTCTCAGCTGGCTTCACACCTGTGAAGCTTAAGCCTAAGCTTACAGATGTCCTACACCTCCACTTTATGAGCTTACCATACTTGAAAACTCTGCCACCTATCGATGCCTCAACATGCTCTTGAGCTGATATGGCTTTAGCTGGGCAAGCTTCTACACAGGTCTTGCATCCTGGTTCGCATAGCGGCCTGCCAGAGTATAGGGGGTCTGGCTCTATATCAGCTGAAGTTACCACTGTGGTAAGCCTCTGTCTTGGACCGTACTCTGGTGTCAGTAGGAGCCCACTCCACCCTAGCTCTCCGAGGCCAGCTGCTACAGCAGCATGCCTATGTGACATCACCCCAGAGAACTTGCTCCACATTGATGGCCAGCTAGCTGGTATAGGTAGAGACTTGAAGCCTGAGCTCTCAAGCATCCTAGCAACCTCTAGAGCTATCTTATCTAGGGTGCTGTTCAGCTCTCTATAGCCAAACAGCAGGTATGGGAGGTGGTAGCGTAGCTCTCTCAACACGTGAGCACGCCTGCTAGCCTCTATAACGCCCTCTGGTATCTTGACTGCTATAGATATCACTGTCTTAGCTTCCCTCATGATATCTGTAGGCCTATAGCCCTCTGGGGCAGCTAGCAGCCTTGAAGCTGGAGCAAAGCCTATGAGGTCAGCTCCAAGCGACTTAGCTAGCTGAGTAACCTCCTCCCTTAGCCTCATATGAAACCGGAGAGAAGAGCCTATAAAAATCATATGCCCTATTGAGCAGTTTCTGAATAGGTAGATTCAATAGAAAACTGACTACCATTGTCTTATTGATGTCTGAAAGGTTACGAAGAGCTGCTTAAGCTAAAAGATGTAGTGAGGATATTCAATATTTCTGTTAAGACTCTCTGGGAGTGGCAGGAGAAGGGCATTATTAAGGCAGTTAAGCTTCCAACTGGTAGGCTTAGGTATCCTAAGAGCGAGGTTGAGAGGCTTGGAGGCAGTTAGAAGCTACAGAATTCCAGTAAAAGCTCATGTTGAAGCTGGCACTGTATGGCCTTCAGTAGGCGACTATAGCTTACTGCTAGCATCCTCAGTAGGTGATAGGAGGTGCTAGAAGAAGGCTTCACTCGAGTTCTCCAGCAAGTGTGGAGAGCTATTTGGATAGCAGCTCCCTGACCTCCCTTCTCTCCTCTTCGAGCTCCCTCACCTGCTCTGGGTCGATAGCATTTATTTGACATCTACGGTAGAGGTTTATGCTGAGTGAGAGAGAGCTTGTGAGGTATAGCAGGCAGCTCATGTTCCCTAAGCTGGGTGAGAAGGGGCAGCTGAAGCTTAAGAGGGCTAGAGTAGCTGTCATAGGGCTTGGAGGGCTGGGGGGGACTGCGTCACTCTATCTTGCTCTAGCTGGAGTAGGGAAGCTACTGATAGTAGACTCAGATAGGGTTGAGCTAAGTAACCTAAACAGGCAGATTCTCCACTGGACTAGGGACATAGGTAGGCTTAAGGTTGAGTCTGCTATAGAGAAGCTTAGGGAAGCTAATCCAGAGGTTGATGTTGAAGCTTTTGCAGAAGAGGTCACTGGAGAGAACGTCCACGAGCTAGTTAAGGAAGCTGACCTTGTGATAGATGGCCTAGACAACTTTAAGACTAGGTTTCTAGTAAACGACGCCTGTGTGGAGCAGGATAAGCCATTCGTGCATGCTGCAGTCTATGGGCTTGAGGGGAGGCTTATGACCATACTCCCGGGTAGGTCGCCTTGCCTTAGATGTCTGCTTCCAGCTGAACCCCCGGAAATCAGGCCTATACCTGTGATTGGAGCTATAGCTGGGGTCATGGGCTGTCTTGAAGCGATGGAGGCAGTTAAGGCTATAGCTGGAATAGGCGAGCTAGCCTCAGGAAAGCTTATTGTAGTAGATGGGCTATCTATGGTGGTAGAGGAGGTTAAGGTAGAGAGGAGGACAGATTGCCCAGCTTGCTCGAAGCGCCAACTTTAAAAGAGCAAACAGCCCCTATGCCTTAGGCCTATGATGAAAATTCCTTCACCTGAGCAGGTGACGCTAGACGGGCGAGCTGAGGCCTCTTAGCTTTAGCAGCTAGAGAGCTCATCAGCTCTATTATATCCCTATGGTGAAGCGTGTGCACACACAGCAGCACAAGAGCTGCTTATAGGCTGCTAGCTACCTTGATGCATCTGGTCAGCTAGAGGAGGCTTAGCTCTCCTATGCCTACCTACATCTTTCAGCCACCTTATCAGCTTGATATCCTCCTCAGCAAACTCTGACTTCAATGATGCTGCTAGCCTATCTAGCTCCTCAGCTAGCTTGGCGAAGACTCTAGCTGCTCTGTTCACACCCCAGCTCAAGCTCTCACCTCCAGTATACTGTAGCCAACTACACTATTAGAGGTTCAGCTCCAACGGAATACCTTCCAGCTGAGGCACCAGGTGAGTGCTTATCCTCTTAGCTAGCTTCATAAGTTGCTATTATCCCTTAACTCAGTTCTCATCCTGTGAAGCAGCTCTGAGCTCTCTACTCTCTGGTATCTATCTGATCTGTGGAGCTCTTATCAATATGGCCTCAGCCCTGTCTATGGCTTCCTTAAGCTACCTACCCATATGGCAAGTATCAGCTCTGCTATAGCTAAAAAATGTATGCAGGAGCTACTTGACTCCTAGGTAGAGCCTAGCTAGCTCAGGATGCTCGAGGAGCTCTTTGCTTGCTCCACTAAACCTCATTGTGCCACTTACCAGCAGGTAGGCGTAGTCTCCTACCTCTAGAGCTCTCTTAGCAGTCTGCTCTACTAGGAGTATTGTCAGTCCAAGGGAGTCTCTGAGCTCAACAACCTTGTTTAAGACCTTCTTGACTAGGATTGGAGCTAGGTCTGTTGTTATCTCGTCTAGCATCAGAACCTTAGGCCTCTTCATAAGCGCCATAGCTATAGCAAGCATCCTCCTCTCTCCACCGCTAAGTGTCCCAGCTTTCCTCTCAAGGAACTCCTTAAGCACAGGGAAGAGCTCAACAACCTCGCTTATCCTGTCCTCTACCTCATGCTTCTCAAGTAGGTAGCCTGCTATCCTCAGATTCTCCTTCACAGTGAGCTCAGAGAATATATTCCCCATCTGAGGAACATATGCTATACCCATCTTAGCTATCTTGTTTGGTGGGAGCTTAGTTATGTCATTACCCTTGAAGAATATTTGGCCACTATGTATTGTCGCGATGTTCATGATGCTATTCAGTAGCGTAGTCTTGCCTGCCCCATTTGGGCCGACCAGCACCGTCAGCTTGCCTTCCTCAGCTCTCATGCTGACATCAAAGAGCACCCTGAGCTTCCCATAGCCTGAGTTCAGGCTCTTAACCTCTATGATAGCCATCTCACTCACCAACATAGACTTCAATTACCTTAGGGTCGTTAGCTACTTGATCAGGTGTCCCCTCAGATATAACCTTACCCCTATCCATCACATACACGTAGTCAGCATATGGTAGAGCTATGTCAATCCTATGCTCTATCAGTAGGAAGGAGAACCCATCTTTCTTCAGCCCTCTCACATAGGAGAGGATGTCATCAGCATAAACAGGGTCGACTCCCCCAATGGGCTCATCTAAAGCTATGAGCTTAGCTCCTGCAGCAAGCCCTCTAGCTATCTCAAGCATCTTGAGCTGAGCTCCACCAAGCATGTAAGCTTCACGATCCCAGTACTCATCGAGCCCTACTTTAGCTAGGATCCTAAAAGCCTTCTCAATGCACTCCTCTTCCCCCCTTATCCAGGAGCCTCTGAATGCTCCTCTTACGGGGCCTTCTCCCCTGCTCTTCATGGCTATAAGCACGTTCTCAAGGACTGTTAAGGAGGAGAATGGCTGAGGAACCTGAAATGTCCTGACAAAACCCCTAGCATATACCTCGTGTGAGGGGAGGCCAGTTATGTCCTCACCCATGAAGTAGATCCTGCCTCCATCAGGCTTCAGCACACCAGTACAGACGTTAACGAACGTCGTCTTACCTGCCCCATTCGGGCCCATGAGCATCGTGACACTCTCCTTTCTCACATTAATGTTCACGTGGTTGACTGCAACAAGGCCACCAAACCTCTTGACAACACCCCTTGCCTCAAGAATATGCTCTCCACTAGGCTTACTCAAGCCTACCACCTACAATTTGGGAGGACAAAAAGATGTTGGGGAGAGAAGACGCTTACTTCTTGGGAACATATTCAGTGAACCACTCCTCCCATGAGACAGAGTCTGTGGCAGCATGCCATATTCCACCTAGAACCCACTCATACTTGCCTGGTGAAACCTCCCTGACTATCCATAGCCAGTAATCTGAGTATGCTCTGTCACCGTTCTCATTCAGCTTGAACGTACCTGTTGCACCGCTGTAGCGCTCTACTATGCTTGGCAGTATAGCCTTAACCTTCTCAGGGCTATACTCACCTATCATGTTTAGTGCTATAGCTACAGTCCATAGACCATCATATGAAGCATAGGCATACGGGTCAGGTTCCCTCCCCAGCTTCTTGACAACGTAGTCCTTCACCTTCTCGTATATCGGGTTGACTGTTACAGCGAATACTGGGTGCAGCCACTTGGTCTTCCAGCCGAACTCAGCTGCCCCAGCTTCTTCAGCTAGTGGAGCCAGCTGAGCTGTACCATCAGTGCCAACCCAGGTTATCTTCCATAAGACATCATACTCTCTGCATGCTAGGACGTATGGGACAGCTTCCTCGAATCCCACATAGTAGATCCCGACCTTTTCAGCCCCATACTTGTCGACAAGCCCGCTTACTATCTCGTTGAGCTTAGCTGCCTCAGCTGAGAACTCCTTAGTACCAGGAGCATACCTTATACCCTCCACGAAGCCTCCTTCCGCCCCCTCCTTCTTGAGGATCTCCTTGAAAGCTACTTCTGTCTCCCTCTTTACACCATCACCCCAGGTGTCGCCTCTCCAGACTGGCACAACCCATCTAGCTCCCAGCACGTATAGTAGCCTGGCTGCAGCTGGCCCCTGGATAGTGTCATCTGGACAGTACCTGTATATCCAGTCTCCTGGTATGGATAGGGCTGGTGAAGTTGATGAAGGTGACACTACCAGTATCTTGTTTGCATCAGCATACTTCTTGACCTCACTAACCTCAGCGCTAGTCATCGGACCTATCACAATCCTAACTCCTCTACCGTAGAGAACCTGGATCTTATCAAAGCAAGTCTTCGGGTCTGTAGCAGTATCCTCGACTATCAGATCTACCTCCCACCCTGCTCCCATGCCCCTTAGCCACTTGTTTATCTCTGAGACAGCGAGCTCAAGTGCAGCTTTACTGTTCTCACCATATGTCGAGAGCTCTCCTGTGAGAGCTAGCAGAGCCCCTATCTTAACCTTTCCAGTCAGCTTCTTCGCGGGAACAGCTGCTGTCTCCGTCACAGTCTTAGTCACGGTCACAGTCGCAGCAGGAGCTCCTGGAGGTGGAGCAATTGCAGCTTTAATGCCATAGCCTATTCCTACTCCTATTATCAGAGCTATTAAAAATAGTGCTACTGTCTTTGTCTCCATATATACAGCACCTCCTCCTATCCACCAATAGGGTCAAGATTGCCTCTTTAAAAAGTTTCCTTTGTGTGGCTATGCTACTAAGCTGACCTTGATGCACCCTACAGGCAATGATTGGTGAGGTAAGCTTGCTGAAGCTAGCTAGAAACATTTGAGAGCCACCAGCAGTACCTCAAGTGTGAGCTACTGAGATGCTGTAGGCATAGCATGTCTTCAACTAGAGTAAATTCTGATTAGGATTTTAGCTGCCATATGGTAGAATCTATGGTAAAGAGAGCTGGATATTCAAAAAAAGGATACTAGGTTCTAGAGGTTATATGAGCTGCTGGGGTCAAGCTGGCAGCATTAGCCTTCTTCCTTCTTCACCTTCTCTAGTATTTTTGCCATCTTCTTCTTTGGTATTGTCAGCTCTGGCCTCTCTGGTAGGAGGCCCTTAGGCCTTACTAGAGGTATTAGCATGATTACTATCCCTAGGAAGAGGTACTCTAGCCATACTGGGTCGAATGGCACATAGGGCTTTAGGTATGACTTGTAGCCGAAGATTATCGTCCTTATTATTGTGAAGACGAGCACACCTAGGATTATTCCTGTGTTGTTGCCTGTTCCACCTAGCATCATGAAGGCCCATGGCCAGAAGGTCCAGGTTAGCCTAGTGTAGGTGACTGCCTTCACGCTTCCAGCTTGCAGAGCCCATAGGGCGCCTCCTATGGCTGCTATAGCTGATCCTGTGATCAAAGCCTGTGCTCTAAGCTTGACTATGTCCTTGCCATAGACTCTCGAGGCGATCTCGTCGTCTCTCATAGCTTTAAGAGCTCTCCCGAAAGGTGACTTAGCTAGCCTCTGTAGGTAGATGTAGGTCAGGAATGCTATTATCAATATTGCTGCTGTTGATGCTTCGAACCTCAGGTCTCCTGCCCAAGCAAATACGTCTGGAACCATGACACCTTCTGTCCCACCTACTATCGGATCATAGTTCCAGCCTATGACTAGTAGGAGGTCTCCGAATGCTAGCAGAGTTATGCCTAGGTAGGCTTCCTTTAGCCTCAGTGCAGGATAGGAGCAAAGCCACCCTATGATCCCTCCGAATATGGCTGAGAGAGCTATGGCTAACAGGAGTGTCAGGAGCGCTATGTGAGGCTTTACCATGAAGTTCCTTGTCATGTAGTCTACTATCTTGAAGTTATACATGTGATCTGTGTACGCTAGTCCAGCAGGGTTCTCTCCAACCATCTCCGCCAGCGCTGCGCCTCCGAATAGCGCTACTATTATCCTGCCTACTAGGCCTGCTGTCACGTAGGCTCCTGTTATCACAGCTAGAACCCTACCGAACTGAGGTATTCCTCCGAACCCCACTTCCAGGTTAAGGCTCAGAGTCACTATCATGAATATCCCGAGGTTGACTAGGATATTCAGCAAGAGAGGTGGAATCACTTCCCCTCACCTCCTCCAGATCTAGATAAACCAATTCTCTCAGCTAGGCGGCTCCACTGGATTCTGCCTAGGCCCTCTGGGAAGAAGATCAGTGCTATGACCATGGCTGTCAGTGGTATTGCCAGCCTGTATGCCACAGCTCTGCCTCCAAAGGCTACAGATATCTCATAGATCCCTATGTACTCTGCTAGACCTACTAGGAAGCCTCCTAGCAAGCTGCCGAATATCGAGTATAAGCTCCCTACTATCGCACCTGAGAACATGGTGACTATGTAGTAGAAGCCTACAGCTGGGTAGCCTGCTGTGATCAGTGACATGAGGCCTCCACCTAAGCCAGCTAGAGCTCCACCGAGGAACCATGCTGTGATGTATATGAGATCTGGGCTGACGCCCTGGATGCTAGCTAGCTCAGGGTTCTCTATGGTAGCTCTCATGGCTATCCCAAACTTCGTCTTCGTCAGAAACAGGTGTAAGGCTACTATCACAACCACCACGGTTACCAGGGAGACTAGCGTGATCCCCTTGGTCTCGACTCCTGCAACTGTAAATGTGAAGTCATAGGGCTTGAGGACTATCTGCCTTGAGTATAGCTTGTGGACCTCTGATAGGTAGTCTGCATACATGTTTAGGAACGCGTAGAAAGCTAAGTCCACACCTAGCGTGGACATCATGAGTGTCACCATGTCAGCTCCCCTTTTGAGGAGATACCTGTTGACTGCGATGTATGTTATGACGCCTAGGAGCCCTGAGAAAGCTGCTGCAGCTGGCATGTAGTAGTATGGGCTCCCGCCTAGGAAGCTCTTGAGCGTGAAGACGATGTAGAATGCCCAGGCGACGAAGGAGGCGTGAGCGAAGTTGAATGTCCCTGTAGCCATGTATATCAGTGTTATTCCAGCTGCCATGAGAGCTATGGTGCTTGAGTAAGCTAGGGCGATCTGTATCAGCTCCCACATATGCTATCCCAAGTGGGTTTGGTGGCAGGCTTATTAAAGCTTTTGGGAGATGTAGTAGGCTACATGCAGCTACTGAGGCAGCCTGCATGCTGCAAGCCCAAGGGGTTGAAGCTGACATGGCCTGGAGCCTATGATGCTGCTATATCTGCTTCAGCTTCCACGTAGCTTGCTGGCTTGGCATGCAGTGGATGCAAGCACTCAGCTACTCCACCTATGCCTCATGTAGGCTGCAGCCCAATACCTTTATCTGAGGAGCAAGTGAGGGCAGCTGGTGTCAGCTTGAAGGTATTTGGGAGCATCCTCGAGCTGATAGGTAACACCCCGATAGTGAAGCTAGATAGCGGTGGTGGAGCTGAGATATGGGTTAAGCTGGAGTATCTTAATCCATCTGGGAGCCATAAGGATAGGATAGCTCTAGAGATGGTTTTGGATGCTGAGGAGAGGGGGCTGCTTAAGCCTGGTAGCCTCATTGTTGAGGCTACTTCTGGGAACACTGGAGTCTCGCTTGCCTTGGTTGGCGCTGCCCGCGGGTATAGGGTTAAGCTTGTGATGCCAGATAATGTCTCGAGGAGCAAGGTTGAGCTCTGTAGGGCTCTTGGAGCTGAGGTCGTGTTCTGCCCACATGATGTTGGAGAGGAGGATCCTAGGCACCCTATCCATGTTGCTAGGAGGATAGCTGAAGAGGAAGGAGGATACTATACGAACCAGGATGCTAACCCAGCTAATGTCAGGGCACACTATAGGACTGGAGCTGAGATCTGGGAGCAGACAGGTGGTAGAGTAGATGCCTTCATCATGGGAGTTGGCACAGGAGGGACGCTAACAGGGGTCTCGAGGTACATTAAGAGGCTGAAGAGGGAGCTGCTCTCAGTCGGGGTTCTAGTTGAGGGCTCCTACCTGGCTAGGGAGATCCTCAGCTCGAGGAGGGAGCTGAGAGGGGAGATAGAGGGGCTTGCAACCAGGCTTAAGCCTGAGAACTTAGATAGAAGGCTTGTAGACGAGTTCTATGAGGTGGGCTTCGAGGAGGCAGTAGAGGAAGCTAGGAGGCTTATGAGGAGAGGTGTACTCGCTGGAGTGTCTACTGGAGCGAACATGGCTGTTGCAAGGAGGGTAGCTGAGAGGCTTGGAGCTGGGAAGCTCCTTGTAACGATAGCAGCAGACTCAGCTCTTAGATACCCTGGTGTGCTAGTTTAGCTGCTTTAAGGAGGCTTCTCTCATCTCCTCTTATTAGCTAGCTTTATGCTAGATGGCATGAAGGTAAGCTTTTAAGCCTGGCTGTTGTCGATAAGATGTGAGGCAGAAGGCTGCTTTGATTCTTGCAGCTGGGCAGGCATCTAGGATGGAGCCCTACTCTAGGGAGGTGCCTAAGTGCCTTTTTGAGCTTACTCCAGGCCTCTCTATCCTAGATTACATACTGCGTGTGCTTAGAGAGGAGGGTGTTGGTAGAGTTGTTGTCGTAACGAGGCCTAGTCTGAGAGAGGCCTTTATTGAGAGGTATGGTAGCTCAGTTGAGGTTGTGACTACCGACGCTGAAGAGGGGTTTGGGAACCTCTATTCACTGAAGGCTGGGATAGAAGCTGTTGATAGCGAGGAGTTCCTGCTGCTGATGTCAGACCACATCTTTGAGCCTAAGATTCTTAGGAAGCTGATGGAGGGCGGTGGAGGAAAGGCTTTCACACTTTGCCTTGATAGAGATCCTCCATGGGATAAGATAGAAGAGGGTCTTAAGGTTGTTGTTAGAGATGGCGTCATAGAGCATGTAGGGAAGCAGGCTCCACCATACTATGGCGTTGACACAGGGCTCTTCTACTGCACCAAGGAGGCTAGGAGGGTTGTTGAAGAAACTCTAGCTGAGGTTGGGCCTAGAGCTACGATAGCAGATGCTTTGAGGAAGGCGATAAGGGAGAGGGAGGTTGGATATGTCGATGTGACTGGCTTGATGTGGCTTGACGTGGATACGCCAGAGGATCTTGAGAGCGCTAGGAGGATGCTACCAAACCTGCTTAGAAGGAGCCTCGTCAAGCCTGAGGACGGGCCTATTTCAAGGTACTTGAACAGGCCTATTTCAACTAGGATCTCAGTCTGGCTCTACCTTAAGGGATGGTATGTGAGCCCAAACCTGATCTCGCTGATCTCCTTTGCACTGGCTGTTGCTGGCTCTATCTCGATGGTGCTTGGGCTTAGCTT
The DNA here is from genome assembly GCA_037917675.1 of Thermoproteota archaeon. Classification (GTDB taxonomy): domain Archaea; phylum Korarchaeota; class Korarchaeia; order B14-G2; family B14-G2; genus B14-G2. The sequence goes on from JAVCBW010000037.1 coordinate 37,462, forward strand.
GCTTGCTGCAGCTCTAATCCAGGCAGCCTCAGTCCTCGATGGGGTAGATGGAGAGGTTGCCAGGCTGTTCCAGAGAGCTAGCAGGTTTGGGGGGCTATTTGACGCCATGCTAGATAGGTATGCTGATCTATCTGTAGTTGCTGCAATAGGCTTTGCCAGCTGGCCTCTTACACCACTGCAGGTGCTGCTGGTGACCATAGCAGCTGGAAACGTCTTCATATATAGCTATGTAACACACATGGCTGACAGAAGTGTCGTCAGGAGGGTTAGAGGGTATAGTCCAGCTGGGAGAGATGCTAGGCTGCTTGCTGCAGCGTTGGCTATAGCCCTACAGAAGCCATGGGCCTTCATAGCCTATATGGCCTTAGTACCTCTAGCTATGTCTGCTGTGGTAGCTGCTCTCTCAGCTAAATCAGCTACCAGGAGGGAAGTCAGGGTTCCTAAGAGGCTCCCGGTCCCCCACATCGAGCTTGAGGAGAAGAAGCGTACTGAGATAGAGGAGAACATAACTCAGCTCCTCTCTGCTTCCTTGAAGCTCTTCATAGCTCTAGTAATCCTGAGGGCTGCTGGAGACCTCATATCTGGTGTCAGGGCAGTAGAGCTCGGGCCTATCTCTGTTAATCTGGGGTATGTTCTAAGCTTTCTCCAGCTGATAGCAACAGTCTACTTCGGATATAAGATCCTGATGTCCTCGATCTTCTTCACGGAGCTTATGTCAGAGTGGCTTGTGAGGAGGATAGGTGCTGTGACTAGAGCAGCTGTCAGGAGAGGGCTAGTTGACATAGTGTACCTTGGGTTCATAGCTCTCCTCATGAAGACTGTACCTCCACTGCTAGATGAGCTTCCTAAAGTTGGAGCTACTGCAGCCAAGCTGTCGACACTAGCTCTCTTAGCACTCCTCATCCTGGTGACATACGACCTAGCTAAGCTGTTCTACAGGAGCTTCAAGGGAATATACAGCAGAGCTATCTCCAAGGTGGCTGAGAGGCTCAGGCAGCTAGCTGAGGAGAGGCATAAGGCTAGCGGGCCAGCTGGCTGACTAGCTCTATGATGTCAGCTGGAGACGATATCTCACCCACTGCAACAGGAGCTCTGCTTGCCTTAGCCTCCCTCATGAATGCAGCCTCCACCTCTCTGACCTGGCTCTCATTCAGCAGGGGAGCTATGGTAGCTTCAGGGAGCTTAGCTGAAGCTGAAATGGAGGCTAGCTGAGCTAGCTTAGCTGAGGCAGCATATGTAGCCTTCACAACCGTCATGGTTGGCTTGAGAACCAGGGTATAGACTGCAGTGTGCCCGTCTACTGCTCTAGCTACAGCAAATGGGTGGCCACAGCAGTCGAGGTCTCTCCTAGAGGGGACTGCAGGGCCTATTGGATGGGTATGAGCAGATGCATCTGCCTTGCTCCAGGCTTCAAGCCTCCATGGATGCCTTCTAGCTCTCACCAGGATGAGCCTAGAGCCTTCCACTAGGACGGCTGCCTCAGCTAGCTTCCTTCCGAGCTTCCTCACCAGCCTGAAGCCAGCTTCAGCTGGGTCCAGGGAGCCAGCAGCCTCTACTGCCTCGCTTGGGCTAGCTGAGCTGAGAGCTTCAGGAAGCAAAGCTACTGATGCTATAGTGAGCTCTACCAGCTGCTTACTGAGCCTAGAGGATCTCCTGCCAAGGCTTCTCACCTGCCTACTCAGCTCTCTGATCATGAGGGAAGCGAGGCTAGTCTTCCTCCTATCTCTATACCTCTCAAGTACTAGTGTCAGCAAGACGCTCACCACCTCTAGAGCAGCCTACATCTCATGCAAGCTTCTGTCTGAGCAAAGCCCCTCTAGCCCTAAGGGCCTTATGCCCATATCAGCCTCCTCATCGACATTGTAGATGCTTAAAACAGTTTGGGTTGGATGGCAGCCTACAGGCTAGAGATGGATGCTGAGGAAGAGCTTAAGCCTCTCATCGACATTGTAGCCAGTAGGCTTCAGTATGATCGGCTTCCTGCTGTAGTCTATGTCTAGGAGGCCGAGCTTCTCTAGGAGCCTAGCTGAAGCTAGGGCTTCTCTTGAGGCTATCAGGAGCTCCAGTGGGCCTATTCGGCCTCCAGCCAGCCTTTCAACAGCCTCCTTGAGCGTAGCCTTCGGCCTACATGCCTCTAGCAGCCTACTCAGCCTCCTAGAGTACTTCCTTATGAGCTCTAGCCCTCTCCTCCTGGCATCTGCTATCGGAGAGCCATGGCCAGGGTATGCTCTCACAGCTGGAGCTGAGGCTAAAGACTTCAGGTGGGCCTCTAGGTCTATGAAAGATGGTGTCCTGTCTGCTAGCATGAGGTCTCCTACTATCAGCCCCTCTTCAACTAGATATGACATGTGAGCTATGGTATGGCCTGGTGTAGCAAGAGGCTCAGCTGGCAGGCCTCTAGCTCCCTCAGCTGTCTCAATGTAGCTGTCAGGAACCCTAAGATTCCTGTATCTATTATAGGCTCTCTTAACAAGCCACTCTACTACTGATGGAGGGAGGTCAGCTGCCTCAGCTACAGGCTTTAAGCCGACTTCAATCATCAAGCTTGTGTCTAAGAGCATTTCTATCTCAGCTCTCCCAGCTACAACTACTGCTCTAGTAGCCTCCCAGATCTCCTGTAGTGCAGCTGAGTGATCCCAGTGGTGGTGTGTGAGCATCACATAGCTTATGGAGGGTAGAGCACGCTCAGCCATCTTTAAGAGTAGCTTTGCGTCAGCTCCGACATCGAACAGAACACCTCTATAGAGATGTACATTGACATGAGAAACCCACTTGCTAACTGGAAGCTTAAGCACAGTTAAGGGCATCATGAGGCTTAAGCCAGCTAGGTTATAACCTTAAGGCAGCATACATGTGGGATGCTAGCGCCTGTGCACAGCCCTTAGAGCAGCTTAAGATCGCTAGAGCTGGAGCTAGATCATCAGAGAGTAGAGTATGGACTTCCTTGACGCTGGGCTATACCCTACTTCACTATATCTCTGATACTCAGCTAAAGGTGCTCTGATCTCTACTCCAATACAGTTCATCGCTGAGGCCTCAGATCTAAGCTTGAAAGCTAAGCTCAACTTGTCCTCCATACTCCCTGAGATGAAGCTTACACAGAGAGTCATGCCAGGAGCCCCAAGGTTGACTCTGATATAGTAGCCTGCGGAAGCAGACTTCTCTTTAGCTAGGAAGCCTCCCTCAGTGAACTCAGCTAACCTCTCTTTAGTCAGCTTAAACCACTCGAAGTTGAGCTCACATAGCTCAGGGAGGCTGCTCGGCGGCACATGAGAGAGCTTAGGCCTCTCTCCTGGAGCTGGTGGAGCTGTGAGCTTCAGGTACGTGAGTTTAGGCTTGAACCCCAGCCTCTCAACAAGCCTGACTGCAGGCATGTTCGTGCTGTGCGTTACAAGCCATGCTTCATGCATCCCAGCAGCCTTAGCCTCCTCAAGAGCTCCTCTAGTAAGCTCACTTCCTATACCCATCTCTCTGAGATCTCTTCTAACCCTTATGCCTCCAAGCCAAGCTACACCATCCCTCCTCAGCTTAGCGTAGACTACTCCAGCTATAGTGCCATCTACCTCAGCTACAAGCACAGCTACCCTACTATCTTGAAGCCAGGTATCAAAGTAGTGTGGCCAGTAGTCTCCCCAGCTGAAGGTTCTGGATGTAAGCTCGAGAACCTGCCTCTTGTCGCTCATGCGAGCTGCCCTTACATGCAGCATAGAATGCCATCAGAGCTCTCTTTAAATATCTAGCTGGCTAGGGCTCAAGGGGCTTCAATGAACATTTTCCTGGTGATAGGGGTAGCAGTGTTCGCTGGGATAGTAGGAGGGAAGCTAGCTGAGAGAGCTGGCATACCTGAGCTCATTGGGGTAGTGCTTATTGGCGTGGTGTTTGGTGAGTCTGTGCTAGGGTTCCTTCAAGCTCACATACTGGACTCACTTAGGCCGATAGTTGACTTGGCTCTAGCCTTCTTCGGGTTCTTCATTGGAGCTGAGCTCAAGCTCTCTGAGCTCAGAGAGATGGGTGGGAGTATAGTATCTATCTTGCTTTCAGAAGCCTCCTTCACATTTGCCTTGGTCTCTACTGGAGTATACCTCTATACTAGGCAGCCTCATATGGCTCTGCTCTTCGGTGCACTAGCTACCTCAACAGCTCCAGCTGCTACAGCAGATGTCCTCTGGGAGTATAGGGCTAAAGGGAAGCTGACAACCACGATAATGGCTATGGTTGGGCTCGATGATGCTGTAGCAGTACTGTTCTTCTCCCTAGCTAACTACGTGGCTATAAGGGAGCTTACTGGATCAGCAGCTGAGCTAGCAGCCTTTGCGGGCTTCTTCGCCCATGAAGTTGGGGTTGCCGTCATCCTAGGTGCTGCAGTGGGCCTCTTGCTCACTGCTGCTGTCAGATTGCTCAAGAAGACCAGAGACATATTTCTGGTTGCTATAGGCTGCGTCATAATGTGTAGTGGGCTAGCTGAGTACCTTGAGGCATCAGAGGTGCTCTCAAACATGATAGTAGGCCTAGTCTTCTCTAACCTCTGTATTAAAGCTGAGTCGTCGCTTTATGCTGTGAGAGAGCTGACCTCTCCTCTATTCACGCTATTCTTTGTGCTGATTGGAGCTAGGCTCAACGTATTCCTGCTAGCTGAGCTAGGGTTCATAGGCATCATATACCTTGGTGCTAGAGTAGCTGGGAAGACTATCGGAGCAAGCATCGGAGCATGGGCCTCTAAGGCAGCTGAGCCAGTAAGGAAGTACATTGGCCTCTGCCTATACTCTCAAGCTGGGCTGACAATAGGTTTAAGCGGCTACCTCTATCATGAGCTAAGTGAGCTAGGTGAGCTAGCAGCTAGAGTAGGCTTAAGCGTACTGAACACCATAGTAGCTACATCACTGGTGCTATTGATGTTCGGCCCACTGTGTGTTAAGTATGCTATAGTCAAGTCAGGTGAAGCTGAGGCTATAAAGAGGGAGGAGCTGGTCTTCAGCTACTAGGCGTCCTCTGGCTCTCACCCATAGCCTTGAGCCTCCTCTGCCTCTCAATCTCCTCGATGACAGCCTTCCTCAGGTACTCTGGCCAGTTAACAGTCTTCTTGAGCTTCAGGTACTCCTCATACAGCTCCTTAGGCAGCCTAAATGACACTACAGGCATACACCAGACACCAGTAGGATATGTAGCTCAGCATATTTAAAGCATCCTCAGCAGGTAGCATTAAAACATATTGAGCTCGATAGAGCTGGACAGATAGCTGCTAGCTCAGCTGGATTAGGCACCTGGCTTCTGGCAGCAGCTATCAGCACTCTGTGAGCTCTCACTAGCCTGGATAGCCTCTAGCCTACTACAAACATCCTCAGCTTCTGCAAGAAACCCCTCTAGCTTCCTTATGAGAGAGCTAACCTGCTCCACATTAGGCTTATACCCTAGCTTGATATCACGCCTAAGCTGGTGGAGCCTGCCAGCTAGCACAACCAAGCTTACTACAGCAAGCAGAAGCCTCCTAGATGCTTCCTCTCCAGCTAGCTCTGGAGGCACTCTAGAGGCTAGTGAAGCAAGCTTTACAGCAGCCTCGTGAGCTTTAGACTCAGCCTTCCTCAAGCTCACTGTGAGCTCCAACCCCCTGCACCCCTAGCACAAGCTTAAGAGCTCTCCATGCACCGCTAACCCTCTCCTCAGCTCTCTCACACACCTTAAAAACCTCCCTATTCAGGCATATAACCTCTTCTCTAGAAGGCTTAAAGCCCTTAGAGATGTCTTCAGCAAGCTGATCAACTCTACCCCTATAGAATAAGAGCTCAAGGAAGTCTAGCATCAGCCTGCTCAGATGGCCTTCAAGCTCCTTAAGCTCATCTCTGGGCTTAAGCCTCGTACCTACCACATCATATGCCTCGAAAAAGGACATTATGCTAGCAATAGAGGCAGCCAAGCGGCCTCTAGCATCACTAAGCTCACTCAAACACAACACCAGTAAGCAGCTTAACCTCCACATTTTAAACATGCACACCTCTCAGTGAATCCATACTTCCTGCTAGCATGCGTACAGATGTAACTCGATTAGACAAGTCTATAGATAGCAGTATCTGGGTAACATCAGCTTCATCTAGGGTCTCTAGCTCTATTAGACGGAGGCTAGAGCTTACTGGTGGTCTTGACTAATTTTCTTGTCAAGTATGCAGGTGGTTTTCCGTAACATATTTAAGCTAGCCTCAGCTCTCACCGAGGGGATCTTGGTTGATTAGAGGAGGATACATGGGTAAGATCCTCAGAGTAAACCTCACTGACATGGAAGCCAAGATAGAGGGGCTTCCCGACGAGGACTGCCTCAGAATGTACGTTGGATGCTGGGGGCTTGGCTTAAGAATGCTTTACGACAGGCTCCCACTTGGAGTCTCTCCTCTCGACCCTGAGAATCTCTTAATCTTCATGACCGGCCCCCTGACTGGTATAGCTCACGTCCCTTGCTCAAACAACACGACCATAGCTACACTTAATGCTGATACAGGGTTCACAGCAGGTAGGTCTCACTCACATGGGTTCTTTGGTCCAAACCTGAAGTTCGCTGGCTTCGATGGGATAATAGTCGAGGGGGCAGCTGAGAAGCCTGTTTACCTGTGGATCCATGATGGTGAGGTCGAGATAAAGAGTGCAGAGAAGTTCTGGGGCAAAGACACACATGAGACAGAGGATCTCATAAAGAAGGATGTGGGAGAAGAGAAGGCTAGTGTGGCTGCGATAGGCCCTGCTGGAGAAAACTGCTGTGCTGGCGCCCTCATAGAAAACGACAAGCACCACTCCTTCTCCCACTCTGGAGTAGGAGCTGTAATGGGCTCTAAGAAGCTCAAGGCTATAGCAGTATATGGAACCCAGAAGGTTCCAGTATACGATGAGGAGAGGCTGAAGGAGGTAACGAAGAAGTGGAGAGACAACCTCTTCAAGAGCGACGTGGCAAGGGGGCTAGCTAAGGGAGGTATACCGAGAGACGAGTACAGGTATGCAAAGAACATGTCGATAACTACAGCTAGGAACATGCTAGAGGTCAGCCCACCAGAGTGGGGCGTTGGGATGTCAAAGCACAAGATAACTCCAAAAGCATGCTTCGCCTGCCCGATAGCATGCAGCTACGAAGTCGAGATAACCTCAGGGCCTAAGAAGGGGTATGTAGCGACTCCAGCTGGAGGAGGAGAGAACCTAGAGGGAGCAGCATCCATCTCTGGAGTATATGAGAGCGGCTGGGTATTCTATCTGATAGATCTCTTTGACAGAGTAGGCTTCGAATCTAGCACACTAGGCTGCACAATAGCACTCCTGATAGAGTGCTATGAGAAGGGGCTGATCACAAAGGAAGACACAGGTGGGATAGAGCTAAGGTGGGGTGACCCAGAGCTCGTCGAGAAGCTAGTCTGGATGGCAGCTAAGAAGGAAGGGTGGCTAGGCAAGCTACTTGCTATGGGGCCTAAGAGAGCTGCTGAAATGATAGGAGGAGAGGCACCAGACATGGCAATACACATCAAGGGAGCTGGAATGAACCTCCACGACTGGAGAGCAACCTGGGGTATAATGTTAGGACAGATAGTAGGAGGAGGCTCAGGGTGGCCTGCTCCAGCAGCAGACGCATGGGCCACTGAGCCAGACGCAGGCTTCCCAGAGTACCAGGATCCACTAGACCCTAAGATCAAGCCTGAAGCTGTAGCCAAGACTTGGCCTAAGAAGTACTGGGACGACTGCAATGGAACATGCTGGTTCGCAACATGGGGGGTCCCAGGAAGCCTCAAGTTCACAGCAGAGGCAGTAGCAGCAGTGACAAGCTGGGACTTCACAGCAGAGGAGGCTCTGCTAGTAGGTGAGAGAGCAGTACACCTAGAGAGAGCATTCAACATAAAGAGGGGACTGACACCAGAAGACGACCTGAAAGTGCCTAAGAGGATAGTTGAAGCCCCACCAAGCGGGAAGGCTAAGGGCAAGGCTATGGAGCCATACGTCAAGGGCATGGTAATGGAAGTCTACAGGCTAATGGGATGGGATGAGAAGACTGGGAAGCCTCTGAGAAGTACCCTCAAGAGAGTTGGGCTAGAGGATGTGGCGAGAGACATCTGGAGCTAGACCCCTATCTTACCCTACCCTCAATTTTTGCGTTTGACCATGAAGCATCTCGAGGCTCATGTGCCTAGTGAAACTTAGCTGGGCAAGCTGCTAGCTGGACTTCAGCAGACTGTAGAGCCAACACTATGAAGGCGCTGGGGCAGAAACACATGGTGTTGAACTCTTAGCATAAGGATGCTTTTGTAGCGTCAAAAGCTTTATATGCTGGTGCTGGTAGATGTCATAAGCTCTGCCCAGGATGTGGGAGAGTAGGCTTGAAAGGGTGGAGCTTCAGCAAGAAGATGCGGGGAGCACCGTTCCCCCTGAGAGCCCTCCCATGAAACCCGAGGAGGGAAGACTCTCCACCACAAACGTAACGGAAGCCACGAAGGTGGAGAGAGCCAGAACGGGTATACTGTTAGGTGGGGTGTTGAGGTATAGAGTCGAGATGATAAGCTTAGATGAGAAGGATGAGCTAGTTGAAAGATTCTCCAGCAGGGTGCTCTATGAGGCTAAAGCTGACATATATGGGGTCTGTGTTAAGCTGCTCACCAGTGAGAAGTGGGTCGCTGAGAAGTGGAGTGAGAACTTCTATCATTTCAATGAGAGGAACATTAGGAGCCATGGGAGGCTCTATGTTCTGGAAGATGGCTCCATGGAAAGGAACCTAGTGCTCTACAATAGCTACTCGAATACAGCATTCCTCTTCAACTTCAGGTACTATGGGTGGATCAAGTCCATAGCACTATCTGTTGCAGGAGACATCCTAGAAGACGACCATGGAATCTACTCAGTTCACGGAGCATGCCTAGATATAGATGGCAGGGGAGTAGCCTTGATCGCCCCCAGTGGCGTCGGGAAGACCACACATGCCTATGGGCTGATGAGGATACCTCAAACTAGAGTTGTAGCAGACGACTTCTTCTATGTCAGGATACTACAAGATCTCCTAGCCTTCTCGACAGAAAAGAACTTCTATGTCAGAGCAGACTTGGCCTCCATATGGCCTGAGTACGCTGAGATAATGAAGCATGCTGAAGTAGACAGCGAGGGCAGAGCTGTAGTTGACATAAGATGGGCTGTAGGTAAAGGCAGAGTAATACCCCAGACAACGCTCAGGTGGACACTAATCCTCAAGAGAGACCCCCAAGACCCCAGAGAAGCCTACATGCCACCAACCAGGGAAGCACTAGAGTACCTGAAGAAACACAGCTACTGCAACCCACACTGGCTGGTAAGAGACCAGAGGAAAGAGAAGATAAGAGAAAAATTCTACAGGACACTACTAGAGAAGACAAAAGTTGTGATAGTGAACACAAATACACCGCCTAAGAAGACACATGAGAATATAAAGACAGCACTAGGCATCTAACAGCTGCAAGCGCTGCTGTATTCCCTGCCAGCTCCACCACCTGCCCCCATCAGCTATAGTTAAGGCTGGAAGAGCATATCATACGCTCTTACCTCTTGTATACCTTCTGAACGAGCTACCACTACCTTCCCTACAGGCTCAGCTCTATGCGAGTTTGAGGCAGCTTCCCTGCTAGCACAGTCAATTGCAGCTAAACGTATCCTTTAGGCTTTTCCTTAGCTAGCTTGTAAACCTTCAGCTAACTTTGCATCAAGCAGTTCTAAAGCCTCCCTGGATGCTTCAAGACCCCTTTTAGCCACCAATCTATTATAATGTGTAGTAGTGTTGTAGATGTGTCTTGCCTCCATCGTTAGGCTATCTACCTCTAAGGCTAGAGAGCTCCAAGCTCATAGCAGCCATGCTGCTCCTCAGAGGGTTATCCTGTTTCTCACCCACTACTTGTACTTGCTTGAAGAGGAGGGGGCTTAGCCTTTAAGGCATAAGCCATGCAGCTCTAGGTGAGGCTGTAAGGCGGCTGTGAGAGGACGTCTGTGGAGCTCAGGCATCGAGGCTCCTTCCCGAGGAGCCTCTTCACATCCATCCTCTTCTCACGGACCTTCTCAGCTAGCTTCCTATCGTCTGTGACTAGAGCTAGGTCATTCTCTACAGATGCCACCACGTAAGCTGAGTCGTAGTATGTGGTCTCTAGCTCACATGCTAGCCTTAGCACGCTCACTAGGTCATTTGGCTCCAGGAGCTGCATCATCTTGTACACCTGGCTGACGTAGCCAAGCAGAGCCAAAGCATCCTCAGCACTTATCCTCTTGAGGATGATAGCCTCCTTCCACAGGCTGTTGCCGACCTCGTAAGGTGTTAGCGTGAGCGCATAGCTTCCTTTAAGGTACTCCACTGCACTGCCACCCTTCAGCTTTATGATGTTCAGTAGTGCAGAGGCATCTATGAGGAGCTTCATCTCTCCTCCCTACTCCTCCGGATGGCCTCCACAATCTCTGCAGATGGGATCTTGCTCAAGATCTCCTGAGCTCTGCTCAGAGCCTCTCTGACCTCCTCTTCCTCCCTCCTCCTGACCTCCTCCTCTAGGGCTGCGTGGATGACCCTGCTGACAGGCACACCATACCTCTTGAGCTTCACATAGAGCTCCCTTCGGATCTTAGCTGATACGGTCACATATCTCACATCACCACCTAGAGAGCAAGCAGGTATTACCTTAAATATCTTACCTATATTCGACTACATTGGGAGTAGTTTGCATGCTAGAGGCCTGGTGTACCACCACACATGATAGAGGCCAAGGAGGCTACATGTATGCAGCTCCTACATCGCTATCACATCCCATTAGTCTACCTCTAGCATAGATGTGATCCTAGCAGGCTTCTGCTAGGTAGCTTATGGTAGAGATGAGAGCTGGAGGCGGCCACTATGGAAGTGCTGTGAGCCTATACGGGTTTCCGAGGCTCATGGCTGCTTCAACCTGAGCTTGAGCTACCACATAGCTTACGCTGGTGTATATGCGCATAGTAGCTTCTTGACCATCTCGTGGACGTGCTCTGCCATCCTTATCGCCTCAAGAGCATCCTCGCGGTCATATAGCTCCTCAGGTGGGAGCCCAGACTCCTCATCACCATACATGGAGGGCTCTCTTTCTCTCCTCAGCCTTCTCGAATACCTTGCTAGAGTCGGTATGTCACGCTGGAACCATGTAGGAAACCTCTGGAGCTCACGCTTCAGTATAGGGCCTACGTCATGCCATTTAGGTGGCTCGATGCCAACAAGCCTGAGCGCTGCCTTGAGGAGTAGCTCCACAGCCTCCTGGCTCTGCCTGATAGCATATGGGTAGCTGCCACGCTCTAGAGCCTCAGCTGCATGATGGAGCCTCTCTTCAGCCTGCCTTATATATGATTCAGCCATGCTCAGGTTTCTCAGACCTCAATCACCTCACCGAACTCATAGTCTCTCTTAAGCCTCCAGTACCATAGCCTGCCAAGCTTAACTCTCTCAGCACCGAGCTCCTGCAGCTTCTGCTTCAGCTTCTCCAATATGCTCTTGAAGAATTCTCCTCGATCATATAGTATTATAGCATCCTCCATGAGATCGAGATATAGAGGGGTGAGCCTAGCTGCCTCCTCAGGGGTCTTCAAGATAGGTGTGAAGTCTATGAAATACCCCTGCTCCTCAAGCTTACTTAGCAGAGGCTCAAGCTCCCTCTCAGCCTCCATGAAAAGGTCCTGTCTCCTAAACCTGCTTCTCGGAAGCCCTCTGACAACAACCACAAGATCGATATCACTATCACGTTTAGCCTCACCTCTAGCCACAGACCCATATAGGACGACAGACACAAGATCGTCTCCAAAGAACTTGAGTAGTGCATCTACTAGCCTAGATAGAACAAGGCGGTAAGGGTCACAGATGCCTGAAAGCTCCTTACAGCACATACTATACGAGAAGCCAACTACATTAAAAGCCTTCGTAAGGCTGAGCTATAGGCTAGCTATCAGTGTAGCTGAGCTTGCAGCTGCTAGCTTAGAAGGGTACTTGTAGGCTTGCTGCCTCCTCTCTCATCCAGCTTAGCTTCCCTCCTATGATCCTCACCATGACACCATGGCACTCTCTTCCCTTTAGAGGGCAGCTGCCGCATCCAAGCCTCTCATAGATCCTCTCTCTGCAGCCCTTCGGGACTATCTTCTCTCCCTCGACCTCTGAGGGCTTACAGCCCTTAGGTAAGTACTCCTCTGGGATCACACTCCACTTGCCTGAGACAGGGCAACTCACTTTAAGCACCAGCTAGCTGCCAGATGCCTCCTTTTAAAGCTGTCGGTGATAGGGTTCAGTGCTTGGTGGTGGCATGCAGCAGGCTCTAGACCTCTCATTCCTCTTCTGGCTCATCTTGCTGATGCTGTTCTTCTACCCTCAGCTCAGGCACCAGGCTCTGAGGGCTGCTAGACTTAAGGTGATCAGGAGCTTGGAGAGGAAGCATGGCTCTAAGGTCATAACGATGATCCATAGGCAGGAGAGGATTGGGTTCTTTGGCATACCCTTCTACAGGTATATTGACATAGAGGACTCAGAGCAGGTGCTTAGAGCTATAAGGTCTACTCCACCAGATACACCGATAGAGCTTATCTTGCATACTCCAGGTGGCTTAGTGCTTGCTTCAGCTCAGATCGCGATGGCTATAAGAGACCACCCTGGGAAGACTACTGTAATAGTCCCGCATTATGCTATGAGTGGTGGGACACTGATAGCTTTAGCTGCAGATGAGATCATAATGGATAAGCATGCTGTCCTTGGGCCAGTTGACCCACAGCTCTCTGACCCGAAGTATGGTGCTGTGCCAGCTGCCTCAGTTCTCAAGGCAGTCAAGGAGAAGGGAGCTAGCAAGGTTGATGACGCGACTTTGATCAAGGCTGACATAGCTGAGAAAGCCATATCCCAGATGAGAGAGCTCATAGTAGAGCTCACAGAAGACAAGCTCGGTAAGGAGAGGGCTGAGGAGCTTGCTAAGGCCCTTACAGAAGGGAGGTGGACCCACGACTACCCTCTTACACCTAGGAAGCTGAGGGAGCTTGGAGTAGAAGTCTCCCATGAAATGCCTCCAGAGGTTTATGCTCTCATGGGGCTCTACCCACAGCCACACCAGCAGAGGCCTACGGTGGAGTTCATACCAGGCCCAGCGCCAGCACCCTACAGGCAGGAGACGAGAAGAGAGAAGTAGACTCTGCCATCACTCTACATGATGGGCTCAGGAGCCTGCCAGTAAGCGGCTGCAACTGCGGGTTGAATGCTAATAGAGCCTGCTAAAAGAATGCCAGGCTGCAGGACTAGCGCCATAAGCACCTACAGCATCATTCTGGTTCAGCTGGCTCACTGCTGCCTCTGCTGCAGTGGCCTGTAGGGCTTGGCTGCCTTCTTCCTCCAGGAGCAGCAGCCTGCCTGCTCCATGTACCCTCTCTCAGCTACTTAGAGACTCTTTTCAGCTAGCTCCTTACAGCTGGGTGTCTACACGGCAGTATGCTCCACCCACCAGCTTCACGAGGCCCTTCTCCTCTAGGAGGGCTAGGTGCTTCTTTATCATCTGGGCTTCCCAGTAGTCTAGTAGAGGCTTGGCGTAAGGCTTCACCCTGTATATTGGTGACATGTCGACTAGCTCTCTTAGCGTCCTCGGCTTGCTGAGCAAGCTGAGTATCATGGAGCTTCTCTCCTCAAGCACCTCCATGTACTTCTGCAGCTTCCTCTCTATTTGCTCTCTCCCATAGACTGGCTTGCTGTGGCCTGGCACTAAGACCTCTACACCTAGAGACATGACCTTCTCAATAGACTTGGTGAACTGCTTGATACAGCTTTCCTCATGGCCATACCATGGGCCGAATGGTGTCAGGTCTATGTCTGAGGAGTGGAGCACCTTCCCCTCTATTAGGATCACGTGCATGTCAGCTGTGTGGCCTGGTGCATGTATGGGTGTGACCTCAGGGCTCTCTAGGATCGGCTCCTCGCTCCAGTATGGCTCTGAGCTGAAGCTTCTTAGGCCTATGAGCTGCTTGACGTACTTGACCCATGTTGAGGCCAGCTCCTCTCCAGCAAACCTCTTTGCTAGGGCCTCTAGAGTCGTGGGGTGGCCTGCTGGAGAAAGCACTCTTATGCTCAGCTTGTTGAAGAGCCATGCACCTGAGCAGTGGTCTGGGTGCGTGTGTGAGAGCACAGCTACGCTGACGTCAGATGCCAGCTTCCTCAGATGCTTTAGCCCACAGCCTAAGTCTACTATGGCCTTGCCTTTTATTAGCAGAGAGTTTGAGTAGGGGAACCTGCCCTTATCCTCTCCTTCTATGAAGTAGACTCCTGGGTGGACTTCCGCTATCATAGCTCCATGACCCTGTGGCATGCTACTAGGTGCTCTGGCTCAGCTTCAGCTAGCTGAGGCTCTCTCTGCCTGCACTCCTCTACGGCATAGGGGCATCTTGGATGGAACCTGCAGCCTGGTGGTATGTCTACTGGCGCAGCTGGGACCTCACCCTTTAGCTTGACTTTCTCCTTCCTTCTATGTGGGTTTGGTACTGGGACAGCTGCTATCAGAGCCCTCGTGTATGGGTGCAGTGGGCTCTCAAAGACCTTGTGTGCTGGGCCGAGCTCAACTATCCTCCCAAGGTACATTACAGCGATCCTAGTGCTTATGTACTTCGCTACAGCAAGCTCATGTGTTATGAATAGGTATGTGAGGCCCATTTCCCTCTTCAGCTGCATCAGTAGCTCTAGGATAGAGGCCTTAAGTGAAACGTCTATCATGGAGACTGCTTCATCTGCTACTATGAACATGGGCTTCGTGACTATGGCTCGTGCTATAGCTACTCTCTGCCTCTGGCCTCCACTGAGGTCTCTGGGATAGAGGCTATAGAACTTCTCAGCTGGAGTGAGACCGACCTTCTCGAGGAACTCCATTGCTATCTGCCTTGCCTCACTTCCATGAGCTATCCCATGTATTTCCAGAGGGTGCTTCACAGCTTCTCCAACCCTCATCCTTGGGTTGAGTGATGCATATGGGTCTTGGAAGACTGGCTGCATCTTCTTCCTTATCTTCCTGAGCTCCTCTCCCCTGAGGGCAGTTATATCCTCTCCATCGAAGAATATTCTGCCTGAGGTCGGGTCTATCAGCCTGAGGATGAGCCTACCTGTCGTCGTCTTGCCGCATCCTGTCTCACCTGCTAGCGTGAATACCTCCCCCTTCTCTATTGAGAAGGAGACACCGTCTACTGCTCTGACATACCTTCTGCTCCTAGTTAGGAGCCTCTCTAGGAAGCTCTTCTCTAGAGGGAAGTGCTTCACTAGGTTCTCTACTCGTAGGAGCTCCATTCCATCACCTGTATAAGTGGCACTTCACAGCTGTCTCACCTAGCTTGACTTCAGGCGGCTCTTCTCTCCTACACAAGTCCATCACATGAGGACACCTTGGATGGAACCTGCAGCCTGGTGGCGGGTTTGCTAGGTCAGGTGGAGACCCAGGTATATAGACTAGCTTCATGTCTTTCAGCTCTATGTTTGGGACTGCTTTGAGCAAGCCTTGGGTATAGGGGTGGAGTGGGCTATCATATAGGGTCTCGCTTGGAGCACACTCAACTAGGTGGCCTGCATACATCACAGCTATCCTATCAGCTATCTCCATGGCAACACTTATGTCATGTGTTATCAGGATCACTGAGAGCCCTAGCTTCTCCCTAAGGCTCTGGAAGAGCTCCATTATCTGAGACTGAACTATCACATCTAGAGCTGTCGTGGGCTCATCTGCTATCAGTAGGCTTGGGCTTGTTGAGATAGCCATGGCTATCATGGCTCTCTGCCTCATGCCGCCGCTAAACTGGTGTGGGTAGTCATAGAAGCGCTCAGCTGATATCCCAACCAGCTCAAGGTACTCTAGGGCCTTTTCTCGAGCCTCCTCCTCAGTGAGCTGGCTGTGAGCCATTATGGTCTCTACAAGCTGCTCACCAATCCTCATCAGAGGGTCTAGTGAAGTAAGCGGATCCTGGAAGACCATTCCTATCTCGCCTCCTCTCACCTTTGAGAGCTCTTGCTCTGGCAGCTTCAGGAGGTCACGTCCCTTGAAGAAGACGCTGCCCTCTAGTATCCTACCTGGATGTGGGACTAGCCTGACTATAGCTAGTCCTAGAGTAGACTTCCCTGAGCCAGACTCCCCTACTAGCCCGAGGACCTCGCCCTTCTTGACCTCTAGGCTGACTCTGTCAACTGCCTTGATAGCTTCATCTCCTAGCATGTAGTATACTCTGAGGCCTCTGACATCTAGTAGTGGAGGCATGCTACCTCCTCTCAGGTGAGATGAGCTCATTTAAGCCTTCACCTAGGAGGCTGAACCCTACTGCTAGGAGGACTATCATGAAGCCTGGGAATGTCGAGCCCCACCAGTATCCTGCCAGGAGGTTCCTCTGCCCATTCCTCAGGTCAAAGCCCCAGTCTGGCGTCGGAGCTGGGACGCCTAGGCCTAGGAAGCTTAAGCCAGCTTCAGTTAGGACTGCATCAGCTACATTCATCGAGAACACGACTGGGAGGACTGGGATCACATTCGGCAGGATGTACTTGAGCATTATCACCTTGTGTGGCGCCCCGAGAGCTGTTGCAGCCTCAACATAGAGCTGGCTCTTGACACTGAGCACCTGCCCCCTTATCATCCTGAAGTATGTCGGTATGTAGACTATAGATATAGAGACTACTGTGTTAGAGACTCCTGGCCCCAGCATGGCTGCTACTGCTATGGCTAGGATGAGCCCTGGAAAAGCATAGATGCTATCCATTACTAGAGAGAGTACCCTGTCGACTACCCCACCGAAGTATCCTGATACCAGCCCTACTAGCGTGCCTATGCTCATCGACAGCATGGTTGAAGCTAGAACCACTGCCATGACTGTTCTTGAGCCATAGAGTATCCTACTGAATACGTCTCTCCCAAGGTTATCAGTTCCCATGAGGTGCTCTCTTGAGGGAGGCAGCAGCACGCTGTCAACTGAAACATATGGGTCGTAGGGTGCTACAATGGGAGCTAGAGCTGCCATAGCTATGATCCACGCTACTACTATGGCTCCAACCAGGGTTAGAGCCAAGTCTACCCTCTTAACCCTCCAGTACCTCTTTACTGCCTTAGCAAGAGGGTCTATGACTCTCATGGAAGCACCTCTAGCTAGTATCTTATCCTGGGGTCTATGTACGCGTAGACTATGTCAACTATGAGGCTCACTGTAGCTACCAGGAGAGCATAGAACACTATAGTCCCCTGGACTGTCGTGTAGTCCCTATACTCTATCCTCTCTAGGAGGAATGTGCCCATCCCAGGCCATGAGAAGGTTGTCTCAGTGAGGACTGCTCCAGCTAGCAGGAGGGAGAACTGTAAGCCCATCATTGTGAGAACTGGGATGAAAGCGTTTTTGAGCGCATGCCTCAGCAGTATCTGCCCCTCTGGGATCCCTCTCGCCTTCAGCGCCCTTATGAAGTCCTCCTTTAGGACCTCTAGCATGCTGGACCTCACCAGCCTCGTGTAGACTCCTGAGAGCACTACGCCTAGAGTTATAGAGGGCAGTAGAAGGTATCTCAAGGCATCTATGAACCCAACTAGATTCAGGGTTAGTAGGCTGTCAAGCAGGTATAAGCCTGTTATCCTTTCTATCTCAACTAGAGGAGACTTCCTTCCTGCTACTGGCAGAAGCTTCAGCTTGACTCCAAGAGTGAACTGGAGCAGCATACCGAGGAGAGGTATGAACAGGGAGTATGCTACTATGCTGAACAGCCTGAGCCCCACATCAGCCTTGGTCCCAGGCTTCGTTGAGGCAAAGACCCCTGTAGCTAAGCCTATCAGGACGCTCACTACGAAGGCGCATATCGTGAGCTCTAGCGTAGCTGGGAACCTATCCCATATCTCTGTTGAAACAGGCCTCTTCCCCCATATCATCGAGCGCCCTAGGTCTCCTCTCATGATCATGGCTATGTAGTCTACGTATTGCCTCCAGAGAGGCTTGTCCAAGCCCAGCTCATGCCTCAAGCGCTCTATGTGCTCTGGAGAAGCCTTCATGCCAACTATAGCTACCACAGGGTCTCCTGGCAGTATACGCATCACAAGGAAGACAAGAGATAGTAGGATGAAGACCATTGGGATCGTCAAGAGCACCCTAGTCAATATGTAGACTCTGAGCGAGACCATCTCATGGCACCCAAAAAAATGGGGGTTAGGCTACTCCTTGTATATCAGCCAGTACCTGAGGAGCATGTATGGGTCTATAACTATACCCTTCACGTTCTTCTTGCAGACCACATAGAGCTTACCCTGGAAGAAGGGTATTATTGGAGCATCCTCAGCTAGCTTCCTCTGCACCTGCTCGTAGAGCCTAGTTCTAGTAGCCTTGTCTGGGGCAACCTGAGCCTCCTCTAGGAGCTTGTCCATCTCAGGGTCGCTGTATGGCTTACCAAGCCACCTGTTTGAGTCAGTGTGGAGGAATGGGTAGAGGAAGTTGTCTGGGTCTATGTAGTCTGGATACCAGCCATATAGAGTGACTGGAAGCCCCTTCTTCCTCGTGAGCTCTATGTAGGTTGACCACTCAGCGCTCTTTATCTCAACCTCTATCATCCCAGTCTTCTCCCAGCTCTCCTTTATAGCAGCTGCCACGTCAGCTTCTGTTGTACCGTAGTGTGCTGGAGTATACCAGAGCTCCACCTTCAGCTTATTCGCCTCAGAGTAGCCTGCTTGAGCTAGCAGCCTCCTAGCTAGCTCATAGTTGGGGCCTTCACCATACTTCTCCTTGAATGCATCTATGTGGCTCCACATTCCAGCTGGAACTAGGCTGTAGAGCGGGCTCACAGTCCCTAGGAACACGCCCTCAGTTATCTTCTTCCTGTCTAAGGCTGCAGCTAGAGCCTGCCTGACCAGCTTGTCGTTAAATGGCTCTATGTTCCCGTTGAGCACTATATACCTTATGTAGGATCCCTGCCCCTCTATGACAGCGAAATTGGGGTTCTTGGCTAGGTCCTTTATGTCAGATGGGTTCAGGGTCCTCCAGGCTACATCTATCTCACCGCCCTCCAGAGCTAGCCTCAGTGCTGTGGCGTCCTTATAGAACTTTATTATTATGGTCTCTGTCCTAGGCTTCTCACCATAGTAGTTGGGGTTAGCCTTCAGCACAAGCTCGACATCTCTCACAAACCTCTCTATGTAGTATGGGCCTATGCCTCCTGCTGTGTTGTCTGGTGATATCTCGTCAGCAGGATAGGACTTCGGGGATACTGGGAAGTATGTTGGGACAGCTAGGACTGCCTTGTAGAATGCGACAGGCTGCTGTAGCACTATCTTGACAGTATACTTGTCGACAGCCTCAACTTTATCGACGAAGTCTAGGACGAACCAAGCTGGGTCACCTTCTATCCTAGCGACCCTCTCTATGCTCCACTTCACTACGTCAGCTGTCAGCTCAGTTCCATCACGGAACTTCAGCCCCTTCCTGAGCTTGAGGACCCAGACCTTACCTCCCTCCTGGACCTCATAGCTCTCAGCTAGAGCAGGCTTGAGCTCTAAGGTCGTAGGCTCATACTTGAAGAAGCCTTCAGCTATGTTCGACAAGACCTCCCATGTAAAGAAGTCGTATGCGTTAGCTGGGTCTAGGTCAGTCACCCTGTCGGTTGTCCCTATGATTATGACCTTCTTCTCAGCTGGAACCCTCTTAGCCTGGTACACGTATGCTATGCCGACTACAGCTACTATGATAACTAACGCAGCCACCACAGCTACAACCTTCGATATGCCACTCCTCATCTTAGGTACCGGCTACCTTAAGGGAGGCTCCTCTATTTAAGTGTTATCTGAACACTTAATGCATGGCTAAAGCCTGAACAGAACCTGTAGCTAGATGAGCTCACCTATACTTGATGAGCTTAGCTGCTACTAGACGTCTGCCATCTGTGGCATGCAGCGTAGTGACCTGGCTTCACCTCAGTGAGCTCCGGTTCTCTTGCTTTACATTCCTCTGTTGCATGAGGACACCTAGGATGAAATCTGCAGCCACTCGGTGAGTCTACAAGCGATGGAGGTTCACCTGATGGGATGTTTCTGAGCTTAAGCCTGTTTTCAGGGTCTGGGTCAGGTATAGCCTCTATCAGAGCTTCAGTATAGGGATGGAGTGGGCTAACTAGAACCTCTCTAGTTCTCCCAAGTTCAACTATCTTGCCAGCATACATGACTGCCATCCTATCTGTGAAGTACTTTGTAGTCGATAAGTCATGTGTTATATATATCTGTGCTATGTTATACTTCTCCTGAAACTCTTTAAGGAGGTATAGGATTTCAGCTCTGACTGAAGCATCCAACATTGAAACAGGTTCGTCTGACACTAGGAGATTAGGGTTCAATATTATTGCCCTTGCGATAGCTACCCTCTGTCTCTGGCCTCCACTTAGCATATGTGGATACTTACCTGCAAACTCTTCTGGAGGTGTGAGCTTCACCATCTCGAGTACCGAGTATACCATCTTCAGCCTCTCTTGCCTCGACTTTATGCCATATGACATCAGAGGCTCCTCTAGCGTCTGGCTTACCTTGTAAAAGGGATTTAGGCTTTCAAAGGGATCCTGATATATTATCTGAGCTCTCCTCCTGAACCATCTCAGCTCGCTCTCTCTAAGATGTGTTATGTCTCTGCCATTGAAGTATATGGTACCCTCTATAGGCTCGTATAGCCTGAGGATTGTCTTACCTAGGGTGGTCTTACCAGAACCTGACTCCCCTACTACAGCTAGCGTC
>JAVCBW010000017.1:0-14090 GCA_037917675.1 Thermoproteota archaeon
GCCCTCACAGTGCTCATGGAGAAGGCTCTCCTAGCTGAGATCGCTGAGAAGAGGCTGTGAAGCATCATCTTTGCTAAAGCTGAGGCAGCTATAGCATAAGCCCATGCTCCAGCCAGCATGGCCACCAGCATGGCAGCAGCGCTCTCACCTAGCCCAAACACTAGGCCACATGTGAAGCCAGCTAGCCCAGCTTCAGCAGGGTCTCTAGGCGTAGCCAGGAGAGCAGCCTTAACCTTAGCGAGCTCCTCGACGACTGGAGCCCAAAGCGCCATGAGAGCCACCAGCTCTAGCCAAGCTGCTTCTCTGAGAGCTATGGCTGCAGGAGCCTCAGCTACCACAGCTAAAGCTAGGGCTAGAGCTCCGCTAGCAGCTGCCTTAGCAGCTACCCTAGGTGACCTCGAGATGAGAGGCTCTGCTGCAGCTCCTGTGGCAGCTAGGAGCTCACATGCAATGATAGCTGAAGCTCCAGCTAGAGAAGCTGTGAAAGCTGCATAGGGTAGGAGATCCTGTAGGCTGTATGCTATGCCTGAAGCTATGTTCACGAGTAGTGGGACATGGAAGATCTTGCTCAATACACCTAGCGCTCTGCCAGCTAGAGCTGCAACGGGGTTTGCTCTCAGCGAGACTGGAGCTATGTTAGCTATGACAATCCCACCGACCAGGAACGAGTAGATGACGTTTGCCTCCCTAGAGTCTCTTGAGAAGGCTGAGATCGCTACTCCTATACTCGATACAGCTAGGCCGAAGAGGGCCTCTAGGGCAGCTAGAGCAGCCTTCCCTCTCATCTCGACTCCAATAGCGTCAAGTAGCGCAACCCAGCTGAGAAATAGGCTAGCTGATGCCACAGTGTATGTCAGGATCTTCCCAGCGACTATAGCTCTCCAGGAGACTGGAAGAGAGAGTAGGAGCTCGAGAGTCCTCCTATCCCTCTCACCTGCAATGGATTCTGCTATGAATGCTGCTGTGGTTATGTAGGGGAGCATCAGGGTGAATGCTATAGCTGTATCCCTGAGCATTGCAGCATAGCCTCCAGCGTAGCTTGGAAGCTCACCGCCAACAGACCTGAAGTCAAGCGTGATAGGGGAGAGGACGCTTGGGCTCAGCCCAGCCTCTCTGACCTCCTCTAGGGCAGCCTTCCTAGACAGCTCTCTGACTACAGAGGAAATGGCGCTAACAGCTATAACAGACCTGTAGTTGCTGTTGTTGGCTACCAGAAGCACTTCTCCACCGCTTTCACCAAGCTCAGAGAGGTCTAGGACAGCAACACTCCTCCCAGCTCTCATCTGCTTCACTGCCTCATCTAGGCTACTACACCTGATGAGCTCAACAGCCTCCTGCTCTCCAAGCATCCTCTCGAGCTCCAGAGCCCACCTAGAGCAGCCTTGGACCACTGAGACAGGGATGAGCTTAGCTAGCCCAGTCCTAGCCACAACCTCACCTACCTTCTCAGGTGACATAGACTCAACTGCCTCGACCACGCTGCTGGTAGAGTAGAGCCTAGCTACTCCCCCGAGCACAAGCACAACAAGCGTCCCAAAGAGCGATGCCAGCAGGAATCTCCTGTCTAGCAGGGAATCTAAAGCCTCTCTCTCCACTACAGCCAGCAGCCTAAGCACCTGAAATCACCTTCAAAACAAGCTCCTCCATCCTCTCTGCTCCAGCTTCAACTCTATCCAGCCTCACGCCAGCTGAGGCAGCTGCATCCGCCACCTCATGGAGAGCCTTTGATAGAGGCATGCTACACCTGACTACAGCACGCCCCCTCTCACCCTCCACCTCAAGCCCTCTCTCAGCAAGCTCCCTGATGAACCTCTCTGACGGAGGAGAGTACAGGATGCGGATAGAAGATCCGCTGAGCTTCATGAAGCTAGCTGAGCTACCAAAGTACCTGACTGACCCCCCTGATATCAGGAGGACTTTATCAGCTAGCTCGTCGACCTCATGTACATGGTGTGTAGTATAGAGCACAGCCTTCCCGTGGTCAGCTAGCCCCCTCACAAACCTCCTGAGCTCAATAGAGCTCACGACGTCGAGGCCTGCAGCAGGCTCATCAAGCAAGAGGACTTCAGAGTCCCTAGTGAGAAGCTGAGCTAGGATAAGCCTCCTAGCAAGCCCTCTGCTCAATGCTCCTGCCCTCCTACCCCTGAGCTCCCAAAGCCCCATGAGCACTAGAGCTCTCCTAGCTCTCCTCTCAGCCTCCTCTCCACTATACCCTGACAGCCTAGCGTATAAGATGGTATTCCTCCAGACTGAGAGCCCACCTAGGACTCCAGCTTCCTCAGGGAGGTAGCCTACCATATCTCTCACAGCTGTGCTCCTGACACTCACACCACCCACATAGGCTTCACCCCAGCTTGGCTGGGTCACTCCAGAGAGCACCCTCATCAAGGTGGTTTTCCCAGCTCCATTTGGCCCAGCTACAAGACAGAAGTCCCCTCCCTTGAGCTCGAAGCTCACATCCTTGAGCGCCACAGCGCTCCCATAGAGCTTCCATAGGCCTCTACAGACCACGCTGGCCATGGCTCCCTGAGCCTAGGCTAGATTGCTGTGAGCAACCTTATAAAGCTACCACACAAACCCCAGCTAGATGATAGATGAATGTAGGCGATGCCCTAGCTAAGATAGCTGAGCTAGCCTCGTCACTCTACCCTAAGAGGAGCAGCGACATAGCTAGGGCAGCGAGCAGAGCCTTTGGAGCCTTAAGGGGGAGGAACGTAGACTTCGATGTCCTCAGCGTCACTGTAGAGAGCGACAAGCTCGTGAAGAGAAGGAGGTTCATAAGCGTACATGTCGAGGTCTACAACGTAGAGCCAGATGAGCTCATCAAGCTCTATGGGTCAGTAGTGAAGAGGATTAGGATGGTTCTAGGCCCAAGAGACTCAACAAGGCTCATGTTCACAATCCAAGCTGCCCAGCCATAGCAGCTGGGCGTGGAGGGCCTAAGCAGCCTACCTGCCTTAGCTCACCTAGTGGAAACGGTTTAATAGAGTATGCTGCTTTCTGGACTGGTGTCCTCAGTGAGGAAAGTAGCTGTCATAGGGGTAGGCCAGTCGAAGTTCGGGAACAGGCAGGACGTGAACGTGGCTGAGCTGACCTTTGAGGCTGTCAAGCCTGCTGTAGAAGACGCTGGGATAGACCCTAAGAGCGTTGAGCTCGTTACAGTAGGGACAGCTGGAGGCTGGTATGAGGAGTACCTCCCAGCTGTGGTGGCAAGCGAGTACTGTGGCTTCACTGGCGCAGGCCTGATGAGATGTGAGGCAGCCTGTGCAAGCGGCTCAGCTGCATTCTATGCAGCCTACACTGCTATAGCATCAGGGCAGGTAGACCTGGCTGTGGCGATAGGTGTGGAGAAGATGCGTGAGGTAGACACCCCCACCACAGTAGAGCTCATAGGGAGAGCAGGCTACTACCTATGGGAGTTCCACAACTTCGGCATGACGTTCCCAGCCTACTACGCGATGCATGCCACAGCACACATGGCTAAGTACGGGACCACAGAAGAGGACCTAGCGCTAGTCGCAGTCAAAAACCACAAGTATGCTGCCAAGAACCCCCTAGCCCACTTCCAGAAGGAGATAACCCTAGAGGAGGCTCTCGGATCCTTCCCAGTAGCATGGCCGCTCAAGCTATATGACTGCTGTCCGATAAGCGACGGGGCAGCTGCAGCCATCCTGGCTTCAGAGGAGAAGGTCAAGGAGCTTGGAGTGCAGGAGCCAGTGTGGGTAGCTGGCATAGGAAGCAGCTGTGGGACAGCAAACCTAAGCAAGAGGCCAAGCTACGTCGGGCTCATGGCAGCTGTCAAGGCAGCTGATCTAGCATACAGGCAGGCTAAGCTGAGACCAGAGGACATAGAGGTAGCGTGTGTCCACGACTGCTTCACGATAGCTGAGATAATGGCATACGAGGACCTAGGCTTCTGTAAGAAGGGAGAGGGGGCGAAGCTGATAAGAGAGGGGCAGACTGAGATAGGAGGTAGGATCCCAGTGAACGTCGATGGAGGCCTTAAGGCGAAGGGCCATCCAATAGGGGCAACAGGAGTTGCGATGATATATGAGCTCGTGAAGCAGCTCAGAGAGCAGGCTCAGCTCAGAAGCAGGCAAGTCCCACTCGAGAACTACATTGCTCTAGCCCACAACGTAGGTGGGACAGGACACTACTGCTATGTCACAATTCTCAAGAGGTGAGTGAGATGGCATCTGGCTACGCGACACTCAAGTCTAGGCCGCTCAAGCTCGTCTTCAACATACCGATAAGCAGGATAGAGAGGTTCTGGCAGGGCCTCAAGGAGGGCAAGGTCCTAGCGACGAAGTGTAAGAGGTGTGGGAAGATGTTCTTCCCTCCTGCAGCAGACTGCTCAGAGTGCTACTCACAGGAAATGGAGTGGATTGAGCTCAGCGGCGAGGGCGAACTGGAGACTTTCACACATGTCCTAGTCAGGCCAGCCAGCTTCCAAGATGAGGAGCCATACACAGTTGCCATAGCGAAGATGAAGGAGGAGGTCAAGGTGCTAGCCTGGATAAAGGATGCTGACCCAACTGAGCTTAAGGTTGGGATGAAGGTTAAGCTCAAAGCTGACACGACGCCAGATGGGGAGCTAACCTACGTGTTTGTCCCAGCTGAGTAGCTTTAAAACAGTAGCTGAGCTAGGGTGTGTGGTGGGCTCATGGAGGTAAAGAAGGTTGCTGTGATAGGAGCTGGAACCATGGGCCATGGCATAGCCCAGATAATGGCCATGGCAGGCCTAGATGTGAGGCTAGTCGACATAAGCGAAGAGATACTAGAGAAGGCTCTTGAGAAGATAAAGTGGAGCCTACAGAAGTTCGCTGAGAAGAAGAAGATAAGGCCAGAGGAGGTAGAGGAGGCGATGGGCAGGATAAAGACTACAACTAGCTTAGAGGAGGCATGCAAGGACATAGACTTGATGGTGGAGGCTGCCCCAGAGAACATGGACCTCAAGAAGAAGATATTCTCAGCAGCAGACCAGGTAGCTCCACCCCACGCGATACTCGCAACAAACACGTCAAGCCTCAGCATAACAGAGATCTCAGAGGCGACAAGGAGGCCAGACAAGGTTGTTGGCCTCCACTTCTTCAACCCGCCTCAGCTCATGCCTCTCCTAGAGGTCATTAGGGGAGCCCACACAAGCGACGAAACCCTCCAGAAGGCAGTTGAGATAGGAAAGCTCCTCAAAAAGACAGTTGTAGTAGTCAGGAAGGACGTCAGAGGGTTCATAGTCAACGGCGTCCTTGGAGCCGTAATGAACGAGGCCTTCTGGGCAGTATACAGGGGAGAGGCGACAATAGAGGAGGTAGATGCAGCAACAAAGTTCAAGCTAGGCTTTCCAATGGGGATGTTCGAGCTAGCTGACTTCGTAGGCCTAGACATACTAGCGGCAGTCTCGAAGGTCATGTATGAGGCGTTCGGTGATAGAGCTAAGCCATGCCCAATCCTAGAGGAGTATGTGAAGAGAGGTGAGCTAGGCCAGAAGACTGGGAAGGGCTTCTACGACTGGAGCAAGGGGAGGCCTGTCATAAAGTTCCAGCTAGCTGGAAAGTTCGACCACAGAAGGCTCCAGGCTGTAGCAGCCAATGCAGCAGCCTGGCTCGTATACGACGATGTAGCTGACCCCAAGGACATAGACACAGCAATGAAGTACGGGACAGGCTGGCCTCAAGGACCATGTGAGATGGCTGACAAGGTAGGCATAGACACGATAGTGAACAAGCTGAACGAGCTATATGAGAAGCACAAGGAGGAGATGTATAAGCCATGCCCGCTCCTAGCAGGGTATGTTGAGAAGGGGTGGCTAGGCAAGAAGTCGAAGAGGGGCTTCTATGAGTACTGAATTCGAGAACATAGAGCTTAGGAAAGAGGACAGGATAGCCTGGATAGTCCTGAACAGGCCACACAGGCTAAACGCCCTCACCCTCGAGCTGATGGAGGAGCTGTCAAAGGCCCTAGACCAGCTCGAGAAGGATAATGAAGTCAGAGCAATAGTGGTGACTGGAGCAGGAGAACGCGCATTCAGTGTGGGTGCAGACATAACAGCATTCACCACGATGGAGGAAGAGGGCTCTAGAGCACTACTTATGGCTAAGGTCTCTGAAGCAGGCCAGAAGGTCATAGAGAAGATAGAGAGGATCCCAAAGCCTGTTATAGCAGCGATAAGAGGATACTGCCTCGGTGGAGGAATGGAGATAGCATTGGCATGTGACTTCAGGATTGCAAGCGAGGACGCTGAGCTAGGGCAGCCTGAGATAAACCTGGGAATAATACCAGGGTGGGGTGGAACTCAGAGGATGGTCAGGATAATAGGCCTAGGGAGAGCGAAGGAGCTCCTAATGCTAGGAGACAGGATTAAAGCTGAGGAAGCATACAGGATAGGCTTGGTAAACAGGGTGGTTCCAGCAGATAAGCTTGAAGAGGAGGCTAAAGCTCTAGCTGAGAAGCTTGCTAAAAAGGCGCCAATAGCAGTCATGTACATCAAGTACGCCACAAACTTCGGGAGCCAAGCCCCCCTCCTGACAGGCCTCACGCTAGAGTCGCTAGCATTTGGCATAACACTCTCAACAGAAGACGCAATAGAGGGCATATCAGCATTCCTATCAAAGAGAGAGCCTGAGTTCAAGGGTAAATAGTCCAATCCCAACATTTTGTTGATGCCTCAGCCTAAGCTATGGGAGTCCAATAGGCTAGAAGCCATCCCACAAGCCTACAGCAGAGAAGCTTAGCTCAAGCTACCTGCTCGATTCGATGAAAGCTACGCAGGCAAGGAAGGTATCACCCAGCTAGGCGCCTCTGAAAGCTTAGCTAAGCTCGCTCAGGAAGCCTCCAGAAACATAGGCTCTGTGGTGGCTTCAGCCTCTAGCCTTCCTGACTACATCGAGTACTCTGCCGAACTTTATGGCTTCTGGCAGAGGCCCTATGATCTGATACTTCTTCATCATGAATGCTTTTGTAGGGTCGAGCTCACCTAGAGCCATCTTGTAAAAGACTTCCTCAGGCCCCTTGAATGTGAGGTCAGGCTTATCATGCTTTCCATCAAAGAGCTTCACCTCTCCCCTCTCGACTCTCAGGTAAAAGGGCTCTTCCCCTTCTATCTCAAACTGGAGGACTCTATCCCAGCCCTGAAGGAGCCTCCTAGCATCCTCGACACTGTTTATGGCCTCAACTATCTTAGAGAACTCATCCTTAACACGTCCCATAGTCTTGCCTACCAACGCATCTAGCACTACAGTAATAAACTTAACCACTAACCTCCTATAGCGGTCGTCTAAGTACCATCCTGTAGACTGCTACCTCTACCACGATGCCAGCAGCTACAGGCTAGGTGAAGCCAGAGTCCATGTGCCTACTAGGCCAGAGCTCACCTCAGAGGAGCTCTTAAACGAACTTAGCTCATTAAGCTGTCTCCTGGAAAGCGTCTTCTCCATCGAGGTCTAGCTGAGGCTGCATCAACTCTTATTAACCATGCTCTAGAGGGCATAGCTGGTGCCTTAGATGGATGTGTTTGAGGCTATCTACCTTAGGAGGAGCATCCGCCACTTTAAGCCAGGGCGTGTCCCAGACTGGATGCTAGAGAAGATACTTGACGCAGCACGCTACGCTCCATCACCAGAGAATGTTCAGCCA
This sequence comes from Thermoproteota archaeon, assembly GCA_037917675.1. Classification (GTDB taxonomy): domain Archaea; phylum Korarchaeota; class Korarchaeia; order B14-G2; family B14-G2; genus B14-G2. Next base: position 7,633 of record JAVCBW010000017.1, read on the forward strand.
TGGAGGTTCATAGTCATAAGAGACCAGGAGGCAAAGAGGTTCCTAGCAGACATGGCGCAGGAGACCTCCTCAGCTGCATTTGGAGCAGTCAGATACGAGATGACTGACGAGAGGCTCTGGTACACCCCAAAGGAAGCTAGGATAGACACCATAGCAACGATGTTCGATGGCTCTCTCTTCAGGTATCCTGAAGATGCTGATGTAGTGGTCCTAGGCTGCACTACAGAGCACATGTATGACATCCCGTCTATCCCAGAGTCTCTAAGAGAGATAACTGACATGGCCTTCTCGATGGCAGTCCAAAACATGTGGCTAGCAGCAACAGCACTAGGCTTAGGAGCAGCATGGAACAGCTTCCCAATGATAGGGGATGAGAGGAGGCGAGCCATGGTAGCAAGGTACTTTGGGATCCCTAGGAAGTGGAGGCCGATTACAGCTTTCTGCATAGGCTACCCGAGGAGAGCTAGGATAGTTGGCCCAACGAGATATCCTATTGAAGGAGTCTGCTTCGAAGAGTACTGGGGTAGGCCATACATAAGGAAGGCGCTAAGGAGGTGAGGTCATGCCCATAGCAGTTGAGCTCCCAGGCAGCCTGGAGGAGAAGCTCAGGAAGCTAGCTGAGAAGGCTGGAGTGAAGCCTGAGGAGCTCTGTAAGATCATACTGGAGGAGTGGCTTACAGAAGGGGATCTCGTAGTCGGCAGAGTCAGGCGTGGCATCCAGCACATAGCTATAGACTGGCCTTGGGGCTTTACCCTCCTGAGGAAGACAGATGAGGGTGTCAGCGTGCTCAAGAAGTCAGCTGGGATATTTGAGAGATCTGCACTCGACTACGAGTTCATCTAGGAGGTGACTTAGGTGAGTGAGTGGCTTGGTAAGCCTCATGTGAAAAGGGATGAGCTAGCTAGGTGGCTTCGTGAAACTCCCTTCATGGGGAGCATAGCTAGGTGGTTCCTAGAGCAGCAATGTACTCACGTCGAGCTTGTGATACCAAAGGAGTGGAACGAGAAGCTTGAGAGGAAGATGGTTGAGAAGTATGGGTCAGTTTCAGCTGCCAACCTCAGACGCCTCTGCATGGATGCCTTAAGAGAGTACATAGAGAAGTAGCTGGGTGGTGGCTGTGGTATCAGCTGAGGGGATAGCTCAGGCATTTAGGCAGCTTGCTGAAGCAGCTAACTCAAGCGAGGAGGCCAGGGAGAAGGTGAGGAGATGGCTTGAAGGCTACTATGGGAAGATACATGCCTTCAAGATAGGAGACAAGGAGTTCCACGTCGTGTTCTACCCTGATGGGACAGTGAAGTTTGTTGAAGGGCCATATCATGCTCCAGACCTCTGGATCATAACAGACCCAGAGAGCTGGGAGAAGCTCGTCACGATGCAGGCTAGGTGGACAGACCTCCTTAAGGAGGGCAAGATGACGATAATAGGAGCTGCAAACGAGATGCTGATACTTACAGAGCTAGCCATGGCTACAGGAGTCATACCACTCGGGTAGCAGCTCCCAGCTACTCGTAGGTAACCTCTACTCTAACCCCAGCTACAGACGAGGAGACAGCTCTACTGACAGTGCTAGCTACCTCAGGGCTACACCCATGGACCAGAAGCTCCATGACATGCCAGCCTGCCCGGAGCCCAGCATACACTACACACCCGCTTTTCACAGCTATGACATCTAGGCCATGTCTCCTCACAGAGAACCCTAGCTTACTGAGAGCTGAGGCAGCTGCCTCCCTCACTCTAACAGCCTCCTTGAGGGGAAGCAAGCTAGACTCCCCTCCCATATACCCTTATAAAGCTAGCTCAATGTGAAGGTGCAAGCTTGCAGCTCGCCATATTTGAAGACCTAGCATATAGGAGCTTCCTTCCCCTAGCTTACATGCACCCTGTCTTTGAGCTGAAGTGTGGCGTATACTCGCTCAGGGAGAGGGCTGAGCTGACACTAGGTAAGGCTCAGCTACTCTATACCAGAGGCTACCTGGCTCCGAAGCTAAGGCTCCTAGGCTACAGGGTCAACGAGCAGGCTGAGGGAGGGCTAATGCTCCTGAACGCTAGGGTTTTAGCTGACAGCAGGCTAGTAAGACACCTAGCCTCAATGCCTCAGAGGGCAGCAGCCTTCAGCGGAGAGGCCTTAGCATACGCGAAGCTCCCACCTAGCTTAGCAGCTAAGGCTTCTGAGCTCCTCTCAGAGCATAGGATAGAGGAGGCTGTGAAGCTCATCTCTAGAGAGTGCACTGCAGTCAAGCCTGCTGTACCTCTTGTAAGCTACCCATGGGAGCTTGTTGACCTTACAGCTGAGCTCCTAGCCAGCGATATCAGGAGGCTAGACTGGAGCACACAGGGAGAAGCCGATGGCACAGTGAAGGTCATAGGGGGAGGAGGCTTCCACGTAGCTAAGGGAGCTAGGGTGGAGCCTTATGTGGTAGCTGATACCAGAAGAGGCCCTGTTTACGTCGACTCTGGTGCCCTCGTAGAGTCCTTTTCTCTCCTTAAGGGCCCACTCTACATAGGCAGGAAGACTATAGTCTTCCCGAGCCTCCTAGACACCAGCTGCATCGGAGAAGTATGCAGGATTGGAGGTGAGGTATCACACTCAATTTTCCACGGGTACTCAAACAAGAGGCACTACGGCTTCATAGGCCACAGCTACATTGGGATGTGGGTCAACATGGGAGCTGGCACAACCAACTCAAACCTCAAGAACACCTATGGCCCAGTGAGGGTTAGGATCGGGGAGCTCAGAGTCGACACAGGAAGGCAGTTTGTAGGCTGCTACATAGCAGACCACGTGAAGACATCGATTGGAGCAGTGCTCCTCTGCAGGAAGATAGGTGTAGCTTCACATGTCTATGGGACAGCTACCGGAGACATCCCATCCTTCACAGCCTGGGCTGCAGGAAGGCTCATTGAGCTCAAGCTGGAGAGCATACTTGAGACAGCTAGGAGGATGATGGCTAGGAGAGGCGTAGCATTGACGATAGAAGACGAGCAGGCTCTCAGACACATATACCAGGAGACAAAGGGGGAGAGAGAAGCTTTACACGTGGAGAAAGGAGAGCTCTCACTTTAAAGGCAGCAAAGGTCACGGCAGGAGGCCTCAGCTCAGCTCCTCCAGCAGCCCCGTAGCTAAAGACCTGAACCTCCACTTACTGATCTTACCTCCCCTGCCTATACACTCAACCAGCCCCCTCTCCTCTAGGTAGGCTAGGTAGCCTAGCACTGCTCTCTCACATGCAGCCTGCATCCAGGGGCCTCTTGGCCTATAGACTTCCATAGCCACCTGCCTAACTGTTTTCTCGCTGCCAACAGAATTCAAGACCTCTCTTAGCCTCCTCTCCCTCCCCTGGATTATCCTCCTAGCTCTCTCCTCAGCTCTCCTAGTAGGCCTCCCATGAGCTGGCAGCACAAGCCTAGGCTTGAGCTCAGCTATCCTCCTCAGAGACTTCATGTAGAGGCTATGGCTTCCTGCTGGAGGACCAATCCAAGTTGGCCCCTCACCTAGCATGTCTCCTGACAGCATCACTCTACTCTCCTCCTCCAAGAGGGCTATATGTCCTGGTGTATGCCCTGGTAGCTCCAGCACCCTGAACCTAGCCTCCCCAACCTTCACGACATCTCCATCTGACAGTGTAGCATCCACTCTTGCCTCATGGAACCCCATGAACCTGAATGCAGCCTTCATCATAAGCCTCTCAAAGCCACTCACACCATAGTATAGTGTGAGCAGCTTCCCCATATCCTCTATCACCTCAGCTTCTCTCCTCGAGGCAAGTGCTAGCGTACCTGTACTCTGCAGGTGCTTAGCTCCACCAGCATGGTCAGGGTGTGCATGTGAAACAACTACAGCCTCCCCACTTAGCTCCCTAGCAGCCTTAAGCACTCTCCTAGCAGCAGACCTATAGCCTGGCCCACTATCGAACACCAGAGCTTCACCTGAGCTCACCACAACATAGACACTGACTTCAGGCATCATCCTACCAGCTGGAATCACAACCCTATAGTACTCTACTCCCCCCTCTCTAGCTACCAGCTGCATGCTGCTCCTCTAGATAATGCAAATTTTTTAACCCTAGCGATAGCGTGTAATAAGGCCTACTATGCAGGGCCTGATAAGCCCTCGTGCCATCTGGAGGAAGCCAGAGCTCAAGCTTCTAGCCCTCTCAATGCTGATAGGCTTGCTAGGTGGCTTGACAGCTGTCATATTCTACTACATGCTCCACCTTTTCTCAGCTTTCTTCCTAGGGTACTTGGCCTGCTACCACCCTCCCTCAGCTGGCGGAGAGCTCTCTCCATTCCACTTCAATGGGGCAGGGGAATTTAGGAGGGGGGTTCTGCTAGCTCTACCAGCTCTAGGAGGGCTTGTTTCAGGGGTTCTCGTCTATACGCTTGCTCCTGAGGCAGAGGGGCATGGGACCGACGCAGCTATAGAGGCGTTTCACAAGCTATCAGGTTTCATAAGAGCTAGGGTGCCTCTCGTGAAGGCCATAGCCTCAGCCTTCACCATAGGGACAGGTGGAAGCGCAGGCAGAGAGGGGCCTGTCGCCCAGATGAGCGCTGGGCTAGGCTCGATCATAGCCAAGGCGCTCAAACTGAGCACTAGAGAGCGAGAGATCCTTATGATATCAGGTATAGCAGCTGGGATAGGTAGCATATTCAAGGCCCCATTTGGAGCAGCGCTGTTTGCAGTTGAAGTGCTCTATAAGAGGGATTATGAAGCTGACGCATTCATCCACGCCATAATCTCCTCCTTCACAGGGTATAGTGTGTTCGGGCTGGCTACAGGCTGGCAGCCTATATTCACTGTCCCACCATACGCCTTCTCCCCCTCTGAGCTGCCTGCCTTCGCTATGCTAGGGCTTGTCTGCGGCCCACTCTCAATACTCTACGTTAAGGTCTTTTATGGGATGAGGGACAAGCTTTTCAAGCGCATGAAGATACCAAGCCACCTGAAGCCTGCTATAGGAGGCTTGATGCTCGGCGCCTTAGGGGTGCTCTTCCCATATGCTATTGGGACAGGGTACGGCTGGATCCAGCAGGCTCTGACCGGAAGCCTTGAGCTGAACGTGGCTGCTCCTCTTGTGCTCCTCAAGATCCTAGCTACCTCCTTCACCATAAGCTCAGGTGGAAGCGGAGGGGTATTCGCTCCCTCTCTGGTGATAGGGTCTATGGTTGGTGCATCAATGTCCTTCCTTATAGGCGAGATGCTCTCTCAGCCTAAGATACTCCCGCTAATTGGGATGGCAGCCTTCTTCGCTGGAGCAGCTAAGTGCCCACTCTCCTCAATCGTCATGGTCGCTGAGATGACTGGAGACTACAACATACTTGTCCCAGCTATAGTAGCGTCAGCTCTCTCCTACATGCTATCAGGAGAGTGGAGCATATATGAGAAGCAGATGCTTAACAGGGTAAGGTCACCGGCCCACTTCGATGAGATAGTCTCAGAGCTCTCGAAGGCCACAATGGAGCTGTCGAAGAATGCTAGAAGGGTCCTCATGGCCCTAAAAGCTAGGGAGGTGATGTCCAGAAGCCTTGTTACAGTGGGTAAAGATGAGCCACTCGAACTTGTCTACCAGCTTATGCTCAAGACAGGCCATCACAGCTTCCCAGTCACAGACAGAGGTAAGCTTGTAGGCTTCATCTCACTACACGAGCTCGGCAAGGTCAGCAGAGATCTCTGGAGGAAGACCAGGGTTGAGGAAGCCATGGTTAAGCATGTTAAGACGGTCTCAGAGGACGAGTCAGCCTACAATGTCGCCTTAGAGATGGAGAAGCTAAAAGTAGGGAAGCTCGTGGTAGTAGACAGGAATGACCCACAGAAGCCAGTTGGTGTGATATCGAAGTCAGATATACTCAAGGCATACAACACAGCTTTAATCCTATCAATCTGACAGCCTAGCCACCTCAACCCAGCTTCCACCCATCTTCTTAAACGAAAACCCTCTTAACCTCCAACCACAGGCTTACATATCACATGTGCTACAGTTTATGTCAGCAGCCTCTGAAGCCTCTCCTCAAGACGCTGGAAGACCTGACCTCAAGCCATACATACATGCTAACCCCTTAGAATACTTTTTCGCTAACGAAAGAGAAAACCCTTAGGAATATAGCGCCTCTACTATCACCATATCCGCCCGCTTTAGGTTCAAGTAGGAGGATATACTTCTGATCCTGCCATAGAAGCATTGTTCTTGGTGTAAAGGCGTCGAATCATACGCCTAGCTCCTCCTAGCTTAAGCTAGTCTATGTAGAAGCCTGCTACAGGTGGTTTCACTGTAGCATGTTCGTGTTTTAGAGCCAGCTTCGTCTTTCTCACGATTCTAGCCAGGTAGTTAAGCTACATAGGAGCTAGAGGAGCTCGATAACTGAATATCCAATAAATACCATGGGTTAGGAGATGAGGGTTAGGGGAGAGGGCTACCTCCATCTAGGTAGCATCCAGCTTACAGCTATGGCAGCACCTAGA
>JAVCBW010000038.1:0-13819 GCA_037917675.1 Thermoproteota archaeon
CTCATCACTATACCCATCTAGTATTACAGCCCGCAACCCATAGCAGAGCCCCATGCCACTATAAAAGCCCAGCTCCAGACCACATATGCTACTGAAGCATATGTGGTATATTGAGTGTAGATGGTATATTGAGTGTAGATCCAGCTGTGGTCTTAAAGAGGCTGAAGTAGCAGCTTTTATCTGCATGCTGACATGCAGGTGATGGCTGTCATGTGGTAGCTAAGCCTGATGCTAGCGGCTGGCAGAGCTCAGAGGCCAGCTGCAGATACCTAGACTCTCTCAGATCAGCCTCAAGTTCCCTCAGAAACTGGAGCATGAACCTGTGTCTCCTCTCACCGGCTTCTCTGGCAGCTCTGGTATTCATGCTGCCAGCTATCTTGAGGAGCTTCTCATGGAAGTGTGTTACAGCCGAAGTCTTCCTTCCTCTAGTGTACTCTCCAGGCTCCTCACCTAGAGCATGTATCTCCCTGGAGTCCTCTCCTGCCTTAGCGAACACCCTAGCTATCCCTATAGCCCCTATGGCATCTAGCCTGTCAGCATCCTGCAAGATAGCTGACTCAAGGCTACTTGGCTTAGCTCTACTGCTGAATCTATGCTCTCTTATAACGTCAGCAACCCTCTCAGCGAGCTCCCTGCTGTACCCAGCCTCCAGGAGAAGCCTATAGGCCTCCCTGGCCCCCTCCTCACCGTGATCTAGCCTCTCATCAACCTCTCTACCATAAGATACATCATGTAAGACTGCTGCCAGAGCTAGCACCAGCTTATCTCCCCCCTCCCTCTCAGCTATAGCCATAGCATTCCCTAGCACTCTAAGGGCATGGCTGAAGCCATGTGAAGTCAGCTTAGGATACCTCTCCATTGCTGCTGCAACAACCCTCCTGAACCTAGGGTCTCTCATGAAGCCTAGCATGTCTGCTACATGAGCCAGGTGTATTTAAGCTATAAGCCCTAGGCTTTAGGGTTGCCACGAATGGGGATAAGAGCTATGACAAGCCTCTGATGAACCCAAGAGAGGCTGAACCCGATGAACCCCAAGGCTTACCAAAACTATGTAAGCTAAACCTCTCACTCTGGAGCATAGTGAAGGTAGCTGAGAGGCTGTGAGCGACTCCTCAAGTACACTGAAGGCTTCACATACAGGGGAGCCTAGAGGCTTTCACATCTTAAGCTCCAAAGCCAGGATGACTAGCATGTGGTGTGGTAGCTTTAACGCCTAGTGTACTCTAAGCTCTGAGGCTGGTTTGCTAGTTTTTGAACGCTGTAGCTCTCTGCTGTCTTGGTGGAGAAGAGCTATAACCATCTAGCATACAGGTAGGTGGTGGTGTAGCTGACCTTAGACAAGACTACACTGCTGCTCTTCTCTGCTGCAAGCTCTCTGGTAGTCCTCTTCCTCCTTGCTCCTCTGGTGCTTACAGCTGTGACAGCAGACTATCGGCTTGTAGCTAGCTCAGTAGCTAGGAGGGAGGTTATGGAGTCCTTCGCCAACACGCTTGTGGCAGCATCTCTATCAACTCTGCTTCTGGTAGCAGTAGGTGTCCCTCTGGCATACCTCCTGGCTAGATGCCAGTTCAAGGGGAGGCAGCTTGTGGAGGCCATAGTAGACCTCCCCTTAGCTCTGCCACATGCTGTAGCAGGAGTCCTGGTGATAGTAGCCTATGGGTCTAGAGCTCCTATAGGCTCACTGCTAGCTCAAGCTGGCTTAGCAATAGAAGACAGGCTAGCTGGAGTGGTCTTAGCGATGGCCTATGTTTCAGCTCCGTTCCTAATAGACTCAGCTAAAGACGGCTTCAAGTCCATAGACCCTATGCTAGAGCATGTAGCCAGGACTCTAGGTGCAACACCTCTCAAGGTGTTTGCTTACATAAGCCTCCCTCTAGCTTGGAGGGGCATAGCTACTGGAGCTCTCCTGAGCTGGGCTAGAGCAATAAGCGAGGTTGGGGCCTTGCTCATTGTAGCATACTACCCGAAGACAGTGAACATCCTGGTAATAGAGTGGTTTAACACCTATGGGCTAGCTTATGCGAAGGCCTTGACCATACCACTGCTAGCTCTATGCATACTAGTGTTCACCTTGATAAGGCTATCAGAGAGGTGAGAGCTTGATTAGGATAGAGGATCTCACCTTAGAACTAGGGGAGTTCAAGCTAGACGACATAACCCTAGAGGCTAGAGCAGGAGAGTACATGGTTGTAATGGGCCCAAGTGGAGCAGGGAAAACCCTGCTGCTCCACACGATAGCAGGAATATATAGGCCATCTAGAGGGAGAGTGTTCATAGCTGGCCGAGATGTGACAGCTGACCCCCCAGAGAAGCGGCGTGTAGCTCTTGTTCCACAAGACTATGCGCTCTTCCCCCACATGACAGCATATGAGAACATAGCATTTGGCCTCATTCAGAGGAAGCTTCCTAGAGGCGAGGTAGATCAGAGGGTGAAGGACATAGCTGAGGTCCTTGGTGTCAAGCATCTCCTCCACAGGAAGCCAGCTACACTGAGTGGGGGAGAGCAGCAGAGGATAGCCTTAGCTAGAGCACTAGTCACTGACCCAGATGTGCTGCTGCTAGATGAGCCTACAGCAGCTCTAGACCCACCTCTGAGGGCAGAAGCTAGAAGGTACCTGAAGCAGCTACATGCAGAGCTAGAGTTCACAGCAGTACATGTCACACACAGCTTCACAGAGGCAGCTGAGCTAGCTGACAGAATAGCTTTCATGAGGGAAGGCCGCATACTCCAGGCTGGAACCCTAGAGGAGATCCTCTATGCTCCAGCATCCCCCAAGATAGCAGAGTTCACAGGAGACATAAACGCTTACAGGGCTAGGATGGTAGCTGACTTGGGGGGGCAAGCTGAAGTTGAGGTGGAAGGCATAAGGCTTAGAGCAGTCAAGGCACCAGGAGCACAGAGCAGAGGCATACTGGTCGTGAGGCCAGAAGACATCATAGTCTCAAGAGAGAAGCCAAGAGGCTTGAGTGCAAGGAACATGCTGCAGGCACGAGTAGAGGAAGTAGCTCAGAAGGGCCCCCTCTACCTGGTGTCCTCTAAGGCAGGCCAAATCAATGTCAAAGCCTACCTGACGAGGGCTTCGCTAGAGGAGCTGGAGGTAAAGCCAGGAGCCATGGTCTATCTCACATTCAAGGTGAGCAGCACAGTATACAGGTGAAGCTACCTCCTAAGCCTCACCTCTACCATGTGGTACCTGAAGCCAAGCCTCTCAGATGGCACGCCAGCTGCCAAAGCTAGGAGCTGAGTCAGGTAGAGGACTGGCAGCCTCCTGCTCCAGCCTCTCTGAGCTAGCTCAAGCTGCCTGAAGCAGGTTGGGCACACAACAACCATGCACTCTGCACCAGCATCCAGTGCGTTACTAAGCTTAAGCCTAGCCTGCTCGAGTGAAAGCTCTCTATCAGCCCTCCACACATAGTAGGCGCAGCAGAGCTCCTCACCCTCATAGGAGACTGGCTCAGCTCCTGCAGCTGAGACAAGCTCCCTGAGAGCCCTAGGGCTCTTTACATCATCATACTCAGGGAGCTCCTCATAGATGTGGCATCCCAGGTGGGTTGCAGCCTTCACCTCAACAGGCCTCTCGACAGCAGCCTTCACACCATCCACTCCAACCTCCTCGTATAGCAGCCTGAGTATGCTCTCCACCCTAGCCCCCCCGCTATAGCTCCTGCCTACCGCACTCAGGTACCTGTTCACCTCCTCCCTCTTCTCTTCGCTTCCAAGCTCCCTCCAAGCTGAAAGCAAGCTCTTAGTGCACCCGCTGCACAGCGAGACCAGCTCTAGGCCAGCCTCCTCTGCGAGCGAGAGGTTTCTAGCTGCTAGCACAAGCCAGCTAACCTTGTCTAGGAGCTGCATGGACGATGGCTCAGGGCAGCATGAGAACCCGCTTAAGCTCACAGCCTCAATCCCAAGCTTCTCCAGCAGAAGCCTGGTAGCAGCCTCGAACTGTGGGTACCTAGCTGAGATCACACAGCCAGGGAAGATAAGCTTCCTCATCTTCCCACCCTCCTCAAGAGCCCAGTTTCCTCAAGAAGCCTCTTGACCTCCCCAGCACCGAAGTCTACCTCCTCAGCTAGCCCAAGCTCCCTCCTCCTTCGAGCTGAGGCTGTGGTGAACGGGATCCCACAGCCACTTTCAGCAACTGACCTCACAATCCCACTGAACATCTCCAGTATCCCTCTAAACCTATCGAGTGCAGCTGGCTTGAACTCAGGCTCAGCTTCAGCTCCCCTCGCGAGCCTCAGTAGCAGAGCAGGCTCCCTGACTTCAGCTGGAGGCTCCACCACGACACCAAGCTGGAGAGCTAGCCCACTAGCCACCATGAGAGCAGCTTCACGTGCAGCCTCCTCTTCGCTTCTAAACCTGAGTGCTCCAGTTGGGCATGCCTCGACACAGGCTGGTGGAAGCCCATCCTCTAGCCTACTAGGACACCTATCACACTTCAAGACGCCACCATCTCCAGGTGAGACAGCTGCAAATGGGCAGACCATCATACAAGACCTACAGCCTATGCATAGCTCCCTATCGTACTCTACTATGTCACCAGCTCTCTTGAGAGCTCCAGTAGGACACACGACTACACACGGAGGGCTATCACAGTGCATGCAGAGCACTGGGAGAGGGAGCATAGCTACAGGAACAACCTTGATCCTAGGCTTCACACGCTCAAGCATAGCTGAAGCAAGGCTTTTACCAGGAGAGTGCTCTACTGCGCAAGCTATCTCACAGCTCCTGCAGCCAGTACACCTCCATGGGTCTACATAAAGCATCTGCACATGAAGCCACCAACCCCCTATTCTGCCAAGCTTAATAACACTTATCTGCCACATGGCTCATAGCTTTAGACAAGAGCAGCGCTGCAAATCAGCCTGCACCTAGCAAGATGCCTCCGTTGCTGCTAGTAGCTTAACAGGTTTATCCCCACTTGCATCTGGGTGCTATGCTGATGGCAGTCTAAGCCCACTGCACTGGTGTCACATTTCTACAAAAAGTAACACTATCAGCTGACTTGGTTTAAGTACTTTACTTAAAGGGCACGAAACCTTTATCTGCCATACTTATTGGGGCTCTGGGGGGAAGTTGCCTGAGAGCATATCTCCTGAGTACCTGATATACATCGACTCATCTAGGTGTGTTGCATGCAAGAGCTGTGAGATAGCTTGCGCAGTAGAGCACTCCGAGTCGAAAACGCTTATTTCAGCTATATTCGAGGCTCCTAAGCCTAGGCCTAGGGTCAAGGTCGTTGTAGCAGCTACACTCACGGTTCCAATAAGATGCATGCACTGTGATCCAGCACCATGCATAGAGGTCTGTCCGACAAAGGCCATGTATAGGGTAGAAGAAGGATATGTGCTATCTGACCCAGTTAAGTGTATAGGGTGTAGGGCATGCCTGATAGCATGTCCATTCGGCCACCCAGCTTACAGCCGTGAGCTTAAGGTCATAAAGTGTGACCACTGTATAGAGAGGCTCAGACAAGAGCTTCCACCAGCCTGTGTCGAGGCATGCCCGACTGGAGCACTCAGGTTCGGTAGAGCTGAGGAGCTTCTCCTTGAGGTCAAGGAGAAGAAGGCTGCTGAGCTGGTCACCGGGGTTGTGAGCCCAGGTGTGGCTTACGCTAAGCCACCTGAGAAGCCCTCCCCCCTATCTATGATTAAGGAGATGTATGAGCCTGTGAGGTGGACTTAGATGGCTGCTGAAAGGATCTATGAGAGGCTCATGAAGGTCTCTCGAAGAGAGTTCTATGAGGGAGTCTCGATAGACCCTACTGTAGCCCCCCTCCTTGAGAAAGCTGAGAGAGATAAGGTTGAGATAGCCTGGCATAGGTATCTGGCTCAGCAGCCTCAGTGTGGCTTCGGCCTACTTGGGGTATGCTGTAGGAACTGCAACATGGGCCCATGTAGGATAGATCCATTTGGATACGGCCCCTCCAAGGGGACGTGTGGAGCTACAGCAGACACCATAGTAGCTAGGAACCTCATGAGAGCTCTTGCAGCTGGAGCAGCAGCACACAGCGACCATGCTCGTGACATAGTTAAGGTCTTCAAGGGGATCCCAGAGGGCTGGGCTAAGGGATATACGATAAAGGACGAGGAGAAGCTGAGGAATGTGGCGAGGAGCCTAGGCATACAGGTTGAGGGCAGGGATGTCAAGGAGATAGCTCTAGATGTTGCCAAGATCCTTGAGATGGAGTTCGGGAAGCCAGGGGAAGACCCGCTTAAGCTGGCTGAAGCTCTAGCTCCAGAGAGGAGGAAGCGGGTCTGGAGGAAGATAGGGATAATGCCTAGGGCGATAGACAGGGAGGTGACAGAGATAATGCACAGGACACATATGGGAGTTGATGCAGATCCACTCAGCCTGATAGCTCAGGGGCTGAGGTGCGCCTTGGCAGATGGCTGGAGCGGCTCAATGATGGCTACGCTGCTAAGTGACATAATGTTCGGGACTCCAAAGCCTCTGAGGTCAGCAGCAAACCTAGGGGTTCTCAGGGAGAAGGCAGTCAACATACTCGTACACGGGCACAACCCTGTGCTCTCCATGAAGATAGCTGAGGCAGCAGAGGACCCTGAGCTAGTGGAGCTAGCGAGGAAGCTGGGTGCAGAGGAGGGGATAAACGTAGTAGGCATGTGCTGCACAGGAAACGAGGTTCTCATGAGGCTTGGGATCCCGGTAGCAGGGAACATGCTCCAGCAGGAGCTAGCTATAGTAACGGGAGCACTAGAAGCTGTTGTAGTAGACTACCAGTGTATAATGCCAGCTATAGTAGACGTGGCATCATGCTACCACACTAAGGTCATCACAACAGAGCCTAAGGCACACATCCCTGGTGCAGTGCACATAGAGTTCGAGCCAGAGCATGCAGACGAGGTGGCGAAGAAGATAGTCAGGGTGGCAGTAGAGAACTTCCCCAATAGGGTGAAGGAGAAGGTGCAGATACCTGAGGAGAAGATGGAGCTGACAGCAGGGTTCAGCGTGGAAGCCATACTAGAGGCTCTAGGTGGGACGCTGGAGCCTCTAGCAAAAGCCCTGAAGGAGGGCAAGATAAAGGGTATAGCTGGTGTGGTAGGCTGTGTCAACCCTAAGGTAAGGCATGAGTACAGCCATGTAACACTGACAAAGGAGCTCATAAAGAATGACATACTCGTCGTAGGGACAGGCTGCTGGGCTATAACAATGGGTAAGCATGGCCTGCTGAGGCCTGAAGCAGCTGAGCTAGCAGGCCCAGGCCTAAGGGAGATATGCAAAGCTCTAGGAGTACCGCCATGCCTACACATGGGGAGCTGTGTAGACTGCTCAAGGATGCTCATAGCTCTAGGCGCGCTAGCAGACTACCTCGGAGTAGACATATCAGACTTACCGGCAGCAGGGTCAGCTCCAGAGTGGATGAGTGAGAAGGCAGTCTCAATAGGCGCCTACTTCGTGGCTACAGGGCTCCTAGTACACTTAGGCACAATACCACCAGTCCTAGGGAGCAAAGCTGTAGTAGAGATACTTACAAGCAAGGCAGAAGAGCTGGTAGGAGGAAAGTTCTACGTGGAGCCAGATCCAGTGAAGGCAGCACAGACCCTGATAGCACACATAAGGGAGAAGAGGAAGAAGCTAGGCTGGCCAGAGTAGCCCACCTTCCTCCTCTTTTTATGACAGCACAACAGCCATGTAAGGCTGCTGAGAAGCTTAAGCCCACTGAGCCAGCTGGCTACAGAGCTTACGCCACTCTAGCCCTCTTGAACACAGCCTCAAGCACCTCCATTATACCTCTCTCAGCTTCCCCTCTTCCACCCTATATGCATCCTCTATGCTTATCCTAGCATACTTGCGTCTACCCTAAGCTCAAGTAGATAGCTAAAAACGAAATTAATTCACTAGCTGCCATTATTGGAGGACATGACTTAGATGAGAGAAGTGTATTCTGCAGTTAAGGGAGCTCTTATGGCTGGAAGCTAGCTTGTTTGAGGTGAATGAGGTGAAGAGTACTAGTTGGTGTCAATGCAGTTAGCTCTTAGCTTTGCCTCAGCTTGTAGACTTTGCCTCTCATCTTCTCGCCATCCATTTTCTCTACAAGCCCAGCTTCCTCCAGCTCTCTGAGCTTCTTGGCTACTACTCTCCTTGATGCTGTTCCCCTCTCTCTTCTCAGCTGAGCTGTAAGCTGGCTTATGTTCATTGGGCCTAGCTTACCTAGCACTTCTATGATGTGTCTTGATATGTCGCTTTTCCTCGCAGCTGGGTGCTCTGTGAGCTCCTTTACCCCTCCAATGAGCTCTACTAGCTGAGTGTATCTTGAGATCATCGCCTTGACTAGCCTGAGGGCTTCAGCTGCCTCAGTGACGCCAGCATCCTCGATGAGCTTCTCAATTCTCTCAACCCTCCTAGCTAGCTCATCTAGCTTTCTTTCCACACGATCTAATGCCTCCAATGAGGGCACCTAGCATGGATAGGGTGGGCTTAGGGCCGACACATGCTTCAGCAAGCTCCTCAATACAGCTAACACCAGCCTTCCTAAGCTCACTTTCAGCAGCCCTCTTAGCTCTCCACCACTTCCACCTCATTTCAGCTAGCATGAGTAGCGCTATAGCAGCTAAGGGAGCCAGTAGGACAGCGAGCTCTATCATAGCTCTAAACGCCCCTATCAGCCTCCTCAGCCTAGCAGCCACTATTCCTCCTCTTCCTCTCTCCTCGCTCTACGCTCTCTCCTAGAGAACACTCCACGCAGGATTGCCATTGGGTTTATGAAGTTCTCTCTGACAAGCTGTAGTGCATCTTCCTCTGGAACACCGGCATCTGTGAGCTCCTTGTAGAAGGCTGCTATGGCTCTAGCTCTCTCCCTGGCTTGCTCAGGCGTGTATGTTAGGCTCATTAGCTCTCTTAGAGGCTCAACTACCTCCTTAAGGAGTGCTGGGACCTCACTTCTGATCACAGAAAGCACTTCCCTAAGCTCCTCTACATCCCCCCTCCTAGCCCTTTCAAGCTCCTTCTCCTCACACATCACACCACCATGTGTTAGCATGGTGTTCACAGTTAAATCTCTTATGTAAAAAAGTGAACATGAGGCTGCTCACCTGCCTAGCTTCAGCTCTTCCTGGAATGGAGAAGCCTACTAGCTCATGTATCAGCTAAGTTTGTCTAGGATAGCTGCCATAGAGCCAAGTAGGGTGGCTAGAGGTATTCAAGCACAGCATAGCAGTGCTCACAGGCTAGCTGCAGTTGAGCTGTTAGCATAGAGGCTTGTCCTAGATGGTGTCTGGAGGCTCTCTGCTACTTAGTGCTCCACTAGAAGTTGCCTATGTGCTCTGCCAGTAAAGCTTATTCAGGGGGCTGATGGGGGTGTTAGGGTCTAGCTTGAAAGGTAGGCTTCTGGTAGCTGTCCTCTTGACGCTTCTTGCTCTAGCGCCTCTAGCTGGTAGGAGGGTAGCTAGCAGAGGAGAGCACCTACCCTTCTCACTATACCACATTACTCCACTGAATAGGATCCTTTACCCTAGAGTTGCTGCGCCAGCTTTCTGTGAGGCTGGGGGGGCTCTGACAGTGTACGTTGGCTACATTGAGGGCGAAAAGCCTGCTAAGAGCACTGAGTGGAGCGGCAGCTTGGAGTCTATCCTCTATGGGAGCTATGAGCTAGAGAAGCTAGAGCAGAGCTTTGATGAGAGAGGCTTCTGGAGGATAGAGTTCAGGGTCCCTGATGAAGCTGAGGGCCTCTACAACCTGACGCTTAGAGCTGAGGGCATGGTGTTCACTGAGCCAAACTGCATCAAGGTGTATAGGGAGTTTCCTAGCGAGCTCAGAGCTGGGGTGCTTACTGATAACCACGTTGGCTTGAGGAGGCAGCTGAGATACAAGGTGAATAATGAGGTGTTTGAGGTTGTGCTTGCTACACTAGACTCCCTAGGCTTAGACCTGATAGTAGACTGTGGTGACATCGTTGACGCTACAGCAGATGAGGAGCCATATAGGTATGTCTATGAGCTGATATCCCAGCTAGCTACGCCAATACTCTTCACAATGGGCAACAACGACTACTACACTATTGAAAAGGGGAGGTGGTGGTGGGAGAAGTACTTTACTCCACTGAGATGGAGTACGACGATAGGAAGATACCACTTCATCTCTCTAGACACAGATACAGGGAGAGTGACAGATGAGGCCTTGAGCTGGCTAGAGGAGGACATGGCTCTCAATAGGGACAAGAAGATAGTGCTCTTCTTCCACTACCCATACTGGGATCCAAACCAGATATCACCTAACGCATATGAGAAGCTGCCTAAGCTCATAGAGGAGCATAATGTCATCCTAGTTCTGCTAGGGCATAGGCACATAGATGAGGTCAGGAAGCCACCTGAGCTCCCTGCTCTGACAATAACAACTACAGCTACAGCAGCATCTCAGAGGTATCGTGGCTACCGCCTGCTCACCATCAAGAGTGAGCATGTAGAGTATACGCCTGAGAGCACACCCTATGAGAAGCTTGGAGTGAAGCTCCTCCAGAGGAGGGATGGAAGCTCAACAGGGGTGGCAGCCAAGGTGTGGAACAAGCTGGGTGAGCCAGCTACTCTAAGGATCCTAGTGAGGCTCAAGCCAGGACCACTTAAAGCTGAGGGAGCTGAAGCAAAGGCCGCGAGGGAGTCTAGGGGTGCTCTAGCTGCAGCTCTGGAGGTGAGCCTGCCACCAGGCTCAGAGAAGGTCATCAAAGCCTATACTATGGAGGACAAGGCTCCACCTAAAGTTGAGGTGCACCCTGATGAAGCTGAAGACTACATTTCACTAGACTACACTGCATCAGACATAGGCCTCGGTGTGCTAGAGGTTACTGTGTACTACAGCCATGACAACAAGACATGGAATAGAGCTCAGGTTAAGGTTGTAGACGAATACCCTCTGCCGACAGCTCCGAAGGCTGAGAGAGTCTACTATAAGGCTGAGGCAGTGGATGCAGCTGGAAACAAGGCTGTAGCATACGGGGTGTATGAGGCTAAGCCGCCGGCAGCTACATCGGAGATAGAGGAGAGGAAGGTGGCTCCAGCTTTAGGGCTTGTAGGTGCTGTTGTGGCTGCTGCAGCTATAGCTGTAGTCTTAGTCTTATGGAGGATGAGAAGGTGAAGGCTAAGGTTGCAGTGCTCCTAGCAATCACCTTCATGTCCATTCTCGCAGTGAGCTGCCAGCCAGCTACTCCACTCAACAAGGTGTGGTGGCCTAGGCTAGGTTTCCCTGCTTTCGTGAAGCCGGGTGGCAACATAACCGTGGAGCTAGCTAGCATAGAGCCCCAGGCAATATACCTGGTCAACGAAACCCATAGGCTCAAGCTCAAAGTGAAGTCGAAGCATAGAGATGGCTGGCTGGCTAAGGCTGTAGCTGAGGTCCCAGTGGAGGCAGGTGAAGGCCTCTATAACCTTAGTGTGCTAGCTAGCAATGGAGCATTCGAGGAGCCCCACTCAGTCTACGTCTATAAGGCCACTAGGATTCCATTCACCATATTCTGGATAACTGACACACACTATGATGTCAAGCCTGGAGCAGAGTACCTTAGGCTCATATTCAGGAAGTGGATTAGGATAGCAAACTTCCTGAAGCCAGACCTCATCGTCGTCACTGGGGACATCGTAAACAACCCGCCGGAGCACCTCTTTAAGTCAGTTTACAGAGAGCTACTAGAGCTAGAGGTTCCAGTCCTCTTGGTCCCAGGGAACCATGACTGGTCTAAGGAGGGATACTTCATAAGGTACCTGTCTGTCTCAAACCGCTCTCTCACGATAGACTGGATCCACCTGGTTGCCCTAGACACGGGGCCAGGAGGCTTTCACGGCTGGCTCACCGAGGAGCAGATGGACTGGCTAGAAGAGGACTTAGCTGCTCACAGTGGGTGCCCAGTTAAGCTGCTGCTCATGCATCACCCACTCTACCACATTGAGAACAGGACTGGAGCAAGCTTGATGAGGCTAGCTGACATAGCTAGGAGATATAATGTTAGCTTGATCCTATCAGGGCACTCTCATGTCAACAAGGACATTATGGAGCCAGTACACTACCTGGTTGGGACAAGTGGCTTCAAGGGAGGGAAGCCTTACTCTGGCTTCTACCTCCTGAAGCTCACTCCACAGGGAGTAGACTACAAGATAAATGGCACATACAAGCCCATACCACACAGGGACTTCGAAGTCAAGCCTCTACAGAGGAACGCTGGTGAGAAGCCTGCTATAGCAGTCTATCTGAGGAACAGCTGGTGGTTCCCAGTCAAAGGCTACCTGAAGCTTAGGCTGAAGAAAGCTGGGAGGCAGCTTGAAGTAGAGGGAGGCAAGCTCACATCTCAGGTCAACGCTGGAAGCTACATGATAGCTGAGGTTGAGGTGAGGCTCAAGCCAGGAGAAGAGAAGCTGGTGAAAGCATGCTATGCTCAAGCACAGGACAGGCAGCCGCCCAAAGTGGTCGATGTAGGCTACAAGATCAGAGAGAGCCTGGCTGTAGCCATAGCAACCCTCACGATAACAGTAGAGGACGACTACCTCGGAGTTAGAGACGTGACAGTAGCCTACACAACAGATAACAAGACGTGGTCAGCTATGAAGCCAGTCTACATCTCACCAGACACCTACCAGGCAGTGATACAGGTACAAAAAGGCCCACCATACCTGACAGTAAAGGTGAGAGCAGAAGACCTAACTGGAAAGACTACAGAGAAAGCCATCACAATAAAGCTGCCAAAGCCACCAGAAGAGCAGAAGCCAGAAGAGAAGACCCCTCTAACGATAGTAGCCATAGCTACAGCTATGGCCGTAGCTATAGTAGCCATAGCCCTATACCTGGTAAGGAGGAGGCCATAAGCGCCTGCTACACCAGAGGTCTAATAGCTCTCCTAAAGCCAGTAGGGCTACAGCACATCTAGAAGGTCTATAGCTTATGTAGCTAGCTGCTGCCATAAGCGAAAAAGACGGTAGCTAGCTGAGAGCATAGAGCACAGCATAGGCTCTAGAGAGTGCTAGGAAACTAGATCTCAGAGCACCTTGTGCCTACTTTCATGAGCCTGATAGCAGAGCTCTCAGACAAGAGTAGCTCGAGGTCTAATGCATTGCATGTAGGAGGTCTACCGCATGCTCTAAGCTGATGGCATGAAGCTCACATAAGCTAGTAGCCTCCTTTGCTCCTGAAACCGCTATGTTTAGAAGCTGCCATAATAAGTGTGAGGGAAATATAATAGCTGCCAGTAGGCTATATAAGATGGAGACTGAGGCTAGGGAGATCCGTAGGAGGATGGCTGACTAGAGCTTCATTAGGAGGCAGCCTCCAAGGCTGAAGGCTACACTAGAATACTACATTGAGACTGGCGACTTGAGGAGAGCACAGAGGATAGCTGGAGTGAAGCTAGAGGAGTTTATAGACCTGATCAAGAGAGCTGGGATCCCAACAGGCCTCTAACGTAGTGGAAGCTAGCTGATAGGCTGTACTCATCCCAAGCTTGCTCTAGGATTATAGGCTCAAGTCGTGCCCCAATCCCTTGATGAGGTAGCTAAAAGTGGTGATAAGGTAGCTCTTAGGACCTACACCTCCTCTACGCCTCGTAAACATGCCTTCGGCTGCAGTTTCTGTTTTCATAGAGATACAGAGGGTAGGTGTGTTGATTAGTGGAGGCTTTGATTTCCCTGTGGTGCTTGCTGATGGGAGCCTTGTCAGGCCACCTAGTGGCTATCGGATCTAAGCCTCTAGATGTTGGGCTCTAGGCTGCTCCAAAAGCCCTACTAGAGGCATAAGCCCCAACGACGAGGAAGCAGCCATAGACAAAACCACATACATCCATGAAAGCATACCAGCTGTGAGCTCCAAGTTCTCCACCTGCTT
>JAVCBW010000057.1:0-54035 GCA_037917675.1 Thermoproteota archaeon
GCTGAAATAGCTCCTCCTGGATCCAGTGTCGAATAAAGCTCTTGCCTCCACAACCATCTCATCCTTGTGGACCCTAATCTTCTCCTCAACCCTAACCATCTCTTCACCCTTAACAGCATATTAGGATTTAAAGTCTTGAGAAAAGCCAGGAGCTACAAGATCATGGAAGACATCAAAGCATTTGAAAGCGGATTGGATGCAATTGTTGTGATTTGCGATGAGAAGATTAAGCATTAAAGAGGATGAAGTACAGGCTTTACGCGTTGATGGAAAGCGAGCATGAAGATTAAAGATGCTGTCTGATTTGCCTTAGAAGAACATATCCTACTGGGAAGGCAGTTTACGAGGGCAAAAGAACCCAGGTTGGCAGTTTCGCGAGCAAAACCCTCTCTGGGCGGTTTGCGAGGCCGTAGAGCTTCTTCCTGAACTCTGAGCACTTTCTTGCTGAGCACCCCTACTCTCTGAGCTTTTCGCCTCCCTCCTCGTAGGTTTCTGAGGCCTTATAGTTTCCAGCCTCAATTATGGTGGTGATTAGAGTGGGGCTGATGGCAGCTGCACATGGCAGTGGAGGCAGGTGTTGAGGTGGCTCTCTACTGTCAGCTGTGCGGTACCGCACAAGTCAAGGTTATCGACCATAGCCTTGACCTAAGGCAAGGTTAATAACAGGCTTGGGCTGAGGCTCTCAGCATGGGCGCCAGCATATCTGAGAGGAACCTTGAGGCCATAGAGGGCTTCCTAGCTGAGCTTAGGGCTCAGGGTCTGTCTGAGAGCACCTTGAGGAGCTACTTGAAGGCCCTGAGGTCTCTGGCTAGGTTCCTTGGAGAGAAGCATTTCAGGAGGGCTTCTAGAGGAGACCTGGTCAAGTGGGCTGGCAGCCTAGAGGTCGGTGAGTCGACTAGAGCACTCTACCTGACTTTGGTCAGGAGGTTTTATAGGTGGCTTTATGGGAGCAAGGGCTATCCCAAGGCTGTTGCCTGGGCTAAGCCTAAGGCTAGGAGGAGGCTTCCCAGGATGCTGCTTACTAGAGGTGAGGTTGAGAGGATGGCTAGTGTAGCAGATAGCCCCAGGGATAGAGCTATTGTGCTAGTGCTCTATGAGAGTGGTATGCGAGCAGGAGAGCTGCTTAGCTTGAGGGTTGGTGACGTGAGCTTCGACAGGTATGGTGCTGTAGTCGTCGTGTCAGGGAAGACAGGGGATAGGAGGATCAGGCTAGTTGACTCAGCTCAAGCACTCAGAGAGTGGCTCAGGTACCATCCTGGGAGGGGGGATCCTGAGGCTCCTCTCTGGGCTTCTAGGTCTGGAGCCCTAGGCTACCATGGGCTTAGGAAGCTCATGGGGAGGCTAGCTGAGAAGGCAGCTGTGAGGAAGAGGGTGACACCCCACCTCTTCAGGCACAGTAGGATGACTGAGCTCGCTAAGATCCTTAGGGAGCCTGAGCTCAGGATAGTAGCAGGCTGGACTCCATCATCGAGGACACCAGCAATATACATGCACCTGAGTGGAGCAGATGTAGAGGAGAAGATACTCAAGGCAAGAGGGCTGATAGCAGAGGGAGTGAGGTGCCCAAGCTGCAGCTATGTAAACCCAGAGCAGGCAAGCTACTGCATGAGCTGTGGGGCAAAGCTGGAGCCTACCAGCTAGCCCACCTGGCTACCAGCCTTCATAGGCTTTATTAGGGTGTGTGCTAGTGTAGGCTAGGTGGCTGGTTGGCTGGTGAGACACGTAAGCTAGCTGAGTTCGCCTCCTCCATCTCCTATAGGTCTCTGCCAAGAGAGGTTGTGGAGAGGGTTGGAGTGCTCTTCGCTGACTGGCTTGCCTCAGCTCTAGGAGGCTCAGTTGAGGTGCCTGGGAGGATTGCTGCTAGAGTAGCTAGGAGGCTTGGTGGGCCACCTGAGTCTACTGTAGTCGGCTATGGAGACAGGGTCTCTTGCTTCTCTGCATCCTTCGCTAACGGAGTGATGTCTCACATCCTTGAGCTAGACGACGTCCATAGGAGGTCAGTGACACACCCTGGTGCAGCTGTCTTCCCAGCTGCCTTAGCTGTGTGGGAGGCTAC
This sequence comes from Thermoproteota archaeon, assembly GCA_037917675.1. Classification (GTDB taxonomy): domain Archaea; phylum Korarchaeota; class Korarchaeia; order B14-G2; family B14-G2; genus B14-G2. Next base: position 2,057 of record JAVCBW010000057.1, read on the forward strand.
TGGAGGCGGTGGAGAGAAGCTTGTTGAAGCTGCTGTAGCAGGATATGAGCTTGTAGCAAGGGTTGGAGAGGCAGCTGGAGCGAGCCACTATGAAATATGGCATACCACCGCCACAGCAGGGACCTTTGGTGCTGCTGCAGCAGCAGGTAGGCTGCTTGAGCTGAGCTCAGAGGAGATGGCTTGGGCTCTCGGCTCAGCTGGCACCTCAGCTTCAGGCCTATGGGAGTTCCTAGAGGAGGGGGCTATGAGCAAGCACCTCCATGCTGGGAAGGCAGCTGCTCTAGGCGTGCTCTCAGCTATGCTAGCTGAGGAGGGCTTCACCGGGTCTACTACGATACTCGAGGGAAGAAGAGGCTTCCTCAAGGCTACCTCTAGGAGCCCAGATCTCAGCGCCCTCACAGATGGGCTTGGTGAGGGCTATAAGGTCATGGAGGCCTCGATAAAGCCACATGCATCATGTAGGCACACACACTCAGCTATAGATGCAGCACTCAAGCTCAGAGGAGAATTCGACTTAGGTGAGGTGACTGAGGTGAAGGTTGAAGTCTATGGTGACGCGCTCAAGATAGCTGGGAACCCGAGGCCAAAGACCCCATATGAAGCTAAGTTCAGCTTAGCCTACTGTGTTGCTGTAGCCCTGCTCCATGGGAAAGCTGGCGTCAGCGAGTTCACAGCAGATAAGCTGAGGAGCAGGGAGCTCAGGTCTCTGATGAAGAAGGTGAAGGCTGAGGTCAGCAGTGAGCTAGACAGGATGTACCCTGACAAGTTCCCAGCTAGAGTCACAGTCTACACTAGGAGTGGAAGCTACACAGCTCAAGTAGAATACCCTCTAGGAGACCCAGAGAACCCTGTTTCAAGACAGCAGCTTGAAGGGAAGTTTAGGGAGCTTGCCTCCAGAGCTCTCCCACCTGAGAAGGCAGCTAGAGCATTCGAAGCCGCCTTGAAGCCATGGCTCCTCAGCTCTCCAAGAGACATCATCTCAGCCATCACACCATCGTAGCTAGCTCCTATAGCTTGAGATGACCTCTGAGATCCCAGCTTCCAGCGTGACCGTAGGCTGGAAGCCTAGCTCAGCTCTCGCCCTAGATATGTCAGCATAGCTATGTGTTATGTCACCTACCCTAGGGGCAGCATGCTTTGGCTTGAGGCTTAAGCTAGCTAGCTTGAGGCAGAGGCTTGCTAGGTCTATTATCCTAGTGGGCTTCCCTGACGCTATGTTATAGACCTGGCTTGGAGCCTCCTTCACCAATGCTAGGAGAGCTGCCCTAGCTGCATCAGAGACATGTATGAAGTCTCTAGTCTGCTCTCCACTCCCATAGATGACTGGAGGAAGCCTACGCGCTACCCTAGATGCGAACCTCGCTACCACACCAGAGTACTCTGTGTCAGGCTGGCCTACACCATATATGTTGAAGTACCTGAGTGAGACTGTCTTGAGCCCCCTCCTGGCATAAGCTGAGGCATATAGCTCTCCTGCAAGCTTGCTCACGCCATAGGGTGAGATGGGGCGTGCTGGAGTGGTCTCCTTGAGAGGAAGCTCAGCTGGCTCACCGTAGACTGCAGCTGAAGACGCGTATATGAGCTTATCGACCCCGCTCTGGTATGATGCCTCTAGCACAGCAGCTGTCCCACCTGCATTCACATCATTAACCTCCTGTGGCCTACTCCAAGAGTAGCTTACACTCACCCTAGCTGCAAGGTGCAGTGTGTAGTCTGCTCTCCTAGCTAGCCTCCTGACGAGCTCAATGTCCCTGACGTCTCCTAGGTGAAACTCTGCCTTACCAGACTCAACTAGCCTAGAGACTCTGCTGTAGCTTCCAGTGCTCAAGTCGTCTAGGACTATGATGTAGAAGCCCTCGCTAGCCAGCATCCTAGCTAAATGGGAGCCTAGGAACCCTGCTCCACCTGTGAGCAGCACTGACATAGGAGCCTATGCATGAGGTGATTTAAGCCTCTATCTCTAGATGCCTCTCCTCTAAGTGAGCTGTCTTCCTCTGCTCCTCCATCCTCTTCCAGGCCTCACTTGGCATGGCAGCTGCCTTAGCAGGATAGATGTCTACATCCACCTCTACCAGAACAGGGAATGGAGCTGGGACAGCTGGCCCCCATGCTAGAGCCTGGTGGTCTGCTAGCCCTGGTAGGATGCTTCTCAAGCTGCTGTCTCCCTGCTCAGTGTACCTTGCTATAGCATCCTGGTCTGCTCCACTCCTCATCCTGAAGCAGAAGACTGAGTTAGCTTGGCTTATCACGTTCTTGGAGACGTAAGCTGGCCTCTGAGTGACCATTATGAACCCTAGGTTATAGCCTCCAGCTTGGCTGACAGCTTCAGTGAAAACCTTGTCTACTCCAGTAGACTGAGGGCTGCTTACCATCGGAGCATTCCTCTCTGGTGCGATATACTGGGCTTCCTCCACCACAGTTATCAGAGCAAACTCCCCTGTACTCCTCTGCTCTACAGCATGGTCTACTAGCGTCCTGAGAAGCTCCTTGACAACCATATACTGCCTAGTGAAGTCGACGTCAACTGAGAAGTCGACTATGGTGAGAGGAAACCTCCTCACTAGCTCGAGGATCTCAGCTGACTCTCTGCATGCGAGGTCATCTATGACATCCCTACACTCATCTATCCTCACAGCTATCTCAGCTAGGTGCCTACGCCCACCTGTTAAGCTCAGTAGAGCCCTACACTCTGAGAGGATGCTTCTGCTATTGACTTGGTCACCACGCCTCTGAAGCCTCTCAACAGCCTCCATCACAACCTGAGCAGCCTTGCTCCTAGCAGTAGTGTAGCCTAGCATCCTAGCTATGTCACTTGGGTTGAGAGACCTGCTTGAAGCTAGAGCATCATAGGGTATTGTAACCCCACCATACTTGGCTAGAGGAGCATACTCCCCTCTCCTATCTAAGACGAGGAAGGTAGGCTTATACTTCAGGAATGTGAGGCTCCTCTTAAGGAGGGTCATGACGAAGCTGCTGTTATGAACGAATAGGCTGTTAGCTAGGAAAGTGCCTCCATCAGCTACCTCAACATCATATACCACTGGAGGCAGCCTAGTCCTAACTACTCTCCTAACAGGGTCGAGTGTGATCCACCCTGATGCGACAGCCTCAAGTACAGCTAGGCACCTCCTAGCCTTCCTGACTGAGGCGTTCCTTGCAGCTGCTCTCACCATGCTCCTCAGGGCCCTGACGAGCCTAGACAGCACTTCTCTGCAGCACATGCCCTCCCTGCAGGCCTGCTTGACCAGGCTGAGCCTGACACCAGCTTTGGCAGCAAGCCTATACAAGCTGACCCTGAGAGCCTTCCTGCAGGCATCTAGGAGGGTGCCGACATAGAGCTCACTGCTTTCCCCTCCTTGCCCAGGTAGCTCTTCTCCCCTCGGAGATATCATCATCATGCCCTCCCTGAGGAGGGAAGCCTTCGTTACGACAGCTCCACCATCTGTCACAGCTATGATGGAGTGGTCCCTCGTCGCTCTAAGGCTTCTGCCTCCCTCTGTCTCGACCTCAACGCCCTCAAGTGGAGCCCTATGGCCTATGACGCCTGCTATCCTGCTCCACCTCCAGCTGAGGTCTCTACTGAGCGAGACAGTATAGGTGCTGTCCTCTAGCGTGAGCTCAGATACCTCAATCCACCTAGCTGACCTCTCTGAGGTCATGTAGATGAGGACTTTGCTGTCAGGAGCTATGCTCTTCCCGCTTCTAGTCATCCCAGCTACGAAGGCGTGGCCTCTAGCTATGGCATCAAGGTCTACCCAGAAGGCTGCTCCTACACCTGATATGGTGCCAACTGGAACCTTAGCCTTAGAGTGGGAGGCGTAGCTTTCAAAGAACTGCCTTAAGGTGTAGCTGTCAGGCTTATAGACTGGAGTCCAGGTTGGAGGAGGAGCCTCAAGATACATGAACCTACCTGAGTCAACATAGCCGAGGACCTCACACTCTCCTACAATGTACTCAAGCTGGGTTCCAGCCTGAAGCTCTAGCCCACGGCTCCCAGCTAGAGCCCCTAGAGCCCCAAGCGTCATCTCAGGGTTTATCGGCTTCAGGTTGGATACCCTCATGAGCACAAGCTTTGCTCCATCATGGTATAGCGGGTGCTCTATGACGCAGAAGTCTCCTACCTTCACGCTCTCATCGTTCTTCTTCACGAAGAGAACCTTCTGGATGTCGCTTTCAGCTAGGGTGAAGCCTATGACCCTCATCCCCTACACCTCAAGGCTCTCTCCATAGATTGGAGCCAGAGCAGCAAGAGCTTCAGCTGGAAGCTCGCCGCTTGAGACTCTCTTCATCACACGTGAGAGCAGCAATAAGGCTGCTGCTCTAGCTGACCTAGGAGACACTCTAGCATAGAAGTCTGCTACCTCAACTGGAGCAGGGAGCCCTGATGGGCTGATCCAGCAGAAGACCTCATCTATAGCCTGCTCTGCCTCAGCTTCCTGCTCAGCTGGAAACTCAACCCTAAGAACCCTGCCTGAACCAGACTTCACATAGCAGTAGACCACTCTCCTACTAGACTTCAGCAGCCTAGTCCTATATCCAGGTGGCAGAAGCAGTGCACAGAGAGCAGCATCCCTTAGCCCCTCCCTACCTACGTGCCTAGCGAGCTCACTGCTCCTAGCTCTCTTCACGACACCAGATAAAACAGCCCCCCTAGAGACGCAGGAGTCTAGGAGGCTGAGCAAAGCCTCAGAGGCCCTCCTATAGTCCTCCATGTACTCTCTCGACCCCCTCTTGAGCCAGCTTGGAGGAGTGAGAGAGCCATCCCAGATGATGAGGCTAGGCCTCCACTTCTCTAGAGCTGAAGCTGAGACCTCAGCTTGAAGCCTCAATGCAACCAGGCTAGCCCTATCAGGTGGGTTGTCTTCACTACTCCAAACCTCACTTGGACTATAGCAGGCTGACATGATGTCAACTGGAGAAGGCCTGCTTGCAAACACGCATGCAACAGCTGAGATGAGGGGAAGATACCCTGAGACAAGCTCAACGCCACTGTATCCAGCATCAGATGAGCAGAAAGCTCCCCTTGGCCTCCTAGGCTGAAGCGGCCTGAGATCTAGCTCAGCTAGGACATCGCTTCCCCTAGCCTTGAGCTCAGCCAGCTCCTCAACAAGCCTCCTAAAGGCCTCCGTGCAGCTAGATGAGAGCCTGACAAGCGAGCTGACATAGCTCTCTGATAGATCTCTCTGAGCCCAGTTATCAAGTGGGAGCCTAGCCAAGGGGGACACCACTCCAACAGCTAAACTTAGCATAGTGAGCTAGGCTTTAACAGTATCTTTCTGAGAGCTCAATTTTCAGCCTAAAGCTGAATTTGCTGCTGAAAAAACCATGGCAGCCATCTAGTCAGTGTTTTTCAGTCAAGCTCGTGGCTTGCCCACAAAACTTATATTTGACATGTATAGAGGTTTTGTGATGGAAAAATTCATTTTGGAGAAGTGCCACCAGGTGGCCTAGATGCAGCAGAGCACATGGAGTGGGCTGGGAGAGCAGAGGACGCTGATAGTAGCTGAGGGAAGCCTAGAGACGATGCTGGAAGCCTTCAAAGCTGTGATGCCACACATGCTAGTAGTCCTAAGGCAGAGGAGCAGTGGGGTATCTGACATAGCTCAGCTTGAGCTTAGCTTGAAGGCCATACTCAGGAGGCTCCACACGCTTGAAGTCGACCTCTCAGACTTCACATCAGTCCTCTCAGCAGCCTGCAGATCCATAGAGAATGCTAGGGGGAGAGCTTATGTACTGATAGACTCAGAGAGCCCAGCTGCCACAGCAGCACTCTACACAGCATGCCTGCTCAAGGGAGCTCAGCCATTCACCCTCTCAGCTGGAGCACCTAGCCCGCTGCCAGTCGCAAGGAGCCTAGAGCTAGGTGAGAACGAGAAGGCAGTCCTCCTAGCTCTCCTAGAGCTAGGTGAAGCTACGGTCAGAGAGATAGCCTCTGTTATCAGCCTAGAGAGAGGCAGGAGAGGGAGGCCTAGGAAGGGTGGAGAGAGAGGGAAAGCAAGGGAGGCTCTCATAGACTACTACATAGACAAGCTGAGGAAGCTTGGGCTCGTCAAGAACAGCCTGAGGAAGTCGAACAGGCAGCTGATATACCTCCTCACAGAGGAGGGTGAGTCTACTGCCAGGTTCATCGCTGCAGCTGAAGGCCATCCAGCTCATCCTCAGATAGAGGTCGAAGCCTGAGGAAGAGCGGAACCTTGTTATACCATCTAGCCTAGGGGATGGGGCTTATCTTGACCCATACAGTAGAGGATGTCATAGCTGTAGCTAGGTGGAAGAGGAGAGTCGAGGTAAGAGATGAAGACATGGATAGGGTAAGAGAGGATAGAAGAAGGCTTGAGGAGCTGGTGTCGAGAGGGTACTTGATATATGGTGTGACAACCTCATTCGGCCCACTCTGCAACAGGGTTGTCCCAGAGGAGAAGGCTGAGGAAGTCCAGTGGAAGCTTGTCGTAAGCCATGCATCTAATGCAGGAGATCTTCTGCCTGAGGAAGCTGTGAGAGCAGGTATGTACTGTAGGCTTCTAGTGCTCCTCAAGGGGAGCAGTGGAGTCAGGCCAGAGGTCGTCCAGCTCCTAGCTGAGATGCTCAACCGAGAAGTCACGCCAGCAGTCCCAGAGCTAGGGTCAGTTGGAGCAAGTGGAGACCTAGGGCACCTAGCTCACATAGCTGCAGCCATGGTAGGCGAGGGTGAAGCCTTCTACAAGGGAGAGCTCCTCCCAGCTACGGAGGCACTGAGGAAGGCTGGGCTCAAGCCAGTCAAGCTCAGCTACAAGGAGGGGCTTGCGCTGATAAACGGCACATCATTCAGCTGTGGGCTAGCCTCCCTAGCAGTCTACGACGTGAGATGCGTGTTTGCAGCTGCCATGGCTGCAGCAGCCTTAAGCTGTGAGGCCCTGACTGCTGTGGCTGACGCATTCAGCAGAGAGCTGAACAGCTTGAAGCAGCACCCTGGGCAGCATAGGGTAGCTGAGCTCCTCAGCAGGGTGCTTGAGGGCAGCAGAAGCGTGAGGAGCAGAGAGAGCATAATGGAGAAGGCTGCCCTGCACAGGATCTCAGCCCTACACTACCCTGAGGAGGTCCAGGACGCCTATAGTGTGAGGTGCATCCCCCAGGTAGCAGGGGCAGCACTCGATGCCATAGACTTCGCAGCAGAGCTAGTCGAGAGAGAGCTGAACTCAGTGAGCGACAACCCTGTCATCGTAGGCAGTAGAGTATACCATGGAGGAAACTTCCATGGCCAGCACATCTCGCTTGCAATGGACATCCTAGCCATAGCTATAGCACAGGTAGCTCTGCTCTCAGAGAGGAGGACAGCTAGGCTCCTAGATGAGAAGCTCAACCTAGGGCTCCCAGCCTTCCTCTCAGGAGGAGAAGTAGGCGTAGACAGCGGCTTCATGGGCCTCCAGTATGCTGCCACAGCTGCTGCAGCAGAGCTGAGAGCTATGGCTACACCAATGTCTATCCAGTCGATAACCACAAACGCCTGCAACCAAGACTATGTAAGCCTCAGCACCCAGTCAGCTCTCAGAGCCTGGAGGATGGCTAGTGAAGCCAGTGTGCCCATAGCAGTCGAGCTGATAGCTGCAGCACAGGCATGTGAGCTCAGAGGAGTAGAGAAGCTCTCCCCCTGGACTAGGAGGGTATATGAGGCTGTCAGGAGGAGGGTGAAGCCTCTGAGAGAAGACAGGTCGATGAGCAGAGAGCTAAGGGTGCTAGCTGAAGCAGTCAAGAGAGGTGAGCTAGCTAAGGAAGTAGGGCTATGGCTCTGGTAGCCTTATAACACTGCATGCCCTAGCATCATGGTGCCTGAGGTGAAGCCTATCATAGCCTTGCTCACAGACTTCGGTGACGACATCTATGTAGCTTGCATGAAGGCTGTGATCCTCAGGATAAACCCTGAGGCCATAGTGCTCGATGTCACACATAGGATACCTGCCTTCGACATCAGAGCTGGCGCATATCTAGCTGAGGCCTTCGCACCAGAGCTCCCTGAGAGCTCAGCTCTCATAGCTGTAGTCGACCCAGGTGTTGGAGCTGGCAGGAAGTGCATAGCAGTCAGGGCAGCAGGAAGGTACCTCATAGGCCCAGATAACGGCGTCCTCACGCCAGCTGCGCTCAGGCTGGGCATAGAGGAGGCTAGAGAGATATCTAGCAGCATAGCCATGGCAGGCAGGGTCTCACCTACCTTCCATGGGAGAGACGTGTTCGCTCCAGCTGCAGCATGGCTGACCAAGGGCATGGAGTTCAGGGAGATAGGCCCTAGGCTCGAGAAGCTCCACCCAGCACCCTACTCATCTAAGGTATCTGAGACAGAAGCTACTGGAGAAGTAGTCTACATAGATGCATTCGGGAACCTAGCTACATCGATAAGGGCAGAGGATGTGAAGTGGCTCCAGCCTGGCATGCCTGTTGAAGTCCAGCTAGGGGAGAGGAGCTTCAAGCTGAGGTTCGTGAGGACGTTCGGAGAGCTTAGGAGAGGGGAGCTTGGGCTCATATCAAACAGCTTCAGGTTCCTTGAAGTCGTCGCTAGAGAGGCTAGCGCAGCCAGCTTGACAGCATCCTCAACTGGGTTGAGAGTGAAGCTCACCTTAGCCTAGCCTATACTTAGACTTCCTCTTCTTAACCCTCTTCCCAGCCCTACGTGATGCCAGTACAGCCACAGCTATAGCTGCAGCTATAGCTGCAGCCAGCGTAGCTAGCATGGCTATAGGCTTCCCTCCACTAGGCTCTGGTGTAGGTGTGGGTGTGAGTGTAGCCTCAGGCTCCTCAGAGCTCACTACAGGTGTAGGCTCAGGCTCAACTCTCACCCTGAGGGCAGCCCTGTTGTTCTCTTCATCCCACTCTACAACCTCGTTCCTGTAGTCTACTATGACTTCGAGAGTGTACTCGCCTGGGTTGAGAGGCTTCCAGCTTAGCTTCACAGTCCTCTCGCTATCCACTGGGAGGAAGGCTACTGCCTCAGCATCAACCTTCTCGCCTCCAGCCATGAGAGCTACCAGGAAGCTTTTGCTCTCAGCATCACCTGCATTCTCTACTTGAGCAGCTATCTCGACTACCATCCCAGCTTTAGGCTCCAGGGTGAGGAGCTTCAGCCCACCTGGCTTCACCCTCAGGTCTGGCTTCAGCTCAACCCTCTCCTCCACCTCAGCTGCGACTGTAACCCTCTTTTCAAGCCTGTTGTTCTCTAGGCTCCACTCTATGAAGCTCCTCCCAGGGTTGACCTCAGCCCTCACAGGATAGACCCCTGGGCTGCTGAAGCCCACCTTGAAGCTCACTGAGGTAGACGCACCTGGCTCAAGCTCACCTATCGTGAACTCCCCTCCTCCACCAGGATACTCTACTATAAGCCTTGTAGCTGGGCTCCTGTAGTCTCCCATGTTAGCTACTATGACAGATGCCTCAGCAGGCTTCCCTGCTATCATGCTAGCTGGCAGCCTTATGTCTGATATAGCTAGGTCAGGAGCTCTAGCCCTGACGATCTCTGTGAACTCATTGTTCCCCTCATCTAGCTCCCTTATCAGGTCTCTAGGGTCGACCTTGACCTCAAGCAGATAGCTTCCAGGAGAGCTAGGCTTCCACTGCAGCCTCACCTTACCTATGTCACCTGGCTGGATCCCCGTGACGTTAGCTGACCCAACTAGAGTCCCATTTACCCAGCACCCTACTTCAGCTGAGCTGACCAGCTCCTCTCCTGTATTAGCTACCTCAACTTCAACTTGAACTGGGATCCCAGCTACCACAGTTGAAAGCAGGTGTACGCCTCCCTGTGGTATTGAGACGTCTAGAGCTGAGCCAGGCAGCCTATACACCTCCACCTCAGCCTCAGGCCACTGCCTTGGAGCCCCAGAGTAGCCTGCTGTGCTGTATGCTGCTCTGAAAACCCAGACTCCAGGCTTAACCTCATCTATGACGTCACTCAGCGAGAAAGCTGAGGTAGTATACGTGAATACCTCTCCAGGAGAGAGCTCTAGCCCTACATACTCCCTTACAGCGAACTTCACCTCACCTCCACTTGGAGGCTTGACTACAAGATAGAAGTTCAGTATACCAACAGTCCTACTTCCAGCATTCACCACATCGAATGTCACGAGAAACCTGTCTGCTGTAGTAGGCTTCCTGCTACTACAGTAGACTACCATCCTCTTTAAGGCAAGCCCATGCATCGAGGTATTCGAAATCGCATGGCTAGAGTAGACTATATGCCAGTACTGTCCCGCTGCTAAAGCTACTGGCGAGAGCAGAGCTACCAGCAGCAGAAGAAGATGCCTCAACACAACCCCCACCTAGCTATGGCATCATGCTTAAAACCTTAATGTAGCCTGTGGCTTAGCTATAGTAGGCGGTAGCTGATGGACCCAAGCATATTCAGAGCATATGACATAAGAGGAGTCTATGGAGAGACCCTCAGAAGAAGCGACGCCAAGGTGATAGGGCTCAGCTTCGCAGCCTACCTAGGGAACAGCGGCGTGGTAGCCGTGGGGAGAGATGTTAGAGCTAGCAGCAAGCCTCTCAGAGACAGCCTCATCGAGGGGCTGATCGAGGGAGGGCTGAAGGTCATTGACATAGGGGTCTGTAGCTCTCCAATGCTCTACTTCGCGGTAGCACACTGGAAGCTAGCTGGAGGAGCCATGGTAACAGCAAGCCACAACCCACCTGAATGGAATGGCTTCAAGCTCTGCAGGGAGAGAGGCTACATATGTGGTGAAGGCATGGGGATGGAGGAGATAAGGAGGATAGCTCTCTCAGGAGAGTATAGCAGGCCAGGTGGAGGAAGCCTAGAGGAGAGGAGCATCTTAGAGGAGTATCTGGAGCACGCAGCCAGCACAGTTGAAGCCAAGAGCCTGAAGGTAGCCTTAGACCCTGGGAACGGCGTGTGCGGCCCCATAGCCAGAAGAGCACTCGAGGCTATAGGCTGCACTATAGTCGGGATAAACATGGAGCCAGATGGCAGGTTCCCAGCTCACGAGCCTGAGCCTAAGCCAGAGAACCTAGGTGAGCTAGCTGAGCTCGTGAAGTCTACTAGAGCAGACTACGGCTGCGGCTTCGACGGCGACGGAGACAGAGCTGTCTTCATAGACGACCTAGGCAGGGTTCTGAGAGGAGACGTCGCTACAGCAGTCTTCGCCAGATACTACCTTAGAAGGAACCCTGGTAGCATCATAGTAGTCGACGTAGCCTCCTCGATGGCTGTAACAGAGTACATAGAGAAGCTCGGTGGGAAGGTTGTAGTGAGCAGAGTCGGCCACGCCTACATAATGGACAAGATGCTAGAGCTAAACGCGGCTCTAGGTGGAGAGGAGAGCAGCCACCTATACTTCCAGGAGGTCTATGGGTTCGATGATGCAGTCTATGCCTGCATGAAGATGGCTGAAGTCATCTCCACAGAGGGCATGAAGCTCTCTCAGCTAGTAGATGAGGTCCCAACATACCCAAAGACCCCCATACTAGTCTACAGCTGCCCAGATGAAGCCAAGTTCAAGGTGGTTGAGCTGGTAAAGAGGGAGCTAGAGGAGATGGGCTACAGGCTCATCACAGTAGATGGTGTGAAGGCCATGGGAGATGAAGGCTGGGTTCTCATAAGGCCATCTAACACAGCCCCCCAGATCAAGGCTGTAGCTGAGGCCAAGGATGAAGCAAAGCTCAGAGAGCTCAAGAGGCTAGCTGACACCCTAGTTGAGAAGTGTAAGCGTAAGCTAGTAGGCTAGAGGATGCTGGACTGCCCATGCTGCGGGAGCCAGCTCACATATAGGAGGCCACCTGGAGCATCAGGATACATATTCTACTGCAGGACATGTGGGCTAGCCCACTATACTGAAGGCCTGCTACAGGAAGCCTACCTAAAGCTCATAGAAGACTATGAGAGAGGAGAGGCTGCGAAAGCCACCATGGAGGAGCTCCTAGTCAAGCACAGGCTTGTGAGAAGCCTGAGCGAGGTCGCTGAGCTAGTGAGGCAGCAGGGCCTGAGCTTAAGCAGCATCCCAAAGCCCCTTAGGAGGATCCTGGAGACCAGAAGAGACTACGTGGCCCTCTACAAGCTCCTCGAGGAGACAGAAGGAGAGTATGGCTGCAGCGTAGAGGAGCTCCCGGTACATCAGGCTATAAAGGAGGGGCTGAAAGCCATCGGCATAAGGAGGATGTATAGGTTCCAGGAGGAGGCCATAAAGCTCATACTCCAAGGAGAAGATGTTGTGATAGCAGCACCAACTGGAAACGGGAAGACAGAGGCCTTCGCAGTCCCAGTCTACGAGCTCATCCTCAGAGAGCCAGGGAGGATGCCTCCCTTCTCAGCGTTCCAGAAGAGGACTAGAGCTCTCTTCATATACCCGACCAAGGCCTTAAGCAGAGACCAGCTTGAGAAGCTCAGGAGGCTAGGAGCTCAAGCAGGGATAACAGCAAGCATATTCGATGGAGACACGCCTCAGGCTGAGAGGAAGAGGATCCTAGAGGAGCCACCTGACGTGCTCCTCACCAACCTCGACATCCTACACTACCACATGGCTCACAGGACAAGTCTCTCATACCTCCTCAGGGACGTCCAGTATGTCGTAGTAGACGAGCTACATGAGTACACAGGAGCCTTCGGCTCAAACGCCTACATGATCCTGAGGAGGCTAGAGCGCCTAGCCAAGAGCAGGATACAGTACATAGGGAGCTCAGCTACAGTAGCTAACCCAGGGGAGTTTGCTTCAAAGCTCTTCAACAGGAGGGTGGAGGTCGTTGAGTGCAGGAAGGGCAGGAGAGGCAGGCTACACATAGTAATCATATACCCAGTGCTGAGAAGGATGTATGGCATGGTCACAGAAATCCTAGCTACACTGACCTCACTAGGATACAAGACACTCGTGTTCTCAAACAGCCACACTGACGCTGAGGTCATAGGCCAAGCTGCACTCAAGGCTGGAGTCCCATGCATGGTGCACAGAGCAGGCTTAAAGAGGTCTGTGAGGCTGAGAGCAGAGCAGGCCTTCAAGAGAGGTGAGGTCAAAGCTATATCAGCAACCTCAACCCTAGAGCTTGGGATAGACATAGGAGACCTAGACGCAGTGATATCAGCTCCAGTAGGGATCACAAGGTTCCTGCAGCGCCTAGGGAGAGCAGGCAGGAAAGGCCAGGAGAGCATAGGAGTCCTAGCCCTCAGAGAAAACGACCCTATAAGCAGCTACTACGCTAGGCACCCTGAGAAGTACTTCAGGGACATAGAGCCAATATACCTGGAGCCAAGGAACCCTGTGGTAGCGAGAGTACAGCTCATAGCTGCAGCAATGGATAAGCCTCTATCCAAAGAGGAGCTACCTGAGCACAGCCACATAGCAAGGCAGCTCATAGAAGAGAGGCTCCTAGTGGAGAGGAGGGGAAAGCTCTACCCGACCAGAGAGGGAGCTAAGCTAGTGAGGAGACACAACATAAGAGGGATAGGTGAGACAGTAGACATCTACCTGGAGGACGCAGGTAGGATAGGTGAGAGGGAGATGCCTATGGCTATGAGGGAGCTCTTCCCAGGAGCAGTATACCTCCATGGTGGAGAGAAGTATAGGTCAGTGAGCTTCACATTCCATAAGGGGAGAGGCAAAGCTGTAGTCAAGCCTCTGCCAAGAGAATACCCCTATAGGACAGAAGCCCTCTGGCTAGTGTACCCAGAGGTCCAGCAGACCCTAGAGGAGAGAGAGGCCTGGGAGACTAGAGTAGAGTACTGCAAGCTCAAGATAACAGAGGTGGTTGAAGAGTACCTGGTCAAGGAGATATACACAGGGAGGACGCTTGAGAGAGCTCCACTAGACACTCCAATCTCATACACCTACACCACCCTAGGCCTAGTGTTCACAGCTCCACCCATAGAGAGGTCACTGAAGCAGGCAGAGGAGATGACAGAGTACGAGAAGAAGGCTGGAGCATACCATGCTATAGAGCACCTCCTGATAGAGGCAAGCGACATGCTGACTGGAAGCGGAAGCAGAGAGACAGCAGGGGTATCAATGGCAGACACAGGCGTGATATTCATCTACGACCCGACACCAGGTGGCACAGGCGTCACAGCCCTACTATACCAGAGGTTCGAGCAGGCAGTAGAGAGAGCGCTAGCAGTAGTACAGGAATGCGACTGCAGCCAGCTACAAGGCTGCCCAAACTGCACCCACTCATACCAGTGTGGAAGCAACAACAAGCCACTATATAAGCCTGGGGCAATAGAAGCCCTAGAGAAGATGATAAGAGGACACAAGACGGCACCAGCAGAATACAGGGGCGTGAAGCCTATAGTATAGCAGCCTACCAGCCTGAGCCTCCAGCATGATAGAGCCTCATACCTGCTGCTAGAGGCCTAGACGGCAGCAGGCATCAAGGCTGCAGCATACCCTGGTGTCTGCTGCAGCTCAGTAGACTTTTAAGCCAGCTGGAGATGGGGTGATGGTGGCTGAGCTGACTGAAGACCTGTGTAGGGGGCTAGCTCAGATCAGGCTGGCAGCTTACGTCTCAGGTAAGGCAGCTAGGAGAGTATACGAGGAGGTCTATGCAGCACTTGAGAAAGCTGGCCTCCACCCTGAGATCAGAGCTGAAGGCCACGCCTTCTTCCTCACCCCAACACATGAAGCGCTAGCGCTGCCACACATCAGGCTGACAGCTCAAGTAGCTGCTGTAGCAGTCTGGGTCAGATCCCCATATGCCCTAACAGAGGAGAGAGCTAGGGCAGCAGGCCTCACCACGCAAGAAGCCTACCAGAAGCTCCTGAATGCAGCTAAGGCAGCAGCTCAAGCAATGCAGAAAGCTACCAGGAGAGAGCAGCTTCAGATAAGCTTGCCAGCAGACTAAGCTGACAGCACCAACACAAGCAAAATAAAGCTACCATAGCAGGAGACCTGACATAGCACCCTCATACACCTGAGATGCACTCAATCAAGGTCAAATGCCCCTACAGCACCTAGACGCCAGGAGAGACTCCACCAGGAGGCCTGGGGAGTGTTATGTGAAGCTAGCTAGAGGACACATAGCATGAAGCATGCTAGCTGCTCTCCATCTCTCTCCAGGCTTCAACTGCCTTCTCGAAGGCAGCTCTGAACCAGTAGGTGTACTTCTCAGGGTGCTTCCTCACATCCTTGAGGACATCCTCTACCTTAGCCCACTTCCACTCCATGACTTCACTTGGATCAGGCTTAGGGTCAGCTTCACATACCCCGATCAAAACATGGTCATACTCGTGCTCTACAAGCCCACTGCCGACATCAGCCTTATAGGTGAATGTGAAGGCCTCTTTCAGCTTGCAGTCGAACCCCATCTCCTCCCTGAGCCTCCTGTGAGCAGCATCCAAGACGTCTTCACCAGGCCTAGGATGACTACAGCAGGCATTGCTCCAAAGCCCACCAGAATGATACTTCCCCAAGGCCCTCCTCTGGAGGAGGACCTCCCCTCTCGAGTTAAAGATGAAAATGGAGAAAGCACGGTGGAGTCTACCCTCCCTGTGAGCTCTAAGCTTCTCCATCACACCAGCATCCCTGCCTTCACTGTCAACCAGCACAACAAGCTCCACACGACCACCATGACCCAGCTCATAGCCACTTTTTAAAAGCGATGCCAGAACTCCACTCTAAGGGCAAAGGGTCTCCTAAGCAGAGATAGCATAAGCCTATAGCACCAGGGAGCACATCTAGCATGCTGTGGTCGGCAGCTACATGCCTGGTGAAAGCAGGTCTAGCTGCTGCCAGCATTACAGCTACCATAGAGGCTATAGCTCCGCCAGAAGCGTAGCTGCGCCTCAGGTGCCTCTGACGCATCAGCTTGAAGCCTACCATCACTGTGAAGCTACATGAGCTAGAGCTCAGAGGCTGCTGGCTTCCTCTACTAAGCTGCTGTCAAGCTCTGCCTCTAGGCCTTGATAAGCTTTTAAGCTTGGGTTTAGCTGGGGCTTAGCTCTAGCATGGTGGCTAATATGGGGTAGTTCAGGGCTATAGCAGGTTCAGAAGAGTCTTATGGCAGTCGATGCTTGCCGCATCCTTCGATCTCGGTGGCGTGCTAGCTGGCAGTGTAGCTCTCATGTTAGAAGCTCTGATATGGCGTGCTCCATGGATCCTAGTGATGTACCCTCCTCTACTCCAGGTCAGAGGTATCGTTAATGGTGCTCTCTGCGGTAGGCTCACTACATCACTCCATACAGGCCTCGTCTACCCTAAGCTCAGAGGGAACACTGAGTACTTCACAGCTATGGTAGCTAGCACCATGCTCTCAGCTTCCATAGGAGGACTCCTCGTCGGCTCTGCTACCCTAGCTGGCAGCCTCCTCGTAGCCACCCGCCTACACCCAGCTATAGCTTTAGCCATAGCCCTGTGCTCCAGCGTCCTCTCAATATGCTTCACAGTACCAGCTACACTAGCTGTCGCCATAATGACATTCCGAAGAGGTTGGGACCCAGACATCTTCACATATCCTGTGATGTCTACCTTTGCTGATGTAGCTGTCACAGCTAGCTATGCTACAGTAGTCTATATTACATTCCTGAGCACTAGAGCCTTATGGCTGGGAGCTATCCTAGCTGCAGTCTTCACCCTCATAGTAGCTATGAGGTGGGCTAGAGAAGCTGAGGCTAAGAGGATGCTTAGAGAGAACATAGCTGTCATGATGCCGCTAGCAGCACTAGGGACAGTCACAGGAAGCATCCTGTCAACTCTAAGAGAAGAAATCCTCTCCATGAAAGGGCTCCTCGTCGTATACCCCTCACTCATAGACTCACAGAGCACCGTAGGGTCTATAGTAGGATCTTTAGCTACCACCCAGCTTGCACTAGGGTACATGAAGCCTAAGCTAGCTGAGCTCAGGAGATGCACAGCTGACATAGCAGCAGTCTTCATAGCTGCATCAGTCATGTACCTAACCTATGGGCTGATAGGCAGCCTAGTGAGTGGGAGGATGGAAGTAGCTCTAGTGAGCCTCTCAGCATACCTCATATGCTTCTCCCCCATAGTTCTCATAACCTATCTGATAGCGATGTCATCATTCAGAGGAGGCTGGGATCCAGATGCGCTAGTCAACCCAGCTGTAAGCTCGCTAGCAGACCTCATCATGACAGCTGCTCTGGCAGCTAGCCTAGCTCTCCTGAAAGCTACATAGCATACATGGCTGCCTTCAAGCGAGCTCCAGCAGATGCTACGTGTCCACTTCAGCACCACAGCAGCGTGAAGAGGCAGCTCAGCTTGCTCCGTAGCAGAGGTATGCTGAAAGCTTATATCTGCTCATACCCTATATGCTGTAATGAAAGTGCTGGTAGCTGGCTTGCTTCCACACGACTCCGGGAAGACCTCTGTAGCTGCTTCACTTACATCAGAGCTGAGAGCTAGAGGAGTTGATGCTGTGGCAGCTAAGCCAGTTGGCGCACACAGCGCTTGGAGCCAGCACCACACAGTTAAGCTGAGCTTTGAGCTGGGCTTGCTGGTTGGAGAGGACGCATACATCCTCTGGAATGCATCTGAGAGAGCTGAGCCTATAGAGCTTATGTCACCACTAGACGTGATGACAGCTCCACCAGACCTAGCTAAAGCCAGGCTCTATGCTACACAGCTCACACATCAAGCTGTGCTGATCAGAGTAAGCCAGCTCTCAGAAGCTCTCATCCAGAGCAGGCATCTAGCCATCTCAGAGAACATGGCCTCAACCACCCCACCCCTAAGGAGCAAGCTAGAGAAGCTAGCTTCAGAGCTTAAAGCAGCCCCAGTTGAGAGAAGCAGGGTAGCTGACATCATCCTAGAGGCCTCTACTGACGCTGAGAGAAGCCTCAGAGAGCTGGAGAGCAGGCATGAGCTCACCATAGTAGAGTCCTATAACGACGCTGTAGCCCCAACACCCAGCTTAAACTACTATGCTGTGATAGCTGTCGCCCCAGGGAGAGCTCTAGTATACTGGGGAGACAGGTATAGGCTTGCAGCCAAGGCAGCCAGATACCAGTCAAACCAGCTTACAACAGACAAGATAGCCCCTCTGCTGACACCAGCCTACACAGTCCCACTCTACCCGAGAGAAAAGAGCTCCCTATACACTCCGAGAGAGGACACAGAGAAGCTAGCTGAAATCATGCTAAAAGCTCTAGAAGAGCAAACCACCACAGAGAGCAGCCGCCCCCTATAGGGCAAGTGAAGATCAGCTAGAGGGTCTTCCACAAACCTGATGTTCAAGAGCTCATGCTTCGATGCTATACTATGCTTCAGGCCTATGTATCACCTAATACACAAAGTCCACAGAGCCATGGCTGCCAGAGAGATCCACAGAGCCCCTAAGCGTAGAGGCTTAGCCTTCATCTCAGGGATAGGCCTCCCTGGAGTCTATGGAGCAGCTGTGGAAAGGCAGCCTGAGCAGCTCTTAAAGGATCCTCACAGAGGTGTCTAAGAGAGGAGTATACAGAGCTAAGTGATATGAGCCTAGCTCAGTAGTGTTCACAGAAGCATACTTCCGGAAGCCTTCTGGAGCCCAAGAGGTATATGGAGCCTTTTAGCTTGAGACCCTTGAGCTAGCTACCTGTGAGTATATTGTGACACATCTCGGTGAGCAGGTGGATACCGCAAGCAGAGATAGAGAGGAGTGGAGCAGGCTGCTTGAGCTCATGATAAAGACATCAAACGATTCAAGCATAGTAGGCTACACTGAGCGCTTCATATGGTAGAAGGCTCTGATACCCTCCTACTGAAAGGTTTTCTGGCACCAGTACTTGTAGGGAAAGGGATGGCGAGTCAGGTGCATTGACTGAAGTGTCCTCAAGTCATAGTGTTACCTTTCTATTACTTGGTAACACTTATAAGGAGAGGGGTCCCAGGGACCTGTACGAGGCTTCAGGCTAGAGATGTAGGGTGATCACGATACCTGCAGCCCTTACCTCAGCTTGTAGTGTCATAGCTCATGGATCACCATCATGGATCAAGCATCCCATGATAGGGGCTATAGTAGCTGCATTCCTCTACCTGATAGCATTCAGCATTGTAGGAGGTTGAGAAGTTGAGTAAATGTAGGATAACTATGGTTGGCTATCAGTTTAGGCCCTGTCTCTGGGATGCTGTCAGGAAAGTTAATGATGCCATTGGAGGAGCTCTTGAATTCCACTTCTATAACACTTATGATGTTGATGAGAAGCTAGTTGATCTTCAGAGGTTCATTGAGGACTTGAGAAGCTCTCACGTTGTTCTGATTGACGTTAGAGGAGGAGACCTCGTAAGCAAGATCATTTGCGAGGAGCTTAAGGAGTCAAGGAACACTGTCGTCGTCTTCGTCGGCGGCTCTCCAGAGATAATCAGCCTCACTAGGCTTGGAAGCTTCTCTCTCCGTAAGCTCGTAGGCTTGAGAGAGAAGCCTTTGATCAGGAGGGTCTTTAAGAGGGGTAGGCTCGACTATGGAGCAACTCTGAGGATGCGAGATAGGTTTGAGAAGCTTGGAGACATTATTCCTATCGGTATGCTTAAGCATGCCAGAAACTACAGCCTGCTTCTAAAATACTACGACTACCCAACACTTCAAAACTACTATGCAATGCTCCTGCTATTGCTGAAGGAATATTGCAAGGTCAGGGTTGATGTTGAAGTCCCTGAGCCTATCGTCATGCCTTCAATGGGGGTCATAGACTTTGACAAAAATGAGACTTTTACAAGCCTTCAAAGCTACCTCCAACAATACAAGTTTAGAGGCAGGCCGCTAGCTGGCATACTCTTTTATGGTGGCTACCACTATGACCAGTCTTATCCAGCAGCAAGGCTCCTCGCAGAAAAGCTTGAGAATCTTGGCTTAGGCGTCATACCTGTCTTCTGCTCTGATCTAAGATATTATCTTGCCATAGAAAACTTCATGTTCCTAGAAGGCAAGCCTGCTATAGACGTCCTCATCGATCTCTTATGGTTTAGGCTAGCTGGAGGCCCTATCGGTGGAGACCACAGCATAACTAGAAGCGTTCTCCTGAGGCTGGATGCTCCTGCCTTGCATGGAGTACACCTGTCATCAAAGACTGTTGAGGAGTGGCTTGAGTCTACAGGGCTACCTCCAGTAGAGACAGTTACGGCTGTCATCTTACCTGAGCTCGATGGGAGAAATGAGCCTATAGTCACCCACGCAGTGAGAAAGAGGCTTGCTGAGGGAGTAAAGCTAGAGGAGTACGTTGCTATCGGAGACCGTGTTGAGAGGCTTGCTCAGAGAGCTGCAAGGTGGGTAAACCTGAAGAGGAAGCAGAACAGTGAGAAGAGGATAGCGATAGTAATCTATAACTATCCACCTGGAGAGGAGAACCTTGGGAAGGCTGCCTACCTCGACGTCTTTGAGAGCCTATCTAGGCTACTAAAGGCCTTGAAGGATAGAGGCTATAGTGTAGCTAGCGTGCCTTCAGGCAGAGAGCTAAGAGACCTACTCATCTCCAAGGGAGTCGTTAACTCCGGAGAGTGGGTGCAGCCTTCAGATGAGTCCATCTGCGTCTCCATAGAGAAGTACAGCAGGTGGCTCAGTAGCCTTCCAGAGAGGCCACTACAGCAGGTGCTGAAGGAGTGGGGTAGCCCACCAGGCCATATCATGGCATGTGACAGATCCCTGTTGATTCCAGGATTGATCCTTGG
The DNA here is from genome assembly GCA_037917675.1 of Thermoproteota archaeon. Lineage (GTDB taxonomy): Archaea > Korarchaeota > Korarchaeia > B14-G2 > B14-G2 > B14-G2. Next base: position 22,618 of record JAVCBW010000057.1, read on the forward strand.
GAACGTGTTCATAGGGCTTCAGCCCTCAAGAGGCATCCATGAGGACCCAGCTAAAATATACCATGACAAGAATCTGCCACCTCACCATCAGTACTTGGCCTTCTACAAGTGGATAAGAGACGAGTTTAAAGCTGATGCCATCATACACTTAGGAACCCATGGCACGCTTGAGTTCTTGCCTGGCAAGGAAGCTGGCTTGTCAGCAGAGTGCTTCCCAGACCTCTTGATAGCAGATCTACCCAACATATACGTCTACCATGCAGTCAACAGCTCAGAGTCCTCGATAGCTAAGAGGAGGAGCTATGCTCTGATAGTAAGCCACGCTAGCCCTCCACTAGTAGACAGCGGCTTACATGGAGACTTCCAGGAGATCGAGAGGCTAGCAGCTGAATACTTCGATGCTCTGCAGTATAGTAGGGAGCAGGCTGAGGAAGCTGCTAGGAGGGTGCTGGAGAAAGCGGAGAAGTATGGGCTAGGTGGAAGCGTCGAGGAGGTCTATGACAGGATACAGGAGTTTAAGCGCTCGATCATACCTAAAGGCCTACACGTTCTCGGAGAGAAGCCTTCGCTAGATGAAGCTATCACCTATCTGACAGCCCTATCGAGATATGATAGAGGCGAAATCAGCAGCCTACATAAGCTCATCATCGAATCCCAGGGCCTAGACTACCTGGAGGTCCTGGAGAAGCCCCACAGGGTAGCTCCAGATGGGAGGACATACGCTGAGATACTGAGTGATGCAGAGGAAGCTGTCAGGAAGATCATAGCAGAGTATCTCACTAGAGGCTCAATCCCAGCACTGAGCAGCATCGAAGTAGATAAGGTTAAGGAGGCTCTAAGGTTCCTAGAGCATGTCTATGAGAGGATGATGGCATCAGATGAGATAGGTGCAGTGCTAAAAGCCCTTGATGGGAGGTTTATCGAGCCTGGGCCTGGAGGAGACTTCATCAGGACACCAGATGTCTACCCTACTGGAAGAAACACGTATCAGCTTGATCCGACACTAATACCTACAGAAGTAGCTATGGAGAGAGGGAGGAAGATAGCTGAAGACTACCTTAAGAGCTTCTATCAGAAGCATGGGAGGTACCCTAGGGCGGTCAGCGTGGTTTTATGGGCCTTTGAAACCATGAAGACTGGAGGAGAGACAGTAGCTGCAATATTCCACCTCCTAGGCGTTAAGCCTGTCTGGAAAAGCCTTTACATCAGGGAGCTGGAGGTCATTCCGCTTTCAGAGCTCAACAGACCCAGGATAGATGTAGTGGTCACAATCTGTGGGATCTTCAGAGACACCTTCTATAACATCGTGGAGCTCCTAGACAGGGCTGTACACACTGTAGCAGAGCTTGATGAGCCAGAGGACATGAACTATGTGAGAGCAAGCATCCATGAGATGAGGGATACTCACGGTGAAGACGCTTACTTCAGGGTATTCGGCCCCCCAGAGGGCAGGTATGCTACAAGCCTAACTTCAATGATAGAGTCCTCTCAGTGGAGGAGTGAAGCTGAGCTTGTAAACGCATACCTGGAGAGCATGAAGTTCGCGTACGGGGAGAGGAAGCGGTGTGTAGAGTCTAGGAGGCTGCTGAGCTCCCTGCTATCAAATGTTGAAGTCGTAACCCAAGTGAGAGATAGCATCGACTATGAGATAACAGATCTAGACCACTACTATGAGTTTCTCGGTGGCTTAGCAAAGGCTGTTCAGAGTGAAAGTGGGAGAATGCCTATGGTCCTTGTCGCAGACACCACGAGGGAAGCTGTCAAGGTAGAGGATGCAAGAGAGTCTGTCAGGAGAGGAGTCGTAACAAGGACCATCAACCCTAAGTGGTTAGATGCTATGATCAAGCATGGCTACAATGGAGTAGCAAAGATAGCTGACCGAGTTGAGTACATGCTTGGCTTAGCTGCAACTCTGGGAGGGGTTGAGGACTGGATGTGGGACAGCATAGCTGAGAGCACAGTGTTTAACAGGGAGAGGTCAGAGAAGATGAAGAGAGCAAACATATTCGCTTACCGAAAGCTCATTAAAAGGCTGCTTGAAGCCGCGAAACGCGGGTACTGGAAGCCTGAGGAAGAGAGCATTGAGAAGCTTGAGGAGGAGTACCTAGAGACTGAGGGAGTGCTAGAGGAGGAAACTTGATAGCTGAGGTGTAGATATGCCACACCACATAAGATTCGTGTTCCCATTTACTGCGATAGTCGGTCAAGAGAAGATGAAGAAGGCTCTGTTACTAAACGCGATAAACCCGAGGATAGGTGGAGTTCTGATACGTGGGCAGAAGGGGACAGGGAAGTCAACAGCTGTGAGAGCTTTAGCTGACCTCCTTCCTGAGGTTAAGGTCGTGGAAGGCTGCCCATTCAACTGTAATCCAGATAACCCACTTGAAATGTGTGACTCATGCTATGAGCGATATGCTAGGGGAGAAGAGCTTAAGTGGGTCAAGAGGAAGGTTAAAATAGTTAACCTGCCGCTTAACGCCACTGTCGACAGGATTGCAGGGACGCTAGACATCGAGAGGGCATTAAAGGAGGGGATAAAAGCCCTCGACCCAGGGCTTTTAGCTGAAGCAAACAGAGGGATACTCTATATCGATGAAGTCAACCTGCTAGACGACTACATAGCAGACATACTGCTTGATGCAGCTGCAAGCGGCGTAAACATAGTTGAAAGAGAGAACGTTTCAGTTGCCCACCCAAGCCGCTTCATCCTTATAGGCACCATGAACCCTGAGGAGGGTGAGCTTAGGCCACAGCTCCTAGACAGATTCGGGCTACAAGTAGACGTCGAGCCGATAACTGACCCCAGCCTACTGATCGAGATCGTGAGGAGAGTAGAGGAGTTTGAAGCTGATCCTGTCAGCTTCATAGCAAAGTACGAGGGGAAGCAGAGGGAGCTAAGGCTTAGAATCGAGAAGGCCCGAGAGATCTTGCCTAGCGTGCAAATACCCGAAGACCTCCTCCACAGAATCGCAGACGCCTGCTCAAAGCTAGCTGTAAGCAATAGGGCTCCCATAGTGATAGCTAAGACAGCAAAAACCCTTGCAGCATTCCATGGGCGAAGCACAGTGGACAGAGACGACATTCTAGAGGCAATGGAGCTTGCACTACCCCATAGGATGAGGAAAAAGCCCTTTGAGAAGCCTTCCCTACCACGTGAGAAGCTGGAGGAGCTGATTTCAGGAGGCAGCTGTGAGAAGCATAGCATGGAAGCTGGGAGCTCAGGCCAGGAGAGAGGCAGTAAGCCTAGGAAAGAGCTTTTATTTAAAGCAAGCTCCCCAATCCACGTGGACCTTGAAAGCCATGAGAGGTGGAAGCCTGCTGCCAGGAGAAGCGGGAGAAGGATAGCCATCAAGACTATAGGAGGTGGAAGAGGAGCTTATGTCTACAGCATGATCCCAAGGGGGGTAGCCTCTGACATAGCTATCGACGCAACAATAAGAGCTGCAGCTGCCCGTATTACAAGTAGAGGAGGCGGGAGCTTGAAGGTCAGAGAAGAAGACATCCGAGAGAAAGTTAGACGTGCTAAAGCTTCATCGCTAGTGACCCTAGTTGTCGATGCTAGCGGCTCAATGGCTGCTCGAAAGAGGATGGAAGCTGCGAAAGGAGCTGCGCTAGGGGTCTTAGCTAACGCCTACGTACACCGGGATAAGGTAGCCTTCATAGCATTCCGTGGAACCTCAGCTGAGCTCTTGCTCCCTCCGACAAGCAGTATAGATCTTGCACAGGAAGCCCTAAAAGAGCTGCCAACAGGAGGAAAAACCCCACTACCTCATGCACTCCTCACCACACTAAACCTGATTCGATCTGAGAAGATGAGAAATAGAGTAGGGCTCAAGCCGCTAGTAGTACTAATTACAGACGGGAAGGCAAACATCTCCCTAGGAGGCGACATCAGGCAGGAGATCACAGAGATCTGTAGAAAGCTGAGGGAAGCTGGAGCCCAGCTGGCAGTAGTAGACGTTTCAAAAGACCTCTTCACACCAAACTACATCAGGGAGATAGTGGAGGCAGCTAACGCAAGACACATAAGAATAGAGAACCTATCAGGTACTAGCCTCCAGGAGGCGGTAGCAAGCATAGCTTCTGAAGGCACGCTCTCCTGATAAGTCCACATGAGCTTTAACAAGCCTCAAGCTCCGACCTCTAGTTACAGCTTAGCCTCGCCCACATAACGCAGTTGAAGCCTAGGCGAGCGTGGCAGCAGGCTACTAGTCTATGAGGAGCTCTTTCAGAGAGCTCAGCAAACTAAGCATGGAGTACAGGAGAGTAGAGAAGTGGGGGTAGAAGCTGCACTCTAGGTGAGAGTGTAGTTTCTAGCTTAACGCCCTGCTGCCTAAGCTGTCAGTGAGGGGAGGTGTGAGAGCAGCTTAGCTCCATGTGTCGAGCCCCTCCTTGGTTTGCTTTTAGGGTATGCTGGTGTAAGCTACGTGTGCGCAGGGAACGCTATTATACTGGGGTGATGAGGGGCTGTATATGAGGTGGCTGGATAGGCTGAGAGAGCTGAGTGAGGCTCCTGGGCCACCTGGCTGGGAGGATGCTGTCAGAAAGGTTCTCAGGAGAGAGCTTGAGGATGAGGCTGACAAGCTCTATGAGGATAGGCTTGGGAACCTGATTGCAGTGAAGAAGGGTGGAGAAGGCAGGGTGATGCTGGCAGCTCATATGGATGAGGTAGCTTTGATGGCTAGCTATCTTGAGGAAAGTGGGCTGATCAGGTTTGTCAGCTTAGGTAGAGTTGTCCCAGAGCAGATCTTAGCTCAGAGGGTCGTGGTCCACGCCAAGGAGGAGCTCAGAGGAGTAGTGGGGGTCATTCCAGCCCACCTAGCTGATAGGAGAGAGAAGATTGAGCTAGAAGACCTATACATTGACGTGGGGGCAGGTAGCAGGAGAGAGCTTGAGAAGCTTGGAGTCAAGCCTGGCTCCTACATCACATTCGATACGCCACTCGCCTATCAGGAGGAGACCAAGTCGATCATGGGTAAGGCTCTAGACAACAGGATAGGATGCATGGTGCTAGCTGAGGCCTTCAGGGAAGCTAGCCCAAGATACAGGCTCTACGCTGTCTTCACAGTCCAAGAGGAGAGAGGGCTGAGAGGAGCTCAGCCAGCAGCATACCATGTGAAGCCAGACCTAGCTATAGCTGTCGACTCTACCATAGCAGCTGACACACCAGAGACCCCAGAGCATAAGGCTATCACAAGACTTGGAGGAGGCCCAGCTCTGAGAGTGATGGATAGAAAGCTGATAACCCCAAGGAGGCTCCTCGAGTTCATGGTGAGGGTAGCTGAGGAGGCTGGCGTGAGATATCAGCTTCAGCTCTCCCCAAGAAGCACAACAGACGCTTCAGCCATAAACCTAGCTAGAGAAGGAGTTCCAGCTGTAACTGTAGCAACCCCTGTAAGGTACATACATGCTCCAGTAAGCCTAGCTAAAGTAGAGGACATAGAGGAAACCATGAAGTACATGAGTGCTCTACTAGAAGCTCTAAACACATACCACATAGCACAATAGCCCTAGAGGATAGAGCTCTACTCAAGCAGCCTAAGCTCTACTGCAGCATGCTTCTAACCCTCCTGGAGCTAGATCAGCGAGATTACCCTCCTAGCCTGTGAAGCATAGCCTTTAGCAGCCTCACCATACAGCTTGGATAGCATATGGATGTAAATGCTTGCAGCAGCTTTAACCAGCTAGATCACAAGATGTATTGAGGGCTTCTCAATTACTCCAAGCTCACTGAAGCTCCTTCACACCAGACCACATCAAGGAAATAGTAGAGGCAGCCTTTTCAGCGCATGATCTTATAAAGCTTGTTTAGATCCAGTTTTCCCCTCGCTTTCTGCGATATCTTTTTTATAGTCTCTCTCCAGAGATCTAAAGGAATCTTCTCTGAGGGTGAAATAGGGTCTAAGGGTGGAAGCTCTGCCAGCTCTCTGTAATATGGTAGAATACCTAAAATCTCCATCCCAATTCTTCTTCCATAGATTCTCTTCATCCTCTTCAACCCTAAGTTCAAGTATTTCTCCCCTATTCCCATGGACAATAGCTCCTCTTCCATGAACTTGTTTAGTATTACTCCCTTGACCATTTCTCTTTCCTCCTTTTCGAGGTAGGATAGAGCTCCTGGTATTGAGTCTAAATTGTCGGTAACGAAGATAACTGGAGCATCAGCGATCTTGGCAGTCTCCATGTTGGCTATGCCAATTAGATCAGAGAGAGGGCCGAAGCCTAGGAGCTTAGAGGGTCCAGAGCCCTCAATAACGACTATATCATACTCCCTTGATAGGCTTTCAATGCATCTTTCAGCTGCTTCCCTTATATCCTTATAGCTCTCTCTTATCCCGAGGAGCCCCTTTAAGGAGGATAGGATGAAATCTTTCCTTGGATCATATCCTCTTTCAATGCATTTCCCTTCTAGAAATAGGTCAAACCTTCCATTACCCAGTGGTTTGAGGGTGAAGGGGTTCATCCTATAATCTGGCTCTGTCCCAGCAGCAATGGCCTGCAATGCCTGAGCGTATCCAAACTCCCTACCTTCCTTAACATAGGTTACAGGAGTTAAGTTTAAGGTTTTATAGGGTGTAACCTTATATCCATCCTCGCTGAAAAGCCTGCAGAGCAAAGCAACCAGAAAGCTTTTCCCAACCCCAGTTCCAAAACCAGTAGCTTGAACCATAATCTTCTTCGCAACCATATCATCTACAGAGAAGAGAATCTAGGATATTTAAGATTTAGATTTTTGAAAGTAGCTGAATACTCCTCCACCATACCCCCAGGCTGAACAAGCTAGGTCATCAGTAAAACCTGAGGCCTACAGCAAGAGGAGGTGGCTGAAGGCCTAATATTTCAGTAGGCTTCTATCCTAGCGACTATTGGAGGTTGCAGCTATGCCATAGGCTCTAGGCATCTATGGTTTAATGCCTACTCCAGCATCTACCCAGAGCTTCTCCGTTACCTTCCTATACCCTAGCTTCGTGTACACTCTTATAGCAGGGTAGTTATCTGATCTCGTGAAGAGAGCTGCTATCTCAGCTTTCTCTAAGGCTTCTCCTGTTACAGCTGAGGTGGCTAGCGTCGCATAGCCTCTGTTCCTGTAGGCTGGATGTGTGTATACTCCACCTATCATCCAGATTTCAGGCATCTGGATGAATGAGCTAGCACATGAGACCAGCCTTCCTTCAAGGAAGACCCCATAGAATAGCCTGCTCTCCAAGCTTGCTCTGATATCCTCAAGCTTAGGCTGAGGTCTATCTGCTCTAGTTGAGAGCAGCTGGTAGAGCTGCTCAGCATCACCTAGGCTAAGCCTCTTGACAAGCTTAGACTCATAGAGGCATGCCTCCCCCCGCTTAACAGCCATCCAAACCTCTCTGTACACTCTTGAGCTAGGAAGCCTACCTAGAACTAGGTCAGCTATGTGATGAGGGATATGTGCGATGAGCTTCTCTTGAGGAATGTAGCTGACAAGCTCTGCTACAGCTCTCCTAGAGCCCTCCACGCAAACTGATGGATAAGCTGCCCCATGGTAGATGAGCACATAGCCTTCAACCCTACCCTCATCGAGGTAAGCATATACCTCTGTGTTCTCGAAGTCATACTCGAGATCATAGACTGCAAAGACATTACCTAGCAGGTCACGCTTAAGCTGCTGTGCTATAGTCTTCCTCATATCCTCCGTGACATATAACACGGGCATCCACTCTCATCCTCACATGCCCTCAGACAGTGAGGCAGGGATGAGATATGGCATACAGCCACCTCTCAGGTACACCTCAGCTGCCTCCATAGACCATGTGACCCGAAACCTGAGCCATACCCTTACAGGCTGGAGAGCCTCTCATAGAAGACTTCAGCATGCCACCTAGGTAGACTGTACACGTACGATATACTATCCAGCTCTCCTATCCTGCCTCCAATAACCTCACCAAGCATAGAGGCACCTAAGCAGCATTCTGACAGGAGTTAAAAGCTTTAGCTCTGAGGCCTCCTCCACCTCCAGGAGAGAAATGAGACATGAGTACATGTCATGGCAAGCAGGACATGCAGCATGCACCCATCTGGCTCCTCTGAAGGAGGTAAAGTCTAGTGTAGCGTACATGTGTCAGAAAAGGCAGTAAACACCACTACAGCCCAATTACCTGAGCATATAGGTGGCGCTAAGCAGCTACCATGCTACACTGTGATAAGCCTACTCTAGCAGCAGGGAGGTAATGTAAGCTTGCTGAGCTCAAAGAGGAATATAGCAGCTACCAGAACAGCTCAGGACCTGCAGCCGGTTCTGCTGCACCATATATGCTCTATCCAGCAGTACAGCTTATCCTTCCTGCCACACCTATACTAAGGCTTTTTAGGGAGAGGTAGCTAGTAGGTTGGGGTCTAGTATGGAGTGGGGTAGAGTTGATCTCTCTATTGATGAGATGCCTCGCTTCTGGTATAATATAGTTCCTGACTTACCTGAGCCTCTCCCTCCACCTAGGGACCCTGAGGAGGGGCCTTCTAGGCTTGAGTTCCTGTCTAGGGTGATGATTGGAGAGTGCTTGAGACAGGAGAGCTCAGGTGAGAGGTGGGTTAAGATCCCTGAGGAGGTTCTAGAGCTCTATGTGCAGGCTGGTAGGCCTAGGCCCCTCTACAGGGCCCTCAGGCTTGAGAGGAGGCTTAAGCTTGAGAAGGTCAAGCTGTTCTACAAGAGGGAAGACCTCTCTCCAACCGGGTCACATAAGGTGAATACAGCGCTAGCTCAAGCCTACTATGCCTGGAAGGAGGGTAAGGCCATACTCGTCACAGAGACTGGAGCAGGACAGTGGGGTACAGCCCTGTCTTATGCTGCCTGCCTCATGGGCTTAAGCTGCGTGGTCTTCTGGGTTAGGTCAGTCTACAGCTGGAAGAGAGAGCGTAGAACATTCATGAGGCTCTATGGAGCCAGAGTACACGCGTCACCGAGCAGGGAGACTGAGGTCGGTAGGAAGCTCGTTGAGGAGAACCCAGAGCACCCTGGTTCACTTGGGATAGCCATATCAGAGGGCCTAGAGTATGCTAGCAAGCATGAGGGAGCAGTCTACTGCCTCGGCAGTGTCCTAAACCACGTCCTGCTACACCAGACCATCATAGGGCTAGAGACACTAAAGCAGTTTGAGAAGATAGACATGGAGCCAGATCTGATAGTAGCATGCCTAGGAGGAGGCTCAAACTTCGGTGGCATAGCCCTACCATTCATGGGAGAAGTCCTACAGGGCAAGCGGGAATGCGAGTTCCTAGCAGCCCAGTCTGAAGCTGCACCAAACCTCATCAGAGGCGAGTACAGGTATGACTTCGGTGATGTAGCAGAGTACACTCCAATGCTCAAGATGTACACGCTAGGCCACAGAGCAGAGATGCCTCCGATAAAGGCAGATGGCCTAAGATACCATGGCGCAGCCCCCATAATCAGCTTACTGAGACACCACGGGGTAGTGAAGGCAGTAGCCTACCCAACTGACGAGAAGAGCATATTCCAGGCTGCAAAGCTCTTCACAGAGTCAGAGGGATGGATCCCAGCACCAGAGTCAAGTTACGCAGTGAGGGCAGCCATAGATAAAGCCATAGAATACGAGAGGAAAGGAGAGGAGAAGGTTATATGCATGAACATCAGCGGACACGGCCTCCTAGACCTCCACGCATACGAGGAGAAGCTCTATAGCACACCATAGGGAGGCTATGGAATCCTTCTCAGTAACCTTAATGAAAACCTTAGACTCCTTAGGTATCAGGAGTGTGTCAGGCGTCACCTCGCTATCTTCTTTCCCACCTCACCTAATATCGCCATTTCTCAATTCCTCTAAGATATTCTAAATCTTTATCTCCGAGCTCAAAGCTATTTTCCTAGCTTCTGGTCAGCTTTGAGGCAGAATGCTATTTGGGAGCTTCTGTATCAAGTTTATAAGCAATGAGTTTCAGCATATCAATCACAGAAAAGCTCGTTGATACATGTATCGCAGCTACAAGTCCATTCTCGCTCACAACAGCATACTTAGAAGGTGAACTATGCCTGACTCATCCTTCACCGGCGGTTTTCAATGAGCTTTAAGCCTGAACTCTCAACAGCACTTCTAATCTTTCCAGTTCTATCAGGGCTCATCGCTCTCGACAACTTCTAGGAGAAATTTTGTAATACCTTCTGAATCACCATTCTTTAGGAAGTGGATAAACCTTGCTGCAGCCTCTCTAGCATCTTGTTCGGGAGCTGCTTTAGCAGAGATGCCTCCAAAGAGGATTTTTAGAGTTTCCTCGTTGTTATTGAAGAAAGCCAACAGGCATCTGTAAACTTCCTTTGGCTCCTCTACAGCTGCTAGAAATAGGTCTCTAATTTTTGAATAGCATTCCAAAACTGCAAGAAAACTCTGCTCATACACTTCATCAACTACTCTACCCAGTTTCCTAGCTGCATTGATAACTCTTTCCTGCTCCTCACTAGTTTGCTTCTTATCGAAGCCCATAGGCTCTCCACTCTAATCATGAATTATGACCTCGCCTTTCTCGAATTCTATGTAACGCATCCTTTTATTGTGGATTGAAACCCTCTCCTTTAAAACCGCGATCTTACGTTTCACTTCATTTTCTTCTTTTTCGAACCATAGAGCTACTACGTTGTCAGCTATGGTGCTAAGCTCAGCTATCTCGCCTTTAACTAGGTCTTTTAAGCGTGGTCATCATAACAGTTGTCCCTCTGCTTTTGACAGTAAAGCAAAGTTCCTCGCCACCTCTAGGAATTCCTCTCGCTCATAATGGAGTTCTAAGGCTCCTAAACCATCTATAATGAGTCTCGAGGGGGCAAACTCCTCATGGATCCATCTGAAGAACTCATAGTACAAGCCTGACGTCATGCCTTGCGAGCTATGTGAGATTATCTTTAGATTCCTCTCGAGCTGCTCTGGGTCAAACCCTAAGTCCCTGATCATGTTCTCAAGTTGCTTAGCTGACTCCTTATAACTTACGTAAACGTTTTTCACGAGTGGGGCTGCCTCAAGGCATTATGCTCTCGTGTATAGCTCTACTGCCAGCTTTAAGCAAGCTTTTCTAGCCTTCTCATCTGCGTAGGGAGTCACTATTATCAGCCTATCTGGCTTCACACCCTCCTTCTCATAGTATAGCTCAGCCTTCTTCTTGAGCTCTGAGACATCTGATGCTCTAGCATGTGAAGTTACCTCGATAAGTATCAGCTTCCCATCTGAAACTACGACATCCACCTCAACCTTACTCGGATACCCATACACTAACCCCTTCTCATCATACGTCGTCCACCTCTCAACCTTCGCTCCAAACTCCTCCTCCAGAATCCCCCTCAAAGCACTTCTAAAAGCCTCCTCACTATAAACCCCCCACCTAGCACCTAAGGCAACAATATGCCTCTCAACCCTCTCAAACCCCTTAACCATGTCCTCCCTAAGCTTGTTCATGTCCTCCCTAAGCCTATTCATGTCCTCCCTAAGCTTAACTAGCTGCTCCTCATGCCTATCAAGCCTCTCTAAGACCTCCCTCAACCCTATCAAGCCTGCCACAGCATACCTAAACTCCTCATCCTCCTTCAAAAGCCTCAGAAACTCCTGCCTAACACCCATATAAACTCCTCTAAAAGACAACAGTGTCAAAGATCTTTTTAAAGATCACGGTTCGAGCAGCCCAAGAGCCTCAGGAGAAACACACTACAATAACAACTCGTGGCTACAAAAGAGGGTATTAAGAACGCGAAACACCTAGCTGAGAAGCTATCCCTCAGGCTTTATACCCTCTTTTTTAAGAGATTTAGCCAACCCACCAGCATCCTACACCTCCTTTACCCCCTGAAGCTCATGCACATTGCCTTGAAGCTTTCTCGGCATCAACTCCAACCGGGAAACCTGTGCTATTTGAGCGGTTCTCTTCTATTCCACGCCCTCCCAACCTGAGCTGTGGCCACTAGGCTGTCCCATAGCCTCCATGGCAGCTTGAGCCTGCTTTCAGCTCTCCAGCTTCCTAGAAGCCCCTGCGAGCTGACTCAAGCCACCATAGGCACGCTGCTAACCTAGCTATAGGACCTCTCGATACAGTAGGCTTCAAGACAATAGAGCGACAACATGGGTTAAAGCATTTATCTCATCTTGCTACACATGGTGTCAGGAGGGATGTAGCATGTGTAGGCTGCTTGCCATGACTTGCAACCTTAAAACCGACTTGAAGCTCTCGTTCAAGAAGCTATGTGAGGTCGCTCGGAAGCATGGGCATGGAGATGGCTGGGGCATAGCCTGGCTTGATGACGGCGGCTTCAGCTTAGAGAAGCATGGTAAAGCCATCTGGGAAGATGATAGAGCATGGCGCCTAATTAAGAGCATCAGGAGCAGGCTCATCATCATACACGCCAGGAAGCGTAGCGCAGTTTCCCCGAGGGCTGCAGACGTCAACTCCCACCCCTTCCTCCACAGAGCCCTAGGACGCGACTGGGTGTTCGCCCACAATGGCTGGGTAAACTCCCCCAAGCCTAGAGGCAATCTGACAAGCGAAGGAGTCGACAGCGAGAAGTTCTTCCTATACCTCCTCGAGGTAATAGAGGAAGCCGGTAGAGAAGAGCCTGACGCCATCCCAGAAGCCTTAAAAGAAGCCCTGTCTCCAAGCAGAGGAGTCGAGGTGAAGAGCTCACTAAACTTCATTCTAGCAAGCAAAAGCTACCTATACGCATTCCGATACTACATACACAACCCCAGCTACTACAGCCTATATTGGCTCACGAGAACATCGAGGAACTCTAAAATTAAGAAGCAAGCTGGCGAAGTCGCCCTCATCATCTCCTCCGAGAAGCTAAGCAACGAACCCTGGAAACCAATAGAAAACGGACAGATGCTCATCGCTGAAGTCGGCAGACCAAAATCCCACAAACTACTCAAAATCCTCCCCTAAACGCCCCGCACCCACAAACTCCCCAGGCATTGTCGTTGAATTCTACACGTTGGCTGCAACAGGCAAGCGGTAGTGGGTTGAGCGTGATGAATATATAAGTATAATTTATGTGCTCCTCTAGAGGATGAATTAAAACCTCTTATGCAAAACATAACTCTACTAAAGGAGAATGCCAAAAGCTATCTGAGTGAAACTAGGAAATCTTTAAGAAGAGAGTACAGATCTAGACCGAATGAATATTCAATATTCGAAATTTCTTTCATATCATCACCACCTGATATTATATAGCATGATGCGAGATGACTACTGGGGAATCTCGCGGTGGGTAAATTCGATTTCTCCATCTCTTCTACAAAGTGGAAACTGAAATCTTGGGAATTGACAAAGGAGATTCGTGGAGGTAAATAGGATATCGAAAATTTTTAATTTAAGTTCTGAAGATGTTTCATGATACTGTATGGAGAGAGCTGCTATAGTGAACATCAGAAGCTTCTCACATCCTCATGTTAAATCTATATATTTAGAGGGGCTCTGGGGGTTTCCAGACAGCAAGATTAACAGGAAAAGATGGGGTGCCTTAAAACCCGAAATGCCCATACTCCTCTATGGTGAGCATAGAGGAGTGAGGGGGATCTGGGCTCTCTGCAGGCTTGTAAGCAAGGAGCGAGCTAGTGGACCAGTGGAATACTGGGAGCCTCCTACTGGCTATCCTCTTCTTATTCACTTGGAGTGCATTCTACCTCAAAAGCTGAGATCGGAGGGTGATTTGAGAGATATAAGTCCGATTATGAAGGAGGAACTTGTTTCTGCATTCTCAATAGATGCTTTCAGGCAGAAAGCGGATAGATGGTCTCTATATGTCTTCGGAAAGGAGAAAGGCGAGGGAATAACGTATCTAATACCCAAGTTTGAGGGAGTCAAGACAGAGTTTGAAGTTAGGAACACGGTTACGCGTTTAGATAGACCTGACCATGAGAAGTTGAAGAAAGTGATATGCGAAATAGGCAGGATGCAGAGGAGGTATGTGTATACCGAGTATCCGATTGAGGATAAAAAGTTGGATGTTGTCTGGAAGAAACTCCAGAAGGAAAATGCTATTCCCTATATAGTCTGGGAGATCTCGATAACTGGCGATATTTTTGCAGATTTAGCAAAGCTAAAACACGCGTATGATATGTGGAACTCCATACCAGTTCTAGTCACCACAGATGAGAGGATCCAGGAAGTGAAGGAGTGGGTGGAAGGCTCCTTCCACGAGATAAAGGATGTACTTAGAATTATATCTTGGAGAAAGATAAAAGAGCTTTACGAGAAGAAGAGAGATGTAAAGCATCTAGAGAACGAGCTAAGGATAATTTAGTATACTTCACAACGACCTGGACTAAGGTTATTACATCGTCTAAGCTTCAGCTAATCGATAGGGCAGAGCCTCTGTTAAGCTACCTTAGTAGGGAGCTGAAGGTAGAGATGGAGTTGGAGCCTAAGCTCCTCAGGAAGCTTGTGCTCTCGCCGACATTCAACATGAATATGATAGCTGGAGGATACATTGAAGCCTCCCGGAACTTTAAGCTGAACTTGGAGAGCCACTTCGGGATGATGGAATCATCGCCCCATGCTGATGAGGAAGAATTGCAAGTAATGAAGCTGAGTAATTCTCGATGCGAGTTTTTAGCAATTGATCCATTTGTCGTTCTCTTAGTGGAGCGGGAAACAATAAATAAATTCTGTATGATTAATGCATGGGGGTGGTCTTGGAGGAGGGTAAGATCTTATATTTTGAGGCGCCTGGGCCTCAGAACACAGAGTATGTTGTGGCTGTAGTTAAGGAGAGGGTTTTGAGGGGGGATGTTGGGCATATTGTTGTTTGCTCGATGTCGGGGAGAACAGCATTAAAGGTGGCTAATGCTGTTAGGGGCCTTGATGTCCATGTTTGCTGCGTAACTGGATCAGCCTCCTGGCAAATTCATGGGTACAGATGGCCTCTAGTACGGGGAGATGCTAGAAGGAAGCTTGAGGAACTGGAGGTTGATATAATTGAGAGGACACCTTCAACATTGAGTGGTGAAACTATAGATTATGGGCTGGCCAGATATGGGTGGGTTCCAGCTAGCTGGATTGTGGCTGAGACACTGGAGGCTGTCGGCGGGTACGGCTTAAAAACAGCTGTTGAGGGGGTATTAGTTGCAACTGACTCGGGAGCAGTGCCACCTTACTTGAAAGTGGTTTCAGTAGCAGGGACGGGGAGTGGCGCGGATACAGCGATAGTAGCGAAGTCGACGTTTTCCGTTTGCATGTTCAGTCAAGATCCTGAGAAAAGGTTTCAGATACTCGAGATCCTCGCGATGCCTAGGAACAAGGAGTGGCATAAGGCAGTTGTTGCTGGGGAATTTCACGTGAAGGAAACGAGATAGAAAATAGACGTGTGGAATGACTGGGGAAGGTGGAGTTACGTGGAACCTTCTCAGGGGGTTTACTTACCTTGGAGTTCTCAGAGAGGTTCTTGGGAGCTACGCCTCCACGGCTCAATCCTCTATCTCCGACAGAGAGGCTCTTCAAATTCTAAACTTCAACTGGGCTCTAACAGAGGTTGTCTCCAGCAGGGTACTAGTAGAGACTTTTTGGGAGGTTGCTTCTGCTCTGTTTCTTAGCTATTTACTTAGAAGTTAGAAATCCAGAGTTACTTTCACTTTTAGGTGTATAGAGCAAGGTCTCTGTATGCTGGTGTGTTGGTATGGGGGTAGGCTGGGTTCTGGCGGTAGCTTATGGCTGTTTTTGATGTTGGAGGCTACTCTATGCTGAATGAGAGCTCTAGTAGCTGCTTTGACCTGCGGTGCCTGTGCTTTCTGAGCTTTATGGAGCCTATCTCACCTGTGGTTTTGGTGTGCTGCTTGTTGCAGGCGTTTACGTTCCAGCCTGGTATCTCTATGACTGTAAGCTCCTTTGCTTCCTCTGGTATTGGGAACAGGTCGTATATGAGGTCTCCCCACTTTGCTTCAGCCTCCTTTCTGCTCAGCTTATGCACTAGGATGGGAGCGTTCTCCTTGATCTTTCTGTTAGCTTCCTCCTCTATTCTAGCTAGCTCCTCTTGTGTAGGCTTCCTATGGAACTTTACGGTTAGCCTGCCGTGGCCTCCGCTCACGTGGACTGAGGCAGTCCACTTTGCATCTTGCCCAAGAACCTTGACGACAGCACCCTTAAGGACGTGTAGGGCAGTATGAGCTCTGACCTCCATGTCAGAGGCCACTTAGGACACCATTGGAGCCAGCTGCCCTCGGCTATAAAAGCATGCTGCTGTCAGTCTCGAGAACTCATGTCAGCTGGTGTGTTGCTATGGCTCCAGGAAGCCTGGTGTAGAGCTGAGGCTGCTAGCCTGCTGTAGGGAGCCTGATGCTGGCTGAGATCTTGAGGAGCTGGAGACGCTAGAGTAGGCTCTGAGCTGGTATGTGGGGGAGAGTAGAGAAGATGGAGATGGAAAAGGGGTGCTTACACAGTAGCAGGCGTGTTTCTATGAGCTTTCCTTCTGCTAGTGTTCCTATGGCCTTGCTTCCACTGTAGACTGGTGTTGATGTTGTTTTCTCAGATGCCACTATGTGCGCTGCTTGCTCTGCAAGTGACTCTACGCCTATTTTAGCTGGTATCGTTTTAATGTAGGGTTTGCTGCCTTCTAGCGCTGCTAGTGCTGCCTCTGTTAGCTTTATCTCACTAGAATAAAATGAAGTTCAGCATAGCTTATAGGAGTCTTATCATCTATGGCTTCGAAAGGCATTTTTCTCAGCAGAAAGCTTGACAATTCAACATTTCTCCAGCTGCCAAGCTTTATAAGAGGTTATCGGCGGCTAAGCATGTTGAGCGCCTATGGAAGCCTGTAGATATGGAGCTTTTGAGCTATGTCATGTTGTTATTTTAGTAGTATCCCTATTATTCCTACGAGTATTGGGATGTTAAAGGCTATGAAGAGTTTTATGAGGGGGGCTATTTGCCCCTCTAGCCTGCTAACTCTACTATCTAAGCTGCTAATCCTCGCTTCCAGACGGGAGATGTCTTCTTTTGTTGCTGCATCCCTTATTATCGCATTTATCACTGCTAGCCTCACGTCTGGCTCAGTGAATAGGAGCTCTGCAAGCCTCTTTCTAAGCCTTATGTCAGCTTCAAGTTCCTCGACAACCTTCTCAGCTGTGGATATCCTGCATCATCATGATGGCTTCTATATGAGCTCTAAAGCTTTCTCGGTACTATGGCTAAAAAGTTATGAGAGCGATTTTTAGGAGGCTGGGAGAGGCAGTAATGTAAGCTGGAACATTTGAAACATTTATATGCTTTCATGTTTGCATCTTAATGCGATGAAGAGACTCTACAGAGCTGGAGAGGCGTCGAAACTCTTAGGCATCTACCCAATGGCTCTTGGAAGGTGGATTAAAGCTGGGAGGGTAAAAGCCAAGGGAGCTATTGGAGGGGAGTATAGGATACCTGAAAGCGAGATTAGAGGCTTCTAGGTGAAAACATGCCATTCCGAGAGTAGCTATCTATGTGAGGGCTTCGTAATGCGCTGAGTAGGCGGTGGGGGATCTCGTGGAGAGATGCTTAGAGCCTGAATTCACGCTGATGCTTGTTGAATCCCAGCTGGAGGCTTTGATGGCATGTGAGTAGCTACTGGAGCAGGCTTTTACATCTGATTCCTGAGAGCTGTTTGAGGCTAGCAACCTTTAAATTCCTATGCTGTAATGCTGTAGGGGGTGGCTATGAGCCTGTTTGAGCTTGGCTTCCTCCTCTTTATAGCTGGGTTCATTGTGGTCTTTGTGTCAGCTTTCCTGCTAGCTGGGGGAGGTAGGGCTAGAGGAGGGGGCCTCGTGCTCATAGGGCCTCTCCCCATAGTCTTCGGCTCTGATGCTGGGGTTGTCAGGTGGCTTCTCGCCTTTGGGCTGCTTCTTGCTGTGCTAGTCTTCCTGATTCCTCTGCTGTGGGGTTGAGGTATGGCTGTATGTGAGGTCTGTGGGAGCCTTCCAGCTGGATACGTGTGTCAGAGGTGTGGTAGCAGAGTCTGTAGGCTTGACTATGATCCTGCTAGTGGCCTGTGTAGCAGGTGTCTTAGCTCTACTGGAGCCACTAGGCAAGCTGCTCCAGTTGGCTTTAAGCTGATGCTGCTTGGGTTCCTCCTGATGTTCGCTGGGTTCATCTTGATGTTCATTGGTGCTCTGCAAGCTGGAGCTGCAGGGGGGGCTGTAGTGATATTCCCGATTCCACTAGTCTTCTACTCTGGTGAGGGAGGTGCTATACTAGCTTTGATAGCCTTAGCTATAGCCTTCATCATGTTGGTCTTTATGCTAGTATGGTGGAGGAGCCTAGAAGGTGTAAAGCTTTAATGTGTAGTTGGGTAGGGTAGCTGGGGTATGTGATGCTGCAGCTTGCAGCCCCGCTGCTGACAGCACTTCTCCTTGGAAGCCTATATACGCTGATGGCACTAGGGCTCACGATGACTTATGCTGTGACAAGCATCCCTAACTTTGCTCAAGCTGAGTTCGTGACGATAGGAGCATATGCTATGGCTGCTACAGTGAACTTTTGTGGGCTTGGGCTGATAGGAGGGCTTGCCTCAGCTTTCGTTTTCGCTGCCTTGGTTGCGTTGGCCTCTGATGAGCTTGTGTTTAAGAAGCTGGCTGCTCTTGGAGCCACCCCACTGCACTTGCTTACTGCCTCAGTTGGAGTTGGGCTTGTGCTCAGATATACCTTATCGATCATAGCTGACTTGAAGGGGCTGCTTAGTGTGAAGACTAGGGTTGTAGTGAACCCTGTTGCCACAGTAGGCCAGGCTTATCTGACTACTCTGCACCTCTGGGCTGTCCCTACTACGCTAGCTGTTGTAGCTGTGCTTCACCTGGTGTTCATGAGGACTAAGCTTGGGAAGGCTATGAGAGCTATGGCATCAAACCTAGATTTGGCGAAGGTATCTGGCATAAACACCACGCTAGTCAGGAGGTTCACCTGGCTTATCGCAGGTGGGCTAGCTGGGCTAGCTGGAGGCTTCTGGTCAGTTTACTCGCCTATAAACCCTGAGACAGGGTGGGTTGCTCTCCTCTGGATGTTCGCAGCCTCAATCCTAGGAGGGTTTCGAAGCTTCTATGGTACAGTGCTAGGAGGCTACATCGTAGGGTTCTCTGAGAGCTTGGGGATCACATTCCTTAGCAGGTACTTCGGTGTCAATGTAGCCTATAAGCCTATGATAGCCCTCCTTATAATGGTCGTGGTGTTCCTCTGGAAGCCGACTGGCTTAGCTGAAGTCACCCCCAGAGGGCTCCTTGAGAGCCTGAGGAGAGCTTTGAGGCGATAGCATGGGTGTAGACATCCTACCTCTAGTGACTTCTATAGTCACATTCTATGGTATATACCTGATACTAGCTTTAAGCTTTAACATAGAGTATGGGTTTGCTGGGCAGCCTAACTTTGGGAAGGTCTTCTTCTACTCGATAGGAGCTTATGTAGCAGGCTGCTTCACAGCAAACATGCTCATGAAGGCCTCTGGGGTCACTGGAGTAGACTTCTGCTCTGACCTAGCTGCTGAAGTCAGGTTTAGGGTAGCGATGTCGAAGCCATGGCTGATCATAGCTCTATTCCTCATCTCACTGCTGATGGCAGCTGTGATAGGAGGAGCCTTCGGCTACCTGACAAGCTATCCTGCACTCAGGCTGAGTGGAGACTTCCTGGCAATAGTCCTCTTAGCATTCGGTGAGATAAGCAGGGTTTTTGCCAGGAACTATACTCCACTGGTCTGTGGAGTATATGGGCTAAGTGGAGTACCTAATCCACTAGTATGGATTGGAGACCCTAGGGCTGCTAGACTAGCATACTCAGCTATAGTCTTAGCTATAGCCTTCTTGATGTACCTGCTAGCTGAGAGGCTTATGAACTCTCCATATGGGAGGCTCCTCAAGTCTATTAGAGACGACGAGCTTGTTTCAAATGTCATGGGCAAGGTCACTCCTAGAGTCAAGGGGTCAGCTCTCATAGTAGGCTCCTCAATGGCTGCTGTAGCAGGAGCACTCTATGCCTTCTATATCCAGACTGTGATAGCAGATGACTTCATCCCGATAGTCACGTTCGTCGCGATAACGATGGTCATGCTAGGTGGTGTAGCCAACAACAAGGGTACACTGCTAGGAGCTATGGTCATGACCTTGATGGATAGGCTCACAAGAGCCTCATTCCTCAGGATCCTAGGTATATCAGTTGGCTTCGACATATCATATGTGAGGTATATTGTGACAGGCCTACTGATAATACTGATATTGATGGTTAAGTCAGAGGGGCTTATACCTGAGAAGCCTCTGAAGACGCCTGCCATAGAGGAGGCTGAGAGGCTCCAGTAGCAGCCTTAGCTTAAAGTACTCTATCTGAGACGCATGTATAAGGCTACTTCGTCAAGTGGCAACCTTTATAAGCTGAGCTAGCAGTGTCTACACCCAAGGTGTGGTGTATGGCTGAGAAGGAGAGGGGGCTTAAGTATGGGCTTACAGCATCTATCTTGCTGAACATCATACTGTTAGCTGGGATCGCATGGTCTCTGACTCACCCTAGGGTTGTTGAGAGGCCAGCTCCAGCTGCTCCAGCTCCGACTGTCACCGTGACTGTCACAGAGACTGTCACACCTACTGCTCCAGCTGCTCCAGCTGGGATAGTAGAGTACCCGATTGGGCTGGCTATAGCTGTGAGCGGCCCCTACGCTGTCGAGGGGCCTTATAGGCGTGACGCAGCTCTCCTAGCGATAGAGCATGTTAACAAGATGCTTGAGGCAGCAGGGTCTCCGATAAGGTTTAAGCCTATACATGAGGATAGCAAGGGGACTGCTGAAGGAGCTCTGGCAGCGTTAGAGGCCTTGGCTGCAGCTGGAGTGAAGGTCGTAGTAGGGCCTCTCTCAAGCAAGGAGGTAAGAGCTGTCAAGAGCTTCGCTGATGCACACAAGATAGTATGTATCAGCCCATCTTCAACTGCACCTGGGCTAGCTGTCCCAGATGACTACATATTCAGGGTAGTTCAGACTGATGCAGCTCAGGCTAAGGCTCTAGCTCAGGTTGTAGCTGAGCTAGGCTACACCAAGGTAGCTATAATAGGGAGAGACGATGACTATGGCCGTGGCATAGCTGACCTCTTCGAGAAGCTCTTCAAAGAGAGGTATGGGGGCACAGTGAAGAAGCTCATGTATACACCAGACTTACCAGACTACTCGACTGAAGTACAGAGGCTAGCTGAGATGGTAAGCGAGCTAGGTGCAGACGAGAAGACTGCTGTGCTGATAATAGCATTTGACGCAGATGGCTTGAACATACTAGGGCATGCTAGGCTGAACCCAGTTCTCTCAAAGGTCAGGTGGTTTGGCTCAGAAAGCTTGAAGAGGCCGACTTTCATACCGCCAGAGGCTCCAGCTGAGATAGGCGAGTTCGTAGCAAGCGTGAAGCTCACAGGCCTATTCCCATCACCAGAGAGGAACCCTGTAGTAGAGTTCTTCGAGAAGGAGTATAGGAGCAAGTATGGGAAGGATCCGACACCATACTCCTATTACACCTATGATGCAGCTTGGCTAGCATGCCTCTCAGTGCTAGCAGCAGGCAAGTATGATGGTGAGGCAGTTAAGGAGGTTCTGCCGACTGTAGCTGAGAAGTACATTGGAGCAAGCGGCTACAAGAGGCTAGATGAGAACGGGGACTGTGCTGGAAGCGACTACAGGATCTGGATGGTGGTAGTTGAGGCAGGAGAGTACAAGTTCAAGGAGGTAGGATCCTGGAGCTTCACAGCAGAGAAGGTGAGCTTCTTCAGCTAGCCCCCAACCCCAATTTTTGGTGGTAGCTTGGAGATACTTAAGCTTGAGGATGTAAGGAAGTACTTTGGTGGAGTAAAGGCTGTAGATGGCGTCAGCTTCAGCATAGATGAGGGGTCTATCCTCGGCATAATAGGGCCGAATGGAAGCGGGAAGACAACCCTCTTCAACGTCATATCAGGTGTATACAAGCCTGACTCAGGCAGAATATACTTCAGGGGAGAGAGGATAGATGGCCTAGAGCCACATGAGGTCTTCAAGAGAGGGATTGTGAGAAGCTTCCAGAACCCAAGGCTGTTCCTAGGGATGACAGTCATAGAGAACATGATGGTCCCACCTAGAGGCCAGGTAGGCGAGAGCCCTGTGAAAGCCTTGTTCAGAGGGATCTGGGAGAGGCAGGAGAGGTCTCTAGCCAAGAGAGCCCTAGAGTTGATAAAGGCGCATCAGCTCACCCAGGTGAGGCTGAGCTGGTCAGGAGAGGTCTCAGGAGGCCAGATGAAGCTCATAGAGATCAGCAGAGCTCTCATGGGAGAGCCTAAGCTCCTGCTGCTAGACGAGCCAACAGCAGGCGTAGCCCCAAAGCTCGCTAGAGAGATATTCGAGAGGATAGTTAAGCTGAGAGATGAGCTAGGGCTCACATTCATGATAATAGAGCACAGGCTAGACGTGCTCTTTGACTACGTTGAGCGAGTCATAGTCATGCATCAAGGTAAAGTGATATGTGATGGGCCACCAGACTACGTAGTCAAGGACGAGAGAGTAGTAGACGCCTATCTAGGTGGATAATGTGCCCATACTAGAGGCGAGAGGCATATATGGAGGCTATGGGAAAGCTGTAGTAGTCCAGGGAGTAGACATCTACCTAGATGAAGGAGAGCTAGTAGCACTAGTAGGGCCAAATGGAAGCGGGAAAAGCACCCTGCTCAAGACGATACTCGGGCTAGCAACCCTCTTCAAGGGAGAAATCTACCTCATGGGAGAGGAAATAACCAGAGCACCACCAGAGGCAAAGGTGAAAATGGGGTTAGGCTACGTCCCTCAGGTAGCAAACGTGTTCCCAGACTTGACAGTCGAAGAGAACCTAGAGATGGGAGGCTACCTGATATCAAGTAAGCAGGAGCTCAAGGAGAGGATAGGAGAGATGTATAGGATGTTCCCGATACTAAAGGAGAGGAGAAAGCAGAAGGCAGCAGTCCTGAGTGGAGGAGAAAGGCAGATGCTAGCTGTAGCTAGAGCCCTGATGATACAGCCAAAGGTGCTCCTGCTAGATGAGCCTGCAGCAGGCCTAGCTCCAAAGCCAGCTGGAGAGCTCTTCAAGAAGCTAAGAGAGATAAGAGAGGCAGGCATACCTATACTCCTAGTAGAGCAGCATGCAAGGAGAGCTCTGAGCATAGCAGACAGAGGATACGTGCTCGTAGCAGGCAGAAAAGCCCTAGAGGGAACAGGGAAAGAAATCCTAGAGGACAAAGACCTCAGGAAAGTGTTCCTAGGAGTAAAGTAGCCATCTACCAGAGCACCTAGCAGAAAGCTAGAAAGCTAAAACTCCCCATAGCAGTGGCAGCAAACAACAAAGCCTACAGGATGATAAAGGGAGGGCAGAAAGCCTTTATGCCAGCACATACCTACCGAGCTGCTCTAAGCTGAGCTACACCCACCAGCCTCCAGCTCCTCTACACCATGCAGCTGATATCAAAGAACGCTACCATCACAGGCATGTGCTGAGATCAGCTTCATAGCCCCCTTAAAAGCATCAAGCTCTCTCTACAAGCCTAACTCTCTCCCTTTCAGCACATCCATACGCCAAGCCTTGAAATCCTATCTTACAACACTCTTCACCTCAGCATCCAGTTTCCCTACAGTAGAGGATATCAGTTTTTGACAACTCAATTGGCTTGAAGCACCTATTGCCTATAGCCTAGTTTATGCGTCAAAATAGATGGATGGAAGCTAGCCCGCTGCCCCTACTGCTGCCTCTACTGCTAGGTCTGCCCTTACTATCCCATAGCCGTAGTCTGAGTCATAGCCTTGGTCACCTTTGTCATCTGCTTTGTCATGCAATATCCCTCTGACTGTTAAGCATCCTGTGTCACTGAACCCTCCGACAGATAAGATTACCCCATACTCGTTGTAGTATGCAGCTTGGATTAGTGCTGCGACTCCGCTGACATGTGGACATGCCATCGATGTCCCGCTTAGCTCCTTGTAGCTGTCATCTGGATATGTGCTCAGGATATTTACTCCGGGTGCCGTGAGCTCTACACCTCTGTTGCTCCACGAGGCAACATTATCATTGCTATCAGTTGCACCAGTAGCTATCACCTCCGGGTAGGCTGCTGGATAGCTAGGCGTTAAGGCCCCTTCGTTTCCAGCTGCAGCTACAAGTACTATGCCATAGTCATAAGCTTCTATGAGAGCATCGTGTAGTGTGTCGCTTGGGCTTGAGCTCCCGAAGCTCATTGAGATCACCTCAGCTGCGTCATCATCTGGGTCTCCTGCTACTACACAGTCTCCATCACGGTCTAGCTTGCCATCAGGCCCTAGCATAGCCTGCTCTATGCCGAGGATTATGTCGCTAATCCACCCAGTTCCTGAGGCTCCGAAAGCTTTGACTACGTATATCTCGACTGCTGGAGCAACACCTACAACACCTATCTCATTGTTTAGTGCTGCGATTATCCCAGCCACATGTGTTCCATGCCCATTCTCATCCTTGTAGTCTCTAGGTTTCGTTGAGACTCTTCCGTGAAGCACGCTGACGCCCCAGGCTATGTTAGCTTGGAGGTCAGGGTGGTCGATGTCTATACCTGTATCTATGATCGCCACCTCTATCACACCGCCAGAAGACCCGTCACTAGTGCTCCATGCCTCTATAGCATTTATCCTATCAACCCCCCAGGGGATCTGCTGAGGAGGCTGCTGTGCCTCCTTATCCTTATCCTTCCCTGGTGGGCTTGGAGGCTTACCTCCTAGCACGCGTACTTCAGTGTCTTGCTCTACTCTCACAACACCCCTAGCCTCTGCTATCTGCCCTATAGCATGTCTAGGGAGTTCTGCTATGATTATTGGTAGGATCTTCCCTCTCGCTATGACTTTGCCTCCAGCTGCCATGATAGCTTTCTCATCGAAGCTCTTGTCAACTGTTATTATCACTCTTACTCTATCCTGCTCGGGTGTCGCTACTGTAATTCCTGTTAAGCTGAGTATGAGGGAGAGCATCAGCAAGACAGCTAGAGCTGCTTTTCCTCTCATGTGTATTACCTCAATCCTCTTAAGTCCCTATACCCCCTGTTTCTCAGACTAATAAGTATTTGTGTCATAGTTTACATTGATTCTCCATGGCAGCGTTGCTCCTTATGTTCAAAGTGGCCTAGGATATGGTGGTAGGTTTCTCTTAATGAGCTAGATGGTGTGGCAGGTAGTTGTGGTTGCTGGATCTTGGAGCATATTTGTTAGCTTGATGTGGCACTGGAGGATGTGTCTTAAGGCTCCCTGCTTCTACTCTAGTGTGAAACTTGGGATATAGGGTATTCTGTCTCTTCTTGCTGCCCAATAGGCTCTTTGAAGCATACCTGACGGGAGATGTGGCTTCTGCATTCTTTAGGTATTGGAGGAGGTGCTCTACTGCTTATTGTTAGGTGAGTAGTTTAGATGCTATCTTATGAAGCTTGCTGTATTTGCCTTTATGCTTTATAGGCTATCTTCATAACTGTGTTATAAAAATTTTTAAAGATGGTGGCTGAGGCTGTGGTGCCTTATGGGATTCACGAGGAAGCTTGCTTTCTCTATTATGATGGCTGCACTGGGTGTCGTGCTGTCTCCAATGTACATACCGATGGGGCCTACTAAGGCGTATCCCTTTCAGCATATGATCAATGCTATAGCTGGTGTTGTCTTGGGGCCTTGGTGGGCTGCTCTCGTGGCTACGCTTACAGGTGTGATCAGGAATCTGCTTGGTGTAGGGACGGTATTTGCTTTCCCAGGTGGGATTCCAGGTGCACTGGTTGTTGGCTTTGCATACAGGCTTGTAAGGAGAGATGTAGCTGCCTTATGTGAGCCAGTTGGGACATCTATTGGAGCAGTGATATCAGCTACACTGGTGGCTCCAGCTTATGGTAAGGCTATGCCAAGCATACTTGGGTTGACGAACCAGGCTTTGCTTTTCACGTTATTCTGGCTTGCAAGCTGTGTTCCTGGCTCTCTGATAGGCTATAGTGTGGTCAAGGTTCTGAGGGTGAGAGGGCTGCTAGAGGCTTTCGAGGAGGGGCAGTAGGCTTATCAGCCTGCTTGCTGTTGAGCTAGGCTGCATTGTAGTTGACTGTAGGTCAGTTGGTGAAGCTAGCAGCCTCCTATGTGTGTTGCTAGGTTTTGTGGCTTTCAAGCTCGGTTATGGCAGCTGATATGAAGCTTTCGACTCCGCATAGCCTTTCAACTATGTTTCTCTCAGGGCTGGTTTGCTTGAGGATTCTGAGTATTACTTCTCTGAGCTCTGTTAGCTCTCTGGTGTCCTCGGCTAGGTAGGCTTTGAGGGCTCTGGATGTGAGCTCTCCCTCGAGCTTAGCTATGTTTTCGTCGCTTAGGCTGGCAGCCAGCTTCTCTATGTCCTCAGATGGCTCTCTTGGCTTAAGCATCTGAGCTAGGACACAGGACATTCCAGCTAGCTGCATCACATAGATTCTAGCACCTAGCTCTCCTGTGTCAGCATAGGGCTCAAGCATCACCTTAGCCTCATCGACGACATCCTTTACCTCAGTGACTCTAGCTAGGTCTCCTCTCCTATAGGCTCTGAGGGCTTCACCAGCTAGAGTATACTGGAGCCAGTATATCCTTAGGAGCTTCAGCCCTCTAGCCTGCTCAACGATGTCTTCAGCAGTAATCAAGTACTCGCCTACTGTAATCAAGTAGCCCCCTAGCCCTAGAGGCTTCAGCTTATAAGCTATAGCCCTGCTGGCATGTGATGCTAGAGCTCAAGAGCATGGTATGCTATGCTTAATAATGCTGGTAGCTGCTGGAGCATGCTCTCCACTTGGCCTCGAGGAGCTAGGTGGGAGCTCACATTGGAGCTCTCCTCTATGGTGAGTCTGGAGGCATCAGATCAGGTCTGCTAGGTGTTAGGGTTGAGGTATGGTGAGCTTAGAGGCTTGAAGACGCTGATAGTGGGTGAGGTTGGGTCAGGTAAGACTGCTCTCACTGCTTCTCTTCTAGCTCAGGCTCTTGAAGCTGAGCCTATCGATGCTATCACAGTACTGGACTTTGCTCCAGAGAGCTTTATGGTGAGAGGTATCAGGGTAGGTGGTGTCATAAGTGAGTACATTCAGCTGCCAGGGGGCCTCAGGTATCTTAAGGCGAGGGTGAGAGGGCCGAGGCTTCAGTCTAGGAGCAGGGGAGAGGCTCTAGCTATAGCAGAGGAGAATGCTAGAGAGACTAGTAGGCTGCTGGAGGCATATGTCAGAGATCCTACTCCAGTGCTCTTCATCAATGACTTGACGATACACCTGCATGCAGGAAGCGTGATGCTGGCTGCTAGAGCGCTAGAGGAGGCTCAGACTGCTGTGGTGAATGCCTACATGGGATCTAGGATACCAGCTGAGCCTCCTGAGATAGCTAGGAGGGAGAGGAGGGGGGTAGCTGAGCTAGCTAAGGTTGTAGATGCTATCATAGAGCTTCTGCCTGTGTTTTAGCCTGATAGCATATGCAGCTCAAGCTCACCCAGCTCGACTCTACCATCCCCATCTGAGTCAGCCCAGTGGATTATAGCCATGTAGCCCTGGATTTCTAGCGACACATACGCTAGGGCTGCAGCATATGTCCCGTATCTAGTGCAGCCCTCTAGCAGCATGATGCTCTCTCCCTCATGGATTATGTGAGCTAGCACAGCGTAGTCTTCTCTCCTCCACATGTGTCTCTTAAACTCGATGCTTCCACTAGGGTACTCTAGCCTCAGACCTCCCTCAGTCTCAGTGAACTCTATGCCAGCCAGCTCATTCCACCTCTTGCACTCAGGGTTAGCTATAGGGCCTCCTATGAGCGTCTTGACGTGTGCTGTCTGAGAGGAGCCTCCAAGCCTCCTGACTATGAGGCAGCTAGCCTCATAGTCTGCTTGAGCTGGAGCCGTGACTACACCACGCCACTGAGCTAGCTTAGCTGCCTCTATGCTCAGGTCGCTTGCCTCAGTCAGCTTCACGATGACATTGACGACTGCCATGATAGACCTCTCTAAGACCTCTGGCTTGATCGAGTTATCGACTGTGTCTCTTGGAGTATGGAAGTATGGATGCTGAAAGACGTCTTTCTCTGAGATGCATACAGCTGGGATACCTGAAGCCCAGAGTGGATAGCTATCTGAGAGTGGGTATGGTGCGAGCTCCCAGCTAGCTTCGACTCCAGCCTCCTGGATGAGCTCAGTGACGTCCTCAGCTAGCCTCATAGTCCTGTCGTCTAGAGGCCTACCCTTTACTCCAGCGAACACCACTAGAGGGTGGCTGTACCCTATCATGTCAAGCTGCACGTGAGCTACTGTCAGAGCAGCCTCGCCGGCATGGGCTTTAGCATAGGCTTCTGATCCAACTAGCCCTATTTCCTCTGCTGTGAAGAAGACAGCTCTGAGCGTGTACCTCAGCCTGAGAGCTCTCACTATCCTGAGGACCTCAAGCACTGCTACCACTCCACTTCCATCATCATCTGCACCAGGAGCTCTCCCCTCGAGAGGCTCCCAGGATATGCTATCATAGTGTGCTGTAAGCAAGACTGTCAGCCTGCTCTCACCCTTAACTTCACCTACCACGTTATAGGAGGTATACTGTGAGCCCTGCCACATGTAGCTGACTTCCTCAAGCCAAGCTTCCACCCCAATCTCCCTAAGCTCTCCTAGGAGCCACCTTGCACTCCTATTCACATCTGGCTCAAAGCACTTCCTACTATAGGATGTAAGCTCCCTTAGGTCCTTAATTGCATGCTCGACTCTAACAGCATAGACTAGTGGAGTAGCATATCCTCCAGCTAGAGAGAGGAGGAAGCTAGAGTAGAGCACTCCAGTCAAGGCCGCAGCTAGCAGAAGCCGCCTCACATAGGCACCATGAGGCGCAGGCCTCTGGAATATAACTATTTCGCCCACCTGCTCTCAGGTAGCGAGTAGACTGGGACCGCTGCATGCTTGTAGCCTTTAGCCTCCGTAGACATGTTTAAAGTGTAGTGAGAGGTGCTTTCCGCTACACGTGTAGCGAATGCTTTAAAAGTAGCGGAGGACCAGAGCAGCTGGTGCTATAGCATGGAGGATGCTAGGAGGAGGCTTAAGGAGCTTGAGAGGAGGATAGAGGAGGTTGAGAGTGAGCTTGAGGACATTAGGGACAGGGTTGAGGAGCTTGAGAGCGAGCTTAGTGAGCTTAGAGGTGAGGTGAGAGAGATCAGAGAGGCCTTAGGCTAGCGCTAGCTGCATGAAGGCAGCGGAAGACTATAGAGCTATTGAGGGAGAGCCATGGCATGCAGCTGGCAGCCTCTTGGCTCCTGGCTTCAAAGGTACTGTAGTCTGAGTGGCCTGCTGAGCTGGGTTAGGCATGACTTCAGTGGGGGTATGGCTTAGAGGATTGATTTGGTTCAGCAACGCTTTTAAGATGTAGCTGACACGCGTATGTGGGGGGCATTTTGCTGTCTGAGGGGGATAGGAGAGCTATACAGGAGAGGTTTTTCTCGAAGTTGGAGGGTAAGGTGGCTTTACACTTCTTCACGATAGAGTTCGACTGCATGTACTGTGGTGAGATAGCTCAGCTGTATAGTGAGCTGGCAGAGCTTTCTCCTCTGCTTGAAGTTGTGGTGCATGACTTTGAGGAGGATAGGGATGCAGCTCGCCGCTTTGATGTGGATGTAGCACCCTGTACTGCTATAGTTGGGGAGAGGGACTATGGGCTGAGGTTCTATGGGATCCCAGCTGGCTATGAGTTTAGGAGCTTCCTCCAGGCTATAGTAGATGTCAGTAGAGGTAGGACAGAGCTCCCAGGTGAGGTCAGAGACAGAGCTAAGGCCCTTGGGAAGCCTGTTGAGCTTAAGGTGTTTGTCACACCAACTTGCCCATACTGCCCTCAGATGGCTCTAGCTGCATTCCAGCTTGCAGTTGAGTCAGATCTCGTTAGGGCTAAGGTCATTGAGGCAAGCGAGTTTCCTCAGCTAGCTTCTAAGTATGGTGTGATGGCTGTCCCAAAGACTATAGTGAATGATTTAGCTGGCTTCGAGGGGGCTGTGCCAGCTTCAGTTCTAGTGGAGTTCATAGAGAGCGTGCTGGAGGGAGGTTAGAGCCTCCTCAGGGCTCTGATAGCCTCTCATGCTAGTAGGCTACCCATATCTGGCTAAGATCTCTTTTAGCCTCTCATACTCTATGTTTCCTCCACTCAGAACTAGGGCTACCTTCTTCCCCTCAAGCTTCTCTCTGAGCTTCACTGCAGCTGCAGTTGAAGCTGCTCCAGCTCCCTCAGCAACCTGCCTGATCGACTTAAGTAGCAGGACTATGGCTCTAGCTATCTCCTCATCTTCTACCAGAATCATGTCATCAAGATGCTTCCACATGACTTCTAAGGTCAGCTTGAATGGTGCTCTGGTGGCGAGCCCTTCAGCGAAGGTTTCTACCCTATCCATCTTGACTGGCTTCCTGCTCTTCCATGAGAGGTATACGGCTGGAGCCCCTGCAGCCTGGACCCCAACCACCTTTATATCAGGGTTTATCGACTTAGCTACTATGCATGCTGCTGAAGCACCGCTTCCACCTCCAACAGGGCATATGATGTAGTCTACGTCAGGTAGGTCCTCTAGTATCTCGAGGTATAGGGTTCCTACTCCAGCTATCAGCAGAGGCTCATCTCCAGAGTGTACGTATCTATACTCTCTTGCAGCAACCTTCTCAGTCCACTCCTTAGCCTCATCATAGTCCCTGCCTTTAAACAGGACTCTGGCGCCCAGGTCTCTTATAGCCTCAACTTTATACGGGTTAGAGCCCTCAGGCACGACTATGGTAGCCTCTACCCCAAATAGAGACGCTGCATAAGCTATGGAGAGCCCATGGTTTCCAGTTGAGACAGCTATAACACCCCTCCTCTTCTCATCGTCTGAGAGCTTAGATATCAGGTTGACTCCACCTCTGACCTTGAAGGCTCCAGTAACCTGGATGTTCTCACACTTCACGTAGGCATCGAACCCAAGCTCCCTAGACAGGAGCTTAGAGTACATTAGAGGAGTCCTACGGAGGTGTCTACCAACAACCCTACGGGCTTCAATCACGTCTCTGAGTGATGGAGGCTGCATAGCCTCCATCAGCCCTCCAAGTATAAAGAGTTAATCCATGTACCCTGCTGCTCTAGTGCTAAGCTCGGCAAGTATATGCCTAGAGAGACCCATCCTGAGCTTCTGCAGCGAAGCAAGCTCTCCTCGCCATTATTGGGGAGAAGGCTGTTCACCTATGGCGGAAGCTTGAGGGGAGCTCGCTTACAGCTTCAGAAAATCAGGAGACGGTGCTAGCCAGTCTCTGCAGCCTACGTCGCTGATAGCAGGCTATGTCAGCTTACAGGTCTTTAGCTGAAGCAAGCTGCCTTGAGGCTCTAGGAGGTCGTCTTGGCAGCTGAAGGCACTTGGCAGCTCTCCTAGCTGAGCTCCAAGTCAGCTGGAGCATACCCTACCTCTCTCAACTCTCCTCCCATCTCCCACTATCCAGAAGTCTCCGTCCTCACGCTTCTCT
>JAVCBW010000023.1:0-13678 GCA_037917675.1 Thermoproteota archaeon
GTGGCTGAGCTGCTGCTTTCTGTGCTGGTGGCTGTACTGCTGATAGAGCCATCAGTAGTGTAGACAGGATCAAGAAGAGGGCAAACAGCTTAGAGGCTTTAACAGCTTGCATGCTTCCTCCTTTCTGGAAGCCTCCAAAGGCTACAGCTAGACAACTGATAGCCTAGCAGCAACCTATGAAGGCTATATGCTCCATCTTGAAGGGGTATTTAAGGCTTTCCTACTAGCTAGGGTATAGAGCTGCTCTCCAACTACCTTATGTCCTCTCTGCTCTCAGGCTTTAAAGATGGAGATAGAAGTGGAAGCCTCTGTTTACAGGGTGAGCTGGGCTTCAGAGGGCTCTTCACTAGGGTATGTAGCTCTCGTCCTAGTACGAGCTCTATGAGGCTGAGGCTTAGTAGCCTTATGGGTGCTGTGAGCTCTCTGAGGAGGCTGCATAGGCTTCCTGAAGCCTACATGGAGTCATGTCGGTTAAGTTTGCTTCTTGAGGGCTGAGGGTCTTGAGCTTCTGGTGATAGCATGGACTCTGTGTTCTGAAGGTTTATTAGCTGTGTAGGCTGCTCTATGCCATGAGGGCTTTAGCCTTAGTCCTAGTGTGTACAGCTCTAGTGGCTGCAGCCCTCCTCTTATATGGGGCTCAGCTTAGGAGCCATGAGCCTTCTCCGCCTTCTGCAGAGCCTTCTCCGCCTCCTAGACGAGAGGCTGAGCCTAGCATGGAGGG
This sequence comes from Thermoproteota archaeon, assembly GCA_037917675.1. Taxonomy (GTDB): domain Archaea; phylum Korarchaeota; class Korarchaeia; order B14-G2; family B14-G2; genus B14-G2. The sequence continues at coordinate 722 of JAVCBW010000023.1, forward strand.
TGATGGAGTTAGGTGCCTAGTTTATGTCTCTATTGTAATGCATAGTGAAGACCCATATCACAGGCTTTACCCTGACTTCAGGGTCAATAGGACAGCTTACCTAGCCTATAGGAGGGCTCTAGTAGAGTTCGCTGAGATGCTGTGGTCCCATGGACTTTCCTTCGACTTCCAGACTGACTGGAACTTCCTAGAGGGTGTTAGGAGGTGGGAGACTAAGGATCTCATGGAGGATACCAGAGGAGTGAATGTGATAGTGTATCTTCAGAGCCTAGGTGTCTCGATAGATCCTCACTCACATGAGAGTGAAGGCTATAACTATGCTGATGTAGCTTACCTGATAGAGCTTCTTGGAGCTGAGCCATCACCTGTAGTTGGAGGACATATATTCGATGAGAGCTCTCCCTTATACCAGGACTGGCCTAGGTTCCAGGAGCCTCTGAGAGGGAGTAGGTTCCCTGAGGCAGTTTGGAAGGCTAGGATCCTATGGGGTGAGAGCAACCCAGGGCACAGGGGAGATCCTGTGGCATCTGGCGTGTGGAGGCCTAAGGTAGGAGAATTCTATAGCCATGATGAGAGCCAGCCTCTCATTACAGTAGGCAGGTATACTGGGAGCCTACAGGGAGTCTTAGAGCTGATAGCTAAGATAGAGAGAGGTGAGTTAAAGCTAGGAAGGATATATACTGCAACAGTCTTCCTCGGGCATAGTATGCTCACCAAGCCAGGGTTCATAGAGAGCTTCGAGAGGACTGTGGTCTTGAAGCTGCTGGAGCTTCAGGAGCAAGGGAAGATATGTGTCTTGACCATACCGGAGGTTGTTCAAGTCTGGCTTACGAGATACGGTGGGGAGCCTAGCATATACTTGGAGAAGCCTCCTAGGTGACCTGCGGGGCTTAGCGCTACCTTCGCCTACCATAGGTGGCTAGGGTAGCTGAAGATAGCAGAGCAGCGTAAGCTAATGGGGCTAGAGGAGCTTTCATTGAGGCTTCTCCAGCTATGGTAGCTAAAGCCATGTGAGTGCTGTAGTGTGGTAGGAGCTTAGCTGCCCAGTGGCTTGAGGCTAGGCTTTGAGCTGCTAGTGACGCTATATGCAAGGCTGCAGCTGACGCTCCAGCTGAGAGCTGTGTCCTGAACAATGCTCCTAGGAGAGCTGATGAGGTACATGTGTAGGCTAGGGAGGCTGAGGCTAGTAGAGTTGCCTCAGCAACTCTAGCTATGGGATAGGGGCCTAGGATCCTTGAGTAAGCCCATGTTGCAAGCGATGCTAGGGCAAGTGAGCCTAGGGATGCTGCTAGGGTTGATGCTAGCTTAGCTAAGGCCACTAGCTCTCTCCTGACTGGGTGGGATAGCAGAAGCTCTATGGTCCCTTTCTCAGCCTCCTTAGCCATCGAGGTAGAGGCTAGTAAGGCTGCTAGGAGCATTGCTATCTGTGCTGTGTTCTCGAAGTAGTCTCTTAAGGCGTCTTGGGCTCCTAGCTCAGGTACCACAGCCCTGAGCTCCTCTGGGAGGATCTCTGGGAGAGCATAGACTACAGCTACGCTTGCAGCACCTAAGGCCAGCATGGCAGCAGCTAAAGCCAGGTATGCTAGCCTATGCTCCTTAAGCTCCTTCCACACTAGAGCTTTAAGCTCCTGCAACCTGCTCACCTACCAGCTTGAGGTAGGCTTCCTCTAAGCCAGGTGACCTAAGCGACCTCACAGGTATGCTGTAGGCTGCTAGGAGCTTCACGAGCCCAAGCCTAGCTGCATCCAGGTCTCTAGCTTCGACTGTGAGCCTGCATCTCCCAGCCTTCACTGAGGTAGCCCACCACATCTCTCTGACTTCGCTTTCAAGCTTCTCTACTCCAGGGCCCTCAACCTCTACGATGGGACAGTACTTCTCTCTGAACTCCTCGACGCCACCCTGGTAGATGAGCCTACCTCCACTTAAGACAGCTAGCATGCTACATGCCTCAGAGACCTCATGGAGCACATGGGAGGAGAGGAGCACTGTCTTACTGCCTTTAGCCATGGCCTTGATTAGCTTGAGTAAGCTAGCTCTCTGAGCTGGATCTAAGCCTGATGTAGGCTCATCTAGCAGTAGGACCTGTGGGTCTCCTATGAGAGCTAGAGCTAAGCCTACTCTCCTACGCTGCCCTAGGCTGAGAGTGCTACACCTCCTTTCCTCTAGCTGGCTTAGCTTGAGCTCTTCCATGAGAAGCTTGACCCTAGCCTTCAGCTCCCCTCTCGGGAGCTTGCGGAGCCTCCCAGCTAGCTCTATGTGCTCCCTAACAGTCAGGAAGCCGTATAAGGGCTGCGTCTCAGGGAGGTAGCCTACTCGCTTCTTCACCTCAAGCTCCTCTCTTATCGATACCCCTGCAACCCAAGCTTCTCCAGATGTAGGCTTGAGCAGGCAGCAAAGCAGCCTTAAGGTTGTAGTCTTCCCTGCGCCATTAGGGCCTACTAGCCCGCAGATAGCTCCCCTAGAGACATCTAGAGACAGCTCCTCTACTCCACGTATCCTGCCATAGTACTTGGTGAGCCCCCTGAGCTCAATCACGCTCTCTACCCCATATCAGGTATGCTACTGCCCCAATGTAGCCTAGGAGCAGCACTATAGCAGCCCAGAGGATCCTCCTGCCCCCTCTCCGCTTAGCTAGGTCATAGAGGGAGTAGGCTTGGAGCACAACCTGTAGCGCTATGACTGGAGCTAAGGCCAGCAGCTTAGGCTCCATCCAGCCACCTACAACCCACCTTGGAGCATGCTGATAAGCTTACCCCGTATAAGGGCTTATACAGCCATGTATATGGGCTTATACAGCTATCTCACACTCCTGACTGCGCTACGGTACCCTAGGTATGATGCTGAAGCTGCTATAGCAAGCAGCCCGAAGCCTAGAGGCAGCTTGAGCCTCCAGCTTAAGCTGCTGAGGAAGGCTAGGGCAGAGCTTATGCCACATACCATGGACACTAGAGTAGGCTTCCATCTAGCAGGCTTGATAGGCACCCAGTAGATGTTGAGGAAGAGTGGGAGGCAGTATAGGGATCTGAGAGACATGCCTAGGGAAGCATAGAGCAGGAGTGAAGCTAGCCCTAATGCCAGTGAGAGGAGCTTCAGCCAGCCGCCTAGAGTGGCGAGAGAGATGGCGTAAACAAGGGTGATAAGCCCCCAAGTAGCCTTAACTTCATCTAGAGGAGTCATTCTAAGCATGCTCTCCATGACCCTGATGGAAACTCCTCCACTCCTCTCAACTCCCTCAACAAGCAAGACAGCTCTTCTACCTAGGGAAGAGAGGTAATACCTCCCCTCACCATCCCTCTTGACTAGGCCAGCTGAAAGCAGGAGCTTAAGGTGGTGAGCAAACCACCCAGATTGCTTAATCCCAACAGCATGCATCAGCTCACTATACCTCAGCCTACCTCTAGCATAGAGCTCACCTAGGATCCTACGCCTAACTTCGCTGCCAAGAGCCTTAAGAACACCATCAACACCCACAGGCATCACCGAGCTAGCTGCTCTAAGCATCAGCCTCAGAGGAGCACACGAGCATCAGCTACCTACATGCTTCCTACACTCTATGCTAGTCAGCAGGCAGCAGCTTATAAAAGCCTTCCACAGCTACCTGATATAAGCTGAGAGCTCAGGTGCCAGCAAGGCTGCTGAAGTAGCTGCAGCTTCCCCTCAGCTTTCAGATGTCAGTGGGAGGCATACATGGTACTATGCTCTGCTAGCCAAGCTCTCTCGGGGTCTAAGCCCACCATGCTGTAGCCACCTGATTCCTTGAGCAACACTTTTAAACAGCTATCCACAAGCTTCCCTGAGAGGTGTTTAGGTGGCTACTCTTAAGGTAAGTGAGAAGCTGAAGAACCTTCTCAACCAGGCTATAGCTATGGAGATCCAGGTGTCTATCCAATACATGTGGCAGCACATCCAGACAGCTGGTATACTACATCACCTTATAGCAGATGAGTTCAAGAAGATAGCTATAGAGGAGATGAAGCATGCAGAGAGCATAGCTGAGAGGCTTTGGTACCTGGGAGAGAAGCCTACAACTCAGCCAGCTCCCATAACTGTAGGTGAGAACCTAAGAGAGATGCTGAAGCAAGACCTCAAGGACGAGGAGAAGACAATTGAGCTCTATAGGTCAATCATAAAGGTAGCTGAGGAGGAAGGTGACGTAGTGACTAGAAGGCTATTTGAGAGGATCCTGGAAGACGAGGAAAGACACCATGACTTCTTCATGACAGCACTAGAGGAATATGAGCGTATAGTCACAGGAGCCTGACCTCCTGGCCAGAGAGGTGAGAGCATGGCCAGGAGGTTTGGTGACATGATATATACATCAGCTCACGAAGATAAGGTGTTAGGTGAAAAGCATACACCATGGATAGAGGCTCCAGATCAGGTTAAAGCAGGCGAGGAGTTTGAGGTGAAGGTCATAGTGGGGAGAGAGGTTCCACACCCTAATACATGGGAGCATCACATCAAGTGGATTCAGGTCTTCATAGAGGAAGAAGGAAGAGCCTTCAATCCAGTACATGTGGCGACAATAGACTTAGGCCCAGCATATGGAGAGCCAAAGGCGGTCTTCAAGATGAAGCTCAGTAAAAGCTCTAGGATCTGGATCCTAGGCTACTGTAACCTCCATGGCATCTGGGAGAACTCAAAGGGAATCAAAGTAGCCTAACCCTCCCTTTTTTTACCTCAGCTTCCAAGTAGCTATCCTTATTCTTCAGCAGCCTCTGTCCCTCGATTCCAGGCTCAGCTTCTCTCATAGGATGCAGCTATTCAAATGCCTTAAGCTATCTCAGCCATCTAAGCATGTGCTCTCCTATACCATAGCATTGAGTCAAGGTTTTAATAGCAGCAGGAAGACGCTGATATGGCTGTAGGCAGCTTACATCCAGGTGAGAGCATGGAGTCAGAAGCCAGCTATGACGTGGTTGTAGTGGGAGGTGGTATAGCTGGCCTCACAGCAGCTCTCTATCTTGCTAGGCAGAACCTCAGGACGCTAGTAGTCACGATGGATATCGGTGGCCAGCTGCTGCTAGCTACAGAGATCCAGAACTACCCTGGGGTTAAGTCGATAGATGGCTTTAGCCTAGCTAAGATGGTTGAAGAGCAGGCTAGAGCATTTGGAGCAGAGATAAAGCTTGATGAGGTCTCTGAGATTGAGAAGGCTGAAGGCTCATACAGGGTCAAGACAGTGACAGGAGCTACATATGAGGCAGAGGCTCTCATACTGGCATTTGGCAAGAAGCCAAAGGAGCTAGGTGTTCCAGGGGAGAGGAGGCTGAAGGGTAGAGGAGTAAGCTACTGCGCTACATGTGATGCCCCACTATTCAAGGGTAGGAAGGTGGCTCTAGCAGCTATAGGACACCATGGAATAGAGGCAGCTAGCATGCTAGCCAGCCAAGCAAGAGAAGTCTACTGGGTGTTTCCAGCTGAGACACCAGGGGGAGAAAGAGAGCTCTATGAGGCCATAGCCTCTAAGCCAAACGTGAAGGCTATGCCAAAGTCAAAGATCACTGAGATACTCGGCGAAAGCACAGTCAAGGGGGTCGTCATAGAGACGCCGGAAGGTGAAGTCCAGCTTGAGGTAGATGGAGTCTTCATAGAGATAGGCTACACTCCTGAGACAGGAATAGTCAGAGAGCTTGTGGAGCTCAATGAGAGGGGAGAGGTGATAGTAGACAGGCTAGGTAGGACGTCAGCTGAAGGAGTGTTTGCAGCAGGTGACGTAACAGACCTACCATACAAGCAGGCAGTGATATCAGCTGCAGCAGGAGCAATAGCAGCACTCTCAGCATACAGGTATCTAATGGAGAAGAGAGGTAGGAGGATAGCTGTCGCCCATGACTGGAAGAAGATGAAGCTTAAGGGGGAAGAAGCTTCTAAGCCATCCTTCTTCCTAACGCCATCAGGATAAGCTACCGGCTAGGAGGAGCCCACTATGCTCTCAGCTTATAGCCTCTAGAAGGAGCCTAAACTGTCTCCCTGGAGCTCTCAGCTTGAATGCCAGCTGCATCACTGTGTCTCCTCTAATGCTGGCTGCTAGAGGCATAGATGTCAGCCATCGCTGAGATCACAGCTTGTACCGTGTAGCCTAGCTTGGGTTCCAGATTCAAAGCTACCAGGAGCGCCTCCTAGGGTGAGCCTCGGTTATAGGTCTCATGTTGAGGTCTAGCAGCTTTACCTAGGGAAGGTGGTGTTGCCTCAGCTTCGCTGTCTCAGCTGGCAAGCTAGCGTGATGCATGAGCTTCTCAAAGCCCTATAGGGTAGGTTTAGGGAGATGAGGTGCTGATGTCGTGGCTGGGGGGCGTAGGTAGAGGCTCTATGACACTGGGCTTTAGCCTTCGAGTAGAGGCTTCAGCTCCTCTGGCAGCTCACCGAAGCCAGCTGGCCTACTGAGGAATGGCTGTCCACATGCAGTAAGGACCTCTCTTCCTGTGCTGCCTAGCAGGAGCTTGAGGAACTCGACTGCACCCTCTCTGTTCTCTGCTGTAGCGGGTATCGTAGCTCCGTATACTATGGGCTTCCCCTCAATCTCCCTCTCCTTGCTTGTCCCACAGAGAATATGTACTGAAACCCTCTTGTAGAGGTCTTCGTATAGTGGGCTTCCCAAGTTGATTTCACTAGGTAGCTCTATGAACTTAAGGTTATGTTGAACTGCTATACTCCTGTACTCGAATGCATAGTCTAGCGACCCTGCTTCAAGCAAGGCTATGAGGTCTATGCTCTTAGCTCTCACGACGAGCTCTCCTCTGACAGCTAGTGAGGCTGGGACATGCAGGTGTAGCCTGCCACCTTGCTCTCTAAGCTCTATGTTGCTCTTCTCTAGCACAAGCTCCTCTAGTATAGCTGGGTCACCATAGTATAAGCTGGCTAATGCAATTACAGTAATAGACCTATAGCCACATGGATCCCTATTGGGGTCTGCAAAGCCATATCTCACATCACTCCTCCTCAGTATCTGATGCCAGTTCTCAGATGTCACTTCGCTAGCATACCTGCTTCTGCTAGTATAGCAGAGGACTATCCTGTTTGTGGCGAAGGTAATGTAGAAGCTTGCATGCTCTGGTATCATGTACTTTGGTATCAGCCTGTAGTCTGCTAGAGCTAGGATGTCACATCTCCTCTGGAGCTCAGTTACCTTCCTGACAGCTTCAATGCTCCCACTAGCCTCGACCACGACATTGATACCAGGATGCTGGCTCATATACTCCTCTGCTAGCTTCTCGAGGGGGATTTTCAGCGACCCTGCGCAGAAGACTACCAGCTCACGCTCCCTGCCCCCCCTAAGCACCAGAGCACCCAGAATGGCTGCTGCCAGCAGCACGAGATAAGCTCCAAGCCTCCTGCTCAACTTCTCACCGGAGACTCACAGAGAGTAACGAGATATAAATTCGCTGGAGACGCGTGTGCAGCATAGCTGAAGCCTAGAGGCTACATGAGTTCGAGAGGCAGCTTGATAAGCAATTATAGTGAGACTTATATCCCCATGTCCTCTGCAGCTTGGTGGCCTGGTTGTCGATGATAAGGGATATATTCTCGAGGTGTAGGAGGCTTAAGGAGGATGGTAAGCGTGTCGTAGACGCCCACATAGGTGCTCCATCACATGCTCCACCCATCTCGGTAGAGGAGCTCTTAGCTAACATCTGTGAAGCTGGCTCAAGATATGTGAAGGGCTTCTCACCTGGGCGAGACTACACACCTTTCCCTGGCCTCGATGTCGTCAGGGAGGCTGCAGCAGAGTTCGCATCGAGGTTCCTTGGAGTCAGCTATAGCCCTGAGAGGACTGTGATAACAGCAAGTGGAGCACACGGCTGCTTCATAGCCTTCAGCCTCTTCAAGGGTAGGGAAGTCCTCATACCTAAGCCAGGGTTCCCCTTATACTATACGCAAGCTGAGCTAGCTGGAGTCAAGCAGAGATACTATAACCCCATAGCAGAGGACATCGTAGAGGAGATATTGGCTAAGATAGCAAGTGAGACAGCAGCTGTCATAGTTAACTACCCAAACAACCCAACTGGCTGGGTTCCTAGCTCAAGGAGGCTCGAGGAGCTCTGGAGTGAGCTCCAGTCCAGGTACATAGCTTTAATCAACGACGCAGTTTACCATGAGCTCTACTATGTGGAGAGGCCAAGCTACCCAGGCGACATCCTCCTAGACACAGCCTCAAAGTCCTTTGCTCTACCAGGGATGAGAGCAGGCCTCCTATACGCCCAGACAAGGGAGCTAGCTGATAGGGCAGCTAGAATAGTATACTACACGACAGCTGGAGTAGCAGATGTCTCTCAGATAGTATATGCTGAGGCGATGCGTAATGCTACAGAAAGCTACTTCGAGGAGGTAAGAGCGTACTACAGGCATAAGAGAGACATGCTGGCTGAAGAGCTCAGAAGCCTAGGCTTCAAGCTTATAGAGCCAAGGGGAGCCTTCTACGTCTACGCCACACACCCAAGGATACCAGACACAATAAAGCTAGCAGAGTCACTTCTCAGAGGTGACAGGGAGGCATGTGTGGGGGTAGTTCCAGGAGAAGGCTTCGGTGGAAGCCCAAGGTGGATGAGGATAAGCTATGGCAGGCTGAGTGAAGAAGACATCAAGATAGTGGCCAGAGAGCTGAGAAGAGAGCTAGAAGCCTAGCCTGAAGAGCATGCAGCTATAGCTACCCCTGCACTACCATAATTCCACTAAGCTCTCCCCATGAGTACACTTACATGGCTTCCTCCTCTCGCCTCTAGCAGCACCTCCTGCTGAAACAACACCACTGTGATGGCAGCTCTCCAATGGCATGCTTAATATTATTGGCTCCATCATGTTAGAGTACTTGCCTGGGTGGGGGTTTGAGTAGTAGAGTCTTCTACCTATATACTCCTTTAAGTGAGAGATATGTTCCTGGCTTCCTCGAATTCCTGTACTCTATGTATGTTCTCCCTAGGATCTCTAGGATAAGAGAAGTCTTTAGTGCTCCTGGTAGAAGCCTCAGGTTTAAGCTGGTTCACCCATCTGGGCTTTGGAGTGTTGGTGTAGAGGTCACTGCAGCTAAGCCTATTAGAGTTGAGGTTAAGTGCGAGGGAGAGGCTCCAGTAGGTGTTGAGAGGGCTGTCAGAGAGGATATTGAGTTCTACTTGAGGCTTTATGAGGAGAGGCTCATACCAGCTAGAGTCTGCTTCTCCTGGGTTGGTGGTGAGGTTGCTCCAGAGGAGTGGAAGGGGAGGAGGGCTCTCGGCAGGCTTCTCACAGATAACATGCTGCCCTTCTTCATCTTGACAATGGCTCTGAGCATACCTCTCTTCTACCTCCTAGGGAGGATGGCTCCTATAGCTCTAGTAGCCCTCCAGCTTAGCATAGTGCTTCTGGCAGGTAGGCTCATGCTGCTAGCTGGAGGCATGGAGGTCACTGATAAGACTCCAAATGTGTATGTTGTCAAATATGACCTAGATGTCGAGAGCTATAGGCTTGTGCTGAGCAAGCTTGGGCTTGGCGTGTTCTCTGAGGTTAAGGAGGATATTTATGCTAGTAGCCTCGCTAAAGGGAGGCCTCCCAGCCAGGAAGAGGTCAGGCAGGCTCTTGAGACACATGGAGTCAGCTTCTCACCAGACTACTTGAAGATCAGGCAAGTTGACCTCTACAGCATCGTTAAACGCGTCTTTGAGAGATTTAAGCTCCCAGTGCCCAGGATTCTAGTCATCAATAACCCAGCTCCTAATGCTGCTGCAGCAGGCCCAGGGCCTTCACTAGGGGTGCTTATTGTCACCTCAGGGCTCCTACTAGCCTTAGAGGAGGATGAGGTTGAGGCAGTCATTGGACACGAATGTAGCCATCTCAAGGCTAGAGATCCTCTAATCATGTTCATCATGTCATCAGTAGAGTTCCTGTTGAGGTTTTACTACCTCTACTGGCTGGCAGCACTCTTCCCATTCTTCTACTTCCCAGCTGCATTCGGCCTCATATACTTTCTAGCAAAGTTCCTTGAGGCTAGAGCTGACCTAGACTCTGCTGTAAAGCTCAGGAACCCGAGGACACTAGCTCGAGCCCTCACTAAGATAGGCTACATGCACCTCTACCTAGAGACTAGAGCCTCCTCCAGACTACAGAGCTGGCTTAGATTCGACCCTCACCCACCAGTATACTTCAGAGTAAGGAGGCTAGAGAGAATAGAGGACCCCTCTAAGATCAAGCATACCATGCTCAGGTCTATAAAAGATGTCTTATCTGCCATCTTAGCAGCAGAACGGTGGTGAAGTCGCTACTAGCATGTGGCAGCTAGCCTAAGCATCTACAGGCCAATACATCCAAAACTACTCGCAGCTAAATTAGCTGAGGACACCTGTAAGGCACTTCATCACATGCCTAGAGACTACCAGCCTCTCTTGCATGGATTTGTATGCTGCACTGGCACCCCCCTTGGAGGGCTGGCTGAAGAGGCTTCCTGCTAGCCTGGAGGTCCTTTCTCCCCTCTTGAAGGCTTGTGCTCATGTCCTCCTGGATGCTCTGACGGCTTAGCTGGAGGGCATGTAGCTGGTGGCTTAGCTGGAGGGCCTGCTATGCCTTCTTCAGCAGCCTTCTCTGCTTCGCTAGCTATCTTCTGGAAGTCTACTGGGCATCTTCTTCCTCTTTTGCCCATTTCCTCCCCTATAGCTCGGCCCTCGCTAGCGAATGCCTGTGCAAGCTCTCTCAGCCTCTCAGCTAGGCTCTGGGCTTGCTCACGTAGGTCACCCGCCATCTCCCTGTTTATTTTGGCAAGCTCCTTGCCTAGCGAGCCCATAGTCTCACCTATCGCCTTCATTTCAGCTGCTAACGCTCTCATTTCAGCTACGAATGCCTCCAGGGTTATCTCTCCACTCCTGAACGCTTTGATCAGGTTGAGCCTCCTCTCTCTTATCTCTGCTAAAGCTTGCTTCAGCCACTCATTTCTCTCTTTGATCAGGTTGAGCCTCCTTTCCCGCGCTGTAGTTACTGTCATCATCCTCCTTAGGATGAACTCCTGGATTTCAGCCTGCCTCTCTGCAATGAGCTCGTGGAAGGCTGCTGAGATCTCTTTGCCAAGCGGCAGAGGAGGGCTCTCCTGAGCTAGAGCTAGATGCCCACCAGTAGCTAAGGCTAGTAGCAGCACTACTGCCATCATGCTCTTAGCTACTCTACCTGCCACCTCCACTCTACACCACCCGTAACCCGGTAATCAAAGCTCTTTTAACGGTTTCTCCCCTCTACGGTTCACGCTGTTGTTCTAGAATGTTTATAGGGGTTTATTTCTGTTTAAAATAGGTCTAGAGGTTAGATGGCATATGGAGCTAGCTTTATCTTAGGTATACCATGTTCTGCCTACCTAGCTTCCTCCTATAGACTATACCCTGCTTCTCTAGGCTGCTGACTATCATGCTCACCTTAGCCTTAGAGAATCCTGTTAGCTCCACTATCTTCGACTGTGGGAGAGCTCCATCATGTCTCTGGAGTAGCTCGATGACAAGCTGATGTGCATCGCTTGGAGTGAGAGGCCTCCTCCTTTTTCTCAATAGGATGAGGGCTACTAAGGCAGTGAGGAAGGCTGCTAGCATGTATGGAAGCAGCTGCCTAAGCTGCTGAGCTAAGCTAGCTGGCACCTTAGCTAGCGCCACGACTATCTTCGGCTCTCCAGCACCAAAGTCTCTCCTCCCATACCATATGAGCTCTCCATCTCTCATCTGGTCTTGAGGGGGGATAACTACCTCTATGGTAGACTGAGGTGGGACTCTGATTACTAGCGTGTCATCTCTTGAGAGGTAGAAGCCTCCTTCAAACACGTCTCCAATAACAAGCTTACCATCCTCTACTCTAGCGAAGCTCTTCCACTCAAACTCATATCGGATGACCCCATAGTTCCCTGAGGCAGCCTGAACCCTCTCGACAGCTATGCTGAAACCTGTAGCCTCCATGGAGCGTCCTGTGATGACAGATGCCCTCTCAACAACCTGCATCATCCTCTCCTCAAACTCCCTGAGGTATGAGGAAACATTCTTCTTGAACTCTGAAGCATACTCGTCGAAAGCCTCTATAGCCTCCCTGCTCTCTAGCAGCACCCTCCTCTCAACAGCCCAGCTAGCATCACCATGCTCATCTACAGTGATCATGAAGGCTGTAGCAAACTCCCACTCACCCATAGGAGGCTGGCATAGAAAGACAGCAGCCAGCAGTATAGCTCCTCCAGCTAGCATCCACTACACCACTAGAAGCTAGCTCAACACCCCTTATAACATTAGATGAAGAGGGTGCTGACAGGCTTCCTCCTGCTCTCCACCAGAGCCCTATAGGAAGCAGAGACTACAGAGCCATGTAGAAAATGAAGAATCACACCACATAGCTGAAGCATATCATACCACACTAACACGCTACCTGCAGAGGATATAAGACATATGTGAATTTATAACACTAGGCAGTCTAGCGAGAATGTATGCTTTAACCAAATTATGGAGGCAATCAGTAGGAGATCTACAACTCCCCTACCTGAGCAGGTGATAATTATGGTTAAATGCCCATACTGCAGCTATGAAGCAGATGAATCGAGCTTTAGACCTCTCCGCAAGCCCTGGAAGTTCAGGTTCTACACAGTAAAAATGCTAGAATGTCCGAGATGCCACAAGGTGTTCAATTATTATTTCTGGTATTAGTCCTCGCGGTAAGAAGTCTGAGTACGTTATTAGGATAAAGCCAAGGTCTAGGTGAAAGAATGGAGTCTCTTAACACCTCTTCTATAGACCTCAAGCTTGTTGCTCAAAAGATTCGAGAAACTATTGGAAGTATTGAGGTTGACTGTCATGTAGGTGGTCACCGCTGTAATGAGGAGAATGTCAAGCTTGAGATTGAGAGAATTCTATGGGATGAGGTTTGGAGTAAGCTAGGTGTTGAAAAGCCTGTTTACGAGAAGCCCTTAGGTAAGGGTGTCTCCGCCCGTAGTTATAAACGTGCAGATGCCTTCTACGGTCTAACGATATTCGA
>JAVCBW010000059.1:0-12846 GCA_037917675.1 Thermoproteota archaeon
ATGAGGAGAGTGTTGTCTATGGTTTTCTAAGGGATTCCTCTGGTAAGCTGCTAGATATAGGTGCAGGCTATGGGAGGATGTTGCCAGTCTATAGGAAGCTTAAGCTTGATGTAGTGGCTGTTGAGAAGAGTGTTGGTGCTGAGAGCATTCTTCTGGAGAAGGGTGTGAGCTTAGTTGAGGGTGAAGCTAGCTGTCTGCCTTTTCCAGATGGGAGCTTCGACGTAGCTGTTTTACTATTTGTAGTCCATGAAGTCCCACTCTGTGAGTTTATCGGTGTCTTCATCGAGGCCATAGGCTGTCAGTAAGCTTACAGTAGTTTCATTGATCCTGGTTTGAATGTTAGAGGCGAATAGCTATGTTTTTATATGCTTTTGCCAGTGTTTGTATGGTGTCTTTATTGGGTTATTCTCATGTTGCCTGGGGGGTTTTAGCAGGTGTTTCAGCAGGCCTCCTGTACTATGGGCTTTCTGGTGGTGCAGTTAGTGCAACAGCTATGGTGGCAGCTGTTGCAACGATGGCGACAGCAACTTTAACCAAGCTGATTGAGAGGTCTTGGGAGGGTGGAAAGGCTAGGGCGGAGGAGATTAAGGCTAGGGCGGAGGAGATTAAGGCTAAGGCAGAGGAGGTTAAGGCTAGGGCGGAAGAAGTTAAGGCTAGAGCGGAAGAAGTTAAGGCTAGAGCGGAGGAGATTAAGGCTAGAGCGGAAGAAGTTAAGGCTAAGGCAGAGGAGGTTAAGGCTAGGGCTGCTGTATTTGAGGCTAGGAGCAGGTTCCTGATAGCTCTATTGGGTTATTTACCTGAGGAAGATAGGAGGGAGATAGCTAAGTCTGCTGTCAGGGGGCTGCTGGAGACTTTGGAGTAGCAGGTGCTTGCTCAGGTTGCTGTCTGCTCGAGTCCATTAGCTTTGATCAGAGGCTGGGGACTTTAGCTGCTTATATTCTGGCATTATTTCATCCGTTATGCTCGATGTCCTCTTGGCGGTGCTTTTAGCGAGCTTTTTGAGAGAGGCTTCAACTTAGAGCTGGTGCTGCATGCTTTATCAGAGCTTTAGTTTGGATTATGGCAGCTTGACCGCAAGCTTTTTATTTTTTTGGGTTTTGGATGCCATGTATGAGGTTGGCTGAGGTTATTGAGGGGGTTCCTCTTTCTAGGATTCACTATATGCTTCTAGCTGTTTCCTCTCTTTCCTACATGTTTGCTGCTATGAACTGTGTTCTCATCGCTCCTGCTCTTGACTTGGTTGCTAGGGAGTTTGCTTTAGATGCTCGTCTCATTGGGATAGTGGTGGGTGTGACGTATGGTGGTATGCTGATTGGAGCTGTTACATTTGGGGCTTTATCTGATGTTTTGGGGAGGAGGCTCGCGATCATAGTGGCTACTGTCATACATGCTGTATTTACAGCTTTGTTTGCATTTGTATGGAGCTTCAGCTCAATTTTAGCTCTACGCTTTCTTGCAGGCTATGGTTTAGGCGGCCTCTTACCGCTTCCAGGAGTCTATGTGTCAGAGTTTGTCCCAGCGAGGTATAGGGGGCGCTTCCTAGGTATAGTTGAGACAAGCTGGGTTTTCGGTGCGCTGCTTGCAGCTGGCTTCGGGCTAGCTATAATTCCTAGTTTTGGCTGGCGTACACTGTTCTATACAGGCCTGCTGCCGCTCGCTACCCTCCCTCTTCTAGCTGCAATCCCAGAGTCTATTCGATATTTGGAGAAGAGGGGTAGGTTGGAGGAGGCTGCTAGAGTTCTTAAGCGCTTTGGTGTAAGTGCTAGCTTTGCGAGGCATGAGGAAGCTGAGAAGGTTAGCTTAGGAGAGCTGCTTTCTAAGAGCTATAGGGCTAGGTCTGTATTGCTATGGACGCTGTGGTTTGTTCTCGTCTACACTTATCATGGCATTTTCATCTGGCTGAAAGCGTTTTTCGCTGAGACAGGCTTTATACCAAACCCCCTATTCTTCTACTTTGTAGTTACCTTCGCCCAGATCCCAGGCTACTTGTCAGCTACATTCTTGCTTGATAAGATTGGTAGGAAGCTTGTGTTAGAGCTCTATCTGTGTTTAGCTGGGTTAGGCTGCTTAATGTTCGCCTTGGCTCAGAGCTCAACTTCTGTGCTGCTTGCTAGCTGCTTCATAGGGTTTTTCAACTTGGGGAGCTGGGCTGGCCTCTACGCTTATACCCCAGAGCTCTACCCAACGAGGATAAGAGGTACTGGCTCTGGTGTGGCTGCCTCGTTTGGCCGCGTAGGAGGGCTTCTACAAGGCCCGCTAACCGGGCTGGCTCTAGCGACGTTTGGCTTGACTGGGACATTTGGCAAATTCGCTATTCTACACTGGGTAGCAGCCTTGGCTACGCTATTGTTTGGGGTAGAAACGAAAGGTAAGACCTTGGAGGAAATATCTGAGTAGAGCCTCAGCTCTTTCAGCTAGCTTCTCCGCTAGGAGCTTGGCTACCATTTTTAACCTCTTTTAAGAGGAGAGAGCAGGCTTCCTCGTCTATTGCCTCCACAGTTTAAAGCAGAGTAAATGTCCTCAACTTCCTGTACGTGGTACTATCATGTCGTATGCCTCACATATGAGCGAGGTTGGTGCTTTGACTTTTGAGAAATGGTTTTAGTAGGTTTATGTTGTCTGGGTGGCATGGTGGTGCTATAGCAACTACAGGCTCATGTGAGACATGTTTACAACATAGGATAGCTCTGGTGAACCCCTGAGGAACTGGGTGATATAAGAGTTGTAGCTATGATAAATGGGAGAAGAGATGTCTATATGATGTATGTGTTATGCTATTTAGCGTATTTGGTTGGCGAGTTTCAAATGTGGTGCTTTGTCTCTTGCTTAATCTGCGGCAACAGCTATTATTTATGCAGCTCTCACCTTTAGAAGTTTAGGTGCTATGCTTGATGCAGGCTGATTTCCCTTTGCTTGTTCATTTTTAATTTCTTATATCTAGATTTTGCTGCTGAGACTGCTTTTAGACATTTTACAGCTTCCGTTCTCAGGTCTAGCTTCACGGTTTTGTGAAGAAATTTTATGAGGTATACTAGGCTTCTTGCACGTGCCTCTATCTCTTTCATTTCAGTCTTCATTTTCTCAAGGTCGTATTGTGGTTCGCAGCTTAGCTTGGAGGAAAGCCTCTTGGCTTTAAGTGTGACCTCCGAGCTTTCCTCGATCAGCCGCTGTCTAAGCCTTTTTACAACCTCTGCTTCAGTCCTATAGCTTTTTGCTACTAGCTTGGGGAAGCAGAGGGCTCTCCCTCCCATTAGCCTAACTAGTCTTGAGAGTTCAGTTGGGCTTACAACTTTCCCTTGAAACTCTAGGTACTTGGAATCTCTTACTTGTGGGAAGGCATATACGTTATTGCTGATCTTTATGCAGGGTGATTTTCTGAGAGCGCGGCTTACTGCCTTCCTAGCTTTTGCAGAGTTCTGGAGCCCCTTGTAGACTATGATGACTAGGCTACCAACGCTGGTTTCGCTAGGATCTTCAGCTATTTTCCACTGCTTTATGTCGCGGGACCTCTTGAAGAGGAAGTATTCTAAGCCCTCTACAGTGAGGAGTACCTGCTTTAAGCTAGACTTAGGTATGCTCCAAAAAGCTTTACTTATCATTGTACAGCCTAAGCTCTCCAGCTTCCTATGAAGGAGGGGGGGGATGTTGCTTGTAAAAGCTATGTAGTAGTGTTTTTTGAGGCTTGCTTCGCTGCTTGACTCCATTGTAGAACCTGCTTTTTGTGGTAGGCTAGGCTTTTAAAACATATACTGGGATTAGGCGTGCTATTATCTTAGCCATCCCAAGCTCTATTGTCTTAACAAGAACCTCTCTGCCTCTGTATGTAAATTCTAGGCCGTCTACATCAGAGACAATCTTCAACCCTATTCCATTGCTCATTTCTATGACAAAAAACCTGCTGGATCCAGTTTCTATCACGTCGATTACGCTAAGCATGTCTGGGAACGTATAGCCTCCGCCATGTGGTAGTATGTTTGCATTCTCGAGTCTATGGAGGACACCTAGCCTCTCAGCTCTCTTAGCAAAGCCTAGGTTCTCGAGAGCATCAGCTGTGAAGTTCGGCTTTCCTGAAAGTAAGTATGCTGGTAGGTCTCCTCTCAGAGCTATTGGGTAGATCTCCCCGCTTTTCTGAGGGTTGATGTGGTGGCAGCCTAGGCAGGCTTCGTTGTAGTTTACTAAGCCTTGATGCGTCACATTCGCTAGCTCCTTGTAGCTCCCGAAGATTCCTCTTGCTATAAGGCTCCTCTTCCTTTTGGCAAAGCTTTCAGCATACCTGTAGTGTTCGTAGTATTCTTTCGCGTCATTTTCCGTTAGAACATATGAGGGGCCGAAGGGTGTCTCTACTCTATCAGCCATGTCTCTCAGAGACCTGCTGCTGTGCACGTAGAGACCTGGACCCTTCTCGTTCTCTTTCTTAAGCTCTGGAGCGGAGCTGTGGATTATAAAGGCATAGTTTGGAAGCTCCACATCAGCTGCTTTAACTACTCTATACACGTTTATGAAGTGGTTACCCTTATCGAAATCCCATTGCAGCCTTATGTTGTCTAGTACTTTCTCATCCTCTTTTATGCTTGCTAAAGCATCAATAAGCTCAGATGGCTTAGGGAAGTCGTCTAAGCCTCCAACGAGGAGGCCGCAAGCATTTGGCATGACATCTAGTATAATGACCTTCTCCTCACCTTCTCCCCATGAAATCTTACCTCCATATCCTACTCCAAAGTTCCACCTAACCCTGTTTCTCGTGATAGTTTCATCAGGCGTTGATATGAATGTAGCATTTGAGGGAATTCCATACTTCTCTTGAACATAGTGGAACTTTGCTAGCCCATAGCTCATGTTCCACCTACAAAGGCTGGAGGCAGCATCACCGACTCCTGTTGAGAATATGTGTAATTTAGCCTTATCGAGCGCCTGCTTCCGGCTCAATTTCCCTCCCATGAAAGCTTGGCTAAAAAGAAAAGTGAGGTCGGCTTCCTGATCACAGAAGTACTCCCCCTATCCCTTACTGGCGGTCAAAGCTACTTTTCCTTCTTTTTCCCTTTTCTCCTCTCCCTCTTCTTCTTTTCCTTTTTCTTCTCCTCAGCCATGATATTACCTCTCCTCCTTCCTCAGGGAGGAGGATGGAGCTGAGACATTGATAAAAAGATTACTTAGCTTAGATTTTCGTCTACTCTGCTCTTATTGCGCACCAATATGGCTTTTTCAGGAGCTTTCTGTACTCTATTAAATTTTCCAGCCTATATGCTTGAATCGCCTTTCTTAGAGCGCTCCTATACTTCCTTCAAGAAGACATCTAGCCCTGCATGGTAGTCACAAACTTTCAAGACTCTAGTGATCCATATGCTCCCTGAGGATAGTCCAGATGAGCCTATGCCTCCTCTAGGTAGTCTAACGCTTTAGTTTGGAGCCAAGACATCCAAAGCTTTTTATTAAGCTTGGTGCTCCACTGGGCTCTGTGAAGAGGATTCCTCTGGTTCCTCTTGTTGACCTGCTTACTTGAAGCCGCATACAGCTAGAAATAGCAGATATACTTTCACTACCCTGATTCTTCAAGCTCGCCACGCTCGACCTTTCTCATGTTTTCAAGGGCATACTCAAGTGTCTCTCTCACGGTTTCCACAGGTATCTTGAGTTCTCAGCTGCTCTTGGTAGCTCCATCAGCTGGTGGCTCCAGGATGCCATTTTACACTGACACACGCTCCCTTTGACAGCCTACCACATTTCTAGATGCTATCCCCTTTGATGTCTATCACATTCTGCTAGCTCATATGCTAGCAAGCATAATGTGTGTCTAGCTTCTGGGAAGTTTGAGGGAGGGCCATGGCTTACTCCATACCATAAACTGGATCACTTAGCTGAGCATAAAAAGAGGTGTGAGGTTCCAGTTCTTATAACAGGAGTAGGTAAGATATGTTGAAGGGATGCTGAGAGTAGAGGAGCCAGCAAGAGGCAAGTATGCTGGCGGTAAACTAGTGGATGCTTTGTCAAAGAAAGCAAGTAGGTGTGATATTCACGCATGAGCTAAAGGAAATGGTAGCAGGTTCTAAATGGTAAGAAGCAGAGAAATCACGTGCTGGATGGAATGCGCCTCATAGCTGGCGAGCTTCAAGCCAGCCTACTGGCATCAGGCTTCCTAATGAGCTGAGCTTAGGATGCTGTCTCAGTCATGTTTAGGTCTGCTATATGTCGGTGTGAGCTCAAAGCTTATTAGCTACCTAGCCTCTAGTCTGGTGGTGGAGCTATTGGCGTTAACAGCAGAGCTTTATGAGCTTATAGTTAAGGTTGTAGAGGAGAAGATAAAGGATCTAAGAGTTCAGAGAGAGGAGTTTGAAAGCCTGACGAAAGCGATCAGTAAGCTAGCAGAGGCACAAGGGAAAACCGAGGAGAGAGTCGGGGAGCTTGCTGAGGCTCAGAAGAAGACTGAGGAGAGGGTCAGGGAGCTAGCTAAGAGGGTTGAGGAGCTTGCTGAGGCTCAGAAGAAGACTGAGGAGAGGGTCAGGGAGCTAGCTGAGGCTATTGATGCTCTTAGGGTTGAGGTTGGTAGGCTCTCTGAGGTGGTTGGCTTTGGGCTGGAGGATGTTGCTAGAGTTATGCTGCCAGGCTGGCTTTATAGGCATCTTGGTATTGAGGTGGAGCTTGAGAGGAGGTTTGTTGAAGTAGATGGTATGGGGGTAGAAGTTAACTTGTATGGTGAGGGGGTGAGAGAGGGTAGAAGAGTGATTGTGGTGGGGGAGTGTAAGTCTAGGATATATGGTGGGGATGTGGAGAGCTTTTATAGGAGGGTGTATAGGCCGATAGCTGAGAGGACTAAGGTGGAGGTTGTGGGGGTCTTGTTTGGCTACCTGATACATCCGACAGCACAGCAGGCAGCTAGGAAGCTGGGGCTATATACGGTGGCATCGTACATGAGGTAGCCGGTGTGTCCTATAAGACTGTAGAGGAGTATGTTGAGGTGCTTAGGAGGCTCCTCCTACTGGAGTAGCATACCACAGGGGGGAGAGGGTATCCTGGAGGAAGGAGAAGAAGTTCTTCTTCCTAGACCCTTTCATAGCGAATACTCTTGTAGAGTGGACAGGTGGAGAGTACCTGGAGAGCTCGATATACGAGTGGGTAGTCCAAGCTCACCTGTATAGGAAGTAGGAGAGTATACTACTATAGGGATAGCTATGAGATAGACTGCATGCTGGAGGGCTCAGGATAGAGGTGAAGGCAGGGAAGCCTCATAGGAGATACCCAAAGAACACGATCATGCTTGGGAAAGAGGACATACCTCTCTTCCTATGTGCGCTAAGCGTGTAGCAGCCTTGAAGCCTTGTCTTAAGACTGTCAGGCTGAGGGCAATAGGAACACTGCTCATAGCCCTATGCTCCTGGAGCTAGCTCTGATAGTGAGAGGAAATGTAGAGGGGAGCAGTAGTGTGTAGCTGTGGTATTAGCTTCATCACATGTCAGCATCCTTTTAAGCCTTGGGCATGTAGTAAGCTAGGGTATGCATGCTCATATTAGACTTGACCTCAGAGTGGGGTATTAGCCTGGAGCTGCTGGCTGAGAAGCTTAAAGCTAGGCTTAGAGGCAAGCTGGCTTATATAGCTGCCTCACCGAGCCCAGATACCTTGGCTTATGATAGCAATGTGCTTGTGGTCTTGAAGGATCTTTCACCAGGTGATGTGAGAGCTGTCATGGAGGCTAAGAGGGAGGTTGAGGCTGAGCTAGGTGAGAGAGTTCTGATAAGCCCCCTGGTAACTGAGCTAGGAGACAAGCTAGCTGAAAGGTTCCCAGGTAGATGGGTTTGAGCATGGAGAAGGCCAGGTCGCTGCTGAGGGAGGCTGAGCTAGACCTCAAGGCTAGATGCTACAATAAGGCTGCTAGCGCAGCCTACTTCGCAGCTAGGATGGCAGCTGACTGCCTCCTAGAGGCTAGAAGGCTACATGTACCTAGGAGAGATGACAAGCTAGCGAACCTGATAGAGCACCTAGGCTTAAGAGAGGCAGCAAGCCTACTGAGAGAGCTCTACAACACTAGGAAGAGGGCAGACTACTCCTCTCTAAAGGTGGCTGGAGAGGAAGCTGCTGAGGCAGTAGAGAAGGCTAAGAGGGCAATAGAGCTGCTGAGAGAGCTCAGGCCATGAAGAGCTCTAGAAGCCACATGCAGCCTGCGAGGTAGGGTGCTTAGAGAGGAGGCTAGGTGGCTGCTGTGATGCTGAGCTTTAGGCTGCTCTCTAGGCACCTACCTGCTACAGTGTATTCTGATTGCTTTCTCAAGGTGGTGTGCTAGATCCCTTACCTGATCTAGGGTTATAGCTCCCATTAAGCCTACTCTCACAGCTTTCTCTCTCAGCTCTCCCATCCCAGATGCTATCAGATACCCTGCCTTCTTGACTTCCTCTATGACTTCCCTTGCTCTCGGAGCTTTAAGCTGTATTGCTGCTACTGTAGCTGACTGGTATCCTGGCGGTGGGATCGGCTTAGCCTCAGCTCTAGCTGCAGCCTCATAGACTTCTCTAGCCTTCTCCAGCTGAGACCTCCACCTGGCTTCTACACCCTCTCCTAGGAGGATCTCCAGAGCCTCTCTGAGAGCATATAGGAGTGTTACTGGCGGAGTGAAAGGCGTCTCACTTCTCCTAGAGTACTCTACTGAGAGCTTTAGGTCTAAGGATGGTGGCGGGCTTCTCCTCCTCTCCTGGAGCTTCTCTAGAGCCCTCTCCCCTAGGTAGACGAATGATATGCCTGGTGGAGCTGCAATGCACTTGTGTGAAGCTGAGGCTACAGCATCTAGCATCCAGCTATCTGCCTTCAGAGGCTCTCCTCCTAGCCCTGAGACTGAGTCTACTAGGACTAGGGCTCCAGCTTCCCTTGCCCTGGCAGCTATCTGCTTGAGGTTCCTAGCTGCATAGCCTGTGCTCGTCTCGTTGTGGACTGCTAGGATAGCAGATGGCGTGAGCTCCTCTAATGCCTCAGATACCTCGCTCACGTCGATCGGCTGGCCTTCAGGCCTCCTTAAGACATGCACTTCAGCACCTCTTCTCCTAGCTGAGCTAGCTAGCCTGTCTCCGAACTCCCCATTTGAGAGAGCTAGCACCTTCTCGCCTGGCTCTAGTAGGCTCCAGACCATGGAGTCTACCGCTGTCGTGCCGCTCCCAGAGACTAGAGCTACAAGCTCATCTCCGACGTATACTTGCCTGAGCATGTCTACGACCTCCATGTAGAGCTCTCTGAAGCTCTCTGACCTATGTGAGATCACTGGGCTCGCTTGAGCCTCAAGGACTCTTGGGTGGAGCTCAACTGGGCCAGGGGTCATCAGGATCAGTCTAGCCACCTCTATCACCTAGCTCGTGTGCTATGGCCTCAGCTAGCTCAGCTGCAATCCTCCTCTTCGCCTCAGCTGTCTCAGCACCTATGTGTGGTGTAGCTATCACATGAGGGTGAGCTATGAGCTCCTTCTCCCAGCTCTCTCTAGGCGGCTCATGCTCGAGGACATCTATTGCTGCAGCAGCCAGCTTACCTGAGTTTAAGGCTGATAGGAGAGCCCTCCCGTCTACTATAGCTCCTCTACTCGTGTTGATGAGGACTGCACCATCCCTCATAGACTCAAGCTCTCTCCAGCCTATCATCCTATAGGTTTCCTTGGTGAGTGGGACATGTAAGGTGACTGCATGGCTCTCTGACAGAAGGCTGCTGAAGCCTGAAGGCTCAGCTCCAGCCTCTCTAGCTTCAAATGCTATGTCCCTCCTATCATATGCTAGTACACGCATCCCTAGAGCTCTAGCTAGCTTGGCTACCCTCGAGCCTACCCTACCGAGCCCTATGACGCCCAGGGTTTTTCCAGCTAGCTCTCTGCCAGAATACATTCCTTTAGGCCACTTACCTAGCTTAACTAGCCTGTCGTATAGGGGTATCATCCTGAAGGCTGCTATCAGGAGGCCTATGGTGAGCTCTGCTACAGACTGAGATGCTCCAGCTGAGTAGATGACCTTGACTCCAAGCCTCCTAGCAGCCTCGAGATCTATGTTATCTAAGCCTACTCCAGCTCTAGCCACGAGCTTAAGCCTGGTAGCTGCCTTAAGGAGCTCAAGGTCTACTCTAGTCCTGCTCCTGACGACAAGCACATCAAACCTGCTAGCCTCCTCAATGAGCTCCTCCCTGCTCACATTAGGCCTATACTCGACCTTGAAGCCTCTCTCAGAGAGCAGCTTCAGCAGGAGGCTGTCAACAGGGTCTGCTATGAGGACAGTGAGAGGCCCAAACACGACACCCCATACAAGACCCCCTACCCTCAAGACACCTACAGTTTTTAAAGCTACTAGAGGCAAGTGAGGAGCCTATAGCATAAGCTGATATCCTACAGTACCTTGAT
This sequence comes from Thermoproteota archaeon, assembly GCA_037917675.1. GTDB lineage: Archaea > Korarchaeota > Korarchaeia > B14-G2 > B14-G2 > B14-G2. The sequence continues at coordinate 10,353 of JAVCBW010000059.1, forward strand.
AAGACCATGGCTATAGCTGAAGCTGATGTGAAGCCTAGGACCATGCTGAAAGCCGAGGTCAGGAGCAGCTTTCAGGTAAGCAAGGCGATAGCCTGCTTGCAGTAGCTAGAGATGAGCTCTCAGCTAAGAAGCTCACCTAAGCTCCTGATCCCCATGCGACATCTCTACAAGAAACATCTATGGAGCTAAATGCGGTATGAAAGAGCATAGGTGACGACATGTACAGGCCTCTGAAGATGTTGAGAAGCTAGATAAGCTAGCAGCTAAGAGAGCAAGAGCTACAAGCTGAAGCCCAGTAGTGACAGGAGCAGATAGTGGTAGAGCAGCCTCTTGTGTCCGCTAGCTCGGAGCCCTCACATCTATCACCATCGTAGTCTATTAAAGACTACATCAGCTATACTCCTAAGATACGAAGCATATGGCTAATGGAGCAGTCTTCTACAATCCAACACTGATAAGGGGGTCACCTGATGGATGGAGGCTTATTCATTCTCTTCCACTCTCTGCTGTGGCTTTGTCTTGATTAGCAGAAGCAAGCCTACCGTGTTCACTATGGAGCCTAGAGTGAAGGGAACCCAGTGCCCTAGGTTCCAGGTGTAGCCTGCCAGAAAGCTTCCTAGGGAGCTTGAGAAGAACGTTATGGAGTCTAGGGACCCTATAGCTGTCGCTACTTCCCTCTCTGAGATCGTGACCAGTAGATGCCTTCTTGCAGGGAGATCCATTGCCGCTATGATGCCTTGAGCGATCATCAGAGCATATACTAGGAGCTTGCTTCTCAAGAGTGGGTAAATCCACCAGACAGCTGAGGAAGCTGCTAGATGATAGACCAACATCTCTCTACCACCCATCTTATCTGTGGCCTTCCCAAGCGGAACCGTCGCCACCAGATTTCCTAAGCTCAGAAGAGACAATGCAAAGCCTATTTCAGGCTCACCCATCCTCTGGTCGAGCTTAGCTACCAGTGGTATAAATGTGTAGGATAGCGCAAAACCAATCCCATGAAGTGCCAGAGATATAGCTAGGCATCCTAGATACCTGTTCCTAGCTAGTATGCTAACTCCCCTAGTGAAGTCTCTTAGGAGGCTGATTCTAGCCTCACCTCTCTTTTCTCCTCTGAACCAGATCCAGGTTAGAGCTGCTGAAGTAGAGGCTAGCATGCTGCCTGCTATGAAGGCTAGAGGATAGCCTCCTAGCTTAACCATGGAGCCTGAGAGAGACTGGCCTACTATCTGCCCTACCATGACGATGAGGTAGTACCAGCTATAGGATGAGGCTGAGCCCTCAGATAAGTCTGATACTAGGGCGAGGGCTGCTGGGCTATAAAGTGAGTAGCTCACCCAAGCCACTATCAGGAGGATAGCTGCGAGAAGCCTAGTTTTGAGGATAGAGAAGAGTAGCATGGAGGCTGCCCCCATTAGGAAGCCTACCATCATCGGGTAACATCTTCCTATCCTATCTGCCATGGCTCCAGAGAACATGGAGGCTAAGCCATAGGAGAGCCTCGCTAAGGTTATCACCACTCCAATTAAGAGCTCTGACATACCTAGCTCACTGAAGTAGAGCACTATCAAGGCAGTAGCCAGGTAGAATCCAGCATCAAAGAGAGAAGCTACCAGCGAGAGCCTTACAACCCCCCTCAAGCCCCTACACCCCATTCTCACATGCGTATAAGGCTTAGACTACCTCCCATAGAATGCCTGAATCATTGTGAGCTCATAACCCCCCTCCTCTTCACATAAAGAGCTGATGATAGCATATGGCTCAATGAAGGTGAGGGGGTGAGGTAGACTTAAGTAGGTATTGGTGTAGTCTAAGCTTCTACATGCTATCCCTAGCCTATGAAGCTCGAAATATGAGCCATAGCCTTATAATCCTGCCTTCAAGCCTCTAAGAGATGTGAGCTTGACTGAAGGTATTGCTAAGAAGACAGCGAAGTACAGGTGTACAGTCTGTGGCTGGATCTATGACCCTGAGAAAGGGGATGGAGTGGGAATCCCACCAGGAGTCCTATTTGAAGAGCTTCCAGACGACTGGAAGTGCCCTATGTGTGGAGCAGGAAAGGAACTCTTTGAGAAAGTAGACTAGAGCTACATGTTAGCTAGAGGAGCCAGGACGACTGAAGCCTGTAACCGTAGCAGCTAAGCTACCACCCTTACTCCTCTTGTTGAGCCTTATCCCATAGGAGCTATCAAGTAAGGCTTCTCTGGCTAGTGGGCTGCCTATAGAGAACTTGGAGTTCATAGCTGGTATGCTTTCATGGATGTATGTGGTTTTGTCTATGGCTGCTTCCTCATCGTTGGGCTTATGCCTCTAGTAGGGCTTTCGAGGTAGCCTAGAGCCCAAAGTCTAGAGGCTTAGATCTGATAGCTACTAGGTGGCCTGACAAGGCTCCCATCAGCAAGCATCACAGGGAAACTAAAGCCTCCACTAATCAAACCACCTACCCTCTGTATCTCTATGAAAACAGAAGCTGCAGCCGAAGGCTATGCCAAAG
>JAVCBW010000022.1:0-12689 GCA_037917675.1 Thermoproteota archaeon
GCTAGCTGAGAAAGCCAGGAAGAGAGCAGAAAACTACACATGGGAAAAGGCAGCTGAAAAGCAGCTCAAGCTATACAGGACCCTAGCAGCCTAGCCACAAGCTCAAAAGACCCCCTCCAACCTAGCAGCATGCCAAGAGGTAAGTCAAGATATCAAAGAGCTATAGCTCACAGCAGTACGCCAGTGATCTCATATGGTAGGAGATCAGGTAGCCAGAGATCAGCTTAAATACCTCAAGAGCTAAGTGACTTAAGTATGTCTATGAGAGGTTATGTCTATGAGCTCAGCCTCCACTAGCAGGAGAGAGTTTAAGAGGAGAATAGGGAGAGTAAAGCATGGTAAGAGGCTGGGGGTAATCAAGAAGCTCGAGGATGAGCATGCCAGTAAGAGTTAAGGTTGAGATCAAGTCTAAGGGAAGCCGAGTAGTCACCTCAGCTCTCCTAAACACAGGCTTCACTACTCTAGAGCCAGAGGTCTTAGTTCCAAAGAAGCTAGCTGAGAAGCTCAGCCTATGGCCTCCACCAGAAAACTCGATACTCGAATCTATCAGCACAGCTGGCGGAGAAGTCCTAAGCTACATCGTCCCGAAATCAATAGAGGTAAAGGTTCTAGCTTCCAAAGCAGCTTCGGAAAGCATAGTATGCAATGCAATAGTATCCATGCATGAGAGAGAAGTGCTACTAAGCGACGCGCTGATAGAAGAGCTGAAAATAGAGATAATCTCGCCAAAAACAGGGATATGGAGGTTCAGAGGGAGGCCAGAGGAGGGAAGCGTGAGACCAGAATACTGGTAGACTATCAAGAAAGACAGAGCAGCAGACAGCTAAGGCGCATGCCAGCCTAAAGGCCCCTAGTAAAATACAGCAGACCTAGCTACAGCATGCTTTAACACTAAGTACCAGGTGGACTTCCCTATAGGGCTCAGACTCAAAGACCCTACTCAAGTCGAGCTCAGGCTCCTTATAGAGCCTGAAAGAAAGCTTAAAGTCCTCCCCTGGTGCTACAACCTCGAAAACCTCTCTCCAGCACTCCCTGTCATCAAGCGTAATCCTCCTATAGCCAAGCACATCAACCCTACCACCATGCTCAAGTAAGGCAACAAGAGCATAATCACAGCTCTCACCCTCAAGGTTCCTGACCTCCACAACAACCCTAAAGACCTCCCCCTCTCTGACAGCACTAGGGAAGGCAGCGATGCCATCCTCTGAGACAACATAGAGCTCAGTAGTCCCCTCAGGAGGCCTAAACCAGACCCTAAACACGAGAAACTCAGCGAAAGCCATGGCTAAGACAGCAGCTAAGACAGCAGCCAAAACCTTATCGACATCAACACCAAGCTCCTCCAAAAAGCCACCAACAAAGCCTCTAAAGAACCCTATTTAAACCTCAGCTAACACAGCATAGCAAACCTCTAAGACAAGGCTCCTAGCATATGAAGCTCATAACATTTTAGAGCGCTACTAGACATAGGATTCCTCTTGGCTAGCAGAAGCCTTCCTAGTGTCACCGTCGTCATAGTATCCTTAAACAGCAGAGACACGATAAGCGAGTGCATAAGCTCAGTTCTCACACAAAACTACCCTAACCTAGAGGTTATCGTGGTAGATGGAGGCTCAACTGATGGGACAATAGACGTTGTGAAAGCTACTCCAGCAAGGCTCATAGTAGAGCTAGGAGCAGGAATAGCGAGAAGCAGAAACATAGGAGTCAAGCATGCTAAAGGAGAGATAATAGCAATGATAGACTCAGATGCCACAGCAGCACCAGGCTGGCTGAGGAGCCTAGTAGACTGCCTCAGAGAGCCAGAGGTAGCTGCAGTAGGAGGCCCAAACCTACCCCACCCCTCTGCAAGAGGATTAGGCAAGCTCATAGGTATGCTCCCAATGGAAACCCGACTCTACCCAGACATCAGGTATGCTACACACGAGGACATATGTACCAGGAACATAGCTTACAGGAAGAAAGCGATATTAGAAGCTGGAGGCTTCGACGAGGAGCTAGCAGCCGCTGAAGACATCGACCTAAACTGGAGAATATCCCAGAGAGGATACAAGCTAAAATACACTCCAAAAGCCATAGTCTATCACAGGCCAAGACACACACTCAAAGCCCTCATGGCTCAAATACACAGGAATGGAAGAGGACTCGCCCAGCTCATCAAGAAAGGCAGAAGCAAAGCCATAAAAATCCACAAGTACATCATAGGAGCCACACTACTACTCACAATACCACTACTAATCCCACTAGCAAAAAACCTCTGGGCAAAAGCCCTCCTCATACCCCTCACCACACTATACCTCCTACACCCACTCACACAAGCCATAGAAGCCCATAAAAGAGGAGCACCAAAAAAATATCTGCCAGCAATCATCGCACTCACAACCCTAATACAAACAGTACTACTAGCCACAATCCTAACAGAGCTACCAACCCGAGAAGAGAGCATAACCAGCCCAAAAAGCTCCAAGCACACAAACCCCTAACACAGCCAAAACACCTTACACACATACCACAAAGCACAACCCACCCCATATAGCACCTACTCCAAGAGGCAGCACCAGCCTCCAAGCTCTACCATAGGAAAATACTAACCACACTACTCAGCTCCAACAGCTTCAGACAAAACCGGAAAAGTAACAGATCAACAAAGCATAGGCATCACTATCAGAAGACACAGAGGACACAGGCACCTAAAGCCCCGCAGCCTCCAATATAACAACCCACCAACATGCCACTACCCTATACCCTCTATCTGCTATACCCCACATAAAGTCAACTAGCACCCATATACCACCGCCATTCAGAGCGCCAGCTTCAGCAACACCCCTATCAACGCCATCAACATAGGCAAGTTAAATGCTATAAACACCTTTATGAGCAAAATCACCTGCCCCTCAACCCTAGCAATACTCTGCTCCAAACCACCCATCCTATCCTCTAACCTACTCAACCTACCCTCTAAGCTACCTACCCTAGCTGTCGTCTCTTCCCCTAGCTGGCTTATCTCCCTCCTGAGCTCTCCCTCAAGCTTCTCTAGGTCTGCTTTCGTAGCCACCTCCTTCAGTATGGCGTTAGCTAGCGCCAGCCTCACATCCAGCTCTGCTACCAGCAGCTCTGCAAGCCTCCTCCTAGCTCTAACATCCTCCTCAAAGAGACTAACAATGTCATCAGCAGTCAAAGAGCCCATAATCCAACACTGAAGAGCACCCTTTTAAGTTACCCAGCCAGCAAACAGACCTAAAGCTATAAACACGAGAGAAGAGCTAAAGGTACACTTAAGCATCCAACCCAGCAGTAGTTCTAGATACCTCCAGCCTCATACCTCTGTAAGCGACTTCTCCCATAACCTCGATCTCTCCACCATAAACAACTTCTATAATCCTGCCGTCTAGTAGCCTCCTCAACCGTAGTTAACAGCCTGCTATTAGAGGAATACGTCGACTCTCTATCTTCTCCTCACCTCAAAGCATCCACAAACCTTTTGCGGAGCCTTATCCACCTATATTATTTGCCCATCACATCCTTTGGCTCCACTCTCTCAATATCTGTTTTGTCGAAGTCTTTGTGAACGAAACCATTTGAAGCCCCTTTTCTTCGCGTAGTAGTGGAGGCCGCCGTCAAAGCCCAAACCGACCTTGCCTGCCAGCCCGCTTGCCATAAGCCCCCGAGGGTAAGTCAGCTACGACTAAGCCCCGCCACCAGCGATCTCTGATAGAAATCTCGATACAAGCCTTGGATCCCCTAGAGTAGCTGAAATCCCATGTACTGTGAAGTGGAGAATGTAAGACTTGACAACGTCTGCTTTCACCTTGTTTAGGAATTCATAGCACTCCCTCCACCTCGCTCTCTTGTATAGAAGCTCCCGTACCATGTCAGTATCTATCAAGTACATTAGCCCCCTCCTTAAAGCTTCAACTAAGTCCCCCAAATATAGTCTGATTCAAGCCCTAAGCCCATTAAAGAGTCAACAGTACCGGGGGCTGCTCTACCTGGCTAAGCTTCCCCTCAAGAATATCAACTAAAGCTTTAGAGAGAGCCTCTCCTCTCAAACCATACTCTCCAGCAGCATACTCGCGAATCCTCTCAGATCCTATAGCCAATCACCACGTGTTAGCGCCCAGAAACCTGCTACACAGTCTACTCGCATCATTAAAAACACTAACTCCTATGAGGTGATGTAAGTGTTAATTTAGGTTTTTACAATGATTGTTGGGGATGTTCTTGAGGGAGAAGATAGGCTACATACGTGAGCTAGCTAGGTGTAGAATTGGTAGGATCTACCCTAAGGGCGAGGTTAGAGAGCATGGCTATAAGGCTGAAGTTAAGGTTAAAGAGAAAGGGAGGACATGTTAATGCTGTAGCTCCAGTTAATAGTGGTTATGAAACTCTAGAACCTGAAGACTTATACCTTCACGAATAGCCGAGGAGCTAGGCTTACTACCACTACTACCTTCAGGTAGCATGATTAAGGAGTAGATTATTGGAGCATAACATATTGGCATAGCTTAGAAGCATACTCTAGATTTTTCGATCATCTTATCGGAAAAACGACTATATCTATTAGTTCTCTCGTAGACAGCATGGCTAGCAACGACTGCCCTATAAGCATTTTTAAGCATAGCCCTAACCATAACATCATACCTTTTTCTTAACCTGATCCCATATCTGGCAGAGGACTCCGTTAAAATACTGTACCCTATGCAACGTTACAACAAATGGTATGTTCTTCCTCAGCTTAGCGATGCATGTAACCTGTTCTCTTAGATGAACAAAGTAGACGTGCATTACATTAGACTCTATATTTTCAGCACTTCCCAAAATTCGGTACTATAAATGAGGGATAAAAAGTGAAACATTCTAGGATTGCAGAGTAACAAGTTGTAGAACTTAAAGTTCCTGAGCTCTTCAACAGACGTTATAACAATAATTCTCTAGGGAATATCAAGTTCTTAGAGGAGGTCAAAAAGACTTAATAAACGATGTGTAACACGGTCGAGTTTTCAGAGAGAAGGAAGAGATGATTCTTGTTGAAAAGTTTCACGATGAGTCAGCTAAAACTCATGCCTTACATATTGGTGTACAATCGCCCTCTTGCGAAAACAATCTGACAATTTCTTTAACAAGCTTCGCTCCTCTAACTTTCATGGAAAACTGCTTCTGTACTCTTTTCCGTGCGCTTCTTCCCTTGTTTGATTTCAATGCTTTCCTAATGGCTTCTGCTGTTGCTTTAGGGTCGTTGTATGGCACATAAAAACCTGTGTCACCAACTACCTCCGGAAGTGCATACCTATCTGTTACAACTGGTACGCAGGCACAAGCCATGGCTTCAGCTAACGCCACACCGAAAGATTCATGAGCTGAAAGCTGACAATAAACCTTAGCCCTTCGATAATAATCCAACAACGCCTCTTCTTGGAGGAAACCTGTAAAAATTACATTAGGGCCAGCAATTTTTTTAAGATGTTGAATCGAGTCATCATATTTCCCGATTAAAACAAATTTAGTTTCAGGAAGAAAAGATGCTGTCTTAACAAAAGTGTCAAGTCCCTTTTTCTTTATCGTTAACTCGTTAATAATTGCGACTGTTATGACCAAATCCTCTTTCTCCCCTGAAGGCTTGAACTTATCTGTATCAACACCGTTATACACTATTTTAAACTTTTTTGGCCTAGTAACCCTCAACATCTCCATAGCTGTCGACTTAGAAACAGGCAAAACTATGCTGGCATGTCTTAAAACAAACTTCACTATAACACGCTTTAAACGCGAAAGCAAAAGACCATAACTAATTTCCGGAATATAAGCCACATCATATCCGCCGACAACAACTAAGGATTTCTTTCTCAAAAGCATAGAAAAAAGTACAGAGAAAAAAGCATATACATCGGCAAACCAAGTGTAAACCAAATCAACACAAGCGGTATTTAAAAGTAATTTGAGTATATTTAAAGGTCTAAGATTCGATATCCTAAATTCTTTAACGTCGAAATACCTTTTCAGAATCTCTAAATCACGGTTAATAAAGCTAGACATGTACTGGTAAACAAACAAAATCCTGATTTTCTTCACACAATGTAGTTTTACCGGGTAAAATATGGTTCTTCCGCTATTTAGTGTCGCTGAGAGCATCATGCTCCCCTCCTAACGTGGCTTGAATAAGCCTCATTGCTATAGTTGAGTATTCGAATTCTCTAGCAGGCTTTGGTCCATTTTCTAAAAGTTTTTCGCTTAGCCCTTTGGAAAGCAGCAGCTTCCTAAGTTTATCTGCTATATCGTGAGAGTCAGTCAACCAATCTTCCCTACCTTTCCCATAGCTTTCTGAGATAAAAATCCTCTTTGCTAAATCTGCTACTCCCAATTTTCTAGCAACTCTCACACCCCATCTGAGGATCCTAGCTCCTATCGAGGTGCTCTGCTTCAGCTTCATGTAGCCCTTTGTGATTAGCCACTTGACTAAATTAAATACTCCAGTATTGGTTTCGAAACCGTTATCTGAGACCAGAATAAGGTATGCGTTTTCGGAATATGCATGCTCTGCGAGAACTCCCACTATATTGCCCATAAGCTTCCAAGGCTCATCGATTCTCCTCGAGTACCTCTTAGCGAGCTCCTCACTATATAGGGGGTGCTTTAGATCCATAGGGTTAGCGAAGTTAGGCATAAAGACTCCCTCAGTGAGAGATACATCAGAGCACTTCAAGTACCCCTATCAAGCCTAAACTATAGACTTCACCATATCGACACCCGGAACCGTACTGGTCTCATCATCCTTGATATAAAAAGTTTCTACACACTAAATCGAGTAGCATATATCGCCATATCACGAGCACTTGATACGTGTGCCAAGGGGAGAAAAATAGTGCTTGTACTACATGCTTATATCATCTGCTCAGAACCTGTAGAGTGTTTACCATATGTGCTAGCACACAGTCACCATTAGCTAACCAACTAACTATACACTAGCTCTGCCCCCCTATGCTTCTCAGCACAGACCTGCATACAGATACGTAAACTGTTCTACACCACCTCAAGTACATGTCCAGCATATCGTGATGCCGGAATGAGAAGAGGTTGAGAATTGCATTAAACTAATCACACAGCTGCACACAGATGTACAAATGCCTACTATTCAAGCACACCTACATACAAGATCTATAAAACCATAGGAGCCCCCTCCTCAGGCTTCTAAAGCTCTCTAAGCTAATATACTTACCAGAGCCAACAAGCTGACACCATCCACTAAACTACAGGAATGCTTGCCCTAAGTAAAAAAGGGTTGTTGACATCGACATAGCAGACAGCTTGTCAGCTATAAATTCATGAAGCTATACGATAAACACTACAGAAACCTGATTCTAAAGCTTCTAACATCAAAACACTGCAAAAAGATAATATGCTAGAGCAACTGCTGCAAAACAACATACTAGAAGTATTCCCTGAGCTAAATAAGCACAGCCAGAAACTAGCTGCCATATACCCAGCCAGCTCCTCATACCAGTCAACCAGCACACTAAACCACCAACCAGAACCTCCACCCAACTACCTTAAACTCAACACCCAAGGTAGCAAGCACCAAGCTACAAGCCACCCTTCATAGAAGTGGTGGCTTCTATGAAGAAAGAGAGACCTAAGAGCAAGGCCACTATATACCTCACCTCTGTACAGGCGTTTTGGGCTGCATACTCTACTCTCCATCTAGGTAACAGCCAAAAAATCTATGTAGAAGTAGCTCAGGCTCTCTCGGCACTTAATTGGTCTCCTACCTGCGGTACCTGCTTAATGCTCACTGAAGCTCCTCACGGTGGCTTGACGTCTTTGAATTTCTCGCTAGCTAGCTCCCCTCCAACACCCCAGTTTTCCTTAGGTATCTCGTGGACGATGACCTCAACAGCATGTGACGGTATCCCGAGCTCTTCAAACACCCCTGTAATTCCCTTAGCCATCCTCTCCTTGGCTTCTCTAGATACACCACTCCACATATACACGACTACTACAGGCATGATGCCCCCAGATAAATTAGGCAGGTTTAAGATAATAAAGCTATATGTAGACACCAGACTCTAGCTAAACCGAAAGAGCACTATATCTCCCAGAACAATATTTCCCCAGCAGCCTAGGCATATTCTAAGCAAGAAGCCTGACAGGAACCTTACAGAAAGCAATCCACACACCCACCATACCACCTAGAGAACATACCCTAGATCCATCCACCCACACCATGCCTTCACTTGCGACTATAGCTTCTCACAACAGGCCAAGCAGACTACGACAGAACAGCTTCCTTCAACCATAGGCTTCACCACTTCCTCCACCCTTCAACCACTATCCTCCACAGTAGACAACCAGCCTATCATCCATCACAGTCAACTCCACAACGTAGCCTCCGAAGCCAATCAGATCCAATAGTCTCCAAGAGAAGAGTAAGCGCCATCTATGGCTTTCAGCGTCTCTTCCCCTGCCCCCTATCACTGCCACGTCAATATCACTGCCCGGACATGCTTTACCCTAACCGTAGACCTAAAGATGCTGATCTCAACAGTTTCTTCAACAAACCCCGCAAACCATCCAAAAAACTTAAAGGCATCAACAACTTCAGCCCAGCGTTTAGATACAGCAGCCACCACTCCAGTAGGCATTTTAGCCGCCTTCCATAAATAAAACCTACAGACATCAACGCTATCGCTGCTTGCCCCACTTAGAGCATGAAGCTCTCCACTCTCCTTAAAGTACCAGTTGTAGAGTCCCCGGTATCATGTTTGCTCTCTCAACAGTTAAAACTCCAATAACTATGTTCCCATCGACCCCAGCTTACTCCCTGCCCTCACAGGAACCCTTGCCCTCTAAGGCGGGGAGGATGTCAGATTACGACTATAAGCTCGGTGGTTGAGTGAGGGTTTTTTAGAGCTTTATCTCTGTGAGCTTTGCTCCTCAACTAAAGTAGTAAGGCTGCCTTCACCAGCTTAACGCCTTCCTTAGGATCTAATGTTATCCCATACTTATCCATGGTTCCTGAGCCTATGATAATCTCAGGTAGCTTTATCCTCCTACCTTCAACCTCGATTTCCTCAGCAAATTCATCTGCTACAAGCACAGTCTCTGGTGGTAGCAGCTCAATGTCATCAACGACAATAGTTATCTGAGCATACTTATCTACTTCGATGGACACGTCATTCACTAGATAGAGCTTGATAATCCTAGGTAGCTTCGACCAGCTCTTCCCGAAGCTCTTCTCGAAAAAGCTCCGCTGAACTACAGTATACCCAGAGCCCGTGTCAAATAGTGCTGTGCACTCAACCTCTCTACCCATAAACCTTACCCTTACAGTCTTCACAGCACGCACTCAACACACCAAGCTAAAACTACATAGACTACCTAATATGGCTTCCCGACGGCCATCACCTTCTCCATATCTGTCTGGACTTAGTCAATGGTCAACTCGCCTTTGTTTAAGGTTCTCGACTGCTTAGGTCTATCTCTATGCTTATGCTCCTTCCTCTAAGGAGCTTTAGGATTTCTACTGCTTTCTCCAAGCTTTCTCGGACACTAAGCTTCAGCTTAAAGCCATCGAATTCAGCTGAGAGACCATCGACGTACCATCTAGCCTTAAAGGATAATATGGCCTTCATCCCTTCCCCAACCCTAGCCTCCACCCCTATCCTGCTCACATAGCCCTCATAGTACTCCCTATAAAGCTCTAGAGTCCTCTCAACAGTCGGCTTGCAATGATACCCCACAGTAAAATGTTCTACATCATCCGGTTTAAAGATGCCCCTTAACCTCTCATCTTTAATCGAAACCTCCACCTCTACATCCCTACATCCACCCAACACATCAAGCATCTGCTTCAGGACACCTGGCTCCGCAGGGTAGACTATAAACATGGGCATGCTGAGACCCCGCTACACGCATCCTAAATCAAGGCTTTAAGCTTTATAATAGACCACTCTAAAACATCATACTCCCTCTACATGCCTTGAAATGAAAACCTGCAGTAGCTCTCTAAGGCATATGAGGTTTAAGGATAGGGTCTACGTGTTGAAGGAGGAGGTCAGCCTGCTCCACACGATGCGCCTCTTCAAGCTGTTTAAGGCGTTTATTCGACATGAGGCTTTACTCGATATCCTCGATAATGACAAGGATCCCTACGGTAGCCTTGATAACGATGGAAAGTCGCCGAGCTACTGAGAGAGGGAGAGAATAGACACCCTTGCTTTAGAAGAGTTAAGCACAGACCGATTAAAGGAAGCTATTGCACTCTCGCTTAAATTAAAGATGTTCAGAGTAAAAATAGCTTTTGCAAAGGGCTCCGTGGAGACATCATAGCTGGTTGCTCCAATAAAATACCAATAAATCCCCCCTCAGCCCTGATGGCTCAGGTAAAAGAGCTCTAGCTAAAACCTCATTGGATCAAGCCTCACTCAAAAAGCTATGAACCAGCATGGAACTCGAAACAGCGAACAAGACGCTTCTAGTAAGGAGGCTCAAAAGCTTCTTAAAGTAGAATATGCACATCTATAAGGTAGTGAATGGATGAGAGCTTTAAAGACCATGAGAATTGCGGCTTATGGCAGGGAGAGTACTTGTGAGACACTATTGACACCGGGGTCTGGTATAACAGCTATTCAGAGAAAGCTTTATGAGAGGGAGTTTGAGAGAAGATGGTTGAAGCTTGATAGACCTACTAAAGTCTTCCGGTTAAATAGGCGTGAGCTTAGATAAGCATGTTCAAGCCACGACCGTCATCGACGAATACCAGCTGCCAGAAGTGGTCTTCGTGATCGATGAATGGGCTGAGAGAACAAAGGTCGATGAAAAGGAGATCAAGCTCCCAGAGATTGTTGTCGGATCCGGAACAATGGACAAGTATAGAATATCACTCGACCCTAAGGAAGGGGTAAAAATCTCAGACCTCCGGGATCATCAGGCTCATCTCCTCGCCCTCCTCATCAGGAGTAGTTGGAGGAGCAGTGAGGGTTTCTTGAATGATTGAAGAAGGTTTGTGAAGGCTTTAGAGCAAGATCCCGATGTTATTGAGATCGTTCAGTTTGGCTCTCCAGCTTATACGCATGAATATGCTAGGGATGTTGGTGTGCTGATAATTACTAGAAACCCAAGAGACTATGGTGTGTACTTGGATGCTGTAGAGGAAGAAGCAAAGGTCGTAGAGTTAAAGCTAACCGATAAGGCATGTAGCGGAAAGATTAGGGAGTATATGAGGGGAGGTTTCCGTTCCCCCGAAAGCCTGCCGATGAAACCTGAGACGGGAAGGTCCCCAGCTACGAGTGTAACGAAAGTTATAAATGTAGCGGAGAATCAGAACGGCTGCTGAGAGAATACAAAGTGAAGTTAGAGGATACCTTAGAAAAATGCTAGCATCCAACGTTTAAAGAGATTTTAAAGAGGATGGCCCCTGAGGAGGCCGTAATTTTACATCCAAGCAACTTAACTCCGAGCTATATTACCCCAAGGATTTTCAGCAAGATAGGTACTAGCGTCATCATTACAGTTACCCACATGCCTAGAATGAGCCCTACAGTCCACTTAAATAAGCTTGAAACCTCAGCTCTAAGATTTGACATCTCAGCTCTAAGGTTTGATATCTCCACCCTAAGGTTTGATATCTCAGCCTCAACATGGTTCAGTCTCCTATCCATTTGCTCCAAAATGCCTTCAACCCTTGCCATCATCTCCTCGAGAGACATCATCAAAAGAGATAAGTTAAGGTTGTATCTAACCTTACCCAAGGAACCAAAAGCCGAGGTCACATCATTAGTGAACGTAAGCTGAGGCAAACAATGTTGCATATGTAACATTTGATCTTTTTATAACACCAAGTCTTCATAGGGATAGGTGGCCTCTATAGATTGGCTCTGCTCAGGATATATAGGATTACTGCTAAGAACGCTAATGGCCCACTTTACACCAAGCTTATCCCCTATACTGGTCAGCATCTTGTCCTGTCTAGCAAGACGCTTGCAAGCTCAGCTATGACCAGCTCAGAGACGACCTTGCTGCCGTTCGCCTCTAAGGTCTTCCTAGCTTTCTTCCTCCCAGGGTCCGTAAGGTCAAGTGCTGCCACTATTACGCTTGTGTCCACATAGATCAATGCTTTAAAACCTCTCTCGTTCAGCTGGTAACTGCCTTGAAGCACCTTCAAGCCTTACCGGCATATCCCCTTCCTCTTTCTCCAACTCGAAGAGCTTATTTACAGCCTCGGTAATCGCCCTAACCCATCTCATACGTCTAGCCGGATGATCAAAGCCCTTGTGGATACACTCTATTATGCAACGATTCCTTTGAGGCTTAGCGTAGGTAAGTACTTTAATAAGTTGTATAGTGGGTTTTAGTGTTGTGGGTCGATTATGGATTTTGCTAAAGCTAGGATCATGGTTGTTGGGGAGAGGAGTGGTTATGAGGAGATTGCACTTGTCGATACTGGTGCATGGTATACAGTTATTGATAGGGAGTTAGCAGATGAAATCGGTGTGAGGTATACTGGCTTAACATCGGGGGTAACATCGTTCTCAGGCCATAGAGTTGAATGCGATGAAGCTGTTGTGGACAGCTTAAAGGTGGAGGATAGAACAGCTCCATTAGAGCTCGTAGCCGTGTGCACTATCCCAAGCCAAGCGAAGGAGTTGTTGAGGAAGCAGGAGGTCAGCGATCAGATTGTTATAGGTGTTCACACC
>JAVCBW010000001.1:0-12357 GCA_037917675.1 Thermoproteota archaeon
TGAGCTTAAGCTGGAGGCGTGGCTAATACCAGTATGTTGTGAACTTGTGCTCGAGGAGCGGCTCAGCTAGCCCACTATAGGCCATGCAGGCTTCTCTAAGAGGACAAGTAACTGGGCTAGCTGGAAGCTTACAGGATGGCTTAGCTCTACAGACGGTCTTCCCAATATGCCACAGGAGGTCGTCTAGGAGGAGAGGGCTTTTCTCAGCCTCTGAGGCCACAAGCCTCCATGCCAGCCTTACAGCAGCTCTTATAGCTATGTCCTCCTCTACCTCAGCTTCCCTAAGCTGCCTTAGGAGCTCAG
The DNA here is from genome assembly GCA_037917675.1 of Thermoproteota archaeon. GTDB lineage: Archaea > Korarchaeota > Korarchaeia > B14-G2 > B14-G2 > B14-G2. The sequence continues at coordinate 304 of JAVCBW010000001.1, forward strand.
CTTCAGCTTCAGAAGGCTTGACGATGCCAGCTCTCACAGCTATCCTAGTCAGGTGGTTGTCTACTGGAACCTGAAGCCTCTGCCTGTCCTCAGCTTTGAAAACCCCTCTTCTCTCGAGGAACTTGACGAGGAGGAAAGGCTTCTTCTCAATGGGGTCCATGTAGGCCCTGAAGGACTTAAGCCTCTCGACGAGCCCCCTCCATGACGCATATAGCCTGCTTCTAGAGCTTCTGATCAGCTCTAGAGCTCTGCCACCATACAGCTCCAGCAGCCCCTCAGCTACATCCCTAAGGAGCTCAGCTCTCTCATGAGGCCTATCAACCTTAGCTCCATGCCTACTGAGCCAGCTGTCAACCTCCTCTCCAGTTATATCAGCCATGTGCTCAGGTGAGAAGAACCCCCTATCCCTCTGGTATGCTTCTGCTCCAAGCCTATATAGCAGGCTAGCCCCCCTATATACTCTGCCATCCACCTCAGCTTCATAGACTCCTCCTGGAGGATGTGTCCTGTGGTCTATCGCAACCATAAAGAGGAAGTAGCGTGCAACCCACTCATCAGGCTCCCCCTCAGGTGGATACTGCCTCGGGTCGGTAAATGGGTCTTCCCTCACCTTAAGCTTTAGAAGAAGCCTCCCAACCCTCCTACAGGCTTCTCTATCAACATCCAACTAGAGACCCCTAGGGACCCTGACGCCAAGCTCCTCTGACACGCTTCTGAAGTACTCTGCTGTCTTCCTGTGGACTGGGACACCCTTCTTCAGCCTAGTCTGCGTTGTGAGCCAGCTCCTCTCCCCATGGACCCATATCTCCTTGAATTTAGGGTGCTTCCTAGCTGACTTCAAGTACCTCTTAAGCTCATCGACTCTCTCAAGGAACTCGCTGAGAGGCATAAAGGCCTCCACGTTCAGTGCAGCAAAGAAGTGCCCGACATTACTAGGCTTAGGGCCAGCTGTCCCACCAACCTGGCTCCCCCAAGCTGCTCCAGTCAGCAGCCCACAGAGCACGTCTACTGCAACAGACAGCCCATAGCCCTTATGCCCTCCAGTAAGCTCTAGAAGCCCACCTAAAGGTAGTAGCGCCCCACTCCTCAGCACAACCTCAGGGTCTCTAGTGATCTCCCCCTTCTCATCTATAGCCCAGTCAGCTGGAGCATCAAGCCCCTTCCTCCTATAGGTCTCAAACTTCCCGATTGGAACTATCGTAGTAGCCATATCAAGGAGGAATGGAGGTGGAGTCTTAGCTGGAGCCCCTAGCGCAATGGGGTTTGTCCCTATAGTCCTCCCTAGGGCGCCAGTGTGGCATGCAAGAGGCCTAGAGTTCGTCATCGAAAGCCCTATCAGCTTCCTCTCAACAGCCATCAGAGCATAGTAGCCTGCTATCCCATAGTGATTGCTGTTCCTGACCCCTATGACACCAACCATATCACTCTCAGCCTTCCTGATAGCAAGCTCCATAGCCCTATAGCCTACAACCTGCCCAAGCCCCCTATCGCCATCAATGAGGGCAGTACACCTGCTCTCTCTCAGAACTCTGATCTCAGGCCTAGGGTTCACAGTACCAGCCTTAAGCCCATCAACATACCTCTTAAGCCTAGCTACACCATGAGACTCTATTCCTCTGAGGTCAGCTGTCACAAGCACATCAGCTGTGATCTCAGCGTCTCCTCTAGGAACCCCAAGCTTCTCGAAGACATCAGCTACAAACCTCCTAAGCTCCCTGTGATCTAATCGAACATACTCCTCAGGTGGAGCAGAGACCTTTTCAAACTCCAAGTAAGCCACCACACCCCACCTACCCAGCTGGTAAATAAGCCTTAACTGAGGCTGAGACCATGGGATCCTCTAGCTAGCGTCCTGAGGGCTAGATATCACAGCAATCATGTAGTTTCCTTCTCAGCGCTGCCCTGAGGCAGCTTGAAGAGCGTCCTTGGCGTCTCTCCAGCATGGCTTCCTCCACCACTTAAAGATCATGTAGAAGCAGCTTCAAATGCTGCCAACAGCACTAGGCTCTAGGGAGCTAGCCTCCTATAGCATACCTCCAGGCATGTAGTATGCACATGGCTACATAGCTTTAGGTGTCTAGAGACTAGCTCTAGCTAACATGGCTACGCTTAGCCTGCTGATGAGCTCCACTGAGGCTCATAGCAGCGTCTGCTGCTCCTTCATAAGCTGAGAGCTACTCTAACGCTTATAAGCTACATGGCCACCGGGGCAGCTGTGGAGAGTAGATCTCTGCTTGCCTTAGCTCTAGCCATCCTGCTGGCATCCCTCTTGATAGCTGAGGCTAGAGGAGTTTCTCCAGTTCATGTGGTTGAGGCTGTAGCAGGAGACGCAGGTACCTGGAGCCTCCTAGCCTCCATATCGATGATGATGGCTATGGGAGAGCTATACAGGGGATCTGGAGCTGCAGAGGAGCTTGCTTCAGAGCTTAGAGCGATGCTTAAGAGTGGCAGAGTCGTAGTCTTCGCTGTAGCAGCAGTCTTCGGCTTGCTGCCGATGCCTGGTGGAGCACTATTATCTGCACCACTGGTAGATGAGGAGGGTAAGAAGATTGGGATGAAGAGAGAGGATATAGCTCTTGCAAACGTCTGGTTCAGACACATAGTCTTCCTGGTTTTCCCACTTACTCCAAGCTTCCTTCTAGCTGAAGCAATAGCTGAAGTAAGCATCTACAAGATAGCCTTGTTCCAAGTTCCAGCTTTCATCCTGTCAACTGTGATAGGGCTAGCTAAGCTCAAAGGGTACTCTGAGCCCCCCTCAGCCCACCTAAGCTCTAGGCCAGCTAAGCTGCTCTTACTCCTGATGCCAATAGCCTCAGCTGTCCTCCTAGGGGTCGCTGGGGTCCCAGTACCTATAGCTATTCTAGCTGGGGTAGCTATCCTAGCAGCTATCTCCCATCCTAGCAGAAGGCAGCTAGCAGATGCTGTCAGCTTCGCGCTCAGCCCACACGTCCTAGCGATAGCATTCAGCTCTCTCGTATTAAGGAGGACGCTCGAGGACATGCAGCTGAAGGTCGCTATCCCAGGCTACCTGTACATCCCATGTGCGTCTATTGCAGCAGCTGCCCTAGCTCTAGTAGCAGGGTCGCCTCTAGCTGCAGTGGGTGCAGTTCTACCAGTATTCGCTGAGCAAGGCAATCTCCCTATGACAAGCGTCATCATAGTGTCATCTTGGACAGGATACCTCTGCTCACCTCTCCATCTCTGTAGTATCCTGACATCAAGCTACGTGAGCTCAAGCCTAAAAAGCCTTATTAAGGACATAGCTGGGTTAGCGGTCCCGATACTCATCGCCACCACAGCTCAAGCAGCCATAGCTCTAGCTGTGTAGCCAGCTTCCAGCCTACCAGCAGAATCTAGCTAGCAGCCTACAACACCCAGTGCTGGAGCCTAAGTTGAGGCTGCTGAGAATAGAGAAGAGCTTACTCCCCCCAGACTTAAGCTAGGCTGCGGAAGCCACGCTTAAAGCTTCAGCCTGCTTAGCTGCCTCCTAGCCTACTACATGAGCTGCTATGAGCTGAGTGACATCTAAGACCTTAGCCTCACATCCTGCTCTTCCCGCTGCCTCCCTGAGCTGTAGCAGGCAGAATGGGCAGCTTGTAACCACATAGTCTGGGCTTTGTGAAAGCAGATCTCTGAGAAGCAGAGCTGCTACCTCAGCTGACTCCTCTGGATACAGAGCTCTGAAGCCTCCTCCAGCACCACAACACGCCAAGCTAGACTCAACAACTCTACCTATAGCCTTAAGCAGAGTGATAGGCTCCTCTCTAATACCAAGGTGCCTAGCTAGATGGCATGGATGATGGTAAGCTATGGTGTAGCCTAGCTTAGGCAGCTTCAGCACACCTCTTCTATATGCTTCAGCTAAGACCTCTACAGTATGCTTTACCCTAGGAGGCTTCACCCCAACTAGGGGGTAGTCTATCTTAAAGGCTCTGTAGCAGCCTGCACATGACGTGACAACTTCTCTTTCACCCAAGAGCTCAGAGTTGTATCCAGCTAGCTCCCTGAAGGCCTTAATGTCACCAAGCCTATATAGCACTGAGCCACAGCACCTCCAGCCTTCAGCTACCTCAACCCTGAGCCCAGCAGCCTCTAGAACAGCTAGAGTAGCCTCGTAGACCTCTCTAACACGCTGCTCAGCCACGCAGCCAGGGAAGTAGAGCAAGAGCTCACCTCAGAACAAGGGTGGCGTGTTAGCAGTTGACCCATGTAGCTTCACCTTGATCCACTCTGCTACTAGGAGGTTCAGCGAATGTCTGTATTGGTGAGCGGACATCCACCTTGGGGTACATCAACTTCAGCCTACCACATGCTCACTGGATATTTAACAGTTTCGCAAGGGTTTACTGCTAAGCCTCAGGGGAAGCAGGCAGCTTAATAAGCAGTAGCTCAAGTAGGCTGCTATGGCCATCAGCCGTGTGATAGCTGAGATAGAGGCTGCTGGAGTCAAGCTATCTACATCCTTAGAGGACAGGCTAGCCTACTGCAAGGACTATAATCCTCTACACCTCCATAGACTCCTCAGGAGGGAGGTTCCTGCACTACCTGATGCAGTGGCCTTCCCTAGGAGCATAGATGATGTTTCAGCTGTCCTGAGGGCTGCTAGTGCTCATGGTGTGCCAGTCTACGTGTTTGGTGGGGCGAGTGGAGTGATGGATGCTGCCACACCATATGAGGGAGGGATAGCTCTATCTACTCTAGGCCTAGACTGGATTGAAGTTGACGTTGAGAACAGGCTAGCTACAGCTGGAGCTGGCGTCATAGGAGGGAAGCTCGAGAAGGCTCTAAACGCCTATGGGCTTACACTCAGACACTCCCCTCAGAGCCTCTACTGCTCTACTGTTGGCGGGTGGGTTGCTACAGCTGCAAGCGGCCAGTACTCTACAGGCTATGGTAGCATAGAGGATCTAGTGGTTTCGCTCACTGTTGTTCTACCTAGCGGTGAGGTCCTTGAGGAGACCAAGGCTCCTAGGAGAGCTGGCCCAGACCTCAAGAAGCTCTTCATAGGAAGCGAGGGGGCTCTAGGTGTTGTAGCTGAGGCCACACTGAAGGTGTTTGATGCTCCAGAGGAGGCTGCCATGCTCTCGCTGGAGTACAGCAGCCTGAGGGAGGCTCTAGCAGAAGCTAGGAGGCTAGTAGCCATGAAGCCTGCTCTCATGAGGCTGTTCGACGAGGAGGAGTCTCTCAGGTACTTTGATGTAGAGAAGCCTACGCTGATAGCTATATTTGAGGGCCAGGACGCTAGCCAGAGAGCTGAGGCAGCTGCTAGAGCTCTGGAGGGTAGGAGAGCTGAAGGCTACGCTGAGACGTGGATGGGGAAGAGGTTTGATGTCTCTGACATATCTCGCATAGTACCACTTGGCTTCATCTTCGACACCATAGAGGTCGCTTGCTTCTGGAGCAGCGCTGAGCGCCTATACAGGTCTGTCATTGAGGCTATCAGGAGCGTAAAGGGGACTGTGATGGCTTCAGCTCACGCGTCACACTTCTATTATAGCGGGCTATGCTTCTACTTCACCTTCGTCGGGCTGCCAGCTGACATCGAAGAGTACTACCATGAGGTCTGGAAGCAAGCTATGAAAGCCTCCCTGGAGAGCGGAGGCAACATAACACACCACCACGGGGTAGGTAGGCTGAGGAAGCCCTGGCTTAGAGCTGAGATAAAAGGGTACTATAGCCTCCTAGAGAAGATCAAGGACATGGTGGATGAGAGGAGGCTGCTTAACAAGGGTGTGCTCCTTGACACTTAGCCCAAAGCTCGTAGCTAGGCTGCTTGCTAGAGCTGACACAGGAACCAAGCTGAGGCTAGCTAAGGCAGCCTTCAAGCTCAAGAAGGCAGATGACTTTGCTAGGTGCATGCTATGCCCAAACATGTGCCTCCACATGTGCCCTGTCTTCGATGTGGAGCGGAGGCTAACAGTATCACCCTCTGTGAAGATGAGGCTAGCATACTTCATGAGAGAAGAGGTGTTTGACGCAATATACCACTGCCTCCCATGTGACGCATGCAAAGTAAGCTGTCCAATGGAGATAAGCGTAGGTGAGAAGCTGGCTGAAGCTAGGGCAGGACACAGGAGCAAGCTAGCTGAGGAGGCAGCCAGGGAGGCAGAGGAGCTCATGGCTGAAGCAAGGAGGGAAGCTGAGCAGGAGGAGCGAGATGGGAGAGTCCTCTACTTCCCAGGCTGCAGAGCCTTTGAGGCAGGGCTCTTCAAGCCCACGGTAGAAGCCCTAGAGAAGCTTGGCGTAGACTTCGCTGTTAGCAGCCAGCTGGTGTGCTGTGGGATGCCCTACTATGAGCTTGGGCTCAGAGAGAAGTTCAGGGAGCACACCAAAGCGCTGAGGAAGCTGTCAAGGTATGAGAGCGTCGTGAGCAGCTGCCCACACTGCATCTACATCATGAGGAAGCTTGGCATAAGAGCTGAGCACATCACAACACTGCTGAAACCCATCAGGATAGGAGGAGACATATCCTACCACGACCCCTGCATACTAGCGAGGAGACTGAATGTGGTTGAGGAGCCACGCAAGCTGCTTGAAAGCATGGGCTTCAAGCTACATGAACCGCTGTACAGCAGGCACGAGACATACTGCTGCGGCTACGGCGGAGTCTACAGGCTCATCGACAGGGAGCACGCGGAGAAGGTTGCTGAAGCTAGGAGAAGCCACTTCACCCACGAGGCTGTAACCACATGTCCAGCATGCAAGATGGCACTTAAAGCAAAGGACATCATAGAGCTAGTGGTGATGGAGCTATGATAGCTGTGGTTGATGCAGGCACAACCATGATAAAGCTAGCAGTCTACGACGATGGGAAGCTAGTGGAGCTGCTGAAGGACCCTATCAGGAAGCATAGCCCTCAGCCAGGTTGGGTTGAGATCGACGCAGAGGACCTAGCGAGGAAGTGCATCAGGCTAGTCGACGAAGCCATGGAAAAGCATGAGATAGAGGCTATAGCTGTGACAAACCAGAGGGCTACAGCTGTGCTCTGGGATGAGAGGACAGGGAAGCCAGTGATGCCAGCTGTAGGCTGGCAGGACACACGTGCAGAGCCTACTGCAGCAGAGCTGAACAGAAGGTGGGTGCTGAGAGCTGGGAGGGCCCTAGGGAAGCTCACGTCGCTAGCTGCAGCAGCCCTACCGAGGCTGAAGGCCAGCAGGAGAGCTAAGTGGCTGATCACAGTATCCAAGCTAGCTCTCAAGTCAGAGCACACCAGCATCAAGCTCAGGTGGATGCTAGATCAGCTTGGCGAGAAGGCCAGCAGGCTTAAGCTGAAGGCTGGCACAATAGACAGCTGGCTAGTCTACAGGCTCACAGGAGAGCATGTGACAGACTACTCAAATGCTGCTGCAACAGGGATGTACGACGTCTTCTACATGCACTGGAGCAATACCATCCTGAGCCTTATAGGAGTCAGTGAGGACATGCTGCCAGCTGTGAAGCCATCAGACGACGTCTTCGGAGAGTACAGGGGGATCCCTGTAACAGGGGTGATAGCAGACCAGTCAGCCTCACTATATGCGCTAGGCTGCTGGGAGAGAAATGAGCTAAAGGTCACAAATGGGACAGGTAGCTTCATCGACCTGAACATAGGAGAAAGCCCAGCTGCATCCACAAGAGGCCTGCTGCCTCTTGTAGCATGGAGGCTAAAAGGCGAGACGAGATACATGCTAGAAGGCATAGTCCCCTACAGCGGAGCAGCCATAGAGCTCCTAAAGAGCCTAGGCCTCTACACAGATGTAAGAGAGACGTCAGACATGGCATATAGGTCAAGAGACGAGAGCCTACTTCTAATACCAGCATTCACATCCTTAGGCACACCATACTACACTCAAGCTCCAGGCCTACTCTATGGCCTATCAAACACGACATCAAGAGAAGACATAGTTAAAGCCCTGCTAGAAGCAATAGCATTCAGGATAGCAGAGGTAGTAGACCTCATGAGGTCAGAGCTATGGAAGCCGAGGAAGATAAAGTGTGATGGAGAGGCCTCATCAAACGACTTCCTACTACAGAGGATAGCTGACACAACAGGGCTACCAGTTGAGAGGCCAACAATCCTCTCAGGATCATCATATGGAGCACACCTCATAGCTGGAAGAGCTCTAGGGAAGTGGAAGAGAGGCCAACAGATCCCAGTAGCAAGAGTGTTCAAAAGGGAAAGAATCCTCACAGAGAAGTACACAAGGTGGAGAAAGCTCCTCAAGAAAGCCATCTCCATGAGAGTCTAGCAGAGGCAGCCCTAAGCTCCACATCACACTATGAGCCCTCTTAAGATGGTTCACTTGCCTCCTAGAACATATGCTACATCAGCTCTATCTGAGCCATAAGCATATGCACAGCTACACTCTAGATGCGTCTCTCCATGCTCACCTGGCTTCTAGAGGGCCTCCACTCTCAGCTGAGAGCAGCATTACCCTCCCCTATATCGCTCTGTGAAGCAGCTTATGTAGCATCACATGGCTGCTAAGCCTAAGCCACATGGCTAGTCCTAAAGCAGCTTTTATATGATAGCTTCATGTCTAGGCTGGTGCCTGGATTGAGGCGCTCTATGAGGAGGATCGGCAAGCTACGCCCAGGTAGAGTGCTCGGCTACATAGTGAAGCATAGGGTAGAGGTACATGGGAGTGAGGGTGAGGCTGAAGATAAGGGGAGCTGAGAGGGAGCTAGAGTCTTCAGCGCTCATTAGCACAGGCTTTGAGGCTGATGAGCCTGAGGTCCTGCTTCCAGCTAAGCTTGCTGAGGAGCTAGGCCTGTATCCTCCTAAGACAGGTGCTATAGTCTAGGAGTATGATGTTGTTGGTGGAGTAGCTATACTCATCAAGTGCCCTGAGAAGGTTTATGTCAAGGTGGAAGCTGAAGACAGGGAGACAGACTTTATTGAAGCACTCCAGTAGTATCTGCAGGTGAAAGTGAGGTCTTGATCAGCGGCATGCTGGCTTCAGCTCTCAAGCTGTCAGTAGTAGACCCTGCTAAGGGCATATGGAAGTTCAGAGACGACCCATCTAGCACCACTAGGGAAGAGTGCTTCTCTGACATGCTGGGAGTAGCCTGCCACCTGATAGTGCAAGCTACATGGCTTTAAGGATATCTTGCGACGGCCTGTAGGCTACAGCTGCCCACTAAGTTTTTAATAGCCTTTCAAGTAGGGTTGTAGGTGTCGGTATGCCAGATTTCAGCTTTACTGAAGAGCAGGAGCTTTTTAGGAAGACTGTCCGCGAGTTCTGTGAGAGGGAGCTTGAGCCTAGAGCTAGGGAGATAGATGAGAAGGGTGAGATACCAGATGTAGTCATCAAGGGGATGGCGAAGCTGGGGCTAATGGGCATCATGCTATCATCAGAGTATGGTGGAAGCGAGGCTGATGTCACAACAGCTGCCATAGCTGCTGAGGAGATTGCTAGAGCTGACATAAGCTGTGCTACCGCCGTCTACTACCTAGTGCAGGCAGGCTGGAGCTACATATTCGAGAGGTATGGGAAGCCAGAGTGGAAGGATGAGATACTGCCAAAGCTCACTAAAGGGGAGGCCTGGGTTGGGATAGCTACAACAGAGCCAGGTGGAGGCTCAGATCTCGTTGGGATGAAAACCACGATGAAGAAGGTCGATGGAAAGTGGATCTTGAACGGTGAGAAAGCATACATAAGCGGCATAAGAGAAGTCTTGAAGTATGGTGGAGTCCACATGACTCTAGTGAAGACAGCTCCAGAGCTAGCACACAAGGGAATGACCTTCATTGCCCTACCGATAAAGGAGGCAAAGGGCATAGAAGTCTCATTCTTCGAGGACATGGGTAGGATGGGGATCTCAACTGGAGCCTTCAAGATGGACAGCGTGGAAGTCGATGAGAAGTGGATTGTAGGAGAGCTGAACAGAGGCTTCTACTATGCCATGGAAGGCTTCAATGTAGCTAGAGTCCTTGTTGCAGCAGCCTGCATAGGTGCAGCTGAGAAAGCTCTCGAGATAGGAATGGACTACATCAAGCAGAGAACAGCATTCGGAGCCCCCATCGCAAAGTATGAAGGCATACAGTTCAGCCTAGCTGACCAAGCTACTAAGATCGAGGCAGCTAAGCTCCTAACCTATAGGGCTGCCTGGGCTGTAGACCAGTTCTATAAGGGTAAGATGAAGGTCTCAGATGTCAACAAGTATGTTGCGATGGCTAAGCTCACTGCTCCACTCTGGGCCTTCGATGCAATCAAAGATGCGATGATGTGGCATGGCGCCTACGGTTACACGAAGGAGTGCCCACTGGAAATGGGGCTCAGAGGAGTGATGTCATACTGCATTGGAGCAGAGGGGGCTCAGAACATAATGAGGATAATCATAGGAAGAGAGCTCCTAGGCAGAGAATACATGCCATACAAGTAGGGGGGTCTTTTGCCTCCTCCCCTAGAGGGGATCAGAGTCCTAGACCTCTCAAGGATACTAACAGGCCCATTCTGCACCATGATACTAGGAGACCTAGGAGCTGAAGTGATCAAAGTAGAGATGCCAGGTCGAGGAGACGACACACGAAGCTGGGGGCCACCCTTCCTAGATGGAGAAGCAGCATACTTCCTCTCAGTAAACAGGAACAAGAAGAGCATAACAGTAAACCTCAAGGCAGAGAAAGGCCGGGAGATAGTCTACAAGCTAGCTGAGAAGTCTGACGTGCTCATAGAAAACTTCTCACCCGGGGTAACAGAGAGGCTTAGAATAGACTACAAGACGATAAGCAGGATAAACCCCAAGATAGTCTACTGCTCAATAACTGGGTTCGGGCAGACAGGCCCATACAGGAGCAGAGTAGCCTATGACATAATCCTACAAGGCATGGGAGGCTTCATGGGGATAACAGGGGAGCCAGATAGGCCTCCCGTGAGGATAGGGGTTGCGATAACAGACCTGATAGCAGGGATGTATGCTGCAATAGCCATACTCTCAGCTCTCAGAGCCAGAGACCAGACTGGGAGAGGACAGTACATAGATATAGCTCTGCTAGACAGCACAGTGAGCTTCATGACCTATATGGCAGCAAACTACTTTGCAACAGGAGAGGTTCCACCTAGAATGGGCTCAGCTCACCCTAACATAGTCCCATACCAGTGCTTCAAGGCTGGCGACGGGAAGTACTTCACTTTGGCTGTCGCAAACGATAGGATATGGCAGAGCTTCTGTAAGGCAGTTGGCCTAGAGCACCTAGCAGAAGACACACGCTTCAAGACGAACCCAGATAGGGTCAGGAACAGAAGCCAGCTCATACCCATGCTAGAGAAGCTCTTCCTAGAGAAGCCAAGAGACGAGTGGCTAAAGATACTAGAGGAGAACAGGGTTCCAGCTGGCCCAGTATACACAATGGACGAGGTTTTCAGCGACCCACAGGTGCTACACCGCGAAATGCTCATAGAGATGAGCCACCCCAAGATAGGCAAGATAAAGCAGATAGGCACACCAATGAAGCTCTCAGAGACCCACTGTGAGATAAAGCTGCCACCACCACTACTAGGCCAGCACACAGAAGAAGTCCTCAAAGACCTACTAGGATACACCCAAGAGGAGATAAAGCAGCTAAGAGAGCAGGGAGTAATCTAACCCTCCCCCATTTCACCCTGGAACAGCTTCAGGAGCTAGGTCTCAGCATGCCCAGTGTAGCCATGCTGTTCCTCATCTGTAGCCTCCTCTACTCGAGTACGCCTCTCAGCTAGCCTCCTCCTTATCTCTGTGAGCTCACGCCTATACCTGTCCTCAACCTCAGCTAGAAGCTCTAACGCCACCCTCCTACACCCCTCCGGGTCCATCTTCTCGTATTCTGCCCTTCTCACGCCAGTCTTCTCCAGGAAGGCTCTGTCCAGTAGGTACTCGATACACTCCCTATACTCTTCTTCATCAACTTCAAGGCCAAGTGAGAGCTTCAAGAGGAGGTTCTCTGGAGCTGGCAGAGCATAGTACACGCCACAGCTCTCGCAGGCTACTCCCTTGTCGACAAGCTCCCTGAAAGCCCCCTCAACCTCACTGACACTCAGCTTAAGCCTCTCAGCTACCTCACTTGGCTCACAGGCACCATGCTTGAGAAGCCAC
>JAVCBW010000044.1:0-11875 GCA_037917675.1 Thermoproteota archaeon
AGCCCAACCTTCCTAGCTGTGTACCCGAGAGCTGTCGCTAGAGCTGCGGAAGCTGGATAGGCTAGCTTCCTCCAAGATCATATGTAAGTTGCCTGCCCCATAGCTGCAGGGGTTGTAGCATTCGGTATACAGGAGGCTCTATGGGAAGTGGGCTCCTTATGCTAGGAGCAAAATTGGGGGCTGTGTTTAGAGTCAGCTTCTGGCTTAGCAGTAAGGGTATTATAGTCCTAGGTAGGCTTTTCTTATCCTCTCGCTTTCCTCTAGCTCCTCTCTGCTGCCTTCCATCACTATTCTGCCTTGCTCGAGGACGTAGCCGTGGTCTGCTATCTGGAGTGCCATGTGGACGTTTTGCTCTACTAGCAGGACTGTGAGCTTTAGGTCGTCTCTGAGCTTCTCAATGACCTTAAATACGTCCAGGATTAGTTTGGGTGCGAGCCCTAGGCTAGGCTCATCCATGAGTAGGATTTTCGGAGAGGACATTAGAGCTCTGGCTATAGCTAGCATCTGGCTTTCTCCTCCGCTTAGGGTGCCTGCTAGCTGGCTGCTTCTCTCCTTTAAGATGGGGAATAGCGTGTAGACTATCTCAAGGTTCTCCTCGAACTTCTCTTCAGCTCGCTTCGTGTAGGCTCCCAGCTCAAGTGTCTCGTAGACTGTGAGCTGAGGCCAGAGCCTCCTTCCCTCTGGGACCATTATTATACCCATCTCAGCTCTCTTGTGTGTTGGAGCTTTCACGATGCTCTTCTCCATGTACTTGATGTCGCCCTTCCAGGGGCTTAGGATCCCTGTAGTCACCCTTAGTGTTGTTGTCTTACCTGCTCCATTGCTCCCTAAGACTACTGTTATCTCTCCTTCTCGTGCTCTGAGAGACACGTCCCATAGTGCCTGGGCCTCCCCGTAGCCTGTATCCACGTTATTTAGCTCAAGTATCGCCAACATGACCACCTCTACCTGACTTTGACGAACTTCAGCGCTAGCTCTCTGTCGCCTAGATATGCCTCTATGACCTTGATGTCATTAGCTATCTCTATAGGCTTGCCTTCAGCTATCTTCTCTCCATGGTGTAGGACTACTATCCTATCTGCTATGTTCATGACAGCATGCATCACATGCTCTACCATGATGACTGTAAGCTGCTTAGCCTCCTTAGTCTCCTTGATCACCTTCAAGCTCTCCTCAACCTCCCTGGGGTTCAGTCCTGCTAGCACCTCATCTAGTAGGAGGAGCTTTGGCTCAGCAGCTAGAGCTCTAGCTAGCTCAAGAATCCTCTTCTCATGTAGTGTAAGCTTGCTTGCCAGCTCGCTTGCCTTGCCATCTAGCCCAACTAGCTCAAGGGTCTCCATCGCCCTGCTTCTAGCCTCCCTCATTGAGACTTTGCCTGCAAGCCTGCCGAAGAGCACCCCTACCATCGTGTTCTCTAGTACAGTCATGTCATTGAATGGCTTGACTATCTGGTGGGTTCTAGCGATACCCATGCGTGTCACCTGGTGGGCAGGCTTCCCAGTGATGTCTGTGCCCTCGAAGTATACTCTTCCCTCCTCAGGCCTATATACGCCTGATATCACGTTGAATAGCGTCGTCTTCCCAGCTCCATTAGGCCCTATAAGCCCTAGTATCTCTCCATCATGTACATCAATGCTCACGTTGTTTAGGGCTACCAGCCCACCAAACCTCTTAGTCACTCCTTCAACGCTCAGAATAGCCTCAGGCATCGGCCTCACCTACTCAAGTACCTCTCTAAGCTTCACCCCCCTAAGCTCATACCTCCTGAGTATGCCTACTATCCCTTCTGGAGCGAAGAGTATTATAAGCCCTACTATGATGCCTAGGATTATCAGGTTTACTCCAGGGTAGTGTACTAGGAGCATGTCATATAGCCAGTAGTATATTATGCCTCCGATTATGGGCCCTGAGACGGTTCCTAATCCCCCTATGACCATCATGACTATCATGTCTACTGTATGTGCTAGGTCGAATGCCTCACGTGACACTCCACCGCCATTCAGGTAGAAGACTGCTCCAGCTAGAGCTGTGAAGAAGGCGCTGAGTGTGAAGGCAAGCGTCTTGTACTTTGCAGTCGGGATGCCCATGTCCTCAGCTGCATCCTCATCCTCTTTTATCGCCAGAAGCCCCATGCCAAACCTAGACTTCCTCACTAGGTAGTTTGCTGCTAGGACAAGCACCATCACAGTGAACATGGCTGTGAAGGTCGATGTCTTTGACACAAGACACCTACTAGGAAGGATCACCTGGGCACCATAGAACTGCTCTGGGTTGATGTAGGGTACTGTCCCCATCACGATATAGAGTACTGCGAAGTCTAGGCCTATCGTGGCTATTGCAAAGAAGGCTCCTCTCAGCCTAAGCACAACAGACCCCACAGCTGCAGCAACGAGGGCAGCTATGGCAGCTGCTATCAGTGATATAGCTATTATCCCAAAGCCTCCAGTCTTCTGTAAGCTGTTAGCCCAAGGCACATAGTATACTAGGAGAGCGTAAATGTACGCGCCTATCCCAAGGAACACACAGTGGCCGAAGCTGACATACCCTGTAAACCCCATGATGAGGTTTAGTGAAGCAGCTATCGATATGAAGTACATGAAGATCGTCATGGTATCTAGTGTGCTCAAGTTGAGTGCTCGTGCTGTAGCTACAGCAGCTATCAGGAGCACAATCAGTAGGGGAGTAGGCCTGAGGATGCTGGCCTTCAGCTCGCTAGCTAAGCTCAGAGCTATCACCTCCCAAACAGCCCCTCAGGCTTAAACAGGAGCGCCACTACCAGTATTATGAAGACTGTCGAGAGAGCTAGTGGAGCGCTAGCGAGAGGGTTAAATACTGCTATCACTGTCTTGAATACCCCATATGCAAGCCCTATTATCAGCCCACCTATAAACGAGCCCATTATGCTGCCGAGGCCACCTAGCACTACTATCACGAAGGAGAGTGGTGTGTAGAGTGCTGCTGTCCCTGGTATTATCGATGTCTCATGTAGGAGGATCAGGAACCCTGATAGCATGGTTACAGCTATGGATATCATGGTTGTCTGCATCTTGATCTTCACTGGGTTGATACCGACGAGGGAAGCTGCCTGAGCATCCTGCATGACAGCTCTGATAGCTCTCCCCAGCTTTGTCCTAGATAGTAGGATATGGAGTGCAGCTACCAGGCATACTGCGAGGATACATGCTAGAATCGAGTTTGTTCTCACAGTCAGATAGCCTGCTCTCAAACTAGACTTCGGGCCGAAGTGCCAGAGTCCAAGCCCCTTTGGCTCAGACCCAATGAAGTAGTAGTATGAGTTTGCTACAGCTACTGAGAAGGCAAACATTATCAGGAGCGTAGCCATCTCAACTCTTAGAGTCATGACCTCAATTTTACCAACTAGCTTATGTAGCATCCCCCAGTATATCGCTGCCCCTACAGCTAGGCCTGAAGCCAGCACCACTATGAGAGCAATATAAGGTGATAGCTTCAGGATGCTGTAAAGCCCTATCATCATGTAAGAGCCTAGCAAAGCTACTTCTCCATGAGCTACGTTAACGACCTTCATAACACCCCAGATCAGAGTAAGCCCAGCTGAGATAGCTCCTAGGACAACACCCCACAGGAGCCCATGCACTGTGTTAATCACAAGTGAAGTCAGGCTCATGTAAACCACCAAAAAATAGAGGGTTGAGGCTACCTCTTCCACCAGTTTGGTGCTGGATACACTGGCTTAGCTGTTGCAGCGCTCTCAGGCCATACCAGCTCCTTCTTCCCATTCTGCCATTGGATGACTACCATTGGGTGTCCTACCCCCTTCCCTGTCTCGGGGTCGATCCACCATGGGCCGAAGCAGGTCATGAGCTTCATGCCATTCATAGCTGCCCTGACTGCATCCTGATCTAGGCTTCCAGCCTTCTCTATCGCCCTAGCTAGGCAGAGGACTGCTGCAGCTGCCTCGGTGGCATGGTAGTCTGGCTCAACTCCACCTGAGATCTCCTTAACCATCGCTATGAACTCCTCGTTTGTGGGGCCATACCACTCGAGCCCTAGCTTCTTAGCTGCTTCAGGTGAGTACTTGACTCCAATCTCCCACTGAGCTGGAGCCATCACACCATTGGCAGCATCCTTCAGCTCCTCATAGAACTCTGGCAGTGTTGGTGCAACCAGAACAGCTATGGCCTTTAGCTTCCAACCCATCTCCCAAGATTGCCTCGTCAGAGCTGTGCTGTCAGCGAAGTGTCCTCCTCCAAGCAGGACGTTTGCTCCAGCTGCCATCGCCTCTGAGATAGGTGAGCCGAACTCTGTGACACCCACCTCATACCTGAACTCATAGACCACCTTAAGACCCATCTCAGCTGCAGCCTCCTTAGCCCCCTTCATGACAGAAGCTGGGAATGGAGCATTCTCATATATGAGAGCTATCTTTATCTCAGGATCTTTCATAGCAGCTAGCAGCTCGACTACAGACCTCATGTAGTATGATGCAGGGCTCAGTGCACCGACGAAGTACTTGTAGCCCTGCTCGTATATGGTGTCGCTTGCTCCACCATGGCTTACCGCAATAACCTTGTGGGCTTCAGCTACAGGAGCAGCTGCCTTAGTAAGCAGTGAGGAGTATGGTGCTAACAGGAAATCTACCTTGTCCTCTTCGATCAGCTTGCTGTATAGCTCTGGAACCCTCTCAGGCTTGCTTTCATCATCATAATACTTGTACTCTAGCTTGTAGGTTCTGTCACCGACCTTTATGCCACCATGCTCATTAATCCACTTGACTGCAGCTAGTATCCCCCAGAGAGCCTGCTTACCCTCATGCTCAAACTTTCCTTTCAGTGATAGCGTGCCACCAAAGACTATAGTCTCCTTAACTGGAGTAGGCGAGGGAGTAGGGGTTGGAGTAGGAGTAGGAGTAGGAGTAGGAGTTGGAGTAGGAGTAGGAGTTGGAGTAGCAGTTGGTACTTGGCCTATGCAGCCAGCTAACATTATTGCTATCAGGATAGTTGAAGCTATCACTACATGTCTGATGCCTTTTCTCATCACATACAACACCCTTGACATCCTCCATATAGGCGTCTAGAACACTTTTTTTAAGCTTTTCTACGTCAAAGACCGAAGAAGGCTTTTTTTGTAGGTTGTGTTAAAATTCTTAACATTCATAGCGAGGCCCTGGACATGCCCATAACACGCATATTTGCAGAGGCTGCAGCTGAGTGTGTCCTGTAGGAGCTTCAGCAAGGGGAGGGTGAGAAGCTTCTAGCTATCATGGTGGCTGTGTACAGGATGTATGGCCTCTAGCTCCAGAGCTTGAGAGGCTACCATGCTTACCACATTCGTTATTTGCCGTAGGGTTCCTTGAAGCATGCTAGTAGAGCTCTGAGCCGGCGAGCATGAGCCTGCTGAGAGCTGAGAAGCTGCTTGCTATGTGCTGCAGGTGAGCACCTGCTACCACCATCTTATGAGCTCTGTTATCTCCTTTCTTATCTCGATGAACTCGCTGCTTGTCACGTCTCTAGGCCTTGGGAGTGGCACCTTAACTTCAGCCTTGACCTTAGCTGGGATGCTTGAGAGGACGACCACCCTGTCTGCGAGGTAGACTGCCTCCTCTATGTAGTGTGTGACGAAGATGACTGTCTTCTTGAGCTTGCTCCAGACTCTCAGCAGCTCTCTCTCCATGTAGTATCTGGTCTGTATGTCTAGGGCTCCGAATGGCTCATCCATCAGCAGCAGATCAGGGTCTGTTGCTAACGCTTGAGCTAAAGCAGCCTTCTGCTTCATTCCACCTGATATCTGGTGTGGGTAGTAGTTTTCGAAGCCTTCTAGGCCAACTAGCTCTATAGCCCACTTGACCCTTTCCTCAACTTCCTCTCTAGTAAGCTTCCATCCTAGAGAGGCTATCTTAGCTTCTAGCCCAAACCTCACATTCCCCCAGACAGTCCTCCAGGGGAGGTAGGATGGCTCCTGGAAGACAAACCCAATATTATGCCTCCTATAGTCTACTGGCTCCCCTGCTAGCAGGATTTCACCTGAGTCTGGCTTGAGGAGCCCTGCGATGATCTTCATGAGAGTGGTCTTCCCGCAGCCTGTAGGCCCACATATAGCGACAAACTCGCTGCTATCAACATTGAATGACACATGCTCTAGGACGAGAAGCTCTCCAAAGCTCTTAACTACACTCCTTACCTTGACATCCACTACACGACAACCTCCCTACGCCACTTAAACAGCCTCCTTTCAGCTGCGAGGAATAGCTCATTCATCAGCAGCCCAATTACCCCTATGATGACCATCCCACACAGGACCTCTGGGATCCTGAGGAGCTCAGCATACTTTAGTATCAGGCTCCCTAAGCCCACCATCTCTCCACCTATCATCTCAGCTGCTACAATACACATCCAGCCTACCCCTAAGCCTATCCTCATGCCAGCTAAGACCTCAGGCATGATTGATGGTATAACTACCTTAGCTATGATGAACTTCCTGTCTCCTCCAAAGACCTTAGCTAGCTCAACATGCACCTGGCTTACTCTATGTATGCTTGCCAGTGTGTTTATGAATATCGGGAAGAAGGCTCCAAGCCATATGAGGAACATGTATCTCGAGAAGCCTCTAAGCAAGACTATAGCCAGGGGGATCCATGCTATTGGAGGTATAAACCTAACTGGCTCTATTATGCTCCTGGTAGACTCGTATGCTGGCCTATAGAGCCCCATGGCCAATCCGAGAGGGACCCCTGTAATGCAAGCGAAGAGGAACCCTGAGATCACCCTGAGTAAGCTCACCCCTACGTGTAGCCCTAGGGAGTACCCCTCTATGTCCCCCTCTAGAGCTAGCTTGCAGAAAGCTTTCAGGACTTCTAGTGGCTTCGGGTAAAATGGGGACCTGACTAGCATGGTGCTAGCATGCCACACTATAGTGAAGGCCAGTAGTGTAGCTGTGTTTGCTGCTATAGACCTGAGAGCTCTCAAGAGTACACCTACCTCACCAGCCACCTGAGCTCAAGCCTAAGGCTCTCTACGGCTTTCTCTATGAAGCTCTGGTCAACTGCCTCACTCAGGAACTCATCTAAGTCACCTACCTCTTCTGGGGTGAGGTCTCCTGCCTCTATGAGGCCTCTTAGCATTATCTTCATGCTGTTGATGTCAAGGTATGGTGGGTATGGGTGCTTGACTATCCTATGAGCCATCTTGATGAGCTCTATATCTAGACCTGAGTACTTAGCTATGATCTCCTCAGCTTCCTCAGGGTGCTCGCTCACCCACTTCATGGCTTTAACATGCCACCTGACTATCTTCAAGACGAGCTCAGGCCTCTCCCTCACCCAGTCTCCTCTGACAGCTATGATGCAGCACTGGTGGCCTGGTAGTAGGTCTCTCGAAGTCAGGAGGATGTGTGCTCCTCTTATCTTCATGTAGACTGCTCTTGAGGCATGTGGCTCCCATGCTATATACCCATCTATCTCACCCTTCTCAAAGAGCTTTATGAGCTCAGTGACCTTGTAATGTCTCCTTTCAAGCTTCACACCCCACTTCTCCTCAACTACATTCAGCATGTAGTTCTGTATTGTACCTATGCCAGGTGTCCCTATCCTCCTGCCATCCAGGTCTCTGACGCCTTTTATGTCAGCTGAGACAACTAGAGCTGAGCCTTCAGTGTTCGATGAGGCTACAGCAACTATGTCAACACCCTTAGCTCTAGCTCTAAGGAATGGGACAGCTCCAACATATGCTACATCAAGCTCTCCAGCAGCGAAGTGCAGCATCTCCTCTGGGCCATGCGCATACTCGAGGTGTACAGCCTTAAGCCCCTCTTCCCTAATGTACCCAAGTTCCTCAGCTACACACCACCCAGGCTGATGGAGCTCATCAGCTAGCAGGTGCCCTACCCTGAGCTCCACAACCTCAGCTCTGCGTGCATGCCAAGCTAAGGCGGCAGCAGCTAGGGCAGCAGCTAAAGCTGCTAGAGCCAGCTGCTTCCTCAAGTAGCCTCCCACACGTGTTCCACCCTAAGCTTATAACTGTGACGTGCAATTACACGACTGTACAAAATCTCCAGAAGAAGATTTGGGGGGTCAGCCCAATTGTACAATACCACGCTATGGGGAGAAGCTTCTCCTGGACTCTACAGCTATCACTGAGATTAGATCACAGCTATAATCTCGTTCTCCATGCATATCCTATGGCAGAAAGCCTGGGATCACTTGATGAAAAGCCTAATATACATGGGGGGGCAACTGTATTCTGGGGCATGCTTGCCTAGGCATCTCTGGAGAGGGCTAATTGAGGCAGCTTTAAAGTCTGATAGCGAGTTCAGAGGTGAGCTTGAGAGGGCTATGCGTGAGCTCGGCGTAGGTGTCAAGGAGCTAAGTGAGCTCTCTGGGGTATCTGAGAGCCTGCTCTACAAGGTGCTCTCTGGCTCGAGGAGCGACCTGAGGCTATCTACTCTCAGGAAGATCATAAGGGCAGTTAGGAGGGCTGAGGGGGTCAGTGAGGAGCCATTCCTGGCTATAATAGCAGCCAGACCGACCTTGAACTCGATTGACACAAGCCAGGTTACAGTCGGGGATAGGACTGTGAAGCTTAAGGAGTATGCTGCAGCCACCATCGAGGACATCCTGCTTGCTGCCATAAAAGCTGAGGAAGATGGTGCAGCAGGCATAGTATGTGCTCCAGTAGTCAGCAACATAGTAGCTAAGGTGGCTAGGATCCCTGTCATCTCATGTCCAGTTGAGATGTGTAAGCAGCCTATCATGAGAGCTGTTGAGATAGCTGCCAGGAAGCTGTTCCCAGTAGGCTAGAGAAGCCCAGTCTCAGATGGCTCTCCATAACCTTTTTAAGCAGCTAGCTGTAGCAGCCTAGGTGCTGCTAGTGGTTAGAGCATGTGTCCTGATCTACTGTAAGCCAGGTGAGTACCTAGATGTCTTGAGGAAGCTGAATGGGATGGAGGGTGTCAGAGAGGCGTTCCCAGTACATGGGAGATGTGATCTCATAGCTTTAGTTGAGGCTCTAGACTACCCTGAGCTCAGTGTACTCACAGCAAAGATAAATGCTATAGAGGGAATCCAGAGGACTGAGACTCTAGTGGAAGCCTAGTGTATCCTCTCAGCCTCAAATCTGAGCCAAGCATCTCTAGGCTTCTCCTCTGGTATCTCATTCCTCACCTTGACTAGCTTGAGTGCTCCACTTGGGCAGTGGTGTACACAGAGACCGCAGCCAACACACTTCTCCAGTATCAGCTCAACTCTATCCTCTTCACTATAATGGGCATAGTGAAAATCAAAAATGCGATTAATAATCAAAAATGCGATTAATAATGTCTACTTTACAGAAAAAGGCATAATAAGACTCGGCGATTTCGTTACAATTCAAAGAAAAGGTGGGGATGGAAAACATATTACAATCCCAAAGACCGATTGGAGTCATCCTGGCAATCAATTACAGTTCAAGTTCTCACCGTTAAAATTTACGGAATATATCGAATTGACAAAGGCTATTAAGTTTTGCGTAATAAATTACTAAGCAGCTGATATATATTTTCAATGGTATTTTCTGCATCTTTAATTCCAATGAGCTTAGCTATGGCTAAATCAAGTCTGTATCTGTACTCTTCACCTAACTGTTCCCATAGAGAAGGAAGATGTTTATCTAGTATATTGTTAACAGTTTTAACTACTTCTGATAACGCTTCTTCATCATCTTTATTCAAATTTATTATAGGCAGTTCAAGATAATCGTTTTCCAAAAACCTAGTCCATGTCTCTGATATTCTTCTACCTAATAGTACTAAAACTGAGATGAAGATTGTGCTATTAAACCAGCCAGTAAGAAGCTTTGTGAAAGTTTCATTTTTATCTCTAACAATATAGAAGTTCTTAGACGCTGCTACTCTTTCTTTAGTATAATTTGCGAACACGCCTCTATTTTTAAAAAGCAAATCAACCTTATCGGGTATGAATACTTGTCCGAAAGGCTTTTTTGTTATCATTTGCTTATAAACGTGACTATACCAGTACCTTCCATAAGCATTTATGGCGGGTTTTGCAGTGTTTGACTTAATCCCCCATTCAATATAATGTTGTAAGTCGCTTGGTAAATCGTTGACCTCGATAGGAGGTATTGAAAGCATGAAGGTATCTACGCTGGCCTCTATTTTATGGCTATAAAAACTCGGTTTACGAAGGGTCTTTATAAGAAATTCTTTGTTAATAGCTAATTCTTCATCGTTTTCGTTCATTATCTTCACAAAGTCTTTCTTTTCCTCTACAAGTTCCCAATACTTATTTGGAATAAAGAAGAACTCTGGTCCGTACATTTCTACTCCTCTAATGATGCTGCCTCTACCAAGCATATCATTCCAGTATCCAAGTGTTCTTTTCTTTAATCCCTGCTCGAATACGCTGACAACGGTGTCCCTCAGCTTATCTTCTCCAAAGAGAGCTAACCAATTAATATCTAAAAATCGTGGCAAAGTATGAAGATTAGTTGTTATACATGGCTTAATATTGCTCATGATGATTTTGGCTACCTCTTCAACATTATTATCCAGTTCGATAAAGGCTGTTGATCTTTCATTAGAACCCTTAACTGCTACTATGATCACCTCCTTAAATCCGCTATCTTCTGAGAATGATGCTCTTGATTTGCATTCAACCATTGCGTATATTCCGTACTTTTCTCTTAACAAGGACTTATATCCTCTTCCATATATTGTATAAAACGTGGATGCTGGTAGCACAGAAATTAGTAAGCCGTTCTCGTTTAGAATGTAATCACAGAGAAACATGGATAGTGTTTGAAGGCTAACCTCTTTCCTGGTTATATACTTTTTATATCCTAATCCCTCTATAACTGAGAGAAGGAATTCTCGATATTTTTTCTCTAGGTATTTCCATCGAGTAAATGGAGGATTTGTCAGGATTATATCTGCTCTTGGTATTTCAGGTTGTAGAAATGGGGAAGAAAGCTTGGGAATTTCTTTGAAAGAGTCTCCCACTATCACAGTAACGGAGTCTTTCTTACCCCCCATCGAATGAAGTAACGATGCATAAGCGACTAAAGCGGGCAAGGGTAAAGGTTCTATTCCCCATACTTTGCCTATCCTCTCAACTCCTACTTTTTCAATCGTGGCTGTCAGTGTAGAACCGGAACCAAGAAATGGGTCCGCAAGAACAACTTTTCCTTTTCTTGAGCGTATGAACTCTTTGACAACTGATGCCATAAGAGCTGTCCCCTGTTGTATGGTGTAGTATGCTGCAAATTTCTTCCTCTCTTCCTGTGGAATTAACTTTTGGACTCTTATTTGAGCTTCCTTAATGGAAAGTTTTGTCTTTTGTGCTTCTGATTTAATGGTCTCAATCTCATTAGAATTCAATTTATTCAAGTTGGGTAAAACCGGAGCATTCCAATTTGCTAATGATTCCATATTATCAGCGTATTCTAATATCGTTTTTATGCTAGCTGCAAGAACTTGGAAGCTCTCCTTACTAATAGGCTCTATACCTAACTTTTTCAATATTATGTCTCTAGCCTTCATCTTTTCTTTCACCCTTTAACGGCTTCACGACAATTATAAGCTCGCCTCCTTCAGCTCTAATCTCCCAATTGAGCCTATCCCCTTCTGAGAGATTAAAATTGTTTAACAATCCCCATAGGAATAGTTGTTCTTAGCGATCTGCTTTTTGACGTTGCTCTTGTAAGCACGGTGACTTCTCCCATCCTATCACTTGTAATAGCTATAGGTAAAATTATTTATAAAGTTTTTTACAAACCAAAATCTTAAAAAATAATTGGTGTTTACTTTGCAGTGGGACAATGCAAATAGTTGTTTACTTTGCAGTGGGACAACGCAGGTCTGAAAGCAGTAATTTGATTCTTTTCTTTCTGATTTCTTTTGTTTGGTC
>JAVCBW010000035.1:0-11818 GCA_037917675.1 Thermoproteota archaeon
TTTCTCGATGCATAGGCTTCTCCGTGGGCGTGCTTAGAGTAGGCTGTGGAGGCGGGTATTTGGGTGCGAGGCAGAGAGTCTAGCTGGTGTGCTAGGAACCTTTTTTAAGAGTGGGTGCTAGTGGTGTAGAGAGCTGGATGAGATGTGTTATAGAAGCCTTCTTCCTCTAGTGTGTCTGCTTTCACTTAGCTTCCTCACTTGCCTCTCTTGCTGTCAGCCTGAAGCTGTGCTCTCATGTAGCCTAGCTCTGCCTGCCTCTATGCATGTTGGAGAAGAGTTTGCTCTTGAGGTTGAGGTTACTCTCTTATGCCTTGAGCTTAATGTTTCAGGTGTGTCTCCTATCTTAGAGTTTACTCCTCCAGTGTTAGCTGTGGTCTCAGGGCCAGCTCCATCAAGTGCTGACCTGACACCTGAGCAGCCGACTGTAGTCTTCAGGTACATGCTGAGAGCTGAGGCACCTGGGGAAGTTAGGGTGAAGAGCACTATAGCAGGCTACATCATGGGTGAGGTGGCTGTAAGCAGCGTTTGTGAGGGAGTGCTGCTCGTCAGTAGGGTGAGCTGTGACATCACTATCAGTGTCCTTCCAAATGTGACGTGCCTCAAAGCTGGAGAGAAGCTTCTCATAACAGCTTACATGGTGAATACTGGAGAATCTGACCTGACACATGTTACACCTCTGATAACCTATGATGGGACAGGGGAGGTTGAGCTTCTTCAAGGCCCTAGCCCACCTGCCATAGATGAGATGCCAGCTGGAGCCTCAGCTAACGTGACGTGGCTCTTCAAGGCAGCTGGAGGAGGGGAGGTGACCTTCTACGTAGGAGCTATGGCACGCTGCATGGAGGCCATATACCGCTCAGATGTCTATAGGTCGCCGGCAATAGAGATAGAGCTGATGGAGAAGCCTCCAATGGAAGCAGCAGAGTCAGAGGCGCCTGCTATAGACCTCTACTGTACACTCATATCAGCAAATGTGACGGAGCCGTCTCTAGGTGAAGCCATCAGAGTCACAGCAGTTGTAGCTGCATCAGGAGCTGAAGCCACAGCATTCAGGGCAGTGTTCACGCTAGGAGAGGGATATAAGCTGGGGGAGGTGGCTCAGAGCATTAAGCCAGGGGAAACCAGGGAAATATGGGTGGACTTGGCCTTCACAAAGCCAGGAGAGTACAGGATATGCCTCCATATAGACCCGGAAAACATGGTAGGTGAGAGGAATGAGGAGAACAACGTGTGCTGCACTACCATGGAGATCCCACCAGTAGAGAAGCCACCTTTAACTGAAGCTGCATCACCTACATCCCCTAAGCCCCCGACAACACCTACGCCACCCATGGGGTCTGAGACGCCTCCTACAGGATCAGAGCTCCCCAAGCCAGCAGGAGAAGCCCCCTCAGCATCCCAGCCTCCACCAGAGAGAGAGGAGAGAAAGCTCACAGCAACAACTGCCATAGCAGTCGCCATAGCAGCTGCCATGGCGTCTGCAGCCATAGCATATGGGTATGGCAGGCTTAAGCCTACAGCTCCACCCTTAGCCACCTATGCTGGAGGTGAGGTTTGCTGCTGTCTCGACTGGAATGTGAGGCCAGGAGAGATAGTCCTCAGGACAGTGAAGCCTGTGAATAGAGACATCAAGGTCAGGGATGGGAGACATAAGGGGAGTGTGGTGAATACTGTAGCGTTGTTTGCTCCAGTAGGCGGCTACCTGCCGCTTTTAGCTAAGGGCGTGAACATAGACTGGATAGATGCCAGGGGGGTCTTGAAGAGCTGTGGCAGCGAGGCTGAAGGCTATGGTCAATCAGGTGGGGTAGCTGGGTCCCTGTCGATCCCGATTCCAGAGAGCCTCCTATTCAAGTGGGAGATTGTAAGTGGCCCTGGATACCTGCTGTCTGCTCCCCCTCTATCCCATGCTCACTCATCGTTAGCTGAGGGGCCAGCAGCAATCTATGTAGCTCCACCTCTCATAGAGGAGGACCCTAGCATGCCTCTGGCAGAGAGGATCAAGGGCAGAGAGGTCATAGTCAAGCTGACAGTAGATGACCTGGAGGGGCAGCTGAAGGGCCTCGATACCCCCCTTAAGGAGCTCTACTTCAGGATAATCTTGGTTGGCCAAGGGCTTGAGCTACAGCATATGGGTAAGCCTCTCCATGAAGACGACCTCAGTGAGTGGGCAGACTACTCTGAAGTCAGAGATGCAGTACCCTTACCTGAGTGGGGTCTACAAGCCTTCCGGGTTCCAGAGCCTGCTTCCAAGGAGGTTGAGGACATTAAAAGCCAGCTGGAGAAGACTCGAGGCGAGAGGAAGGCTAGGGAGAAAGCTTTGAGCAGTAGGTCAGAGAGCCTAGGTGAGGAGAGGAGGAAGCTAGATAGGGCTTTAAGTGAGCTTAAAGAGATGGAGGTGGAGCTTGAGGACGTGGAGAGGCAGCTGAGGAACCCAGGGGAGGCAGCCCTCAGAGCTAGAGAGGAGGCTAGGAAGAAGATATGGGAGAAGTACATGCAGCAGATCAGTGAGCTCAGAGAGAGGAGGAGAGAGCTCTGGAAAGCTTACGTAAAGGAGGTTTCAGAGGCAAGAGAGAGAGGTGAAAGCAGCGAGTACGTGCAGGCTCTCGAAGAGAAGTACTCTAGAGCTAAGCGAGAGCTAAGCGAGAAGATAAAGGAGCTGTATCAGAAGATGTTTCATGAGATCGATGAAGCTATGAGAGAGATAGGTTACCCGACAGTACACCCTATTGGACCAGGGCCAAGGTTCGAAGAGTATAGGAGGTCTCTTAGGGAGAGGGCAAGGGAGCTTAAGGCGAGGATCCAAAGCAAGGAGAGGGAGGTAGGGGAGCTGAGAGGGAAGCTGAGGGAGCTTGAGGAGGAGGTTGAAGAGCTCAGAAGGGAGGTAGAGGAGCTGAGGTCTAGAGAAGCGAATATGCTTGAGGGATTAAGGTCAGCTGAAGCTAGAGCAGAAGCTGAGAAGAAGTGTAGAGTCATGTATGAGTGGGAGGCATATAAGCCAATTAGGGGAGAGATCCTAGCTCCCTTGAGGCTATGTGATAGGGAGCCTATCCTAGGCTCTGAGCTTCCTAGAGTAGAGCAGCTACAGGCTGAGGTTAGGCCTAGAGAGATTCTAGTCCTGAAGGCTAGAGCT
This sequence comes from Thermoproteota archaeon, assembly GCA_037917675.1. GTDB lineage: Archaea > Korarchaeota > Korarchaeia > B14-G2 > B14-G2 > B14-G2. The sequence goes on from JAVCBW010000035.1 coordinate 3,131, forward strand.
GAGGATGTAGATAAGCTCAGGCTCTGGGTGGAGGATGGCCAGGAGACTGAGCTGGAGGTCAAGGACTGGCTTAGGTATAAGTGGTCTTCGAAGTGGGCTGATGGAAGGCAGCACAGCATGGAACCAGGAGTCTTCCTGGTGACTAGAGAAGGTGAGAGCACCATATTCCTAGCTCCAGAAGAGGAGGGGGAGGTTGAGATAGCCTGTGAGCTCAGTGACAGCGGAGCTCAAGGAAGAGACCCCAAGCTAGAGCTCAGGTTGAAGCTTGAAGTCAGAGGTGAAGACCCCTTCACTACAGTTGAGAAGGGGATAAAGGCCATCGAAGAAGCCATCACAAGGCCTAGCGAAAGGAGACAAGAGCCAAGGCAGCTGACTAAGAGGCTTGGAGACCTAGAGGAGTGGATCCTCTCATGTATCCAGCTAGACATTGCAGTGATGACAGGGAAGCTGCTTGATGAGTGTATGAGGAACCTCAAGGCCCTCTGGTGGTCTGATCTCCTCTGGTACATGGGTAATGTCCTGCTTGCTACATCAGGAGCGCCAATAGGAGGGGGAGTAACCGTCTGGAGCTGGGCTGGCTGGGCAGTTGGGTATGGGATTGCTGGAGGGCTTATAGGATACGAGGGCACTACTCAGCTGCTCTCAGAGCTTAAGCTAGCAGAGTCCTCCATGTGTAGAGAGTGGATGGAAGGCTTGAAGCAGGCTATACCTCCCTCCATAGCTGAGGTTCAAAGAGCTACTAGAGCCTCTGGCTTAGAGCTACTCCTGTATAAGACAGGGGCCTCTATGGCGCTGCAGGAGAGGCTTGCAAGCCTCCTATTCGAGGCATACGCCAGCCAGTCACTAGCTCTCTGGGAGGCTTTCTCAAGTACATTTGATTCTGTCTCAGATAAGGTTAAGTCCTGCTTCACGCTAGGATACTTTAGATCTGATGTAATGCTAGCCTTAGAGTTCGTAAGGCCATCTGAAGCTGACCTGAGTAAGCTTAGAGAGAGGTTGGAGAGGAGCTCAAGAAAGGCAAGGGATGCGAGGAGGTTCTATGGGATGCTGTCAGTGCTTTTCACGCCAGTAAGGTACCTTACAGGAAGTGAGGAGGGGTTTGAGAGGGTAGAGGGCACCCTATATGATGTCATAAGCGCTCTGAGAGGCAGCGAGGATGCTGCTGTCTCTAAGTCCATAGAGGCTTTCAGAAACATAGCTTACATGCTTAGAGGGGAGCTACGGCTTCAGAAGTTCATATTCGATGGCTTGAAGTCGCTGAGAGCACAGTAGACCATACCTCTTCTTGGCCAGAGCTCCTCTAGAGGAGTCTAGTGGGCTCTATGGCTTTCACGTCATTTCCTGAAGGGCTCTCGAGTACAAGCGGAGAAAGCTGATGAGGGTATTTCGTCTAGAGTCCTCGGAGTCTTTGAGAGCTTCGGAGTGTGGGTTGAGTTATGTGAGGAGTATTGCTAGGATTATGGTTGCCCACATGGTTAGAAGTGTTCCGAGTGTCCATCTAAGCCAAGTGTCTATACGTGAGTTAATGGCATCTATACGTGAGTTGATGGCGTCTATACGCGGGTTAATGGCGTCTATGCGGGAGTTAATGTGGTTTAGCCTGTTATCTATTGATGTCAATGTATTTCTTATTTCTTCAAGTATGCCCTCGACTTTAGCCATTCTTTCCTCTAAGCTAGGCTTATGGGGGTCCATGCCTAACCTACCCTTCTCACTCCACTAACTTTTTCCTCTACCTATTTAAGCTTCTCCAGAGAGCAGACTTTCATAGCTTCGTGGCTTAGGCTTGGAGGTGCTAAGTAGCTTGCTTTGGCTTGAGTTGGAGGGCTCTGGCTGTGGCTTACCGTGTTTCCTGTAGTATTAGCTTTCGGAGTTTTTTGGGCTTTTACATGGCTTTCAGCTTCCTTCTTTGTGTAGATTTCTCCTGTGGCCTGCTAGCCTCCTCTTTTCAGAGGGGATCATGTAGTATCTCCAAGCTTCCTCGGCTTCTTTAGCTACTACCTCTTCTAGTAGCCTTCTAACTGCATTTGCTATTTTATCGTCTCTCTTCGTCTTGATGTCGAGCATGGATTCTGCTGTAAGCCTTACTGAGAAGTATGCTGCTGAAACTGCTTTATTATAGCAGCCAGCTTCAACTTCTTTCTCGCTTCGCTCAGCAATATCTCTGACTTTGTAGAGCTCTAGTCTGGTGGAAAAGCCTCTCCTCAAACGCTTTCTGCCACCAAGCTGCGGCTTGTAGGTTAACCACTAATAGGTAGCATTAGAGCTCCCATACTATGCTGGAGCTCAAAGTTGATGAAGGCATCTAGTATTTTAGCTGTGCAACACGCCTAGCTACTACAAGTTTTCAAAGACTATTCTCAGCCTTCTCCCAGTATTCAAGTTTGACGCTCTCCACGACTGGAAGTTGGGAGGTTCTCGGTCGCAGCTGTGACGCTGAAGGCATACTATGCTTAGTCGAACCTAAAAACACCATGTGGAGTGCGGGAAGCCTATGGCGGCGTGCACCTTCTTCCAGGCAGCCTAAGCTGAGGCGTCAGATAGCCCCCAGCAGCTTAAGTAGCATAGGTATCAGAGTCAACATGACAGAAGCCCACATTCCCAGGATCAAGCCAACCACCCACCTAAACAGCGATTCAAACCTCTTATCCACCTCAGACCTTAAGCCGCTTAGCTCAGATCTTAAGCCGCTTAGCTCAGACCTTAAGCCGCTTACCTCGCTCTCAATGTGGTTCAATCTTCTGTCCATCTGCTCTAATACACCCCTAATGTAGGCTATCTCCGTCTCCAGCCTGGTGACCCTCTCCTCAAGAGACAAGCTCCCACACACTATATAGTAGCTACATAACATAATAATAAGTATATAAGTAGCTAAGGGCATATAAGCATTCCACCAGCTACAGGAGTACCCAGCTCTTAAAGCCAGGAACCACCCTACCACTAATATCAATAGGCTTAGCCGTTTTCGAAGCGTAGCCTGTAACACCCACTCTCCTGAAAAACGCTCTTCCCCAAACTTTCTAAATCCAGCTGGTCCTTAGACAAACTATTCCAAAGCCTAAAGTGAGCTTAGGGGTTAAAGTGCTTGCTGTGGGGCGGGGGGAGGTATTGTGCAGGTATGTACATGAGCGTTGGCTTTGTGAAGCTTGGCTGCGGAGACTATTGCTACGTAATTGGCACCTGATGCTAGAGCTCTTGTGACGTGTGCTAATTCGCTAGTCGGATGCTCTTTAACATGTCAATTGACCCTTCTTGTGGGGTTTAGCTTCTTTTAGGTTTTAGAATATCCTTTTAACCCATGGGATGTGGTCGAAGTCTTTATCGTTGGAGTATATTTCGCTTATTTTTAGCTTGCGCATCTGGGATGCTACGACCAGGTCGTCCCACATTCTCCAGCTTAAACCCAGCTTTAGAAGGGTGCTTTTTGCTTCGAGGAGGTCGTCGAAGCTTGTCTCGACTTTTCTGAGGGAGGGGAGGGACCTTAGGAAGTCTAGGAAGGCTGGGATAGCGTCTTCTCTCCTCTTCCACCTGAGGTATCCGCAGACTTGGGAGATGATTAGGGTGGATGTGGCTGCTTCCTCTCCCTCCTCTATCCTTTTGAGTATGCGGGTGGCTGCCTCACCGTAATTTGGGTCGTCAGCCATGTGGTATATGAAGATATTTGAGTCGACGAACCTCAATGTACTCTCCCCAGAGCATCCTCTACTTCGTCTAAATCAACTTTGAGAGGCCCTATGATCCCCTTTATTTCTTCTGAGGTTACAGCTCTCTCAGGCCTGAGTACGATCTCACCCCTCCTAATGTAGAGGATTAAGGGGTCTCCTTCTCTAAGCCCTAGAGCCTTTCTCACCGATGCTGGTATGGTTATTCTCCCCTTCTCCCCCACTCTAACTACCACCTCTATACTCCCACCTATTTCAAGTACCATATAATATGGGATATAAATGTTCCTATGAAAGACGCGGGCATCCACGTCTTGGGCAAGCATTCAGCAGGCATACTACTGTCATTTGCATGTGGAGTCTAGTGTTTTGTAAGCTTTATATTTTTGCGGTGGCATTTAGGGTTTTAAGGTGGTGTGGTGAGCTTTTCCATGGAGGAGCTTTACTGCTACCTTGTCCTATGCTCGGAAAATGAGAGGAAGAAGAAGGGGAAGAGGAAGGGGGAGTAGAATTTTCTACCTAGCTGGCTTGTCTTGAGCTGGTAATGCTGGTTGTTGAGCTGAGTTTCTCTTGCATATTTTACTAGGCTTTATAGTGTTGCTGCTGATTGAGGTTTTCTTGATGTGATGTGGGTTTGAGGGGCTTTTTGGGGGGTAAGCGCTGGTGGCTAGGCTATATATTCTCCTAGGAATATTCTGGTGGGAATATTATGCTTGTGCTAGGTAGGAGTGAGCAGCGTGAGCTGGGTGAGAAGAGAGGGTGGCTTCTAATATATGGGCGTAGGAAGGTTGGGAAGTCTTTTCTCATTAGGAGAGCTTTCAAGTGGGATCTCTACATCACAGCTACTCGAGCTGGCGACGCTATTCTTGAGGAGGGCTGGAGAAGGATGAGCTAGCTGAGGGGTTAAGAGGGGGTTCACGCTTTAAAGGGGCGGGGTGTCGTTGTTTTAGACGAGTTTCAGCGGGTTTCTGAGTCTCATTGGGATGTTTTAGCGTTAGCACATCCAAAGGCAAGTTCGTCCTCGCTGGGTCTAGCTTCGGGATTGTAAGCAAGGTTTTCGACAGGAGAAGTCCTCTGCTAGGTTCTTGTATAACCCTTCCCAATGGGTATTGTAAGCTATGCTGATGCTGCAGCTTCGCTTTTAAACATGGTTGGTGCACAGAGTGCTTTGCTCTGGGGTTTTTAGTTAGGGACACGTGGGTAATCTCCATGGTAAACCTTGGCAGAGCCCTATAGAGTTTTTGGTGGCTAATGCGCGCCAACTGGTGTCGTCTTGCACAGGGCTTGTGGGAGAGGTCTTTACTGAGAAGGAAAGATCTATAACAAATCTCTATGAAGCTATTTTGAGGTTGGTAGCTGAAGGATTGTGGAGGCCTCCCGAAATTGCTGGTCTACTTGCGTCGAGAGGGCTGCTGGCTGGAGGTGCTCCAGCAGTAACAGGTGTGTTAAACAAGCTTGCAAAAATGGGGCTAATCGACAAGCTAACACTTTGGAAGACTGGGAGAGCTAGAGTTTACTATAGGCACAAGTCTCCACTCTTATCTATCATCTACTACCTTGAGCAAAAGTTCGGGATAAGCGACAGCTATACAACCAATCCAGCTACGACTAGAGCAGCCTTCGGAAGAGAAGTTGAGTACTGCATTGGAGAGCTACTAGCTCAGCGAGCAGGCGGAGAGTATGCGTACCATGTAACACCAAGAGAGGAGGCCGACATAATTATACTCCCGGAGCTACTGTAAGATTGAGTGTGGCTGCTTTACTTGTGCCATTACAGGGATGCTAGAGAGGTCGAAGTACAGAAGTATTCTCCTCTTCGCTCCATACTGTCCTACTACTATAAGCTCTTCAGACCCACATACTGTATTGGGGTTGAGTTCGGAGAGGTATGTGTCTGCTGAAGCATATACGGTGATGGTTCTCGTTGCTGCCTTAGACTTGTAGAGTGGCGCTAGGGCTAGAGTCATCAGCGTTAGGATGAAGAGCAACGCTGCTTTCCTCGTGGCTGCTCTCCGCTATGGGAAACCCTTTGATTTAGAGAATTATCGACGCTGGGTCTAGCCTCCTAGTCTACCTAACTTTTTAATTACTGAGTGGGAATTGGGTTGAGGATGCTGACTAATAGAAGTGTTGTATTGTGGTGGTGTTTTGGGGCTGCGGACTCCTGAGGAGTATGTTGAGGGGCTTAAAAACCGTAGGAATGTTGAAATCTATGCTTTTGGGGAGCTTGTAGACGATGTCGCTGAGCACCCCTTCCTTAAACCTACTGTCCGCTCTATGCTGGCTACGTTTGAGTTAGCCTTTAGCTCTGAGCATAGGGACCTGGCTCGAGCATGGTCTCCCTTCATCGAGAGCGAGGTCAATAGGTTTAACCATATCCATGAGAGCGTTGAGGACTTGGTTAAGAAGGTTAAGCTCCTGAGGGTGCTTAGCAGGAGGGTTGGCTCATGCTTTCAGAGGTGTGTAGGCTGGGATGCACTCAACACAGCTAGCATAATCACCTATAGGATCGATGGGAGGCATGGGACAAGCTACTATGAGAGGTTCATAAGGTACCTGAAGTATGTCCAGGAGAGGGATCTAGTAGTTGCTGGAGCCATGACTGATGTCAAGGGGGATAGGAGGCTTAGGCCAAGTGAGCAGGTGGACCCTGACCTCTATGTGCATGTAGCTGAGAAGAGGGAGGATGGAGTTGTTGTGAGGGGGGCTAAGGCTAACATAACTGGTGTAGCTGCTTCAGATGAGATCTTTGTGATGCCTACTAGAGCTATGTCTGAGAGGGATAGAGACTATGCTCTGGTCTTTGCTATACCAGTTGACACAGAGGGTGTTAAGCTCATCGTTGGTAGGCAGGTTAATGACACACGTAGGCTTGAGGGTGAGATAGATGGGCTCCCCTATCATGCTGCTCACGAGTGCCTCGTTGTATTCGACGACGTCTTCGTCCCATGGAGCAGAGTCTTCATGTGTGGAGAATGGGAGTTTGCTGGAAGCTTCGTTGAGACATTCGCTAGCTACCATAGGTATGGGTATGGTGGCTGTAAAGCTGGGCTCATCGATGTGGCTATTGGAGCATCTTACGCGCTCGCTGAGTACACTGGTGTAGCTGAGGCAAGCCATGTCCGTGACAAAATCACTGAAATGATCCTTCTAGCAGAATCAATGTATGCTGCTGGGCTAGCAGCAGCATATGAGGGCTCCAAGCAGGAGAGTGGAACCTACTGGGTCAACCCAGTCTATGCTAATGTAACTAAGCAGCTCGTAACCAGATACCCATATGAGGTAGCTAGGCTCACACATGACATCGCAGGCGGTATCATAGGGACCCTACCTAGCGAGAGGGACTGGAGGAGCCCGAAGCTACGCCCAGTACTCGAGAAGTACCTGAAGTGCACCGGGGAGAAGCCTGTAGAGTACAGGATCAGAATGCTTAGGCTCCTAGAGAACATGACATCCTCGACATCATTCCTCATTGAGAGCATGCATGGAGCTGGGTCACCTGAAGCCCAGAGGATCATGCTGAGAAGGCAGTATAGCCTAGAGGAGAGCAGAAAGACAGCTGAGAAGCTAGCTGGCCTATCAGCCTAGCCAGCTTTATGTGCTCGCTTGAGGGCTCCCAGGCCACTTAGGCTCTGGAGGAAGTCCTTGGGAAGCCTACCTCGAGATTCTATGGGCTGCAGCCTTCAGGTAGCTTTTCCTTAGCTCTATGATGGAGCTGGGAAGCCAGCTGGCAGCCGAGTAGCCTTCCTCTGGCCTTATGGTGGCTGCTGGCGGAGAGCATGCTATGAGGCTAGCTGTAGTGGCGTAGCTGCACTGCTGTCTACCGGCAAGTTTAACTTGCTTCAGGGCTGCGGGGTTGCGGTGGCTGCATGGCTATCCCCTATGAGGGGTTTTGGATCAATGCTTGGATTGAGAGGAGGAGTGAGATCACTCCAAGCTGGGTTGCTTTAGCTGATGATGCTACTGGAGCTGATAGAAGGGTGACTTTCAGGGAGCTTAGTGATAGAGCTAAGCTTGTTGCAGGGTACATGCGTAGTGAGCTTAGCGTGGAGCGTGGGGACGTCGTAGCCATGCTGTCTTGGGGGAGGATTGAGGTCTTAGAGGTCCTCTTCGCCTGCTCTAGGGTTGGAGCCGTGTTCGCTCCACTGAACACTAGGCTAGCTGCCCTGGAGCTCATCGACTTAGCTAAGGACATACAGCCTAAGGTGCTCTTCTTCGAGAAGGAGCATGTGGGGAAGGCTGAGGCTATAGCTGATGCCCTCAAGGTTCCTAGGCTGATTCACATTGGAGGCGAGGGATTAGGAAGCTGAGTTGACTTTTAGCAAGAAAGGTTAGAGAGAGGTGAAATCTTGGCGATACCAGTATACCAAGTTCAGCTTAAAAATCAAGGGAAGAGGTGTGCTTAAGGCTACCAGAGCTGCCTATTTTCACTCCTCCTCTTAACACCTGGATTGTCATCTTTAAGCCTCCAAACTCCTTCACCGATGTCCTCCAGTATAATGCCTAGCTCCCCAGCTAGCTTATCACTGATTAAGACTTCTCTTTCAATGCTTGAAATCATGGCATCACAGGGAACTTCTTCAGTATCTCTATCCTCTAAAGCTACTTTAACGCTAAGGGACTTTGGGACTACATACTTCGATGCTGGCCCTCCAGCTGTCTCTACACTCTTAGAGAAGGCTTCCTTAGGCAAGCTTGGCCAAAGCCCTAAAATCTCAGCTACCTTAATAGGTATTAGCAGTTTAGGTGTAAGCGCTTCAAAACCAGAGTTTACAAGAGCTATTACATCAACCTCCTTACCAGTAACCGCGCACTTAACTCTTAGCCTTACTCTTACAGCCAACCTCTTCAACCTCTGATATATGCCCTATCCTCTCCCCATGCACCTCTGATATATGCCCTATCCTCTCCCCATGCACCTCTGATATATGCCCTATCCTCTCCCCATGCACTGAAATAGTACACACCTAAAAGTTACTGTGGAGAGGGTTATATAAACTTGTGTGTAATGCGAGAATCTCAATTA
>JAVCBW010000014.1:0-45983 GCA_037917675.1 Thermoproteota archaeon
TGCAAGCCCCATCTTCACATCAAGCTTCTTAGCGAGTGTAAGCATCTCCCTGACCTGGACATGTGGCGTGTCTGGTGTAGCTACTGCCACCAGTAGGTCAGATGGTATTGCAGCTGCTATGGCTAGCTGTGATACTCCTAGAGGAGTGTCAACCAGTATATACTCGTACTCATTCATGTCAGCTAGCTCAAGCAGTACGTCTATAAGTAGAGTCGGGTCAATCTCTATCTCTGAGTTAGAAGGGAGTATACTCAGCAAGCCAGCTGCAGGTGACGCTGATGTGACTACACCCGTGTACTTAAGCAGCCATCTCGATGGTATCCCACCATACCTTCTTCTTCCGCTTGCCTCTCTATACCCCACTGGCTTCAGTAGTGTATTGAGGTATCTTCTAGCTCTATGCTCTAGCATGAGAGATGCAGTAGAGCTTGGGATATTAGCATCTACTATGAGAACTCTCCTACCCATTGCAGCTAGCATAGCTCCTGTGTTCACGAGCGTGGTAGTCTTGCTAGCTCCATCTGTAGCTGACAGAAAGCATATGACCTTGCTGTCAACTGAAGCCGTTAGCTCAAGGAGGCTTTCAGCTACCTCAACTGAGCCTGAGGACCTAGGAAGCAAGCCTGTGAATATTTCTCCCTGCAGGGATGCTATCTGCTGGATCAGTGCTGAGCTACATAGCACCACCCTGACAGACCCCCTCTCTCTCCTTATGTCTCTTAGAATCCTGTAGATGGCATGTTCTCCCTTCAGCCTACTTCTACTAGTTGTGTAAAGGCCTCCGACAGGCTTCCCTCTGAAGACCGCTAGCAGGAACCTCCCGTGTCGCATAAGCCCTACTGCTATCGCTGAAAGCCTCCTCTCAGCTGCCGTCTTGAGGAAGATGGAGAAGCTCTGCATCTTTACTGCAAAGGCCTTCACACCCTCTCCTCTCACACCGAGATATGCTCTCATAGCTGACTTGATGAAGTCTAGGCCTCCATTGATCTGGATGGAGACAGGCTTATTCCCATAGTATCCTATTGAGACTCTGTCGACCTCCACAAGCCTATCAGCCTTCTCACTTGAGAGTAGTATTATCAGTCTGTCCTCTAGGCCATCATACTCCAGCTCCAAGCTCCATCTCACCTTGCTTTCCTTAAGCTGCTCGTCATGGTGAGGAGTGAGACTGAAGCTCCAGCTAACACACCTGCTATGAAGGCCATGAGCAAGCTTGCGTTAGAGCTGCTATCTGAGCTACCTTCAGCTAGCTCTGGTAGGAGAGCTACCTTAGCTCCGCTTTCAGCTACTGCTTTCATGTGCTGCCTGAAGAGAGCTGGGCTAGTAGAAGTCTCTCTTGGCGTCTCATCTGATATATGGTGGTATGTGAGTACTATCAGAGATCCAGGTGGGCTATCTGATATGATAGCTGATATAGCCTCTGGGCTTTCTGAGGTTATCGGCCAGGATGGGACTAGATATCTGAAGTCAGATAGCCTAGCTAGATCTAGGTAGGCTGGAGTTATCGTTCTGGCGCAGACATAGCCTGCCTCAGCTATAGCTTGAGCTACTGGAATATTCCAGGATCCATACGGGTAGACAAACGTCTTCACTTCTATCCCAAGAGACTCTAAGACTCTCTTGCTCTCGAGAACCTCATTGTAGAGCTTCTCCTCACTTAGGGTTGTAAGGTCTAGGTGGGTGTGTGAATGGGAAGCTATGTCCATCCCCAGATCCTGGAGCTTACGTAGGTCTTCTGAAGTCATTCTGGCGTATGGTGTACCTTGGTCTGCGCCTATGAAGGCTGTTGGAGCAGCGAAAGAGGCCTTAAACCCATACTCTAGTAGCACTGGGAGAGCATTTTCAAGCTGGTCTCTCCAGAGGTCATCGAAGAATATGCAAACTATCCTAGTTGGCTCCTTAGAGCAGGCTGACAGCGAACTGAGGCTTAGAGCTGCCACGACCGTAACTAGAAGCAGCCTGTTAGCCATATCTATCAGCTCTCAGCCATGTTGTCAGCTTCCTCCTCAACAGAAGCTCCCTCACTAGGCTATGCAACCAGACTGCTAGGTTCAAGATCCTAAATAAGGGGAGTACTAGGGCTGCGAGGTAGAGCTTTCGACCATAGCTTCTACCTCTGTAAGCTAGCATGAAGCCTAATACCACCTCTATGGCAGCCCAGAGAGCTAGAGGTGCTAGCATGCCTAGGGCTGCTAAGCTCATGGTAGCAGCCCAGCTCACGCATTCTGCTACTATCCCTAGGAGGTAGAGCTTAAACCTAGCGCTAACCCCTCTGAAGTGCTTCCTGAAGCACTGGAAGAAGCCTGAGTACCACCTTTTCAGCTGCCTTATATAGCTCCTGATATTCGGGGGGTCCTGTGTGTAAACTATAGCTCTGCTCTCATAGACCACTTTGAATCCAGCTTCATGCACTGATAATGTGATATCCATATCCTCTGCCACAGTGTCAGCTGAAAGAGCCTTCTTGAAGATGTCTGCTCTGAAAGTACCTCCTGCTCCAGGAGCTACGAATATTGTTCCCATCGCATCTTGCCCCGGCCTAAACACTAGGTCTGCTAGCAGGTAATCAAGTTGCCTAACCATGGTAATGAGGTTATAGCTCTTTGAGACAACCTTCCCACATACAGCTCCGACAGATGGGTCTATCATCCTCTTCGTAACGAGCTCTATGTAGCTTGAGTCTAGCTCACTGTCTGCATCAATGGTAACCACCACGTCTCCACTTACATATTCTAAGCCAGCTTCCAAAGCTAGAGCTTTGTTCCCTGTGTTCTCACTTAAGGAGATCACAGTCACCCTGTCAGATAGCTGTGCTAGCAGGCTTGCCAGCTTACCTGTCCTGTCTGTAGACCCATCATTGATCACTATTATTTCATCAGGCAGCCTAGTCTGCCTTAGCAGGCTCACCACAGATCTAAGAATATTCCTCTCTTCATTATATGCTGGAATCAAAGCTGTTACCTTCATGCTCACCCTGTCAGGAGGTACATCCCGAATCCAAAGGAGAATGCTCCGATAATAACCAATATAAGGAAGAGCCAGCTCAGTGGCGAGGTTACGAGCGCTAGCTGGATGAACACTAGCCCTACTGACAGAAGTAGTGCTGCACCGATCCTCTGCCTCCTCCTCTCCTTTCTTATTCTCTCAGCTTCCTTAGCTAGCTCTTCTACCGTCACCATAATACTCCCACTTCAATCCTGGCAGCCAGCTGCTCCTCAGCTCTGTCACACCAGGTAAACTGGAGATCCCAGGGTGGAGGGCCTCTGAGCAGCATCTTGCGAAGAGCCTCAAACTCAACTTTGCCAATGAGCCCTACCATGTAGGCTATGTAAGCGAGCTCTACTGGCGTAACTACTCTAACACCAACTCCTTTTTTCTCTATGAGATCTGAGGCTATCTGCTTAGCAAGGGGGTCGCCAAATACTGTTAGGGCATCATGTCTAAGCCCAAGCAGCATGGTCCTACTCTCATGCTCAAGCAGCCCATGGTCTCTGAGGAGATCACGACAGAGCTTTTCATATCCTTCTGGAAGCTTATCTACTTCTAAGATGCCATTCTTAATAAGCACTTTAAGGTGATTAGAGTCTATTGTTCTAGTGAATGCCTTTAGTGCCTTTTCCTCGATGACTATCTTGCCTAGAAGCCTATGTACTCTATCGATTCCAATTGTTAGCAAGCTACCTACTGCTGTAGGGTCAGCTACACTAAGGCCTCTACAAGACAGAGGGATTAATGCTCTGCTACTTAAGGCTCTAGCTATAGCATGTCCCACAGCTCCAAGAGGTCCGATACTGAGATAAGGCATGCTACTCAGCTCTCATATGCATATGGGAGTTGAGTACTCCCTATATGCTCCGCTAACGTATATAATGAGTTGTTTATAAGGTTTGCTATTTTTAGGCCTAAGTGTAACGTGGTAAAAGCTATCTGCTTAAATTGACTGATCTAGGCCTCATACTCTAGGATTTAGCTGCCTTCTTAGTAGTGTGAGAGGATTATACTCCTCTAACTCTCTCATTCCATGTAAACAGCAGTCTTTGTTGGGATATAGCTAAAGTGGGGCTGCTATGCTTATCGGCTCCAATATAGGAGAGCTTCTCTTGCATAGTACAGAGTACACTATACATAATTGCTTTTTTTCCTTCACAAGAGCTCTAAGAATAATGGATTATGGCTTTACAGTATGCTTTATGTCAGCTGAAGCATTATGGTGAGATAAAGGTATATGTGGCTGAGGCTGGGGATTAGAGCCTTATAGGGCTGTCTGGTGGCTACCTGGTGTGATGGGATATGCCAGCTTTTTCAGGGCAGCTAGCTATCTCCACTTTTGATGTAGAGCTCAGCAGGCTCCTGCTATCCTCTTCAGCGAGCCTGCTATCAGCCTTGCTTCTGGCATCGTCTCCTCTGCTTTCTCAAGAGCTCTCTCAGCTCTATCCTTGTCTCCTGCAGCATGGTTGAGCGCAGCTATCTTAACATAGAGTTCACCTTCCTCTCTCCCTTTGAGCTTCAGTTTGAGCTTTCCAGCTTCCCTATCCCATCTAGCTGCTTCCTCTAAGCTCCCCTTTGCCTCAGCTAGGATTCTCATAGCTTCTGCTGCGAGAGCTGCTCTAGCTGGCTTCCCTCTGCTTTCAGCTAGCATCCTGCTGCATTCCCTCTCTATAGCCTCCTCTATTGATCTCCCGTGGTCTGGCAGCTTCTCTCTGTGCTTAAGAGCTTTAACGAGGTCTAGCAGGGCTCTAGCATGCTGATTCACTTCTATGCTTATCAAAGCCATGTTCGCGTATGCTTCCGGCAGCTTTGAAAGCTCTGCTGCATGCCTGTAGTCGCTGTAGGCCCCCTGTAGGTCTCCTAGCCTAGCTCTCACAGATCCTCTAGCCATGTATGCCCTGTAGCAGCTTTGGTCTAGAGCTATAGCTGTTGTTAAGAGCCTCTCAGCCTCCTCTAGGCTATCCTGCTTCAAGGCTACCATAGCTAGATCACAGTAGCCTTCTGCTGTCGGATCCTCTCTGAGAGCCTCCTCTAGCTCTGCTCTAGCCTCACTGAGCTTACCTAGCTTAGCTAAAGCTATTCCACGCATCCACCTGGCTTGGCTGCTTGGTGAAGCTGACATCGAGCATGTGTACTCTTCTATAGCCTTCTCAATGTCTCCCTTGAGCTGCATTATGTTCCCAATGTAGTATGGTACGTCTGGCCTGCGTGGGTTTTCACTTCTAGCTTTCTCCAGGAGCTCTAAGGCTTCATCTAGTCTCCCCTGCCTCGCTAAGATAGCTGCCAGCATGACCTTCGCCTCTGATTCCCCTGGCTGCTGTGCTAGCTCAGCTAACAGCTGCTCTGCTATAGGCTGGCCTCCAGCTTTAGCTTCGAGGATAGCTAGGGTTAGCTTCGCCTGGTAGCTTACTCTGGTTCCAGCTAGCTCAGCTAGAAGCTCCCTTGACTCAGATAGCATTCCTAGCTCAAGCATCCTATATGCTAGCTGCTGTGCTTCAGAGTACATTCTCTCCTGGAGTAGAGCTTCACCTAGCTTCTTGAGCAGGCTTCTTGAGCTCTCTAAGGGCACTTGGAGGAGCACTTCCTCAGGGCAGTAGACTATACCACCTTCCTCTATGGCTTGAGGAGGTGTATCCCAGCTTGTGCTGAGGAGCTCTGACGCCAGCTCAGCTAGCCTCCTAGCTGTTGGAGTCAGCTCTGCTTCATGGAGGAGCCTCAGAGCTCTGAGCTGTGGTGTGGCCTCTACCCTAAGGCTCTTGGCTTCAGCTGGAGCATAGAGCTTTCTGAAGGACATTCTGACAGCTAGCGGAGCTGACTTGAGCCACCTGCTTGAGCAGGCTGCTATAGCTAGATCTACGTGTAGCAGGTAGTCACTTAAGCTCACCCACCTCCTGACCAGCCTATCTAGCTTAGGTATTAACGCTAGCCTGCACTTAGGTGGCTCTGACTCTAAGCTTATGGCTTCTGCCTTAAGCTCAGCTGCTAGAGCATAGGCTGCAGCTGCGCTGCTGCTCCAGAGCCTGCTGGCGTATAGTATCCAGCTCCCCTTCCTGATAGCTTCAGCTCCATGCTCTGTGAGCTGCCTGCTGGCTTCTAGCCCTAGGATGGGCAGCTTGGCTGCACTTTCACATCTTCCCCGAGTCATCTCTAGTAGGCTGAGGCTTTGCTTTATAAGTATGGAGTCAGGTGGCCTGCTATGCTCAGTGTAAGCTCCCTTAAGGGTAAGCTTACACCAGTCTGTAAGATAGGTGAGCCTGAGAAGAGGTCTGCAGCTGTCTCATTGATCTGGAGGGTCAGCGACTCCAGCGTGCTGCTCATCAAGAGAGCTGAGGCAGACGAAGACCCTTGGGCTGGCCAGGTAGCATTACCAGGGGGGCTATGGGAGCCTGGTGATGCCAGCCTGGTCGATACAGCTGTAAGGGAAGCTATGGAGGAGGTTCAGCTTGATATAAGGAGGAGCTGCTGGATCCTAGGGTGGCTTGAGCCTGAGTCTCCGAGGAACAGGCCTGATCTGAAGGTCTATCCTCTCGTCTGCCTGCTTGAAGAGGAGCAAGCTGAGCCTAAGCCAGGCTCAGAGGTGAGTGAGGTGTTCTGGGCTCCCATGCCAGAGCTTGTCAGCAGCTGGAGCAGCGAGCTTGGAGGCTGCTTCAGGTGGAGGGAGAAGGTCATCTGGGGGCTGACCTATAGGATCCTGCTCAAGTTTGCTAGAGCAATAGGGCTAGTAGGCTCCTAGCCTCTCCATTAGAGCTCACTTAGCTGACGCTATCTCATCTGGCTTTATCACAGATATCCCAGTTAGCTGCCCGAAGACCTCTACTAGAACAACCTTATCTGGGCTCTTTAAGCTGACCTTCCTGTCTACTATGCTAGCTAAGGCGTCTATTATCTCTCTTGTATGTAGCTGGGTGTGCCTCTTCTCGACTGTAATCCTGAACGTCTCATCTTCACCTATCTTGTGGACTAGCTCCCTGAGAGCAGCCTTCATTTCATCTAGGTCTGTTCTCACAGTCCTCTCTAGTGGAATGTATCTCTTGGTGTACTGGAATAGCTCAGGCCTCTCTTCCATAAGCTTCTTAACCTGCCTAACAGCCTCAACTGGGTCACCTTCAACTCTAGCTGCTAGAAGCCCCTTTATAGGGGTCTCCTCCACCTCTACTCTGCTCACACCAGCCTCCTTCAAGACCTCAACTGCCTCAAGCTTACCTGCAAACTCTTCTCCTCTACCAGTTGTGACCAGCATGTTTGGCTGCATACCCTACTATGTAGCTGCCAGCTTTAAAAGTAGTGGCCTAAGTCAGGGGCTGAGCTTAGGCTATAGTGGGCTTCGATAAGACTTAATAGGCGCTCTAGTAGCTAGCTTGCTCCCTGATATGTTGGAGGTGGTGAGGTGCCTGAAGTCGAGGTTGAGCTCTTGGACAGCCTGCTCTCACCTGCTAAGGTTGCTGTCATCAGGCTTAGCTGCCCTGATAGGAGGAATGCCTTAAGCCGAGTGATGCTTGAAGAGCTTCTCAGAGCTCTCAGAGAGCTTAAGAGCGGGGAGGCTAGGAGCATAGTTCTGACTGGCTCAGGCAGGTACTTTAGCTCTGGTGTGGAGCTCAGGGATGCTGCAAGCGACCCTGAGGGCTTCCTCAAGCTTGGGCAGCTTGCTTACAGGGAGATATCTGAGATGCCTAAGCCTGTTGTCTGCTGTATCAATGGTGATGCTATTGGAGCTGGGCTTGAGCTTGCTCTGGCATGCGACTTCAGAGTGGCATCAGATGCAGCTCTCCTCGGGTTCCCTGAGGCCAGCTTGGGGCTTATACCAGGGCTAGGTGGGATGAGGAGGCTCATTCAGCTCGTAGGTGTCGGGTGGGCTCTTAAGCTTCTGCTTGAAGCATCTCTCATCACTGGTAGGAAGGCAGCTGAGATAGGGCTTGTTGAGGAAGCCTATCCTCCAGGAGATGTCTGGGATATGGCTTACTGGTATGCTAGCAGGCTAGCTGAGAACTCTCCCAGCTCGATTAGAGCTATAAAGTCTGCTTTAGCTAAGGCTGCTGCTGGAGGCCTAGAGGCCGCTGAGATCCTAGCTTTAGCTGTCGAGCAGGCCTCCTCAGAGGATGCGCTAGAGGCTGCTCTGGCAGCTGCTGAGAGGCGTAAGCCTGTGTTCAGGTAGGTGGTTAGCTTTTTAAGGCAGTAGGCTGGAGCATTGAGGTGCTAACTTGAAGTACTGCCCGAACTGTGGTGCTGAAGTATACCCTGATGAAGCTGTGTGTGAGGTCTGTGGGGCTAAGCTCAGAGCCTTTAGGAATGTGAGGAAAGCCTCCCATGTGAGAGCTAGCTATGCTCCCAGCTTCACGCCAGCTGCCCGCAAAGCGGGTGCATATGGGTCTGCTCCACGAGCTAAGCCTGGAGTCAGGCTCGGGGGGCTTGAGAGGCCTGCTTCAGCTGCCCTAGCAGCCGCCTCACTCCTCTTCTTCTTCCTGCTCCCCTGGGCTGAGGCTAGTGGGAAGGCTGTCTCCTGGAGCATATTCCTCAAGCCTTTCGGCCTCACTTGCATGATTGGAGCTGCAGCAGCCTTAGCTGGTGTAGCTAAGCCAATGTTCTTCAGAGAGCTGGTTGCAAGTGGAGGGTCTGCGATACTCCTCTCCTCCCTGCTAGCTCTCGTGCTCATATGGCTTGAGATCCCTGAGAGCTTGCTTGGTGGAGCTAGCGCTGGAGCTGGTGTTGTAGCTGATGCAGCTACAGGCTTCATACTGATCTTGCTTGGGCTGCTGACTAGAAGGTGGAGGTACTAGCTTTCATGAACAGGAGGGAGCTTCAGAGGAAGCTCACTCACCTAGTGCTCCTAGCTATCCTCGCAGCCCCCCTCTATGCTGAAGAAGCTGCTAGAGCTCTCTTCCCAGAGCTCACGGAGTCTGGCCTGGTCCTCGAGCCAGCTAAAGCTTATGCTCTCCTCATGTTGATGGCAGGGCTGCTGAATGCTATGGCCATCAGGAGGCCTCTTAGGAGAGATGAGGTGGCTAAGATCCTAGAGAGGTTTGAGGGGCTCCCTCTGGCTAAGAGGCTTGAGAATACTGTGCTCCAGCTCACAGAGATGATAGAGGGGATGGAGAGAGACTATGAGAGGAGGGCGGGGTATGTAGGCTTGCTCTATGGTGTCATAGGTGTCTCTATCTCATATATGCTCTTCGACGGCTTTGCCATATATGGGATAGGAGGCCTAGCTACAACAGACGTCTTCTCCTCTCTAGTGGGATCTAGGGCTGGTAGGAGGAGGCTTCCTCTTTCAGACGGGACCCTTGAAGGCTTTCTAGCTGGGTTTGCTGCATACCTGCTTCCCCTCCTCATGTTTGAGCACCCTGCCAGAGCTCTAGCCATAGCCTTAGCCTCCTCTATAGCTGAGCTCTATGGGATAGAGGATAACTTGTCTATTCCTGTTGCAGCCTCTCTTGCAGCTTGGGCTACCAGAGGGCTCTAGTACTGCCTTGCTATGTAGACAACGTGTTTAGCTGGCTTCCCGCAAACTATGCATGTGCCCTCAGGCTCCTCCTCAACATCTATCCTGAACCCTCTAACCCTCCCCCTAGTCTCCTCCTGTATCTTAGCTGCACAGGGCTCTCCCTCCCAGCTTGTTGAGCAGAAGCCTGCTCTGACATAGCCCCCCTCCTCAAGATACTGCCTGAGCTCACTGAAGCTCGACGCGTCTCTTATCATGCTGTTCAAGTTGGCCTCTCCCCTCGCCTTGAGGTTCCTAAGCATATCCTCTGCGATCTCTCTTATAGCATCAACCAGCTCCTCCTCTCTGACTCTGATCTTCTCTCTAGTGTCTCTCCTAGCTAGGGTCAGCGTCTCAGACTCCACCTCCTGCTTGCCGACCTCTATCCTCACTGGCACACCCTTCATCTCCCAGTAGTAGTACTTGTATCCTGGTGTACGCTCTGGAGCATCATCCAAGTGGACTCTGAAGCCTACTTCCCTGAGCTGCTGCTCCAGCTGCCTACACTTCTCTAAGACTCTTGCAGTCTCCTCTCCTGGTATCGGTACTATAACCACTTGGATTGGAGCTACTGGAAACGGGAGGACTAGACCTCCACTATCACCGTGGACTGAGATCAAGGCTGCTATCATCCTGCTTATCCCTATCCCATAGCATGTCTGGTAGACGTGTTTCCTCTGCCCATCTTCATCTAGGAAGATTATGTCAAATGCCTTTGAGAAGTTCTGGCCTAGCAGGTGTGTTGAGGCAACCTGGCATACCCTCCCATCTGGCATGAGCACGTCGTGAGCATAGGTGTGGACTGCCCCTGGGAACTTGTCCCACTCAGGCCTCTGGAATGGCATTATCGGGACTCCAAGCTTCTCATAGAGGACGCTCCTAGTTGTCTCCATGTCCTCTAGGACCTGCCTCTCAGCCTCCTCTAGGGTTGCGAAGGCATCATGTGCCTCAATCCATAGGAACTCCCTTCCCTTTATGAAGGGCCTAGGAGTCTTCTCATAGCGGAAGACGCTACAGCTCTGGTATAGCTTGAGTGGCAGGTCTCTTCTCCCCTGGATCCAGAGCTTGTACATAGGGTACATTGCTGTCTCTGAGGTAGGCCTCAAGGCTAGCCTCCTCTCAAGCTTCTCTTCTCCAGCTTCAGTCACCCAGAAGACCTCAGGCTTAAAGCCTGTGACATGCTCCTTCTCAACCTCAAGGTTCTCCTCTGGTATCACTGTTGGGAACAGTGAGGGCTGGTGTCCTCTCTTCTCCAGCTCAGCTTCAAAGAGCCTATAAAGCTCTCTCGCAATATACATGCCCCAGGGCCTTATCACTATGAACCCTGCTACACCATAGCGTACGTCAGCGATCTCAGCTGTAGAGATTATCTTGCTATACCACTCTGAGAAGCTGCTCTTGTCAATCTGGAATATGAACTTGCTCACCTCAAACCACCTCCAAGAGCTCTGTGTGCGCTTATAGCTTCAGTACGGTAGGGGCCTAGGCTAGTGGCCTGGAATACCTTCACCCATCAACCTCTCAACCCACAACCCCTAGCTCATGAGCGTTATAAGGTTGCTGCTAGAGGCCTCTGTGAGGGCTAGGCTAGAGCAGCCCTAGTGCCTTAGCCTCTCTCACCAGGAGGTCTGGTCTGTTCGATGCTATCCCATCTACGCCAGCTTCCATGAGCTCCCTCATCCTAGCTGGGGAGTCTACAGTCCAGGCAACCACCCTAAGCCCCTCTCTGTGAGCTTCTCTAATGAGCTCCCTATCAATGTACTTGTGCCTTGGGAGCAGCATGGTGGCGCCAGCATCTTGAGCTAGCCTAGCTGGGTTGACAGGCCTACATGAGAATATGACTCCGAGATCTATGTCGATTAGCCTCCTCAGCTCTCTTATGGCATTGTGGTAGAATGAGACGGCTACAGCCCTCTTTCTCCCAGCTAGAGCTGAAGCCAGCTCGCCTACAGCATCTGGGTCCTTAAGCTCAACAACTAGTAGAGCCCTCCCAGCTGCATCTAAGACCTCCTCAAGTGACGGTATCCTCTCTCCCATGCCAGCATCAAGCTTCTTAAGCTCAGCTAGCGTGTACTCTCTCACCCTGCCTGAGCCTGATGTCGTCCTATCTAGTGTCTCATCATGTATGACAGCAAGCTTCCTATCCCTAGTGACTCTGACATCAACTTCTATAGCATTCGCTCCCAGCTCGAGAGCTCTCCTCACAGCTCTAATGGTGTTCTCAGGCTCATATGCTGATGCTCCACGGTGAGCTACAGCTAGGAACTTAGGCACCTGACCTCTCCACATACCTAGCCCATGTGATAAAGTTTAAGTTTGAGGTGTAGAGCGAAGCAGAGAGGTGTATGGTTGAGCGAGCTTGAGCTGAGCCCCTATGAGAAGCTTGTACTAGGCTACATACTATACGAGTTCGATGGAGAGATGCCTATACCACCTGGAGGACACCCCATAGACTACACATCTGACATGATAGCGAGAGAGCTTGACAGATTGGACCTAGCTGATGAGCTAGCTAAAGCAGTTGAGAACCTCATTGAGAGGGGGCTCCTAGAGGTGAATACACGTGAAGGCAAGATATCCTTGACTGATGAGGGGAATGAGGCAGCTGCCATGATCACAGAGGACATGTATGAGGACCTCAGGAGCTTCGAGGAGGAGTCTGAGGAGCCTGAGGAGGAGCTCTAGGTGGTCTATTGAAGCCTGTGACAGCTAGGGTAATGAGGATCATAGAGGCTAACGCTAGAAGCCTAGGGGTCTCCACCCTCCTGATGATGGAGAACGCAGGCTCAGCTGTAGCTAAGGCAGTCCTAGAGCTGGGAGGTGGTAGGGTAGCTGTGCTAGCTGGAAGAGGGAACAAAGCTGGAGACGGCTTTACTGCTGCACGCCACCTAGCAGCAGAGGGCTGCAGCGTAGACATCTATGTGGTAGGTGGCTTAGGAGAGTACCCTAGTGAAGCAGAGCACATGCTCAAGATCATCAGGAGGATGAGATGCATCAAGCTAGCTGAGGTCAAGAGCAGAGAAGAAGTCGAGAACCTCGACTTAAGCATGTATGATGTGCTGGTTGACGCCATGATAGGGACAGGACTGCGAGGAGAGCTCAGAGAGCCTTTCAAGTCAGCTGTCAAGAAGCTCAACTCATCTGGTAAGCCTATAGTCTCAGTAGACATCCCTACAGGCCTAGACCCAGACACTGGTAAGCCTATGGGGCTTTGCGTCAAGGCCAGTGTGACTGTAACAATGCATGCAATGAAAGCTGGGCTCATAGCTGATGGAGGAAGGTACTCAGGTAGAGTTGTGGTAGCTAACATAGGGATACCGCCAGAAGCCTGGGCTTACACTGGGCCAGGTGACGTCATAGAGGCTATACCTAGGAGGAGGCCTGATTCTCATAAGGGAGACTATGGGAGGCTTGCTGTGGTAGGGGGGTCGAGGATCTATCATGGAGCCCCGATCCTAGCTGCCATGGCAGCCTTGAAGACTGGAGTAGACCTCACATACCTTATTGAGCCTAGGGAGGCTGCTATGGCAGCTAAGGCCTATAGCCCAGACCTCATAGCCATAGAGGCAGGGGAGGGAGAGCTAGCATGGAGAAGCCTAGAAGCTCACTTAGCTATACTAGAGAAGGCTGATGCTGCTGTGATAGGCCCTGGAGCAGGGCTGGCTCCAGCTACCATGGAGGCCTTAGCTAAGCTAGCTGGCAAGCTAGCTGACATGGGGAAGCCTATTGTAGTAGACGGAGACGGCCTCAAGGCTCTAGCTAGGCATGAAGCTAAGCTCAGCAGGCTAGCTGTCCTCACACCTCATGCTGGAGAGTTCAAAATGCTTAGTGGAGAGAGCCCTCCACCCTTCTCTAGGCTAGAGGAGAGAGGCGAGTCTGCTAGGAAGCTTGCTAGGAGGCTTGAGTGCATCATCTTGCTGAAGGGTATGGTCGACATCATAACAGACGGAGAAGATGTGAGGTTTAATTTCACAGGCAATCCTGGCATGACTGTAGGTGGGACAGGAGACGTGCTAGCTGGTGTGGTAGGTGCAATGCTATGCTTTAGGAGTGAGCCTATGGAGGCAGCTGCTGCAGCAGCCTACTTAACTGGGCTAGCTGGCGACGTCGCTAGAGAGAGGCTTGGAGACCAGCTTCTGGCCTCAGATGTCGTGGAGGCTATACCAGAGGCGATAGCGAGGTGCCATAGCTGACTGGGCCAGGTGAAGGCAAGCTCAAGCTTGAAGCCAAGGTCCTGCTTAGGGAGGGCAGTGTAAGCGAGGAGCTAAGCGGAGCAGAGGTCTACATTCACGTCAAGGGCTACTCTCTGGCTAGAGTAACTCACCTCGACATAGAGCATCCAGCGCTAAACAGGCATATACCTCCTAGAGGAGGCCGCTTCATGCCTGTGCTAGGGGTGAGGGGAGGCCTTAAGGTTGTAGTGTCTAGGGACGTCAGAATCGAGGTATATAGCTCTCTACTGAACAGGGTTATGCCACCTGGCTCAAGAACATTTACATGGGTTGGAGGAAAGTTTGGAGGAGCCTACATAGGGTTCAGGAAGGGAGAGGTTAGGAGGCTTGAGGAGGTTGCTAGAGAGCTCTCCGGCATAGAGCCCAGGTCAGCCTCCACTAGATCTACCTCCTAAGCTGCTGTAAGATGAGCTCTGGGACCTGAGAGGGCAAGTCTGCTACTGGAACCCCAGCTTCCCTGAGAGCTCTTATCTTGCTCTCAGCGCTACCAGCTCCCATCGTGACTATTGCTCCAGCATGCCCCATCCTCTTCCCTGGTGGGGCTGTCCTGCCTGCTATGTAGGCTACTATAGGCTTTTCAAGCCTCTCTCTCCTGACGTGTGCTGCAAGCCTCTCCTCAAAGTCTCCTCCTATCTCCCCTATGACCACTATCGCCTCTGTCTGAGGGTCTTGCTGGAACATCTCAACTACCTCAATGAAGTCCATTCCTATCACAGGGTCTCCTCCTATCCCGACGCATGTCGACTCCCCTAAGCCTGCCTTGGTTATGGCCCAGGCTATCTCATATGTGAGAGTCCCACTCCTAGATACCATGCCTACTATACCCTTCTCGAAGACGTGGGCTGGCATAACCCCGAGCTTACACCTTGCTGGAGAGATCACGCCAGGGCAGTTTGGCCCCACAACCCTTATACCCCTGTCTCTAGCATATGAGATGAACTTGAGGGCATCCATTATGGGTATGTGCTCTGTTATCACGACTACAGGGCTGAGGCCTGCCTCTATGGCCTCGAATGCTGCGTCGCTAGCGAACCTAGCTGGGACGAATATTATCGAGGCATTAGCATCATGCTCACTCAGAGCATCACCTACGCTGTCATATACTGGGACACCATGGACTTCGCTGCCCTCCTTTCCTGGAGTCACTCCTGCCACTATCTTGGTGCCATAGTCGAGCATCAGCTTGGTATGGAAGCTCCCCTCTCTTCCAGTTATCCCCTGGACTATGACACGAGTCTCTTCATCTACCAGGATAGCCACTTAATCACCTCCATAGACTAGCTTTATGATCCTGTCAGCTGCCTCCTCCATGGTCTCAAGCCAGCTTATCCCAGCTTCCCTGAGAATCCTACGTCCCTCCTCCTCTCTCGTCCCAACCATCCTGACTGCCACTGGCTTCATGATTCCAGTCTCTCTTATGGCCTCCACCAGCCCTCTAGCTACCTCATCACACCTAGTTATGCCACCTAGGATGTTCAAGAGGATGCCCTTCACCCTAGGATGCTTCAGCTGTATCTTCACTGCCTCCTTAACTCTCTCTGCTGTAGCTCCTCCCCCTATGTCTAGGAAGTTGGCTGGCTTCCCTCCCTTCAAGGCTACCAGGTCCATTGAGGCCATTGTGAGCCCTGCTCCATTTGCTATGACACCAACCTCGCCATCTAGCTCAACGTAGCTGAAGCCATGCTCCATCGCCTTCACCTCATACTCTGTGAGCCCCCTCCTCTCCCTCTTCATCCTCTCAGCTAGCTCAGGATGCCTGTAAAGGGAGTTGTCATCGACTATCATCCTGGCGTCTACAGCCACCAGCCTACTTCCAGAGAGCGCAAGTGGGTTGCTCTCGACAAGCTCACAGTCGTATCTCTCAGCTATCTCATAGAAGGCCTTGGCTATGCTAGCTAGCTGCCCCGCTTCTCCTCCAGTCAGCTGCATATGCTTAGCTAGCCTCCTGGCCTCGAACTCTCTGAGCCCGAAGTATGGGCTGACATGCAGCTTAGCTATCTTCTCAGGGCTTCTGGCAGCTAGCTCCTCTATGTCAACTCCACCCTCGCTTGAAGCTAGGAAGCACATCCTCCTAGCTGACCTATCTAGGGTCAAGCTGAGGTACATCTCCCTCTCTATGTCTACTCTCTCTTCAACTAAGACCTTCTCTACTCTCAGCCCCCTGACCTCTGAGCCAAGTAGCCTCTCAGCCTCCATATAGGCTTCCTCAGGTGTGTCAGCAGGCCTTATCGCCCCAGCCTTCCCCCTACCTGCAACCAAGACCTGAGCCTTCACGACGACAGGCTTCCCTATAGACTCAGCTATCTCCTTTGCTTCACTTGGGGTTGAAGCTACATCCCCAGCTGGCACAGGTATCCCAAACTCCTTAAAGACCTGCTTAGCTTCATACTCGTGGAGCTTCAACCTGGCACCATGCCTCACAAGTAGATTGCTTTAAAAGCTAGAGGTACATGAGGTCACCAGACTTTTCACCTTGCTCAGCTACTGATGGGGCTATTTCATCAAAGAACTTCTTGATCCCATGGACTATGGCAGCTAGGTGCAGCTTAAACTGCTCATAGCTCAAGCTATCCTTATGTATCTCTGTGTAGACTACTATGCTCCCCCTCTTGTTTAGGGCATAGGATGCTCCAGCAGTATAGAGGGAGCCTCTGAGGAGCTCCTCGAAGACCTTAGCTCTATCACCAAGCAGAGGCAGCTCCTGAGGTCCAGCTATGCTACATATCATGTAGAGCCACTCTCCTATCGGAGCTATCACTATAGCATGTATCTTATCTGAGTCAAGTGGATACCTATATGGGACAGAGAAGATCCTTTCTTCCTCACTAGTGAAGTATAGCAGCTCCATCTCCCTGAGATACTTCTCCACCTTATCAAACATCTCTGCTTCAGCCTCACTATACTCTCCAGTCAAGGTGCTCTCCTAAACCAGCTCTAGGCTGACAGCTTAAAGCTTTCTGGCAGTGTGCTCTATGGCTTTTCTGCAGCCGCTCTAGCTGCTCTCGTGGCTTTCGCCTCATTGTAGCGGAGAAGCCTCCCCCCAGGTCTCTAGACGGTCTTTTCTGGGTGAACTGTGCTCCCACACATGTCTTGCTGAAGCTCCGCCATCTCAGGCTTACCTACCCACACCTGGAGCCTACAGTATCTACCAGCGCCACCACACAAAGCTTCTGACGCTACAAAATCACTCTCATGCTACAAACTCAACACTACGCTTCTATAGCCCCATAATCCTGCTAGGTGGATCTGCTGCTCTAGGCTACTGGAGGCTGGCTAGCGCTCTAAGCAGCCTCCCAGCTTGCTTGACAACATACTCTGCTTCAGCTAGATCACATCTACCTGCCCTTATTTCCTCAGATGTGAGAGCTATATCAGCATAAGCTGCTCTAAGGTCTATTCTGCCAGCTTCTCTGAGGAGCTTCATCCTTTCAAGCCTAGTCGAAGGCTTCCTCCTGAGCTGCCTATCTAAGGCCTCCTCAACAGCTTTAATTGCTAAGGTGCATGCTAGCCTGACCAGAGAGGTGCTCGATAGAGCTTTTCCACGGCTAAGCAGGAGAGAGGCCCTCTTATATTCAGGCGGCATCCAGCTAGCCACTCTCACACCTCCATCCTCATAGAGCAAGGTGCTCCCATGGCCTATAGCTCACAAGCTTAGCTTCTACAGCCATTCTACTTCACTTGCTGAGACAGCTTCTACATGTCTCACAGAAGCCATGTGGCATGTATTTAAGCCTTGCAAAGCTGCCAGCATCCTACAGGCATGAGCAGCATTCAGGTTAGGAGTATAGGACGGCTATATGTCTGAATGAAGCCTTGAGCGCTCAGGGCGCGTATTAAGGCTATTCAGAGGTGAGATAAGCAGACTGCTCGACTTATAGGCTGAAGCTCACGTTAAACTGCTTGCTCTGAAAGCTCTACAGGGACCTACCTCAGGTATGGAGGTGAGATGAGGCTCCGAAAGGATGCGAGGCCAGCAGCTTGCTCCCTGATGCCCCTGGATGAGGTTAGTGTGCAAGTAAGGCTTATAGGCTACTGATGTCTACATAGGCTGAGCCTCCTGCATGAAGCTATAAGAGCACTGGAGTCTGAGGGCTGGCTATGGGGTTGACTAGAGCCTCAGCTAAGCTAGCCTTCTACATAGCAGCCTATATCATGTGCTCAGCTGTAGTAAGCTTCGCCTTCACAGAGCTTTCCTCAGTTTGGAAGCAGGCACCAAGCTACAAGCCATATGCTGACCTAGGGCTGGCAGTAGCATTCGGCTACCTCATAGTCAACAGCATGTCAGAGGTAGCCTACTGGAGCCTGAGAGCCAGATATGAGCATCCGACAGCCATATCTGTGAGAAATGTCGTGAGGCTCCTCGGCCTAGGAGCTCTAGCATCTACGATAGCTGGGAGCCAAGCTACACCTGCAGCAGGCATAGCATTAGGAGGCTTCATAGGGATGGTCATAGGGTTTGCAACCCAGCAGGTTCTAGGGCAGGCTATAGCAGGCTTATTCCTCCTGATAGCTAGGCCATTCAAGATAGGAGAGAAGATAGATGCAGGAGGAGAGAAGGGGGTAGTAGAGGATATAACGATAATGTTTACAGTGCTGAAGAGAGATGATGGCAATATAGCGATGGTCCCAAACAACAAGCTGCTGGCTGCAAATATAGTCAGGATAGTAAAGTCCTCAGAGAGCTGATAGCCTGGTGCCTTCTAGCCTAGAGCTCAGAGCAAAGCTACCTGCCAGCCTTCCTGAGGTGCCTTGCTGCATCCTCTGTTGCCTGCAGGAGCTTCTCAAGGTCTTCTCTCGTGTGTGCTGCTGAGAATGCTCCAGCGTGGCCTGGCAGGAAGAAAACTCCTCTGTTTATGAGCATCAGGTGGTAGAGCCTCTGGAGGCTTTTATCAGCCTTCTCATGGCAGTCTCTTGCACTCTTTATCTCATAGTCTCCTGTCAGGAAGTGTGTCAGCATCAGCGACGCTGCTCCTGTCGTCTTCGCTCTGACCCCATATGCATCAAGTATGCTGTCCACCTTCGCTCTAGCCTCATCTCCTAGGGTGTTTATCCACCTGTATATGCCTGGATCTGATGTGAGCTTCCTCAGGACTGCTAGGCCAGCTGCTAGTGTCAGGTGGTTTGCACTAAATGTGCCTCCACCCACCCATGCTCTCTCCCACTTCTCTCTACCTACTGGGTTCGCCAGCTCCATGACCTCCCTTAGGCCACACACAGCTCCAACTGGAGCTCCTCCACCGAGTATCTTCCCTAGGACTGCTAGATCAGGCTTCACCCCATAGTATTCCTGCCCCCCACCTGGAGCCAGCCTGAACCCAGTTATCACCTCATCGAAAACCAAGAGAGCACCCCACTTATCTGCCTGCTCTCTCAGGAGCTTAAGGAACTCCCTCTCTGCAGGTATAGCGCCTCCTGCTGCAAGCAGGGGCTCAGCTATTATGGCTGCAACCCTATCCTTAAGCTGTTCCAGCTTCCTCTCAGCTCCCTCTATGTCATTGAATGGTATTGCAGTAAGCTTCTGCTCAAGGAGCCCTATGGAATCAGGCTTCTCAAAGGGGTAGCTTACCGCCTTCATCAGCGTGTCGCTTCCGCCATGCCACCCACCCTCCATCTTGACGACGAGCTCTCTACGCGTATATGCTCTAGCTAGCCTTATAGCATACATGGCTGCCTCAGTGCCAGTGTTTGTAAACCTGACTTCCTCAGCACAGGGTACTGTCCTGCAGACTAGCTCAGCCAGCTCAACCTGGAGCTCACTCACAGTCCCTAGGTGGAGGCTCTCCTCAGCAGCTCTCTTGACTGCCTCAACAGCCTCTCTAGGAGCGTGGCCGAGGATAGCTGAGAAGTGAGCCATCCACATGTCAACATACTCATTCCCATCAACATCCCAGATCTTCGAGCCTAGCCCTCTCGTAGAGTAGAAGGGATATGGCTCAAAGAACCTTATGTTATGGCATACTCCACCTGGCATAACCTTAGCTGCTCTCCCATAGAGCTCAAGAGAGCGTCTAGTCTTAGCCCTATAGGCCTCAACCTCCCTAGTGTAGACATCCATGAGCTCCAATCTAGCACCCTGTGCCCCATACATCACAGCTTAAAAAGAGCTATGGCTGTGCTCTCTGGTGTATGCTTGGAGCTTAAGCTGCTTGTAGCTAGATCTGAGTGCCCTCTAGAGGACGCCCTGAACGCTAGGAGAGCTATAGAGGAAGGCTTCAGAGGCCTCGTCAGGGCATCTAGCATAGTCCCTGAGCTAGAAGCTCCAAGGCAAGCCTACTCTGAGAGCAGGAGGCAGCATCTTGCCTCAGCGTTCGTGAAGCTGGCTGAGGAAGCCAGGAGAGCCCACAAAGCTGACATAGGCCTCATAGTCACATCACTAGACCTCTATGCGCCAGGCCTGAACTTCGTCTTCGGAGAGGCTACACTGAGAGCTGGCGTAGTCTCGACAGCTAGGCTCAGGCAGAGCTTCTGGGGGCTCCCTGAGGACAGCAGGCTCTTCCTGAGGAGGCTGGCTGTGGTAGCTCGCCATGAGGTAGGCCATACACTAGGCCTCCCCCACTGCATAGACTGGAGCTGCTTCATGCACTTCCATAACTCAGTATATGAGCTGGATGCTGGTGGAGCAGAGTTATGTGAAGGCTGCTGGAGAAAGCTGAGGGCAGCATACCTAGGGTAGAAGGTGCATGCTAGGGTTAGCGGTGTATCTGATGCCAGCAGGCTGAAGATAGAGCAGCTCAAGCTGGTCAGCTATGGTGCTCTAGCTGATGGCATCAAGTACATACTCCAGGCTCTGCTCGAGAGATCACCTGGACTACATGACTCTCGTCCCAGGTGGAACCTGCCTGTCTGTTGTCAGTAGGACTGGCTTGTCGTCATATACTGCAGCTAAGAGCATCCCCTGTGAGAGCACTCCTCTTATCTTCTTTGGCTCAAGGTTAGCTAGTACTATTATGGTCTTGCCAACTAGCTCCTCAGGCCTATACTCGTCTGCTATCCCTGCCACAAGCTGCCTAACTCCAAGCTCTCCGAGGTCTACTTCAAGCCTCACCAGCTTAGCTGTCCCAGGGACCCTTTCAGCTAGCTTCACAACTCCAGCTCTAATATCTAGCTTGCTGAACTCTGAGATCGAGATCATGCCATCACACCCTGACCCCCTAGCTTTAATTAGATAAGCGTTTTTCTCAGAGGGTGCTTTTGGAGCTTAAAGAGGACAAGGTCTATGAGGCCATATACCTGGCTGTGAAGAGTGTCTTTGATGAGGCATTAGAGACTGCTGTTGCTAAAGCTAGGTCAGCTGGCCGCAACGTTGACAAGAGTGATGTGCTACTCGACCTGATCTATGAGGCTATCAGAGAGGGGGCTTATAGGGCTCTTAGAGAGGCCTTAGCTTCCAAGCTTACTGGGGGAGCTCTTGACCTCGAGTAGGGGTTCAGCGGATGTCTATGTTGGTTAGCAGGCATCCTCCTTGAGGTGCATCAACATCAGCTCCCTCTGGGTCGTCGGGAGCATATCATCGGTCTCGCCTCCTTTCAGGGTAACCTCACTCCTCCTCAGGATCTGGAGGACATGCTCCTCCCATACCCTCATGGAAGGAGGGAAACCCCACATCTTTAGATAGAGGTTTATAGGAGCATTCAATCGCCTTCAATCTTTAATCCACATTTGCATTCAGAACCTGCCCCTTTTGACGCTTCATTTCCCCACCACATCTGGGGTCGAGCGATCTGACGTCGGCTTTATAGCTCATCAAAGACACTATTTGCTTCCAGTTCTGCCTCAAAACCGCTCTGTTGTGTGTCTTCCTCTTTACAGAACATCCCTTCTCCTTGGCATAAGCTTTGATCAGCTCAATTTGCCTCTCCAAATCGTCCTTCTGAGTGTGCGATGAACCCCTCACATAACCTATCATCTTCTTTTCTTTACGATCCCCCAAAGCTTTTTATCTCGGACTCTGAAAACTCTCCTCTCCCTCCAACTGCTCTAACACACTTTCTCCCCTCCCTGTCCCACCTCTGAATAGTCTTAACGTGTACTCTAAGCAGTTTTGATGCCTCCTTCATCATATATAACCGCTCCATGTCTACTCACTAAATGTATTAATGCTGACAGTTTCACAGGGCATGTAGGTACATTGTTTAAACTTTTTAAGCAGCCTATAGCAGGCTGAGTGGTAGCATGACAGCTAAGATGGCTATTCTCCTAGCTCTCACATTGATGGCTCCAGTGGCTGCAGCAGCTCAGCCATGCTGTAGCAGTGTCCTAGGGAAGTATGAGAGCGGGTTTGACGTCTCGAGCTATACTATAGAGTATGGTGGGCTATACACCATAGACCTATGCTTCAAGGGAGGAGCACTCTTCTCTATCGGGGTCTGTAGGGAGTGTAGCCTTGTTACAGAGCTGGAGACTGCAGCTGAGCTCGGGGCTATAGCCCTCTACATGAGGAACATGAGCTTAACCTCTCCAGGATTCTGGAGTGAGAGGGTAGCTGAAGCAGAGGAGTGGCTTAACACTAGCATGAGTATAATGAGGTGTAGTGAAGCTAGGAACCTCTCAGCTAGAGCTCTGAACTCGACCATAGATGCTCTTGAGAGGCTTGTTGAGCTTACTTCAGCTCCACCTAAGCCATATACTGTGAGGTGGGTCTTGGAGTGCAGCCGCCTCATAGGGAACTACTCGAGGTCCCTAGCAGAGGTCTCTGAAGCCTATAGGATGGAGGCAGAGTACCTCAGAGAGGCAGGGGCTGAGACTCTAGCTTATGCAGCTGAGTTCCTAGCAGACATGTATGAGAGAGCCTCTAAACGATATGCTGCCAAGCCTGAAAGCTTCGAGCCTGAAGCTAGGCTTCTAGCTGAGAAGTTTCTAAGAGAGCAGGTGAAGCCCATAGTGGAGGTAGCTGACCCTGAGGCTCCACCTAGCACCCCACCTGGCAGAGTCTTCACCATAAAGGTCTCTCTAAAAAATAGAGGAGACCTAGAGACGCTAGTGTCTCTAGACAAGGTGGATAAGCCACCATACATCGACTTGGTCTCCTATGAGGTTCCTGAGAGGATTCAGCCAGGAGCTACAGCTAGAGCAGTGCTAGAGCTATCTGTTAGCATAGGAGCCCCACCTGGGAGAGCGGATATAAAGCTCCACTTCACATTCAAAACGCCGTTTGGAGCTACTGAGCCAGCTACAGCAGGCGTATCTACCAGGGTCAGAGAGGCTCCTCTAGTCAGGGTCTCTATCAAGGCTGTAAAGCTCTCCGCTATAGCAGGAGGGGCCTGCAAGGCTGTGGTAGAGCTCTCAAACAATGGGACAGCAGACGCTTTCAATGTCAAGCTCTATGTGGAGTCTGATGTTGAAGCTGATCTCAAGCCTTCTGAGATCCCTATAATTAGAGCTGGATCAACTGAAAGCGTTGAGCTCGAGCTTAAGTCAAGTGAGCCAGGCCGCTATAAGGCTGAGGTCGTGGCGATATACCTAGATATGGAGGGGCTCAGGTACACAACGAACAAGGAGAGCATAGAGGCCTCATTCTATGCTGGAGCTCAGCTAGAGCTCCACTCTAATGCTACCCTCAGAGTCAAGAGCGGCAGAGAGGCTGAGCTCGATATAACGCTAGTCAATATAGGTGACAGGGAAGCTAAGGATATCAAGCTTGCTATACAAGGAGGTGAAGAGGTTAATGCTACAGTTTACCCAAGTGAGCTAAGCTCTCTAAAGCCAGGTGAGCAGGCTCTAGTGAAGCTCAAGGTCGCTCCCGGGAGAGGCTATGCTGTCCTAGAGGATAGGAACCTGAGTGTCAAGCTTAAGGTGACCTATACTACAGAGGACGTGAGCAGAGAGCTGTCTCATGAAGTAGAGGTCTCAGTAGCTAGAGTAGTGAGCCCTAGGCTACTCACCATACCAGCTGTAGTTGTTGTGGCTGCAGTCGCTACACTAGTGCTCAAGGCTAAGAGAGCTAGGAAGAAGAGGAAGGAGAAGCTTGGCTAAACCATGGAGCTAGAAGAGGAGATGAGAGAGCTGGAGCTATACAGGTGGCTTAGACTACCTAAGGCATCTCTGTTCTTTCTGAGGTGTGATGGCTGGAGGTTCCATAGGCTTAGTGAGCAGCTGAAGCTTGAGAAGCCATATGACATGAGGTTTGCTAGGTGCATGGTAGATGCTGTGAAAGAAGTCTTCAAGAGCGGCCTCAACCCAATCCTAGCATACACATTCTCTGATGAGGTGAGCTTCCTGATGAAAGGCGACGTCTTCAGCGGGAGGGTTGAGAAGCTCAACTCGATAGTATCAAGCCTCCTCTCAAGCTCCCTCGCATACATGCTGGAGCAGGTGTTCCAGCTCAAGCCTAAAGTAGCCTTCGACTCAAGAGTAGTCTACACTGGGCTAGAGAAGGCAGCAGACTACTTAGCTTGGAGGCAGCTTGAAGCATGGAGAAACCACCTGAACTCATATGCATATAATACACTCATATCGATGGGCCTCTCTCCAAGGGAGGCAGCTGCCCGCCTGAGAGGGCTGAGAAGCAACCAGATACATGAGCTCGTCTACAGGGAGGCTGGAGTAAACCTCGCTAAGACACCAGCATGGCAGAGGAGGGGCATACTGGTATACTGGAGGAGATACGTCAAGACTGGAGTAGACCCGAGGACTGGGGAGGTAAGGGAGGCTGAGAGGAGGAAGCTGGTTGAGAACTGGAGGCCACCTGACTTTAAGAAGGAGAGGAGCTGGATCCTAGCTCTGATAGCCGAGGCAGCAGAGAGGCATCAGGGAGGCAAGTGCGGGAGCTGAGGCTCTTAAGCCAGCCACCTAGAGGCTTTCTCTCCATGCAAAGCTGCTTCTGCCAAGTCTGCAGCTCAAGTAGGCTTCCTGGAAGCCACCTACCGATAAACTTAAGTATGGCAGCTCAGCAGCCCTTGAGAGGTGCCAGGTGTGGGTGGCTACATTCTCGGCTAGAGTCAACTCAGGCCCCAAGCCTCAAGATCTCCCTGGAAAGAACTTCTGGACATGCCTGGAATGCCCCCTTGGCCCCATACCCAAGCTTGAATGCAGACACTACTGCCTAGTTGGCCCAGGAAACAGTGGAGTATAGGAGCATGAGAGTCGAGTACCTCAATGGTGAAGTGGGCTGTTCCATAAATAGGGACAAATGGAACATTCAAGTATTTTCCACACATAACTATGATTAGAGAAGTGGTGGTGAGGCTTTACAGGACTGGTGAAGTTGCGAAGAGGCTTGGAGTTTCAACAATGACAGTACGGCGTTGGATTAAAGTGGGGAAAATAGAGGCATACCAAATCGGGAAGGAGTTTAGAATTCCAGAAGGTGAGGTCTTGAGGCTCCTTGAGGGCAAGCTCCCCGACAAAGTTGTCATTTATGCGAGAGTCTCCAGCAGAGGCCAAAAAGAAGATCGTCGTGGTCGTCGTGGAGCCAGCTTAGGAGAGCACTAGCCTAATGAACCTCCTCTGGAGCTCAATAACCTCCCCGCTGTCTCCAGCCTTGCTATAGGCTTCAAGATACTCCCTGTTCAGCTCAAGGAATATAGGTCCCCACTTAAACAGGCCCATAATCCTCTCAGCATCTCTCCTGTATCCCAGGATGTAGAGTGCAGCAGCTAAGGCTTCAGCTGTAGACAGCCTAGCAACCTGACCATAGTTCACTGGGTTGGCTGCAATAAGATAGGGCATAGCCCTCCCAGGCCTTCTAATCCCATAGAAAACTTCTTCAGCAAGCTTCCAGGAGCAGTCTATGGCAGCAATACCATAGTGCTCAGCAGCCCACCTATCAGCTGGAGATAAGGCTCTAGGTGAGAATGGGTTCAGCAAAATAGCCTTGCGAGGAAGCATCCTAATGCTTGAGACAGCTGACGCAAAGCCTGCTCTAGTAAGCCTCCTTCCAGTACACTTACGTCTATCACAGTGCTTTAAGTCTAGGATAAAGAGCTTGATCAACATGCTCACCAGCATATGTATCCGTGCAGGTGGGAGCTCTGCTCTGAGCTCCTCTAAAAATCATGGGAGCACCTTGTGTGAGGTGCCCTGCTACATCCGCCCTGCTGGGCTTCAGTACACTGCTCAACCAGCCTGCGCGGGCTACCTGCTGGAAGTAAGCTCCTCCTGTGCTTTGAGATAAGCTTGAGCACCCTGGAATCCTGTACTCCCACCTGCTCTACGGCATCCGACCTGCTGCTGGGTCATCGCACTCCAGCAGGTCTTCACCACAACATATTTCCAGCATGGATTTAAAAACTTTTCGACTGCCCTAAGCACCTAGAGGCCCCCTCCCATGGATGCTCAAGCCTAGGAGGGTAGCTAGCCTCTCAGAGCGAGAGCTCTTCAGCTAGAGCTCGCTTTGGCCCAACTATCAGGAAGCGTATAGGGCGTCGGAGGCTGAAAGCTAAGCTATGTCAGCTCAGCAGCCTTCAGGCCTCAGCTATGGTCCAGCTTCCAGAGCATATCTCAGAGCTTCTCATGAACTCATAGCTCAGCAGCTTAAGCTGAACCATAAAAATGTTGGGTGGTTAAGCTGGCTGATAGCTCAATAGCTCTATCACAACCTTCTCGCTAGCTGTCTCCACTATAACCTTAACTGGCACAGGTACATCTCTGGAAACCCAGCATCTAGTGACAGATTCTCTACTCCTGCTCTCATAGACTTCACATGTAAATGTTCCAGCTGGAACCTGTACTGTCTCATATCCTATGAAAGTGAGCTCTGCTTCCGGCTGGCCTTCCGGCTGGCCTCTAGCAAACACCATAGTACTACTATACTGAGCACACGGGACCCCTATCTCCATCTGCCCACTCTTGATATATGCCTTCACACACTCTAGCGTCCTCTTATCCAAGTACACTACGAGAGTGACCCTATTCCCATACATCTCAGTGACAACAGTCAGAGCCCAGCAGTCTCTTCCATCAACCAACTTAGAGCTGACTTCATACCTCTGTGTCATCTCTGTACGCTGCCCCTGAGCTGTCGTAGTGACCATTCTATAGCTGAAGGACTTCACCTTAGACAGCAGGAAGAGCTCTCCGTAGCTAGCTCTCGGTGTCAGAGTAGGAGTAGGAGATGCTCTAGGCGTCGGAGCTGGAGTTGGAGCAGATGCAGGGGTCCTCCTAGGTCTGGGAGTCTCAGGGAAGCTGGGGCTTGGAGTAGGCTTAGGAGGCTTAGGTTTAGAGGGCCTAGGCCTAGGTGGTGCTGTTGGAGCTGGAGTGGGTGCTGGAGTTGGGGTGGGAGCTGGAGCTGGCTTCTTGCTCTTCAGGTATAGCAGCCCACCTGCTGCGACTGCAGCTATGACTACTATAGCTAGCGCTATTGGAAGCCATGTCTTCCTAGGTGAGGGAGGTGGGGGTGGAGGTGTCTCTAGTTGCCTCATGTACTTCTCTCTGAGCTCTCTGTATGTCTCCTCACTTATCCTGCCCTCAGCTAGAGCCTCATCAAGATCTCTAAGCTTCTTCTCGAGGTCTCTCTCAGACAAGCTACCCCCAGCATGTATGCTGGAAGCATGTAAATAAGTGTTGTGGAATGTGTGTCTATCTAGTAAATTAGCTTCTGGTTAAGCTCCAGTAGAGCTGCCCCTCTCTACATCTTCGAGCTCTCTGATGGCTGAGTAGAGCATGTATATGAGCTTGGAGCTTTCTTCAGTGTAAGCTGAGGCTACTTCCCTGAGTCGCCTAGTGTACTTAGGCCATCTCTCCCATCCTCTTTCACCTAGGATCTGAGATGCTCTAGTGAGCTCTCTCCAGACCTCCTTGAGCTCAACTTCCCTATTCCAGCCTAGAGCTGCCAGCAGCTCTTCAAGCGGCGTAGCTGGCACATCTAGCATCGACCTCGCTAGAGAGGATAGGTCAGCTAACTTCCCCTCTCTAGCTAGCCCCTCTATTATGTAGGCTGCTGACCTGAGTCCTAGAGCCTTCAAGCCATCTAGCAGCTGACTTATGCTATAGGCTACTATGGTAAAGCCCTGGTTAGCTGCATCCTCAAGCTTCTGTCCTGCACTGCCCCATCCACCTGTCTCAAGCAGCTCTCTCACAATGAGGTCTACGAGAGCTTCTTCTCCATCATAGACCGCCAGGAATCCTACTCTAGCCGCTCCGAACTCGAATGAAAGCAAGTCTACTGAAGCCAGCCTGAGGGCTCTAGATGGCCTTGGCACAGCTAGCTCGCGTCCAGCAAGCTTAACCCTAATCCTCTGAGCTGCAAGGATGTAGTCTATAGCTCTCCTAGCATACCTCTTAGCTAGGTCCCACCTGACTCCACTTGATAGCAGCTGGTAGTGAGCTTGGTCATCAGCTTGCTTCAGCAAGACTTCAACTAGGAGAGTTGGCTCAAGCTCCTCGACAAGCCTGCTAGCCTCAAGCCAGTCTAGAGTCTCGAGGAGCCCAGCTGAGCTGGGCTCATGGATCCCCATGACCTTCCTATCACCGACATTATGCAGCTCATACCTGAAGACATCAAGTGGGAGGTTAAGCTTCAGCCTCAAGGCGACTAGAAGGAAGGCTAGCCCAACTCTAAGCCACTCAAGGTCTTCGCCTGGCTCAAGCTCATAGACAGCTCCATAAGTGAAGTCCCTATATGCTCCTGCAGTCAGGGCTGTCACAGGGATGCTCCTAGACTCCCTGATGAAGTAGGTTCTGCCTTTAGACTCAACAAGCCTATACTCTGGAGATAGAAGCCTCCAGTACACTCTGTTAGGCAGCTTCAGGTATCTGCCGAACCCTCTTGCTGGAGGCTCAACGACACATATGACCTCTGAGAACACTCTCCCACTATAGTAGTCTCCAAGGAAGTCAGGGCTCTCACCCCACTCAGCCTTAGCCTTCTCATACTCCTCTAGCGCCTGGGCGAGAGCATCTACCTCTCTGAGATTCCTATAGCTGAGCTTAGCCTCCTCTACTCCAGTGACAACTCTACCCTTCCTCCTGTAGCCGACTACTATGGCATCATTAGAGTAGTCTAGGCATCCTATCTGAAACCTCTCAACCATGTCACAGTACCCTATGTCATCAAGGTATTCCTCTAAGCCAAGCATGAGCCTCTTCAGCCCATAGGGGGGCCCATACTCATAGAAGCTCATGTTCCTCCAAGCTCTCCTCCCAGCCTCAGTCAGCTTACCTCTCTCAGCCAGCTTAAGCTCCCTGAGGAGCTCAAGCTCTCTTCTCGTGAGCATGCTACGCAAGTGCCTTGATACAAGCTTGTAGAGCCCCTCAAAGAGCATCGAATACTTATTCCCTGGATTGAGGATGGCAGTTTCAAGGCTTAGGCTAGCCCACTCCCTGAGCGCCTCAGCTCCACGTGAGAGCAGCTCTCTATCCCATGGCGTATAAGGCAGGATCACAGTCTCAGTGAACGGCAGCCCAGCTCTCCTACCCTTACGCCCCTCACGCTGCCTGAACTCCCTGACAGACTCAGGGAGCCCAAAGTGTACAACCCTCACGACAAGCCCTATGTCAACTCCCTGAGCAAGTGTCCTAGGGCTCACAATAACCTTAACCCTACCCTCTCTAGCAGCCTTCTCTATCTCAGCTCTCTCAGTCTTCGAGACTAAATGATGATGTGGCTTAACCAGGTCAGCAAGCTCAGGCCACCTGCTCCTGACTCTCCTACAGACCTCTTCAGCTCCTCTTATGCTCCTAGTGAAGACTAGTGTAACCCCCTCATCTCTAGCATAGGATGCCACAACCTCACTGTAGTCTACAGCAGGAGCAGGGAGCTCGCAGCCAGATGCCTTAAGAGCCAGGTAGACCCTGTAAGCATTCCTCCTGAACCTCTCATAGTCCTCTAGAGCCTCCCTGATGTCCACGGGAGCCAAGCCCATGTGCCTCCTAGCCTCAAGCCAGATGGACTTGAGGTTCTTACCTAGCACCACATAAGTCCTGTTCTCAACGCTGAAAGGCCTCCCCTCAACGACCTTGGTCTCCAGCCCGTTTAGCTCACTTAAGGCTTTAGCAGCCTCCCTTGGGTTCCCTAAGGTGGCTGTGAGCAAGGCAACCTGAAACTTCAGCCCCCATAGCCTCATCAGCCTCAGCATCGAAAGCATGAGTGAAGCCTCTCTAGGCCCATAGAAGTCGAACTCGTCGACTACAATGAGCCCAACCCCCTGACAGAACTCGTAGAGCAGCTTACCTCCTCCTGAAGCCCACCTCTTCACCTCAGCCATCAGGAAAGCAGGGTTAGTAGCTATGATATCCATTGTAGCAAGGTAGCTGCTGAGGTTACGCCCATACCTCCTGGCAAGCTCTCTCCTCCTAACAGAGTCTAAGGCCTCAACCCTAAGCTCCAGAGCCCTAGAGTAGCTCCTAAGCCTCTCAACTTGGTCATTAGCCAAAGCCAAGGTAGGGTAGATGGCTAGAGCCTTAACGTCATCTAGGTAGCAGTACAGGAACCAGGCTTCAGTCTTTCCACTACCAGCTCCAGATACAAAGACGATGTTCATCCCATTTCTGAGCGTGTCAAGAGCCTTAAGCTGGTGCCTATAGAGCCTAGCTCCAGCAATAGCTTTGCCACGCTCACATTCAGCTAGCTTTGGAGCAAGATCAATGAACCTAATGTCAGAGGTGTCAGGCTTACAGCCAGGTGAGCTAAAAGAGTAGAACTCGTAGCCAAGCTCTGTAAGCAGGCAGCTAGAGTCAAGTACCTTCAGTGTAACCCCCTACAATACTACATCTTAAATAAGCCAAAGAAGATTGATGTCAGCTCAAGAAGCTAGCCACCTTACTCTCAGGTTCCTGTGGCCGAGGGCTATTGAGGTGCCAGAGGCTGCTTAGATGAAGTGTATGCTTGCTCTCCTCTTCAGCTTCCTGAGGA
The DNA here is from genome assembly GCA_037917675.1 of Thermoproteota archaeon. Lineage (GTDB taxonomy): Archaea > Korarchaeota > Korarchaeia > B14-G2 > B14-G2 > B14-G2. Next base: position 30,485 of record JAVCBW010000014.1, read on the forward strand.
TGGGGATCTCCTTAAGGTGCTTCTCATCAAGCATGCTCCAGATCACGCCACTAGGCCTCCTCCTGTCTCCTGTTGTCCTGATTACTCTGGTTGGGGTAGCTATCAAGTCTACTGTGACATCATGTGGCTCAGCTGGAATATACTCCACAACCTGTAGGTCATGGACTGTTGTCGCCACCAGGGTTTCTTCGCCTACAGCTCCAACTTCCCTTAGGATAGCATACTCTAGCTCACTATAGCCATGTCCCTTCCCTAGCCTATCACCCTTCTCTGTCACGGCAACAGAGCCAGCGACCTTCACATCGATGTGAGGAAGCTCATCTAGCTGGATGAGCCTACCAACCTTGAACGCCCCCCTTATGGTTGAGGCTAGCCTATACCTTCCAGCTGCAGACTCTGGAGTCAGTAGGAGGAAGCCCTTAGCTATCCTGGGTGTAGCCATGATCAGAGTCTTCCCTCTCCTCAGAAGGAGCTCTCTGAGAGGCCTCTGAGGAGAATCAGGGTTGCAGAACACGACTCCAGCACTCCTGAGCTCACTCAGGTCAGCAAGCCTGCGGGCAGCAGCCTCAGCTCCCCTGAAGTTCGGTATCCTACCGACTATAGGCTTAGGTGGCAGAGCTACACCACTACTCTCAAGAGCCCTATAGACCCTCATCCTTATCTCAAGCTTCTCACCCTTGACATCCATCCCCTACACCTAAAGAAGCATTCTAGAGCAAGCTAGCCTTCCTCCAGCATAGGTGGAAATAAGCTTATCGAGCTTCACCAGTAGGCTGCATCAGCCTGCTAGCTACCTACCTGCTGGCGAGGGTAAGCTTAGGCTACTGAGAGGTGAGCCTGCTGAGATGTAGAGTAAGCTAGTAGGTGCTCATACCTGTTGCCAGCAGGTGGGCTACTAGTCTCAACATTAGAGCTCTTATTCTCAGCAGGAATCGATATAAGAGACCATGGTGCTACGTGGCTTAGCTGAGCAGGGGCAGCTTCACATCAGATACAGCTGGTTAGGGCAGTAATGCTGGTGTAAGCATGCTATACTGGTGCCTGAACTGCAATACTCCACTGGTATCAAGGGTATGTGGAGAATGCAGTAGGCCAGCTACCTTAGTTAAGGTGTCGATACACAGCGACCCTAGGCCAGCTTCGAAGTGGGGACTAAGCCTGCTCAGAGAGGTCTTAGAGAGAGACTATGGGAGTGGAGCCTATGAGGCTCTCCTCCCACTAGGAGATCGGTGTGTGCTGTTTGGCAGAGCACCATACCTGGATGTGTCATATGAGCTGGTAGCTGACGGAGCTGTATTAGGTCACTTGTTCTATGACCTCTACACGTGGAGGTGGCTTTTCAAGCCCAGTAAGCCGGGTGCGCTAAGGCTGCTGGAGCAGGGGCTTATTGACGTGCTCAGCTCCTCAGGGCCAGTGGGCTCAGTTGTGTCCTCAGCTAGGCCTGAGAGCCCGCCATTTAAGCTTCTCCCTGGGCTGAGGGGGCTAGCTGAGAAGCGTGGCAGTAAGTATGTTGTATCAAAGCTCTACCAGCCTGATCTACCAGAGCTAGCTGAGTCAAGACAGCTAGACTTGCTCAAAGCAAACCTGCATGCTTTGGCTGAGATGGAGTCTAAAGCTGTGGTCTTTATCCTGAGAGAGGTCAGGAAGAGAAGCTACCTTTTCGTGTCATATTCTGGTGGGAAGGATAGCACTGTAGTGCTGAAGCTAGCTGAGAGGTCTGGGCTCAGCTTCAAGGTCTACTTCAATGATACAGGCTTAGAGATGCCTGAGACTCTCAGGTTAGCTGAGAGAACCCTGAGCAGATACGAAGGCATCAGAGGTGAGGCTGGAGACGAGTTCTGGAGGCTGATCCAGGGCTTTGGCCCCCCAGCTAGAGACTATAGGTGGTGCTGCAAGGTATGTAAGCTAGCTCCAACCCATAGAGCTATGGGAGGATTCCAGAATGCATTGATGCTGGTAGGCCAGAGGAGGTTTGAGTCAGCTAGCAGGAGGAGGGCTCCAGCTATCTGGAGGAACAAGTGGGTCCCAGCAGTCCTCTCAGCTTCACCAGTCAACTCATGGACTGCCCTAGCAGTATGGCTCTACATCAGATGGAGGAGCCTAAGCTATAACCAGCTCTATGAAGCTGGCTTCGACAGGATAGGCTGCTTCATGTGCCCAGCTTCAAGGATAGCTGAGCTGAAGCTAGTAGAGCAGAGGCATCCAGAGCTAGCTGAGAAATGGAGCAGAGAGCTCAGGGAGTGGGCTGGTGAGAGGAGCCTCCCTGAGAGCTGGCTCAAATACCACCTGTGGAGGTGGGTTAAGCCACCTGAGAGGATCCTGAGGATAGCTGGGCTCAGAGGCACATATCCAAGGAACAGGATAGCCATAAAGCAGACCACCTCCACAATAGAGATCACACCATACAGCCAAAGCAGGCTCCTAAAGCTAGCTAGGACAGCAGGTAGCCTAAGGAGCCTAGAGCTGAGTACAGGTGAAGCTAGGCTGAAGATCCTAGCAGAGAGAATAGAGTACCAGGGCAGCCCAGAGAGAGCTCTGTCTACAGCATCTCAGCTGGCAGCTAGAGCAATGCTATGCCCTGGCTGCAGCGTCTGCTCAGCTTACTGCCCAGCAGAAGCCCTAAACCCAGGTTCCCCACCAGAGGCCTCAGAGAGGTGCATGGCATGCAGCCTATGCAGCGAAGTCTGCCCAATCCTAGAGTACCCAAACGCGAACATAGTTCAGCTCACCCATGTAAGCCTACTTAGCGCCACTCGATGGCAGCCTAGCTGAGGGCAGCCATACTCTGGATCGGGTCTCTCTTGCATTAGACTGAGAGGTTTAAAGATGGATGTGGGGAGCCCCCCGCACCGAAAGCCCTCAGATGAGCGGAGGAAGGCTCTCCGCTACGAATGTAGCAAAAGTTATAAAAGTAGCGGAGAACCAGAACGGGTGTGATGGCTCTGAAGGCTATTACAGTAGATCTATGGGAGACTATCATTGAGCCTGGTGAAAGCTACTCTAGAGTGGTAGCTGATGCTAGAGCTAGGGATACTGCTGCATGCCTGAGGGAGCTTGGCTACGATGTCTCTGCTGCTGAAGTTGAGAGGGCTCTTTCAAGGCTCTATCAGGCTCTGAGGAGGGTTTGGAAGAGGCATAGAGACGTCAGCTCTAGGGCTAAGATGAGAGCTCTAGCTGAGATGCTGAGCGTACCTGCTACACCTGCTGTCATAGAGGCCTTAAGCTATGGTGTTGAGGAAGCTACCTTGAGGCATCCTCCTAAGCTGGCTCATGAAGTCAGGAGGGTCTTAGCTGAGCTCAGGGAGATGGGGTTTCAGCTAGCTCTCATATCCAATACAGGGCTTACTCCAGGTAGGGTGATGAACAGGCTGCTAGAATCCTATGGTGTCCTGAGCTACTTTGAGGTCCTGGTATACTCTGATGAAGTCTGGGAGAGGAAGCCTTCTACAGGGATCTTTGCCATGGCTTTGAGGAAGCTGGGAGCTAAGCCAGGTGAAGCTGCTCACGTCGGAGACGACCCCTACTCAGACGTCTATGGAGCTAAGGAGGCTGGCATGCTAGCGATACACTTATCTAAGGGGGAGTCTAGCTATGTAGCCGAGCCAGATGCTGTCATAAGCGAGCTGAGAGAGCTCCCTAGCACAGTAAGGAGGTGGGCTAAGTGCTGATAAGGTGTGTTGACTGCATCTACTTTGAGCCTATAGAGGGTAGGTGGAGGTGTAAAGCTGGCCTCAAACCTAAGATCCCAACTCCACTATCGACATTCGACTGCAGTAGAGGGCAGCCTAAGAGGTAAATATTCCATATATGGAAGCTGAGCCTAATGAATCCCAAGGCTTACCAATACCTATGTAGGCTGAACCCCAAGCTTTTAAACCATAGTATAGTAGGCTCATGGTGTAGGGTATGAAGATCAAGCTACAGGATGGCAGAGAGGTTGAGGCTAAGGAGGTCGAGTTTCAGCCTATATCAGAGGGGTGGAACGAGTATAGGCTTGAGGATGGAAGCAAGCTTAGGATAAAGCTCGTTGTGACGAGGGTGTTCAGGCTGGGTGAGAAAGACCCTCTCACGGGAGAAGACCAGTATGTAGTGAGGTTCCAGAATGTAGTGAGTGTATCTAAGGGGAAGTAGCTTGGAGCAGCAGACTTCTACAATGCAGCCGAAGTTCACGTACCCAAGCTCAGGTGAGTGCTGGGTCGTGTCAGCTAGAGAGTATGAGGCTTACACGGGTAGAGACCTTCAGCTCCTCAAGCTTTCAGCTTCATCCATACAAGCTGACATCTCATCTGCCATAAGGGAGCTGGCAGCTAGGCTCAGTGACCTAGAGAGTAGGTTGGAGAGGCTTGAATCTCAAGCTAAGTCTAGTGTGATGGAGCTTAGGAGGATTGAGGATGCTAAGCTCAAGGTTCTGAGGTATCTTGAGAAGCGTGGAGGAGAAGCTTACCCACATGAGATAGCTAGAGACCTTAGGATGCCAGTCTCGATGGTCCTCAGGGTCATGAGCGTGCTGAGAGAGGAGGGTGTCATAGAAGAGGAGACATAGGGTGAGCTAGAGGGTTGAGGCAAGCCTACAGAGCCTCCAAGTCGCTATCTCACATAGGGCTTCTATGTCCTCTATCAGGAGATAGTGTGTCACAGTAGAGTCGAAGAGCACGTTGGCAGATGGAGGAAGCTCGTCGTCTCCACTCCACACGCTATAGATTACTGGGACTCTCGGGAGAGGCCTCAGCTCGATGGATGCATCACCATAGCTTAGCTCTCTGCCTCCGAGGAGCCTGCCGGCTTCAACTAGCTTCCTAGGGCTTCGGCCAAAAACCCTAGCTATAGGCTGGATGACCTCCCTATAGAACACGCCATAGCAGGCTGAGGCCCCGAGCAGCCCCCTGAAGTTCACAAGCCTCCCACTCAGCCCGATATCCTCTGCTCTAGAGTATCTGTCCAAGATCCCTAGTATGGCATTTCTGACCTCCTCACTGATCTCCCAGCCGAAGGAGTCCTCAACCCTCATAGCCTCAGGGTCTATGGTATAGCCTAGCATACTGATCTTGCTTCTGAAGCCAAGCTCATCACGCAGCCTCAACTTAGCCCTCAAGCTGCTTGCTGAAAGCCTTTTAAATGTTGTGCAGCCTCTACCCTAGTGGAGCTCTGAGCAGGAGCCTCATCACCTCATGGAAGCTTGCTGTCCAATATCATGATCGAGCTGACATGTTGGGGTAGCTGGCTTAGGTGACGTAGCCTCAGCCCGGTATGCTGCTGGGTCCCCAGGCACTGTAGCATGCAGCTCTAAATCTCCAGAGGAGGCTCAGGATGAGCTGCTGCAGCTGGGGCAGCACAGCATCCTCTACTCTAGAGAACCTAATATTTGCTGGCGCTTAGATCCCTATGAGAGCTGTTGCTCTCCTTCTGAGGATGAGGTTTGCTCCAACTATCATAGCTAGCTGCAGCATCATTAGCATGAAGCCTAGGGCTGCAGGCTGGAATACTCCTCCAGCTAGCCCCTTAAACAGCATGTCATACATCTTCCAGGTCATGGGAGCCGTCTTGTGGTTTGCATCTCCTATCACTATGCCAGTGCTGACCTCTGACATGCAGTAGATGAATGATAGCATCCCTCCAGCTAGTATGTTTAAGGCTACAAGTGGGGCTGCTATGGTGAAGAATACCCTTGCCCTACTTGCTCCGAGGTTGAGTGCAGCCTCCTCTAGAGCTACGTCAGTCTGCTCCAGGCCAGAGTAGACGGATCTCACTGTAAATGTGATCTTCCTGACAGTGTAGGCTGCTATCAGCAGCGGAGCCCCGCTCTTGAGTGGTGAGAGCGGCGTCATCAAGTATACTAGGAACAGGCCTGTAGCTATAACTATCCCTGGGATCGCTATAGGGACTGTCACCAGCACGTCGACTAGCATCATCCAGACCCCTCTCTTCCTAGAGACCAGGTAGGCTGCGCTCACACCTAAGATGACTATCAGAGCTGTCGCCATAGCAGAGTAGCTGAGGCTGTTTACTATCGTGTTCATGACCTCAGGGTCACCTAGGGTAGCTCTGAAGTTCCTCAGGGTGAAGTATGCTGGCAGCAGTGTCCCACCCCACTCTCCAGCGAAGGCTAGCAGAGCTACTCCAGCATGAGGTAGGGTTGCGAAGAAGAGCATGGTGAGGCAGCAGACATATATGAGAGCTGCTGCAGCAGCTCTTATGCTCCTCCTTCGAGGCCTCCATACTCCTCCTCTGCTCAGCATAGCATATCTCTTTAGGCTCACATACTTCCTCACGCCTAGAAAGACGACAACAGAGAACGCTAGGAGCATTAAAGCCAGCGTAGTTGCCTCCTGTGATATCAAGCCTGCTGGGGTGAACATCCTAGTAAATATCTGGAATGTAAGAAGCTTCTCAGCTCTAGTCCCTCTGAAGACTATAGGTGTCCCGAGGTCTTCTAGGCTCAGTATGAACACCATGAGAGCTCCAGCTTCCATGCCAGGCGTCGCTAAAGGCATCGTTACTGTCCTGAAGAGCCTGAAGCCATATGCTCCCATGTTCTCAGCTTGCTCCTCTAGCGTAGGATCTATGCTTATCAGTGCAGTATATGTGTTCAGCAGGACTATAGGGTAGAATATGAGGGTCTGGACTGCTACAACAGCTGCTAGCCCAGTGAACTCGACTTTGAAGGGTAGTATGCCTAGTATGTCATGGAAGAGGGTGTTGAGCACGCCGTCTGCAGTTATCATCTTCTTTAAGCCTATTGCTCCAACAAATGGAGTTGAGAGAAGGGGGACTAGCAGGAGTATCCTAAGGGCCTCGCAGCCAGGGAACCTGTATCTAGCAAACAGGAAGGCTAGGACAGAGCCTAGGGCAGTTGAGAGGATGGCTGTGAGCCCAGCTACAATCAGCGAGTTCGGGATGACACCTAGATCCCATCCCTGCACATAGACTATCTTCACCTTCTCTCCAGCTGGTGTAGTGTACTCTATGCTCCTATAGAAGTCGAGTGATGCCCCGCTGAGCTTGATGTAGGGTGGCTTATTGGAGATGTCTACTGGAAGATAGAAGTTGTCTGAGAGCACGAACCTGAACCAGTGGAGGCTAGGCCTCCCACCATAGGTGAAGGCCTTCAGTGTCACTGCTCCAAGTGGAGTGAGAAGGAACAGGGTGAAGAAGAGGACTATGGACGTGAATTGGGTCCAGGACAGCCTATCCATCTGCCAGATGAGCTCTCTCAGCCCCATCATGCTACCCAGGTATCTTCTCTAAGAGCTCCATGTACTTCTCTCTAGCTGCATCCCTCCATATCTTCGTCATCTCACTTGCAAAAGCAGGGTCCCTGAGCTTGTCGTTTATTGAGGCAGCATACTCCTCTGTGAACTCATATTCAACTCCTCCCTGAACCCACTTGAGTGGAGCTCCCATCTCACACGCCAGCTTCTCAAACTCCTCCTCTGTTATCTTTCCCTCCCTATAGGCTTTGACCAGCTTGCTCCAGACCTCTACTAGCAGGTCATGCAGGTCAGCATAGACTGCGTCAAAGTAGTATCTCAAGGCTTCCTCTGTCTTCAAAGCTCTGTCGTCGTCGAATGGTATACCTATGTTCTCTACTGTAGCCCTATAGTTCTTGAGTAGGTCTGGTCTAGCCTTACCCTCAGGTGTGTCGAAGACATCTTCTCTCACAGGCATCCTGTTTATCCTCTTGTCAAGCCATATCTTCTGCCCCTCCTTGGAGAGGATGAATCTTATGAAGGCTTGAGCAGCCTCCTTATGCTTGCTAGTCTTCAGGAGGGCTATAGGGTCTCCATTCACAATAGACTCGTTAAATGGGAGCACATATTTTGTCCCTGGGAACTCTATCTCACTGGAGTACCCGTAGAAGTCTATTGCTATGCTGACAGCGACCTCACCGCTCTCAACTGCAGTCAGGGCCTCGACAGACCCACCATAGGGCCTACCGTTTGCAGCTATTCTAGCTAAGAGAGCCCACCCCTCCTCCCAGCCGAACTTCTGCAGGATTATCTCATATATCCTAGTGTGTGATGTTGAGGTTGTAGGCCTAGCATAGGCTATCACAGGCTTAGGTAAGACTTTAGCAAACTCAACGCTTCCAAGATCCTCCCAGAGCTTAGGCTCAGGAAGCCCATACTTCTCTAGTATGTTATAGTTCACTATGAAGCCGAATGAGCTTATTGCTGCAGCAGCCCACACAGGTCTCCCCTGCTCATCATATCTGACCATTGGGGCTCCACCAACTTCCTTTGGGAGCTCTCCTATGACTCTGAGGGCTTCTGGGTCTGTTATAGGCTCTAGGAGCCCCTCCCTGTTGAGCATGTCAAATAGGGTGGGGCCTCCTCCCCAAGCTATGTCTATGTCTCCAAGCTTCCTTATCGTGCTGAGCCAGAGTGTCGGGTTCGGTCCCATGAACCTTATGTCCACGACATTGTACTTCTTTGCTAGGTCACTCTTTAGGAACATCTCCTTGCTCACATGCCATATTGTAGTGCTATGCCTCGTTATGACTTTCAAGACTATGCCTCCAGCTGGAGGCTTCTCCTCCTTAGGTGGAGCTCTCAGCTTAACTGCAGCAAGCACGGCTCCAGCTAAGACTAAAGCTGCAACTACAGCAGCTATCAGCTTCCTCACATAGGTCACCTGCAAAAAATTAGGCTGGGAGCCTACTTCCTCCTCCTGAGCAGGAGAGCTGCAGCTGCAACTACAACTACAACTACGATAGCTATCACAGCGTAAGCAGTTATTGGAAGGCCAGCTTTCTCGACTGTGAGCCCCCATGCAAAAGCCTGCTTGACGAAGGTTGGCCCCTGGAGATCTACTCCATGGTACTTTGTGTTGAAGATGTTCCTGTCTCCTATGAGGCTCTCACCTGTAACAAGCACCTTGCTATAAAGGCCTCCACACTTTATCTTCTCTATTGCAGCTAGGACGAAGCTCCCAGTCTGCCCTACTGCTGTGGTCTTCGGGTCTACACCGTCGTGGCTCACTACAGTCCCCTTGTCTGTTGTAGCATAGAGCCAGGTTACAGTCTCATACTTCTCATCAACCTGCTCAAATGGGACGAACTTACCGTTATCGAAGCCTACTACGAATGTTGGGCCATGGAACAAGACCTTTGGAGCTCCACTAGTCATCTGAGCTGCCTCGCCTTCAGTATTATACCTCCCTGAAACCACCCTATAGCCTGCGCCAGCATTAGATTCAGGGTCCTCTACTGAGGCATACTCTAGCCTGAGGTGGGATCCTATGGCTTCAAGAATCTTGTTTGGCTCACCTGACTTAAAGGATGTATCCTCTGGGTTCAGGTATGGCTCAACATAGTCGCTGTCAGCTCCAACCCACAGGAACTTCCCTCCCTGCTTAAACCACTCTGCTATGGCCTCTACTTCATCTGGCTTGAAAGCTCCCTTCTCATCTCTTAGCTTGCCTATCACGAGGGCATCTACGCCGCTCAAGGCCTCTTTGCTTATCCTGGAGAGCTTCCTGACGTCATATCCTGCTTCAGTCAGGTTTCCTATAAGCCACTTAAGTAGCTTCTGGCTGGGATCTGATTCTATGTCCTTAACTCGCCCTGGTGTCAGGTCTATAGCTATAACCTTCCTCCGAGCTCCAGTAGAGGACACTAGAGGAGCTATCAGGATAGCTGTCAGGAGGATTGCAGCTAGCCTTCTCACCTCACTCACCACGTCTCAAAAGCTACCGTTAAAAATATTTGGTGGACAACCTGACAGGGTTAGCATGGAGGTGAAGAGGCCATTTAGGCTAGTTTGCATAGGAGGCACTTTCAGCCCACTACATGTAGGCCACCTTAAGCTCTTCAATATAGCATTCAAGCTAGGCGACAGAGTCCTTATAGGCTTGACCTCAGATGAGATGACGCGTGAAAAGGAGCTTTCATCGATGATAGACCCCTATACTGTTAGAGAGAGGAAGCTCAAAGAAGCTCTCGAGGAAAGAGGGTATACTGGGAGGTTTGAGATCACTAAGCTAAAGGACCCACTTGGCTCAGCAGCATATGTCAGGGAGCTTGAGGCCATAGTAGCCACGGAAGAGACTCTCCAGAACGCTCTTAAGATAAACAGGGAGAGGAGGAGGAGAGGGCTTGAGGAGCTTGTCATCGTGCTAGTCCCATATGCTAGAGATGAGCTGGGTAGGAGGATATCTTCAACGAGGATAAGGAGAGGAGAGATAGATGAGCAGGGTAGAGTCTGTCGTCGGTGATGCAAACCTGCTGCCCTTTCAGAGGCTCAGCATTTGATCTAGTCGTAAGCACAGGCTCACTCCACCACTGGAAGAAGCCTCTACAGATGGCTGATGAGATCCATAGAGTTTTGAAGAGGCGAGGGAGGCGCTGATATACGACTTCCAGGCAGGTGCTCCAGGGGTTGTTGTAGTCAAGAAGGCATGTGAGCATTGCTACAGCAAGATAATAGCCTTACTCACATACAACCTGATCAAGCTCCACTCATCGATAAGCCTCCAAGCTGCCATAGACATGCTAAGCGACCCTAGAAGCAGGTTTGAGGAGTACAGTATCGAGGGGTGCTGGCGCTCCTATCCTGTACTTGAGATCACCCTAAGTAAGTGAATTCCAGCACAGTGAGCTCAAGCTTGTAGCCAAGAGCCCACAAGCTCTCCTTCTAGGAGCCTCATTGCCAGCTGAAAACCCGGTGAAGCCCATATCCTCAGAGGCTCTGGTCTATGCCAGCTAGCTTCCAGAGGCTCCTCTAAAGCAGCCAGCCTACTGCTTGGCTCACCTCCCTCTAAGCTGTCTGGAAACAATTTTAACTATTGAAGCCTGGGGGATGCTGGTGGTAGCTTGTTTAAGGGAGGCTGGACTGGGAGGATACTCAGAGTAGATCTGACAAGAGGGAAGCATGCTGTACAGGATCTGGATGGTGAGCTAGCTCGCAGCTTCATGGGTGGCCGAGGCTTAGCCGCCAAGATTCTATGGGATGAGCTTAAGCCTGGAACAGACCCCATCTCACCTGAGAACAAGCTTATACTAGCCACAGGCCCCCTCACAGGCTTCGTTCTCCCGAGCAGCGGGAAGCTGGTGGTCGCATCGAAGTCTCCTCTGACAGGAGGATATGGTGACGGGAACATAGGGACTAGAGCAAGCTACCAGATGAAGAAGGCAGGCTATGATGCCATAGTAGTAGAGGGTAGAGCCAGGGAGCCAGTGGTCCTAGTAGTGGAAGATGACGATGTCAAGTTTGAGAAGGCAGGTGCCCTCTGGGGCAAAGACACGTATACAGTGCAAGATGAGCTAGAGGAGAAGTATGGGAAGGAAGCTGGAGTCCTCATGGTAGGCCCTGGTGCAGAGAAGCTCATCAAGTTCGGTGTAGTCATCTCAGAGAAGGGTAGAGCAGGAGGGAGGCCTGGGATAGGCACTGTGATGGCGTCAAAGAACCTGAAGGCAGCTGTCATAATAGGGACAAGAGAGATACCAGCATACAACAGAGACGAGCTTAGGGAGCTTGCTGCAGAAGGCTACAAGGAGATAAAGGCTTCAGCAAACTACGACTTCTGGGTAAGGCAGGGCACCATGGCTACGATAGAGTGGAGCCAGGAGAACAGCGTCCTCCCAAGCTATAACTTCAGAGAAGGCTGGTTTGAGAAGGCAGATGAGATAAGTGGCACAACCATGGAGAAAGTGTATAAGGTAGCTCAGAAGGGCTGCCCATTCTGCAACATGCAGTGTGGGAACATCTGTGAGATAAAGGAGGGGCCATATAAGGGGTGGAGGGTTGAGGTAGACTATGAGAACATAGCTATGCTAGGATCGAACCTCGGAATAGGCTCAATGGACTGGGCAATGACTCTAAACCTCTATGCTGACCTCCAGGGCATAGACACCATAACCTTAGGCTCAGTACTAGCTTTCACAGCTGAGCTCGTAGAGAAGAGGATTCTCCCAGAAGACAAGCTAGGCTTGAAGCTGAAGTGGGGGGATGGTGAAGCTATGCTTCAGCTAGCTGAGATGATAGCTGAGAGGAAGGGCTTCGGAGAGAAGCTAGGGGAGGGTGTCAGGGCTGTATCGAAGGCCATAGGAGGAGAGTGGTTTGCAATGCACATCAAAGGCCTCGAGATCTCTGCCTATGACTGCCACGCTGCCCCAGGCATGGCGCTTGCATTCGCGACCTCACCGATAGGAGCACACCATAAAGATGCCTGGTTCATAGCATGGGAGCTCAAGATAGGCAGAGACGTGATATCAAGAGAGAAAGTTGAGAGGCTACTTGAGATGCAGAGGATAAGAGGAGGCCTCTTCGAGGCAGCTGTAGCATGTAGGCTGCCATGGATCGAGCTAGGCTTCAGCCTTGAGTGGTACCCCAAGTACCTTAAGGCTGCAACAGGCCTAGACTATACTCTAAGGGACCTCTATGAGATGGCTGACAGGATATATGACCTAATAAGATGCTTCTGGGCTAGGGAGCATGGGGGCTGGAGCAGGGAAATGGACTACCCACCTGAAAGGTGGTTTAAGGAGCCTCTTACAAGAGGCCCGCTGGCAGGCTCAAAGCTGAGCAGAGAAGCCTATGACAAGCTCCTATCATGGTACTATGAGGCCAGAGGCTGGGATAGCAGAGGGCTGCCGAGGAAGCGTACTCTAAGGGAGAGAGGCTTAGGCCATGTAGCTGAGCAGCTTGAGGCACAGGGCATAAGGCTAGAGGAGTAGCATGCCTAGGCTCAGGTTCATAGGCAGGCTTAGAGAGATCCTGGGCTCAGAGCTTGAGCTGGAAGCTTCCTCACCTCTCACTCTATCTCAGATCTTAGAGAAGCTTCCCCAGGAGGCTAGGAGCCTCATCCTATCTGAAGACGGAGGCCTCAGGGTGATAGTTCTAGTCAACGAGAAGCCAGCTCAAGGCTTAAGCCATGTAATTGACCCACATGATGTAGTCAGGTTCATCCCCATCGTGAGTGGAGGCTAGCTGCACACAAGCTTTTAAAGCATCCTCAAGCTCCCCATCTAGGTGCCAGAGTTGAGCAAGCTAGCGAGCTCCATGCTCCTCCTCACACTAGCCCTCCTCACATCCACCATGATACCAGCATCAGAGCTTAATGCTCAGCCAAGCGTCAGCCTGCTTGATGTGAAAGCCCCCTCAGTCTTCCCCTGCAACCAGCCGCTTCCAGTATACATCAAGCTGAAAAACAACGACCCTACAGCAGTGAGAGTCCTCGTAGTATTACAGGTATCAGCTTACCTAAGCCCATACTGGTATACCTCCTGCTACGTATACCTGCCACCCCTCTCAGTAAGGTCGATAACACTGACAGTACCCTGCCTTGCACCAGGCCCAAACAACCTCACAGTCTCAGTATACTACCAGACAGACCTCCTAGACACAACAACCCTACAGGTGATAGGAGACTACTGCCCCTGCACATGCTGCCCCCCATGCTATCCACCTTGCTGCTATCCACCTTGCTGTCCTCCATGCTATCCATCATACTGGTGTTACTATCCATGCTGGTATGTGAGGTATACTATTGACCCTCCTTCAGAAGAGCCTTCTCCAACTCCAACGCCAGCTGAGAGTGAGGAGCCTACAGCAGAATTCAAAGCTTATCTGGCGGCTGTCATAGCTCCAAGTGAGGTTGAGGTAGGTGAGGGCTTTACCATAGAGGTGGCAGTTAAGGTGGAGGGTAGCTTAACTGGGAGCCTCGAGGTCAGAGCTCTAGGAGAGGGATTCGAGTTCACCCCTACTCTAGCTAAGGTAGCTTTAAGCGGCCAGACAGGGAGAGCCAAGATATATGGGAAGGCGCTGAGCGATAAAGCCCACCTGCTAGCAGTATATCTCCTACATGACAGGAAGCCGATCGATGTCCAGCTTATGGCAGTCAGAGCAGTATCTCAACAGGCTCAGCAGGCTCAAGCTGAGCTAGCTGAGGTGAGCTCTGAGGAGCCTACCAGCTCTGAGGCATCTGAGGAGGCTCCAGATCTAGCTCAGCTCGAGCAGCCTAGCGAGGAAGCTGAGGAAAGTGGGCTAGCTGCCTCAAGGATATCATATATGCTCAAATACTCTGCTGAAGGAGCTCCCATGCTAGCGCTCCTGATAGAGAACATGGGGTCACAGCCACATACCTATGTCTTAGAGTGCATGAGTCAGGTTCAGCAGGCTACAGTACAGCCTGGAGTGAGCACCATGATGACAGTAATACTACCGAGAGAAGGAGGCATATGGAAGCTGACGGTGGATGGTGAGCTATACTCCCAGGGAGAGGTCCCTGCGATGCCAGCAGGCATACAGCTTCCTCAAGGCAGCCAGCTCTCCTCGCCTCTGAGGCTGAGAGGAGTCTACTACATGATTACGGCTGCAGCAGCCCTGCTATCAGCCTCTCTAGTAGCTCTGGCTCTAGCCTTGAGGAGGCCTGCACAAGCCTCCCAGTAGCCCCCACTTCTTTCTCAGGCATCCAGCTGACCGCCATCGCCCTCCTAGCTCCAGCTACCTCACTAAGCACTCTGCTAAGCACCCTGATCCTCTCCTCACTCAGTCCAGCATTCAAGTGCACCACTATCCTAAAGACTCCTATAGACTCAAGGTAGTCTGCCAGAGCCCTCTTCTCAACACAGCATACAGGAGTGCTCCAAGTATACTCCCTAGCTCTAGCTGCTATAAGCCTCCTTCCCTCAATGACATAGAGCCTACAGTGTATCCTGGTGAAGAGCTTAGACAGTGCTCTCGCTGCATCTAGACTCAGCCTCCACCTAGGAGGGCAGAAGCCCACAGGCCTAGGGAGCCCTGCTTCAGAGAGCTCTCTAAGCCCTGCTTCAGCAAGCTCTAGAGCCCTCCTATAGCCTACCGCGAACTCGAAGCCTCTATGCGTATACCCGTGAAGGCAAAGCTCAAAGCCTAGCTCCAGCAGCCTCCTAAGCTCCCCAGCTAGCTCAGGGCTATCCCTAAGGGGCTTAGAGCCATAGTGGCACGGGACAACCATCAGGAACACCCTGATCTCACCAGAGTACTCCAGCAGCACAGAGGAGAGCCTCCTCAAGGCCTCAACACCATACACAGGAGACACATCATGGACCTCAACCCATATCTCAGCTGGCTCACCCACAGCCTCCACATGGAAAACAGAAAACAAGACGAGTAGAGCAAGCAAAGTGCTCCTGAGCTTCAGCATACCCAGCCACAGGAAACAGCCCTAATATATCTGCCAAGGCAGCACACATGAGCCCCGCTACACGCGAGGCTAAGCACCAGAGGGAAGCCTACGAGAACCCTAAGTATACCAGGAGATAGAGCTCACAGCTGGTATGCTTTCATGGATGTATGTGGTTTTGTCTATGGCTGCTTCCTCGTTGGGCTTATGCCTCTAGTAGGGCTTTCGAGGTAGCCTAGAGCCCAAAGTCTAGAGGCTTAGATCTGATAGCTACTAGGTGGCCTGACAAGGCTCCCATCAGCAAGCATCACAGGGAAACTAAAGCCTCCACTAATCAAACCACCTACCCTCTGTATCTCTATGAAAACAGAAGCTGCAGCCGAAGGCTATGCCAAAG
>JAVCBW010000047.1:0-11238 GCA_037917675.1 Thermoproteota archaeon
CATCACGTGCTCTATCCAGAACACAGTGATCCCCAGCTCCTTCCTTATTCTCCTTATCAACTCCATTGCCTCTATAGTTTCCGTGGGATTTAAGCCTGCTATCACTTCATCAAGAAGCACTACTTCAGGCCCTGTAGCTAGAGCTGTAGCTACTTCAAGCATTTTCCTCTCAACTAGGGTTAGACTCCTAGCTAGCATATCTCTCTTCTCTGACAGCCCCACGAACTCAAGGTAGTATTTTGCCTCCTTCTTAGCTTCCTGGACGCTGATGGAGCTTTTACCCCCGAATAAGACGCCACATACAACGTTGTCTAAAGCTGACATATCTAGGAATGGACGTACTATCTGGAAGGTTCTTGCTATCCCGAGCTTACAGATTTCATGTGGGCTAAGCCCAGTTATATCTCTACCCTTGAACAATACTTTACCAGACTCAGGTCTGTAAACGCCTGTAATAACGTTAAAGAGAGTGGTCTTACCTGCTCCATTTGGCCCTATTAACCCGACTATCTCGTCTCTTCTGACCTCAAAATCTACATCCCTCAGCGCAGCTAGCCCTCCGAAGTATTTGGTCAGCTTTATCCCCTCTAGCATCTATATACACCCTCCTTGTAAGGCTCCTAGGTAGAGATAGTTTAGTGCCTGAGTGGGTATCGTTTATAAATGCATCTACTTAAGCCTGGAGATAACATGGTTCCATGGGATTATATTGTGAGACAGCTGTTCTATGGGCTTGTATCTGGGTGCATGTATGCCTTGATGGCAGCTGGACTCTCTTTGATATTCGGTGTGATGAAGATGTTGAACTTTGCACATGGAGAGTTCTATATGATAGGGGGTTATGTCATCTACTTTCTGGTTGTTAAATTCGGAGTAGACCCTATGCTGTCAATTTTCTCTGCTTTGATAGCTGCCTTCCTGACAGGCATGCTAATTGAGAGAGTATTCTTAAGGCCTCTGTTTGGGAGGCCTGCCTGGGATCTAAGCGCTCTCACGGTCACGATAGGGCTATCGATATTCCTCCAGAACTTCGCCTTAGTCTTTTGGGGAGAGAAGTATAAGAGAATTCCAGAGTATATTGCTGGGACAGTCAGCATATATGGTATACCTATTAGCCTACAGAGGGTGCTCGTTGTAGTTGGCTCGCTTTGTCTGATAGCTGTACTATGGGGAGTACTCCATAGGACCATGTTTGGGAAAGCTATAAGGGCTGTTGCACAGGATCCTGATGCAGCTTCCTTGATGGGGATAAATCCGAGGAAGATATTTATGCTGACATATGCGATAAGCTGCATGCTTGCTGCATTCGCGGGAGCATTGCTCTCTCCTATATTCATGGTCTATCCTACGATGGGGGCATCTCCATTTCTTAAGGGGTTCTGTGTAGCGATATTCGGTGGGCTTGGGAGCTTCGAGGGAGCTGTATTAGGTGGTATGTTGCTTGGGTTAGCTGAGGTAGCAGGGATAGCCTTATTTGGTGCTGAGTGGAGGGATGTCATCGCTTTCACCTTGCTTATACTTACACTAGTTTTCAAGCCATCTGGGTTGCTTGGGCGTGGTGAGTAGTATGAGCATCTATGGTGGTGTCTCTAAGCTTAAGTCTGCTGTCAGAGAGTACCCGAGAGCAATCCTGCTGTTATTTGCATTGTATCTCATACCTCTGTTCATCAGAAGCCCCTACATACTGCACCTCATGGTGTTAGGCTACATATATGCGATCTTGACTACTAGCTGGGATCTCGTATGTGGGTATACAGGGATATTCAGCTTTGCTCACGCTGCATTCTGTGGCATCGGAGCATACACGTCATCACTCCTCTCCATGAGAATGGGAATAAACCCTTGGCTAACAATTTTAGTTGGGAGCTTAACTTCAACAGGCATAGGATTTCTCATAGCTCTCCCATGTCTTAGGCTGAGAGGGCCGTATATAGTGATTGTGACTCTAGCCTTCAGTGAGATAGCTAGGATAACATGCTCGAACCTAGTGGATATAACAAGGGGAGAGCTTGGCTTATGGGGGATCCCTCCTCTTCTGCAGGTTAGTGGGCGTAGAGAATACTACTATCTCATAGCTCTAAGCTTCTTTGCAGCCACATTACTGTCTCTATATGCTTTAATAAGATCGAAGATGGGGTATGCTCTCTCAGCTATAGGGCAGGATGAGCTTAAGGCTAGGAGCATAGGGATAAATGTCACAGAGTATAAGCTGCTTGCATTCTCTATTAGTGCCTTCTTCGCAGGGCTAGCTGGAGGGCTTTATGCCCATTATGTGCTCCTCCTGGTACCAAGTGCCATATTGAGCTTAGGGCTCATGGTTGAAATCATGACGATGAGCCTTATAGGAGGTTTAAAGTCTCTTGTAGGACCAGCTATAGGATCTTTTCTCCTCGTCTTTATCTCAGAGTACCTGAGAGCTATAGGGCCATATAGGTTCTTGATATATGGCTTACTCATCATGGTTATCGTTATTTGGGCTCCTAGTGGCATGGTGCTGGCGGTAAGGAAGGTAGGTGACCTGATTGGGCTGACTAAGCCCATAGTGTGGAAGGGTCAAAAATAGTGGGAGGAAGAGCTAAAGCCAGGGGGGTACTTTCCATTCAGCTTGCTTACACCATTCAGGCCATACTACTACGTTCTTTCCACCCACTATCTGATACATTAGCTGGGGCATGTACTCTGGACCTGGGAGCACTTCATGGTTGTCTTTACCGAACACAAACTTCCCTAGCGGGCCTACATACTCCATGGTTAGCAGGGTTTCAGCTATTTTATCCTTATCTAGAGTCCCAGCTTTCTCTATAGCTTCGAATAGCATCATTAGAGGAGCATACCCATATGCAGCGTCTGCTGTAGCCTTTTCTCCAGGCCACCTTTTCTCGTAGTCTCTTATGAACTGCTCTGATGGAGGGTGGCCTGGGATCAGCGCCATTGAAGAGCACCAGGTCACGTACTCAGCTGCTTCTCCACACTGGGGTATGTACTCTGCCTTAACTGGATAGTAGTTCCCATAGAAAACTGCTTTAACCTTAGCTTCCTTAAACTGCTTTGTTAGAGCTACACCTGATGCTAGAGATGTCAGTATGGACCA
The DNA here is from genome assembly GCA_037917675.1 of Thermoproteota archaeon. Classification (GTDB taxonomy): domain Archaea; phylum Korarchaeota; class Korarchaeia; order B14-G2; family B14-G2; genus B14-G2. Next base: position 3,092 of record JAVCBW010000047.1, read on the forward strand.
GACCATATCAGGTTTCTTCTCTGCTATGTCAGCAAGAACCGGGTAGAAGTCGGTCTCCCCAACGGGTACTACGTGCTTAGCTACGACTTTGAACCCTATCTTCTCGAATTCCTTAGCTACAGCTTCACTAACAGTCCTACCATAGTCTGTATCCTCTAGGATCAGAGCTATCGTCTTTGTCTTAGGCTTAAACAGGCCCTTTTCTATTATGTACTTTGTGAAGGAGGCGAAGGCTATCCCATAAGCTGATCCATTGACGTCGCATTTGAAGAAGTACTTGTACTTCTCTGGGTTCTCAAGCACCTTCTTTGATATAGCTGAGCTGACTGGCTGCATGCTTATCGCGAGGATCCCGTATTTCGCGTAGACTTCCATTGCAGCCAAGGTTACTGAGGAGTGTAGGTGTCCACATATGAAGTCTACTTTCTCCTTTGTAATGAGCATCTCAGCTACGCTGACTCCGACCTCAGGCTTTGACTGAGTGTCTGCGAACACGAGCTCGACTTTCAGCCTCCTTCCGAGCTCCTTTACATAGATCCCGCCCTTCTCATTTACTTGCTCCATGGCGAGTATAGCTCCTCTCTTCATGGCTAAGCCTGTCTCGGCAGCTGGACCTGTCAGTGGAAGTGGTACACCTATCTTTATAACCTCCTTCGGTGGGGGACGTGTAGTTAACCAGGCATAGTAGCCGCCTACAGCCACTACTATAATGACTATTACAGCGAGGACTACAGCTTGCACCTTCGTCAAAGCTCTCCTAGACATTTTTATCCATCTCATATGCATCCTGTGTCTCCACCAGTACTTGCTTTTTAAGCCTTACCTTGGGAGCCCTTATTTACCTGTGCCTGTTGAGAAGCTCTTTACACAGGAATTACTTCGAGTATGTTTGCTATGGATGTAGCTAGCACTTTAGTGTAGAGTATGAGGTCTTGTATGCTCACGTACTCATCAGTAGTGTGTGCTAGCGCAGGGAGGCCAGGGCCATACACTACGCACTCTGAAAGATTGAGTTTGCTCAATACGAATTTCATATCGCATGTGGCTGGGAGCAGGAATAATTCAGGCTTCATTCCTGTCAAGCTCCTTATTTTAGAGCATATGACTCTAGCTAGCTTTGAGTCTGGTGATGTATGCAGTGGGGGGACAGACATGACCTCTACGACCTCGCAGTCGACTCCAGCTTCCCTTTTAGCTGATTCTAGGGCCTCCATGAACTCTCTTCTGACATCACTCAAATCTTCTTCAGGTATCACACGTCTATCCAGGGATGCGATGCATAGGTCTGGTATTATGTTTCGTGCATAGCCTCCACTTATCATGTTTACAGAGATTGATGGGGTTCTACACTCCTCTGGAAGTATGGGCCAGGTTGACCTCCTGCTCTCGACTTTCGGCTTTAACCTATTGAGCACCCTAGTTAGTATATATAGCATTTTTTCGACAGCATTCTCTCCTAAGTGCGGCTGGGCACCATGTGACTTTATGCCTCTTGTAATTAGCTCCCACCAGATGACTCCTCTATGCCCTATACAAACTCTTCCTACAGATGATACATCTGCTATTATGCAGTAATCACCAAACTTCCTCTTTTTGAAGTAGTTCTCTATGAGATAACCAAGCCCAGCGAATCCGCCAGTCTCCTCATCTACTGTGAGGGTCTGTATTATAGTGCCTTTTAACGCTGCTCCGCTGCCTCTAATAGCTTCTATGGCATATATCTGAGCTGCAATGCCAGCTTTCATATCGCTAGCTCCTCTCCCATAGATTCTACCATCCTCCTCTATGGCTCCGAATGGAGGCTTACTCCAGCCTGATCCGGCTGGAACAACGTCAAAGTGTCCATTTAAGTGTAGAGCTCTCTCGCTGCCTCTAAGCTGGGCTACTACATTGACTCTGGGCAGTGATTCTCCATGTGGAGCAAGCTTTTCAGCTAGGGAAGCCGGCACCTCAACTAGCTCGACTTCGTAGTCTAGCTTCTCTAGCATATCAGCAAGTAGCTCTGCACACTTCCTGTAGTTTCTGCCTGGCGGGTTCTCGGTAGGTATTCTGATCAGATCCTTTGTAAGCTCTATTATCTTACTCTTCAGCCTGTCTACTTCCTCTATTATATTCTCCTCAGCTTTTGTGAGCATGACCAGACCTGCTATGGTACTACCAGCGCTAGAACCGCTTTCTCAGTATGCATTCTGTTCTCAGCTTGATCCCAGACTACTGAGTGGGGGCCTTCTATGATGTCATCAGTTATTTCCTCGCCTCTATAGCATGGGAGACAGTGCATGAATATGAAGTCTTCTTTAGCAAACTTTACTACCTCAGAGTTTATCTGATATGGGGCGAAGTCTCTTATCCTCTTCTCCTTTTCCCTCTCAGGCCCACCCATGCTATGCCATGTGTTGGCGTATATCACGTCAGCTCCCTTTAAGGCTTCTTCTAGGTCTTCTGTTATCACTACCTCAGCTCCACTCCTCTTAGCTTGATCTTCTGCAAACTCCATTATCCTCTTATCAGGGTCATATCCCTTTGGTCTAGCAACGTAGATGTTTATCCCAAACATGCTTGATGCTACGATTAGGCTGTGACAGACATTCCATATGTCTCCAGCGTAAGCGAGTTTTATGCCCCTTAACCTCCCCTTCTTCTCTCTTATTGTGAGCAGGTCTGCTAGAGCCTGACATGGATGTGTCAGGTCTGTTAGAGCATTTATCACAGGGCCCTTCATGTATCTAGCGTACTCCTCTACCCTCTCCTGCTCAAATGTTCTTATCACGAGCGCATCGCAGTATCTGTCTATTACCCTAGCAGTGTCCTTGATAGGCTCTCCTCTAGCAAGCTGCATCTCATCAGGCCTCATGTAGAAGCTTTGGGCTCCGAGGTGGGCTATTGCAGCCTGGAAGGACGTTCTAGTCCTGGTTGAAGGCTTCTCGAATATCATGGCGATAGTCCTCCCCTTCAGGTATTCGTGAGGAGTTCTACTAGCCCATAGCCTCTTAAACTCACTTGAGACATCAAGCATATACTCTACTTCCTCTCTAGTATAGTCCATGAGAGTTAGGAAATCTCTACCTCTGAACTTCCATCTCAAGCTGCCACCCTCACATCTGAGAAGAATGCCTATTAAAAAGATATCCCTCATCCTTCTGAAGAACCCGTCTCTTAGCCGGCTTTTCTCGCTCTAGCCGTTTTAGCTTCCACTAGCACTTACAGTGAGCCATTAAGCTAGTTACTCTTAAAAAGCTAGATGTCTTGAGGGAGCTGTGGGAGCATGGAGTTTTCAGATATGCATTTCTCTGAAGCTCCTCTGATAAAGGTCGACCCTCCTGGGCCAAGAGCTAGGGAGCTTATTGAGATGCAGCTGAAGCTTGAAAGCAATGCTGTCCTTTACCCTAGGAAGGTTCCCCTAGTAATTGATGAAGCTAAGGGAGCAACAATCAGGGATGTAGATGGGAACATCTACATAGATTTCTTTAGTGGGATTTCAGTGCTCAACTTCGGGCATTCAAATCCTGTTATAGTTGAGGCAGCTAGAAGGCAGCTAGAGAAGCTAGCTCACGCATTAGACTTCCCAACTGAGCCTAGACTAGAGCTTACAAAGCTCCTTAGAGATATAGCTCCATTAGGCCTTAAGGGTAGATGTAAGGTCTTATATGGTGGGCCGACAGGATCAGATGCTATTGAAGCAGCTGTTAAGCTTGCTAAGTATAACACAAGGAAGCATGGGCTACTAGCCTTTGAGGGCTCCTATCATGGCCAGACAGCAGCAGCTCTCTCACTAACAAGCAGCAGAAGCTTCAAGGACAAGTACATACCTATGCTACCTGAAGTCCACTTCTCACCTTATGCTTATTGCTATAGATGCCCACTAGGCTTAAGCTATCCTGAGTGTAGCATACAATGTGTCCGCTACCTGGAGAAGAGGCTGAAAGACCCATACTCAGGGCTACCTGATTTAGCTGCGATCATCGTAGAGCCTGTGCAAGGTGAAGGAGGGGTAATAGTCCCACCAGACGAGTTCCTGAAGGAGGTGAGGAGGATAGCAAGCGAGCACTCAATCCCCTTAGTTATTGACGAGATACAAGCAGGTCTCTGCCGCACTGGAAAGATATTTGCATGTGAGCACTATGAAACTACGCCAGATGTAATGACATTAGCAAAGTCTCTCGGGGGTGGGATGCCGCTAGCAGCTTGCCTCTATAGAGAAGACTTAGATACATGGGAGCCAGGAAGCCATCTTGGGACGTTCAGAGGACATGCAGTAGCTATGGCAGCAGGGGTAGCTGCTATGAAGTTCATGTTAGACTATAAGCTGTGGGAGCATACAGCTTCTCTAGGAGAGTTAGCTATCAAGAGACTAGAGGAAGTGGCTAGTGAGAGCGAGGTAGTAGGTGATGTTAGAGGAAAGGGGCTTATGCTAGCGTTAGAGCTTGTAAAGGACACGAGGACAAAGGAACCTTGGCCTGATGGGGTGAAGAGAGTCCAGAGAGAGTGCTTTAGAAGGGGAGTCATAGTCTGGACAGCAGGACACTATGGAAATGTAGTGAGGCTGCTTCCACCACTCGTGATAACGAGGATCTCTTAGAAAAGGGGCTAGACATCCTTTCAGAAGTCATCAGGTCGGTGGAGCATGAGATCTAATAGCTACATGCGTCAGATTCTAATCTGCTGAGCAGGATAGCCTATTCCAGCAGGTAGAAGTTGGGAGCTGTAGCCAGCCCTCTACTAGCTTAGCTATCCTCTGCCTCCCATAGACTTCTCCTCTAGAATGACTCCTCCCTGTCAGCAACCGTTGATTTGCTGTCAACTGTATATGATGGCTTGATGCAGCTGCTACAGAGCCTCCAGTACTCTCTCAGCTCAGCTACCTTGAGGCTGCTAGGGTACTTCAGGGCTTCAGCTATGGCCTTAGCCTGCTCTAGGGTTGTTATGACCGGGATCCCGAGCTCAGCTGCCCTCCTGCGTATCTCCCTGCTATCCTCTAGCATCTGAGAGTACTTCTCAAGTGTAGTGCTCCATGGTATGTTTATTACGAGAGCTATGCTGTCTCTAGCTATGAGGTCAGCTATGTTAGGATGCCTGCTTGGCTCACTGACCTTATAGGCTGTCTCAGCTGGGATCCCAGCTGCCTTGAAGGCTAGCGTGGTGTGTTCTGTTGACAGTATCTTGAAGCCATGCTCATGTAGTGCTCTAGCTATAGGCAGTATCTTGGACTTAAGCTCTACTCCACCTACTGTGATCAGCACAGAGCTGCCCTTGAGGTCTATGCCTGATGCCTTGAGAGCCTTCACATAAGCCTCATGCATAGACTCACCTAGGCAGCATACCTCTCCAGTGCTCATCATCTCAACTCCTAGCATGGGGTCTATGCCAGGTAGCTGCCTGAAGCTGAACTGAGGCGCCTTAACCGCGTAGTAACGCATCTCTGGTGGCCCTCTGACCCCAGTGAACCCTAAGCTCTCGCCTAAGATCGTGTCTACAGCTAGCTTCACGAGGTTAACTCCAGTTGCCTTACTGACATACGGCATTGACCTGCTGGCTCTGAGATTGCACTCTATCACGTAGACCTCGTCTTTGACTAGGAACTGTATGTTTAGGGGGCCTTTAGCACCTAGTGCTCTCGCTATCTGTAGGGTGTACTCTCTCATCTTGCTCACAGCCCACTCTGGTAGAGAGTATGGTGGGATGGCCATCGTTGAGTCACCGCTGTGGACTCCAGCGTTCTCTATGTGTTCTATGACAGCTCCAATGTAGGCTGAGTAGCCATCTGAGACAGCATCGACCTCAGCTTCTCTTGCTCCCATGATGAACCTAGATACAACTACAGGATGCTCTTCAGAGACTTCAGCAGCCTGCTTCAGGTACCTCTTGAGCTCGCTTCTGCTGTAAGCGACCCGCATAGCCTGCCCACTCAAGACGTAGCTTGGCCTCACTATCACAGGATACCTGCCTTCAGCAAACTCCAGAGCTTCTCCTATGCTTGAAGCTGAAGCCCACTCTGGCTGAGGGATGCCAAGCGAGTCTAGCAGGCTACTGAACTTCTCTCTGTCTTCTGCCATGTCTATGCTCTCAGCACTTGAGCCGATCAGCCTGACACCAGCCTCATGGAGGGGGACTGCAAGGTTGTTTGCAGTCTGCCCTCCAAATGACACCACAACTCCCTCTGGGCTCTCAGCCTCATATATGTCGAGTACACGCTCGAGGGTAAGCTCTTCGAAATAGAGCTTATCGCTCACGTCATAGTCTGTTGAAACAGTCTCAGGGTTACAGTTCACGACTATGGCCTCAAAGCCACGAGCTCTAAGCTCCCTGACAGCATTGACACAGCACCAGTCAAACTCTACTGAGCTGCCAACCCTATAGCAGCCGCTCCCGAGCACAACTACCTTCCTACGCCTGCTTTCCTCTATGTCGCTCTCCACGCCTCCATACGTCACGTAGAGGTAGTTTGTCTGAGCAGGCCACTCTGCAGCTAGGGTATCAATCTGCTTGACACAAGGCCTGACATCAAGCTTCTTCCTCAGCCTCCTGACCTCATCCTCTGATAGGCCAGTGCACATGGCTATCTGCCTATCTGAGAAGCCGAGCCTCTTAGCTTCCCTTAGCAGAGCTGGCTTCAACCCCTCCTTCCTGAGCTTCTCCTCTAGCCTAACTATGTTCTCCACCTTACTGATGTAGAACCTGTCTATCTTAGATGCCTCAGCTACCTCACTCACACTAGCTCCAAGCTTTAGTGCCTCAGCTATCTCAAGGACCCTATTGTCCTTAGGGGTCCTCAGGGACTCGAGGACCTCAGCTAGAGGCCTACCTGAAAGCTTTACACAGGCTACACCAGGGTATCCCTTGTCAAGCATCCTGAAGGCCTTCTGTAAGGCTTCCTCAAAGCACCTTCCAATAGCCATGACCTCGCCTATGCTCTTCATTCCAGTACCAAGCTCCCTTGCTGCCCCAGGGAACTTCTCAAAATCCCATCTCGGCACCTTAACCACTATGTAGTCTAGTGCAGGCTCGAATGCCGCCGTGGTAACACAAGTAACCTTGTTCTTAAGCTCAGGGAGCAGGTAGCCTATAGCTAGCTTGGCAGCTACATAGGCTAGAGGGTAGCCTGTAGCCTTGCTTGCTAGAGCTGAGCTCCTCGACATCCTAGCATTAACCTCTATCACACGGTACTCCTCCCCTTCAGGGTGTAGTGCAAACTGCACGTTGCACTCTCCGATGACACCTACAGCCTCAGCTACACGCAAGCTAGCTTGCCTGAGCATGTGGTACTCTCTGTCAGTCAGTGTCTGAGATGGAGCTACCACTATGCTGTCTCCAGTGTGTACGCCCATGGGGTCAACATTCTCCATGTTACATACTGTGATGCAGTTCCCAGCATAGTCTCTTACCACCTCATACTCGATCTCCTTCCAGCCTCCAAGGTACTCCTCAACCTGAACTGAGTCAGACTTAGCTAGAGCTCTCCTAGCAACCTCCCTGAGCTCTCCCTTAGACCAAGCGACTCCGCTTCCACCACCACCAAGCATGAACTGAGCCTTGACTACGACAGGGTAGCCTAAGCTATCTGCAGCCTCAAGGGCGTCTTCGACTGTGAAGGCCTTCCTAGACCTTGGGACAGGGATGTTGGCGTCCTCCATCGCCCTCCTGAAGAGCTCCCTATCCTCGGTCTTCTCTATAGCCTCCACTGGGCTGCCTAGGACCACGACGCCGTTCTCCTCTAGCACACCAGACCTAGCTAAGGCTACTCCACAGTTGAGTGCTGTCTGGCCTCCGAAGCCTAGCAGTATGCCCTGAGGCCTCTCTCTCCTAATGACCTCAGCGACATACTCTGGTGTGACTGGAGCCAGGTAGATTTTGTCAGCCATGGTAGGGTCAGTCTGTATTGTAGCTATGTTCGGGTTCACAAGCACGGTTTCAATGCCCTCCTCTGAGAGAGCTTTGAGAGCCTGGCTACCACTATAGTCGAACTCCCCAGCTTCACCTATCTTTATGCCGCCACTTCCTAGCACTAGAGCTTTGCTTAGCCAGCTGAACTTAGGCACATAAGACCCTCCTCGTGAACATGTCGAACACGAAGCTGCAGTCAAGTGGGCCAGGAGAAGCCTCAGGGTGGAACTGCACCCCAAGAGCCCTCCCCTCAAGCCCCCAAAGCC
>JAVCBW010000031.1:0-10462 GCA_037917675.1 Thermoproteota archaeon
GAGTGGGATGTAGTGGAGGTGGTTTTTCATGGGAGGGGAGGGCAGGGAGTCGTCATTGCAAGCGAGCTATTGGCACAGGCTGCTTACATAGAGGGCTTTAAGGAAGTCCAAGCCTTCCCATCCTTCGGACCCGAGCGAAGAGGAGCCCCGATCCAAGCCTTTACAAGAATAGCGAGGAAGCACATCCGCGTAGTTTCCCAAATCTACAATCCCGATGTTGTAGTAGTCATAGACCCCCTACTACCCAAGTTCATTGAGGTAAGCAGAGGCCTGAAAAGCAGAGGCCACCTCATACTCAATACCCCTCAGGCATCTACAGAGTATCCTGTAAGAGAGGATATCATAGTAGCTACTGTAGATGCAGGTAGCATAGCCAATGAACTTGGCCTTAAAATCGGAGGAGCGCCAGTCTATAACTCGCAGATGCTCGGGGCACTCTGTAAAGCTACAGGCTTATGCAGCCTAGACTCTCTTATAAAGGCCATCCTCTCAAGGCTTAAAGGCCAGATTGGGAAGTTAAATGCCAAAGCAGCTAAAATGGCATATGAAAGAACGCAAGTCAGAGGTCTCTTAAGGAAAGTGGATAGGGCAAGGTTTTCATCAATGACACCTCTTAAAGAGCTCCATTCGCTTCAAGAAAAGGAGGTTATTGAAGCCCTTAGAAGACGCAGGCTACCCTTCCTCCCACTATCCCTTCCAGATAGGGAGCCTGCTGGCGCAACTGGTTTATGGCGAAGCTACCGCCCAGCATTGAGCAGAGATAGATGTAAGAAGTGCATGCTATGCTGGCTATACTGCCCAGATGCCGCCATAGAAAGGGGTGACGACGGATATCCACAGATAGACTACAGGGTCTGCAAGGGATGTGGCATATGTGCACATGAATGTCGCTTTAATGCAATAGAGCTAATCAGCGAACTTGAAGGTGGCTGAGATGGATAAGATCCTTCTGCTAACTGGCAATTACGCAGCAGCATATGCTGCTAAGGCAGCTAGAGTTGAGGTGATCGCAGCTTACCCCATAACCCCCCAGACACCTGTCGTTGAGAAGCTCTCCGAATTCTGTGAGAGAGGAGAGTTAAAAGCTGAGTTCATACATGCTGAAAGCGAGCACTCAGCGATGACTGCTATAATAGCTGCAGCATCAGCAGGAGCCAGGACATTTACAGCTACATCCTCTCAAGGGCTTGCATTGATGCATGAGATGCTACACTATGCAGCAGGTGGAAGGCTTCCCATCTGCCTGTATGTCGCGAACAGAGCCTTAGCACTGCCCTGGAGCATATGGTGCGACCACCAAGACTCAATATCACAGAGAGACACGGGATGGATGCAGTTCTATGTGGAAAGCTGCCAGGAGCTATTCGACACAATACTAATGGCATATAGGATAGCTGAAGACAAAGATATCCTGCTACCTATAATGGTATGTGCCGACGGCTTCATACTCTCACATAGACTAATGCCAGTAGAGATCCCGGATCAAAGTGAAGTAGACAACTTCCTGCCACCATATGTACCTGAAATCAAACTCAGCCCAGAGAACCCCATACTATATGGGAGCGGTGTGCCGCCAGCATGGTATGCTGAGTATAAGTTCCTACAGCAGCAGGCAATGCTTAGAGCAAAGGAAAAGATAAGAGAGGTGTGCAAAGAGTTCGAGGAGAGGTTCGGGAGGTTCCATGGCACACTGATAGAAGAGTATAGGTGCGAGGACGCTGACGTAGTGCTGGTGAGCATGGGCTCCCTGGCGCTACAAGCTAAGATGGTAGTAGACGAGATGCGCAGCGAGGGATACAGGGTTGGAGCTGTAAAGCTGAGAGTGCTTCGCCCATTTCCAGCTGAAGACTTCAGGAGGCTTGCTAAGCAGGTCAAGGCATTCGCGGTTGTCGACCGAAACATATCATTCGGCTCTGCAGGCGTAGCCTTCACAGAAATCAAAGCTGCACTATATGAAGTAGATGAGCGCCCCCTGGTAAAGGGCTACATAATGGGCTTAGGTGGAAGAGACGTAAGACCAGAACACCAGTGCCTGATACTACTGAAAACCCTCAAGGAGCTGGAGAGAGGCTCAATAGGTGTGGAATGCGAGTGGATAGGCTTTAAAGAACCAGGGTGATCACCCATGAAAATACTAGGGCTGCCTGGAGAGGAGATCCTAGCCCCTGGTAGAGCATGCGCAGGCTGTGGAAGCTATCTAGCACTAAGGCATGTGCTTAAGGCACTCGGCAGGAACACGATGCTAGTAGTGAATCCGGGCTGCATGGCAGTTTCAAGGGGAGCATTTCCCAAATACAGCTACCACGTCCCAACACACTACACTGCATTTACAAGTGGCGCAGCCGCAGCAGAAGGCCTAGCTGCTGCCTTAAAGGCGAAGGGGATTGAAGATATCACGGTAGCTGCCTGGATAGGGGACGGTGGGACAGCTGACATAGGATTCCACTCGCTATCTGGTGCTGCAGAGAGGAGAGCAGACATCATCTACATCTGCTATGACAATGAAAGCTACATGAATACAGGAGGCCAGAGATCCGGCTCAACCCCCATAACTGCAAGAACCACCACAACCCCAATACTCGGGAAGAAGCAGCCAAAGAAGCTCCTCCCAATCATCATGGCAATGCACGGCGTCTCATACGTCGCCACAGCATGCGTATCATACCCACATGACCTCTACAGAAAAGTGAAGAAAGCAAAGGAAAAGAAGGGCACCCTAAGATACATACATATACTCTGTCCATGCCCCCCAGGCTGGGGTTACGAATCCAGCAGAACCATAGAAGTCGGGAGACTAGCAGTAGAGACTGGAATGTGGATACTCTACGAGATCGAAGATGGGAAGCTTAAGCTAACAGGCCCCAGCAGCAGGCTAGCTGACCCAAGAAAGAGAAAGCCTATCGATCAGTACCTTAAGCTCCAAAAAAGGTTCATTCCATTAAATGAGGAAGCAGTCAGGAAAATAAGAGAATGGGTAGATTTCCAGTGGAAAACCATAGCTAAACTAGGGTAAACTAAAAGTGAAAAGCTTCAGTACTATAGGGCAGCAGAAAGTAGCAGCTGCTAGGGCTAGCTGCGTTGGCCTTCTACAGTAGGGACTGTCGAAAAGCCATGTGGAGCAACGTATACCCTGGCGTCTCCCCCTACTATCTGGAGTGCTTTCTCTAATGCTTCTTGTAGGTCTCGAGCTGGGATCATGTTCATCTCTCTCAGTGTGCTCTCAGGGATCTCTGATCCTGCTATTATCACGTGTGCGTGTGCTAGTATTTTTGCCATGATATAGGGCTTGTGTGCTCCTAGAGCTTGAGACTTCCTCAGGTCATCTAAGACCTCCTGTGGGCTTCTATTCCTCATCTGCTCATAGAAGGTCTTGCTTCCGACGCCATCCTGGCACTTAGCCGGTATTATTATGACCCCTCCACGCCTTACAGCTGGCCTTGAGGTGAGTATGAAGTTATTTGCTGCACGTGTAGCCTGATATAGGTTGATGTCCTTAGGGTAGCCTGGTGCTGATATCACGATGTCTGCAGGCTCTCTGATTGAGGCCACGTATATCCTGCTATAGGTTTCAATGAGCTTCCTATGTACCTCCATGAAGCTTCCTGCTGCCACGTCAACTACATCATCTTGGCTGTTTAAGACGACGTTGACTGTAAAGTCTACTCCAGTCTTCTGAGCAGCTTCAGCTATATCCCTATAAACAGGGTTGCTTCCTGTCTCACAGAGCTTGACGCTAGGGTGGTCTAGTAGCTCTGGTCTATGGGTAGCTGCTATGGTCTCTAGCCCTGAGACTCCTGGCAAAATGCTTTTTCCTCCTCCACTATACCCTGCGATCACATGTGCCTCAACTACTCCTGTTGTCACCTTTACATCAGCTTCCACGACAGCTCTATTCAAGTGTAGTGGAGCTTTCAAGCAGCTTGACTTACCCATGTACACTAGGCTCTCAGGCTGCTGGCTGTGATTAACAACTTCTACTAGCTCAGCTACATCTCTCCCAAACCTCCTAGCTATCTCAGCTTTTGTCATCGGCCTGTGCATGCCTAGCGCTATTACGACTGTGATGTCTTCTCTTCTTACACCTGCCTCTCTGAGCTCACTTAGTATGGCTGGGACTATGATGTGCTCTGGGCATCTCCTTGTTAGGTCGGTAGCTACTATGGCTACTTTGTCTCCTCTCCTAGCTATCTTGGAGAGCCTCCTACACCCAGCTGGCCTAGCTAGAGCCTGCTTGATAGCCTCTCTCCCATCAGGTACAGCTGGCAGATCTCGAGGCTTAATTACGCCTGCAAAGTTCCTTCTCGGTATCTCAACCTCTATGCTCTCCTTTCCAAATGGGACTCTTACCCTAATGCTGCTCATCTCTCCTTAGGGTAGCATGGAGCCTTTCTCCATGTACCTGATATGCCAGGAGAAGGCTTCACTCAGGATGTGAGGCATGTGCCCTCCTACCTCCATACAGGCTTTCTCAAAGTACTTTAGTAGCTCATCCCTATAGTCTGGGTGGGCGCACTTCTCTATTATTTCTCTAGCTCTCTCTCTAGGAGATTTTCCTCTCAGGTCAGCGTATCCGTGCTCTGTGACTATCACATCGACATCATGGTCTGGTATGTCAACATGGGTTACCATAGGCACTATCCTAGAGATTTTTCCTCCTCTAGTGGTTGAGGAGAGCAGGTATATTGCTAGATGAGATGCTCTAGCGAATTCTGGTGAGCCTCCTACACCATTCACTACCCTGCTACCGAGGACATGTGTAGCGTTCACGAAGCCATATATGTCGACTTCTATAGCCTGGTTCATGGCTATGACTCCTAGCCTCCTTATGACCTCATGATTGTTAGTGACTTCAATAGGCCTCAGAACTATCTTCTGCTTATACTCGCTAATGCCATCTACGAACTTTCTCATCAAGTTCTCTTCCCATGGCGGTATGTATAAGACTGCTCCAGACATGCATGAGAGCTTCCCGCTATCTATCATCTCTATATACCTGCATTGAGCTACCTCAGTCCAGACCTCTAAGCTCTCGAATTCTGATTCCTCTAGTAAGCTTGCTATGGTGTCTCCGATAGGTCCTATTCCAGTCTGTATCGGCAGCAGCTTCCTGCTAAGCCTCCCCTTCTCTAGCTCGCTATGCAGGAACTCCATCAAGTTCTCAACTATCTTGACATCAGTGTCTGTTGGCTTACCATAGTATACCTCACGCTCTGTCATCTTTGACTCGACTATTGCAGCTATCTTCTCAGGCTTACACTCAATGTAGGGGACTCCAATCCTCTGGTCGACTCTAGTCAGCGAGATAGGCTCTGACTCTGGTGGCATCTTGCCGAAGTATACGTCGTGTATTCCCTCTATGTCCATGGGCTTTGTCATGTTGATCTCAACTACTATTCTCCTCGCTAGCTTGACTATGGTTGGCATTATGTCCACAGATAGGCTAGGGACTATGGAGCCATCTTCTCTGATGGATACAGCCTCTACCACAGCTAGGTCTATAGGCCCACACGTGTCCTCGAGGAACCCAGCTCTAAGTGCATAGTTGAACTCACCGAGAGCTAAGTCATAGTACTGTACTTCACCTGCATCTATCTTCTTTCTTATCACAGGGTTGTTCTGGTATGTGTATCTCCTGCTGACTGCGTCAACCTTAGCTAGGGAGCCATCTAGCTCAGGTGCAGCAGAGCCCACAGTATAGATGTTGAGCTTGAACTTCTCGCCGCTCTCTTCAACATACTTAGCTAATGTGACTGGCAGGACTTTAGGTGTGCTCATCTGAGCCATGCCACTCCATGCTACAGTGCCCTTCCTAGGCACGATGTGCCTGACTACGTCTACTGGGTCCATCACTATGCTATGGAGCTCTCTACACCTTACTCTCTCTTCGATAGCACTCAAGGCTAGCACCGCATTCTTAGAATATTATGTCTTCCCTCACCCAGCTTGGTATCATCTTATAGTACTCTGGTGGGTTAGCTTTGCTGAGCCCCTCATAGGTTGCTCTAGCTAGTATTATCTGCTTTGTTCTAGGATGCCTGTAGAGGGACACGAGCTTCTTCTCCTCTAGGCTCTGAAGCACCTTATCTAGCTCCTCGTCACTAACCTGAAGCTCCTCCTTCAGCTCATCTCTACTCATGTGCAGCCCTGGATTAACTCTATAGTATTCAGCTAGCACTTTCAGCAGCTTCTCCTCAAGAGGCCCTGAACTACCATACAGTGGCTTAACCCTCTTCAGATATGGTATCGGCATCTTGAGCTCTTCATCCATGTACCTCCATGGCGGCTTAAACTCCTCAGCCATCCTCCTCACTCCCTGCCTTGCGATTATAACCTTCATTATCTCATTTGTCCCAGCTATTATGGGATATATCTTCGAGTTCCTGTAGTATAGCTCAGCTGGATAATACCTGGTCCATCCATCTCCTCCCATCACCTGGACAGCTCCTATAGCAACTTCCTGGAAAGCCTCAGCGTTGAACATCTTAGCTATCGTCGCCTCTAGCACAGCTTCCTCTCCTCTATCTATCAGGTAGGCTGCATAGAAGGTGAGCAGCCTAGCTGTCCTATACCTCCAGAGCATGTCTGCTATCTTGAACTGGTTCTCCTGTATATAGAATGTTGGCTGCCCGAACTGTACTCTCCTCTGTGAGTGGTATATTGCATTTCTGATGGCTTCACGCATCTGCCCTAATGTCCCAGCCGATGAGATCGTCCTCTCAACATTAAGCCCACTGACTAGTATACGCCAGCCATCACCCTCCTCACCAAGCCTGTTCTCAGCTGGCACCCTCACATCATCTATATCGAGGTACCCGTTATAGAGGCCATCCCACCCGCAAAGCTCGTTTATCCTCTCAACTGTGAGCCCTGGCATCCCCTTCTCGAGTATGAAGGCTGTCAAGTGCCTGTACTGGGCTTTATCCTTAGGGTCATCACTTGTCTTTGCATAAGTCATGTAGATGTCAGCTAAACCCGCGTTTGTTATGAACCTCTTCTTGCCCTTAAGTACGTACTCGTCTCCATCCCTCACAGCTACAGTCTCTATGGAAGCTGCATCTGATCCTACAAACGGCTCTGTTATCGTTATAGCCCCAATGAGCTTCCCCTCAGCTATCTTAGGAACCCACTTCCTCTTCTGCTCCTCTGTACCCCAGTGTAAGATCTGCTCCAAACCTCCAAACATCGTAGTCGTATATACATGTGACACTATACCTATGCGTGAAAGCCCCTCAACTACTATGCAGGCGCCTGTGACTCCAAGCCCCATCCCACCATACTCCTCAGGAACCATAGCCCCAAACCAGCCTCTCTTAGCAACCATATCTATGAGGTCAAGAGGCAGCTCCCTCCTCAGGCTGGCTTTAACACCTCTCGGAATCATCTCGTCAGCAAACTCGTGGACCTCCTTACAAAGCTGCCTATGGGCATCAGACCACCATGGAAAAGGCTCCATATATCCACCTCAAGGCACCATAAACCCCTATATTAAAACATTTCTTTAAGAAGCCTTTCCTACCTCATACACAGCATGATGGCAGTCCCCTACATGCCTAAACCAATGCTTCTCAGCTCCTCACCATCCTGGCACATACCTAGGTAGCTCGAATACCTTTTCTCAGGCTAGAGAAGGCTAGTATGTATTCTCTGCTCTCAAGATGCCATCTAGGAGATGGTATATGGCTCACATCCCTCTAGAGACCTAGATGCCTCTGAGATTTGATCTGGTAGATAGCTATGCGATCTCTAGTTGATGCTGCTGCATACGTCTTAAGGCTTGTTGGTTAATTTTTTTTCCCTATCTTCCAGGCTAATGAAAAGATTTATAAATAGGATAGCTGTCGGGGGTAAGGTGTGGTTTGTGTCACAAGAGGAGATGTTTCGAAAGCTATTCGAGCCTGTTAAAGTAGGTCCCTTGACTGCTCCAAACAGGATAATAGCAGCACCTATGGTTCAAGACCTCGCTACTCCAGAAGGCTATGTGACTCGGAGGATGCTAGCTCACTACAGAAGGCTAGCTGAGGGAGAGTGGGGCATCATAACTGTGGAGGCCACAAGAATACATCCCTCAGGCTCACAGTTTAGGCACATGCTAGCAATATGGAGTGATAAGCACATATGTGGTCACGCTGAGCTAGTTGACACCATAAAGCATGTTAGCCCCAATACACTGGTTGCTCTACAGATTGTACATGGAGGGCATGCAGCAAGGTGGCAGATCACAGCATGGGAGCCTGACCGTGATGGAGCATACTGCATGAGCCCATCTGGGATCCAAGCACCATGGAGAGAGAATAGAGTCAGAGCCATGTCTTCAGAGGAGATCAGCAGGACGCTAGACTGGCATGCTGAAGCTGCTAGGAGAGCTAAAGAAGCTGGCTATGATCTAGTGATGCTTCACATGACACATGGCTTCCTCCTACAGAACTTGATGTCTCCATACTGGAACAGAAGAACTGACAAGTGGGGAGACCCGAAGTATGTGTTAGAAGAGCTATTTGACAGAGTCAGAGGGGTAGTAGGGAAAGACTATCCTATTTGTGCAAGGGTCTGTGCTGATGAGGGCATAAACAGGCTTTCAGCAAAATACCTTCTGAAAGCTGCTCATGGAGGCCCAGACAGAGACGGCATAACCCCAGAGTTCTTCATAAACACGATACTCCCAATACTTGAAGAGAACAATGTAGTCTGGCTCTCAGTGACGGTAGGAGATGTGCTGCCTACATGTGACTACCTGATACCAGTAATCTACTACCCAAGAGGATACTGGCTACATATAGCT
Organism: Thermoproteota archaeon; assembly: GCA_037917675.1. Lineage (GTDB taxonomy): Archaea > Korarchaeota > Korarchaeia > B14-G2 > B14-G2 > B14-G2. The sequence continues at coordinate 8,780 of JAVCBW010000031.1, forward strand.
GAGAGAATCAAGAATGCATTGAAGAACAAGGAGATAGTAGTGTCATGTCCAGGAAAGCTAGCGATGGATCCAGGGCTGATGGCTAAGGTTGTTGCCGATGGCAGAATAGACATGGTTGAGGCTGGAAGGCCACAGTTCGCAGACCCAGATATCCCCAAGAAGATTAGAGAGGGTAGGCTAGATGAGATAACCCTATGTACATCATGTGACTGGTGTACACAAGACCTCTTTGAGCAGAAGGTAGTGAGGTGTGCAAGCAATCCTGCACAGGCATTTGAATACGAGTATGAGGAGAGGCCAGCTATCAAGCCGAAGACTGTTGTCGTAGTAGGTGGAGGCCCTGCTGGCATGGTGGCTGCAACAATCCTAGCGAGACGCGGCCACAAGGTCGTGCTGTTCGAGAAATCAGGGGAGCTAGGTGGCCAAATAGCTCTAGCTGCGAGAAACAGGCTTACAGCAGACTTCAGGAACTTCATAGTCTCATATGAGAATAAGCTGAAGAAGCTTGGAGTCGAGATGAGGCTCAATGAAGAGGCTACACCAGATAAGGTCAAGGAACTGAATCCAGACGCCATAGTGGTAGCAGCTGGATCCAGGCCAGCTAAGCCAGACATACCGGGAGTAGACAAGCCACACGTCCTAACAGAGGACGAGGCAATCCTCAAGGGCCCAGATGAGTTAGGAGATGAAATAGCGATAATAGGTGCAAGGAAGTGGGGTGCTGAGCTGGCACTGTGGCTAATAGAAGAAGGTAAGAAGGTGACGCTCATCGATGAGACAGCTGGGCCAGTTGGCATAGACACCAGAAACTGGAATAGGCTCTTCTACTACCTGCTATGGACACTTCAAGAGAAGGCTACAATATACCTAGAGGTCAAGGATATAGAGATAACAGACACAGGCGTTAGATTCAGGGACAAGAGTGGGGAGGTGAAGGAGGTAAAGGCAGACAATGTAGTCCTAGCTGTCAAGAGGGTGCCAAACAGAGAAGTCTATGAGGCTCTTAAGGGGCTGGCACCTGAGGTCTATAACATAGGAGACAGTGTGGCTCCAAGGTATCTGATAAACGCCACTCAGATGGCAGCCTACTATGCTAGAAAGATCTAGCCCCCAACTTTTTTACTAAAGCTTTAGCAAATAAAAAGAGGGGATCATTGTAGTTATGGCCTCTTGAATACTAGTAGGTCTGTCAGGCCGCTTAGATCTCTGTATGCTTCTATGTTCAATATTACTTCAGAGCTCCACTTAAGCTGTTCCTCTGAAAGCACAACACTAGCATACTTGTTATAGAGCTCAATGAACTGCTCTCTAGTCAGTGGGTACTTTGGCCCACCTATAACCTGATCTCTCTCACCGCTTATTTTTCTACCATCTTTCAAGTATATGGTCACACGGCCTACACCAGACATGTAGGTTTTAGGCCACTCTGGGTGGACTATGACCTTCACTTTTGAGCGTGCTTCCCTGAACTTCGGGTCAAGTATCTTCTCCCAGCTCACAGTATCCACGTTAACGTCTCCCTCAAGCATCACCCCTGCCAGCACATGCTGTATGCTAAACCTGCAGTCCTCTAGATCCTTGGGGTCAGGCCTGTCAACGGTCGCATCTATTGGACCTAGCTCAGCCTCTACCTTCTCTATCTGGTCATAAGTTATGTTGTGCTCCTTAAGAAGCTTGATCATT
>JAVCBW010000026.1:0-10039 GCA_037917675.1 Thermoproteota archaeon
CCTATAGTTGCTCAGAAAATCCTTCACACCGTAATTGTGCTTAACTTTGTAGCTAAGGATCACTAATGAGCTTCTTTGCATCTTCAATCACCTTCTTATACTTGTGACTCTCATCCCATACAGCTTTCCAGCGAAATGGGAGATTATTGTGGTTAAATCCTCCACTAACTCCTCCTGTGGAGATTTTTCTTCTTCATTAGTTACTATGATTTCCGTTCCATAGCTCTTGAAGAACTCCTCTAAAATTTTGAATCCAAACCTAGCCAGCCTGTCTGGATAAGCTATAACGACCTTTGAAACCTCTTTATACATAACCATCTTCAACAGTTTTTGAGGCCCCTTCCATCTTCCTTCAACCCAGCTCCTATGCCTTCTTTCAACGTATATAGCCGTTCTATGTTTATTCACCAATACTAGGAAGATATTAGCATCCAGTAGGTAGTCAGCTTTCAGCAGCTGCCTTGGCTGCCCTGATTCCTCTAGCCTCATGCTGGAGTTCAACTCCACTCTTCTCTATGCCAGCAAGCATCCCTTGATTGCACTGACAGGGTCTTCAGGCACATCAGCCTCTTTAAGCACTGACTCATAGCGTAACGCCCATAGGAGAAATGCTTCCTCAGCTGCTTTGCTGATTGAACCTTTACCATAGCCATAGACAGCCATTGCCAGTTGCCTAAACCTCTTCTCGACGTCATCACTCACATAGACCTTGATCCCAGCTATCACCATCCCCATCTAGAGGAATAAAGGTATAAAAGCCTTTAGATATGAGAGATCATTCTGCTACATAGGTAAGATACTACCTCGTGAAAGCTAAGCCATCTTATGGTATGCATCTCTATTATAAACCCGCTGCTGACAGCATATGCTACTATCTCTACTGCAGTCTAGCTCAGCTATCTGGGCACTATGTTGAGGAAGCCATGTGGCTTGCTGTAAGAGCTTAGTAGCTGGCTGCTGCTACTATCTGAGAGCCTTAGCTAGCAGCTCCTCGAGATAGACAACATCTATGTCTAGCTTTGCATCTTTTACAGCATCTCTGAGCTGGATTAGGCAGAATGGGCATTCTGTGACTATGGCTTCTGCTCTAGTGTCTTTGGCATCCTTTACTCTCTCTACTCTGATCCTCCATGTGAGCTCTGGTAAGCCAGCTCGGACTCCACCACCTGCACCACAGCAGAAGTCTGGCCTCCTCATCTCTACCAGCTGAAGTCCAGGTATCATTTTTAGCAGCCTTCTAGGCTCCCTGTATATCCCCTGTCCTCTCCTCAGGTGACATGGATCATGCCATGTGACCTTCATGCGCATTTCCTTGAACTTTCCATCATCTATCTTCAGCACATTGATCAGGTATTCTGAGAGATGATGCACTTTGAAGGGCATCTCCTGGCATAGGTGCTCTTTGACTAGCTGAGGCCAGTTCCTCTTGAGTGTTAGACTGCAGCCAGCACAGGCAGTTACAACCTTGTCTGCAGCATCCTTGAACACTGATATGTTTTTCTCGACAAGCTTCTTTAGGGGGGCTAGCTGCCCAGTTCTCACGAGAACAGAGCCACAGCACACCTGTCCCTTAGGAACCACGACTTCAACATTATATGCCTGTAAAAGCTTGACTACTGCCTGAGCTACGTTCTGGAGCCTGTAGTCTGCTAGGCAGCCTGTGAAGAAGGCTACTCTGTCTCTGGGGTTCTCTACTGTGAACACCTCCTTCTCTATGCTCTCTAGGAATGGCTTGGTGGTCTTCTCTATGGACTTGCCTGTAGACTCTATTAGGTGTGTGAACTTGAGGTGTCTTTGTAGAGGCCCTAGGCCTCTGCTGACTGCCTTAGCTCTCATCTTCTCGATGACTAGGTCAGGTATCTCAAGCTCTGCTGGGCAGGCCTCCCAGCATGCTCTACAGGTTGTGCAGTTGTATAAGCCTGATGATATAGCTTCAGCTAGCTTATCTATTCTGTTAGCTGGGTTATAGACTGACTGAGCTAAGGCTACTAGGAGAGCTGGGCCTGCCTGCATTCCTGGAGCCACACTTACAACGGGGCAAGCTGCTATGCAAGACCAGCACTCAATACACTGTGTAACAACCATGTAGTCTCCTAGCGTGTTCTTGGGTATCTTCATGGGCTCACTTGGCCTTGAGAGAGCTGAGAAGTATGGGAGTGCTGTTGCATATAGCTTCTGTCTTAGTGGCCTATGGTCTACTACTAGGTCTCTTATCACCGGTAGACCTGGTAGAGGCTCTAAAGTTACCTCCTCTCCATCTAGTTTGGTCTTACAGGCTGCACCTGGCTTACCGTTTATCATTATGGAGCATGCCCCGCATCTCCATGACTTACACCCATATCTGAATGCTAGCGTAGGGTCAATGTTCTCCTGAATGTAGATTAGGGCATCTAGAACCTTCATGCCAGGCTCTAAGGGGACCTCATAGATTTCATAGTGGGGCTTCTCATCTACTTCTGGAGAGTACCTGTAGACTCTCACCTTAACCTTAGGCCTGCTCCTAGGCATGCTAGACACCTCATGGCTTTAAGTCTACTATCTCTACTGGGATCCTTGATACCATAGGCCCTCTGAGCCCCTGTTTGACTAGCGTATGGTATAGCCAGTTTTCATCGTCTCTGCTTGGATAGTCTGCTCTATAGTGTGCTCCTCTGCTCTCTCTCCTATAGAGGGCTGACCTAACCACCATTAGAGCTGTATCCAGCATGTTGAAGAGCTCAATAGCTTGAAGGAGATCTAATCTATAGGACTTCACGCCATCAGGAACCTTAACACTATCAGCCTCCCTCATCAACCTCAGTATTGCAGCCTCAGCCTTCTTAAGGCTCTCCTCGCTCCTCTCAACTCCAGCATACTCCCACATGACTTCCTGGAGCTTCCTCCTAATGGGTGCTGGAGATGAGCCTTCTCCGAAGAGTCTGAGTATCCTCTGCCTTTCTGCAGCTACTGAGCTCCAGTTGAATTCTGGAGGCCCTCTAGACTTGGCGTAGGCTGCTGCAGACTTCCCAGCTCTATAGCCAAACACGAAGATCTCTACTATGGCATTTGCTCCAAGCCTGTTAGCTCCATGTACTCCTCCAGTGACCTCACCACATGCAAACAGCCCTGGAAGCGTAGTCTCAGCCCTAGCATTTATCCTGACTCCACCCATGAAAAAGTGGCAGGTTGGGAGCACCTCTATTCTCTGCTTCCACATGTCTAAGCCTGTCATCTCCCTTATCTTGAGGTAGGTCTCCCTAAGCTTATACCTCTTCTCCTCTGGTATATAGCTGCAGTCTAGCCATGCCCCTCCATGTGGCGTCCCACGTCCCTCCTTGACTTCTCTCCAGATTCCTCTAGCCACTACATCTCTGCAAGCTAGCTCACCAGCTGGATCATACCTAAACATGAATCGCTCATTGAGCTTGTTAAAGAGCCTAGCTCCTAGGCTTCTACAGAGCTCTGTCACGAGCGTCCCCCTTTTCCCCTCTGGGTAAGCTAGCCCTGTTGGGTGGAACTGGATCATCTCCATGTCTATCAGCTCAGCTCCAGCCCTATATGCCATGGCATAGCCGTCTCCAGTGTTATGTATAGGGTTCGATGTACACTTGTATATCTGTCCTGCACCTCCACAAGCTAAGACGACGGCACTAGCCCTAAAAGCTATGAAGTTCATGTTCTTGAGATCTAGGCCCAAAGCCCCAACTATCCTACCATCGCTTTTAACTAGGTTTGTCACAGCAACCTCCTCCAGGACGTTAGCTCCTCTCCTGACAGCTTCTAGGCTGAGAACTCTCATAACTGCTGACCCAGTCCAATCTCCTAGCATAGTTGTCCTAGGATATCTGCTGCCTCCTGTCTTCTCAAGTGCAAGCTTTCCCCCCTCAGTTCTGTCGTAGAGGAAGCCGAAGGACTCTATGTCAACTAGCCGGTCTATTATCTCCTCAGTTAAGACCTTGACGAGCTCTTGGTTGTTGAGGTAGTCTCCACCGACTATGGTGTCTACGAAGTGCTCTCTAGGAGAGTCATGTGGGTCAGCGTGACCTATCCCTATGTTGACTGCTCCAGTCGACATTATGGTGGAGCCGCTCTTTGAGAAGAGGCCCTTAGAAACCACAGTGACGTCTGGAACCTCTTCTAAAGCTGATATAGAAGCCCAGCAGCCTGCCCCCCCACTTCCTATCACAAGCACATCTGTGTCTATGACCTCATCTACTTCACGCCTCATAGATTCTAGCACCTCCAGCTATTATCTTAGGCCACCAGACATAGCTCCTATCCTTCTGGATACCGTATTTAGAGAAGACTTTCTCGATGTTATCTCTGACAGACTCCATCAAGTCTACGTAGCTGCTTGAGCCATGGGAGTCTATTCCTACTGTAAGCGGCCCTAGTTCCTCTACTTTAAAGACCCAGACTGCCTCTGGGATCCCGAGGTCGAGCCAGTAGACGCCCTTCACCTCAGCTATCTTAGATGCATAGAGGGCAGCACAGCCTCCTGTAGCTACCAGGTAGGCTCCACCATGCTTCCTGAAAGCCTCGATAGCAGGCTCTCCCATAGTGCCCTTCCCTATGATAAGCCGGAGCCCAGCTCTCTTAACTAGCTCTGCTCCAAGCTCAGTGAACCTAGAGCTTGAGGTTGGCCCTGCTGCTAGAGCCTCCCATCTATCATCTACCCTCCGGACTATGGGGCCACAGTGCCATATTCCCCTGTCCCTCAGCTCGAATGGCAGCTTCTCCCCTCTCCTGAGGGCCTCTATTGCACGCCTGTGAGCCATATCTCTCATAGTGTACAGCACACCACTCACATACACTATGTCTCCCACTCTGAGCTCTCTGACTTGAGGCTCACTTACTGGAAGCTCGAGATACACCTCTCTACTCACTCAACCACCTCATGTGTGAGGTAAGCTACGCTTCCATCTGGGTATATTCTTGCTGTCGAGTATCTTGCAGCCCAGCACTGGAATGTGATCCCAAGTGGGACGACAGCTGTGTGGGTGCCACAGACCTCAGCATGCACAGCTAGAGCAGTAGTCCTCCCACCGACAGCCATCGGGCCTATCCCAGTGCTGTTTACTGCGTCGAGAACCTTCTTTTCAAGCTCAGCCACCTCCCTCACTGGGCTAGGTGAACCAACTGGACACCTGAACAGTGCTCTCTTAGCCAGGTGTAGTGCTATGTCAGCTGTCCCACCGATCCCTAAGCCTATTATTGTAGGTGGACATGGCTCTCCTCCAGCTACCACAACATGGTCTACAACACACCTTATTATAGCCTCTGGGATCTGCTCACTTGTCACTATGAAGAGCAAGGTAGACTTAGCTTCTGAGCCAAAGCCCTTTGGGACAGCTGTAATCTCCACGTACTCCGACTCAGGGTCGATATCGAAGTATACGTATGGCATACCCCAGCCAACATTTGTTCCAGAATTCTCCTTAGTGAGGGGGTTTATCACATTAGGCCTAAGAGGGACTTCTCTGGTTGCCTTCTCAACAGCCTTAGCAGCAAGCTGGCGTATATCCAGCCTGTGCTTGAAGCCAAGCCCCCACTTCACGAAGAAGAGAGGAACTCCTGTGTCCTGGCATATACATAGCTTACGCTCTCTAGCTACCCTGACATTCTCCAAGATAGCCTCGAGCTGTGCTCTCGCAGAAGGAGAGCTCTCTACATCCTTGGCCTTCCTTATGGCATCCACTACATCTCGAGGAAGCTCTATGGCAGCCAGCTTAAGCAGGTTATATGCAGTCTCATAGAATACTTCCTCTAAGCTACTCATGGAAGCCACCCTTCATCAGCTCAGATATGCTTATAGACTCTCTAGAGGCTTTTTCCCTCTCAGATATCTGCCTAGCTAGCTCTAGGAGTTCCTTAGCTTGCTCGAAGACAGGCCTATCTATCATTCTCCCATCTAGCGATATCGCTCCAAGACCTCTTTTTAAGGCGCTCTCAAATGCCTCAACCATCTTCTTTGCCTCCTCCAACTCCTCCCTGGTAGGGGAGAATACCCTATTTATGGGCTCTATCTGCTTTGGATGTATAGCATTCTTGCCCTTAAACCCGAGGGCCCTAGCGACCTCAGCCTCTCTCACAAGCCCCTCTAGGTCAAGGATGTCAGTGTAAACTGTGTCTATGGAGAGCACTCCTGCAGCTCTAGCTGATATAGCTACCATATATCGTGGCATGTAGAGCTCTAGCCCCTCCTTGCTCCTTCTGCTGCTCCCATGTCTCTCATGTAGTCAACGGCTCCAAATGAGAGAGCTATGACCCACCTGCTAGCTGAAGCTATAGAGTAAGCATTAATCACACCTCTTGCAGTCTCAACTATCGGAATTATCCCTATGCTGCCATCTCCAATACCCTGCTCCTCCTCAAGTCTTGTAAGCAGCTTCTCCACCTCAAGGACATCTTCTGTAGAGCTCTCCTTAGGCATAGTTATGCTGTCAAGCTCTCTCTTTAAGCTTTCCTGTAGCATTAGATCTCTAGGATAGCCTCTGTACTAACTTAATGAATAGTGAACTTGGTGTTAGTTAGTGCTTCATGAGCAATGCCAGACCTAGCTTTCTGCTGTCAGAAGAGACAGTTAGCATGCCGCTTGCCGCAATGTCTCACCAATTCCTCTGTTATAACAGAGTAAAGATGAGGAGACTAGTTACTAGGCTTAATGCCCCTAGTAATATGAGCTAGCATACTGCTACTTAACTCTCTATCTACTGTGTTTTACGGTCGAAGTATATGTTTTTCCCTGTAGCGGATAGAGGTATTCCGAATACTATGTCTGCGTTTAGTAAGCCTAGTTTTCTAGCTGCGGTTCCAGCGGTTCGCATAATGCGGTTGTCTACGTTCATTTCTGAGGCTGTTTTTACAGCTGATCCTATTGCTATGCCTAGGTCTACGACAGCGTACATGCAGTTTGGGCCCTTGAAGTCCTTTCCTTCGACTTTTTTCGCCATTGAGAACTCCTCACATGAGCTGTATCCACATGCTCCACAGTTTATCCCTCTGGGCTCTGAGCCTTTAACTCCTATTAGAACCATGGCTAGAGAGCGCCTCACGCAATCTGCATCACGCTTGAATACTGTTAGACCAGTAGCTTGAGCGAGCTTATCCATTTCAGAGGCGATCTTCTCTAGCTCCTCTCCATAGACCACTAGGGTTTCGATGGCATCTACGCCCTTGGCCTTTGGAGCTGTTCTAGCTGAGATCGCCATGAGCTCAGCTACCTTCAAGACACCCTCACGTTCCAGATCTGCAGAGCTTATAGAAGGCAAGCAACCACCCCGGGTCTAAGAGGCTCATACTCTCATATTAATTCCTTTCGACATTTAAATCAAGAGAAACCTTGCTATCTATCTGAGAGCTATGGGTAGTTGCCCTTATCATGAATAGTTATCGACAGCAAGTTTGAAGCGAGCTGCTGAGAGCCTATCAGACAGTAGCATACTGCTATCTTTAAATTGAAGCCACTAAATTACTCGGGAAAGATAAGCGAGCGTCATTAGTTATTTTTCGGGATCTTATAAAATTACATGTGGACGATCTCATCGTAGAGACTAGAGTCAGATATGCAGGCTCGTATTGCTTTAATAGATGCTGAAGGATCGGAAGGATTCTTAGCCTTGGGGTTCGAAAGTTTTTAAATACGTAGAGAAAGCATGGGAGAATGCTAGGGTGTGGGTGATGAGGCTAGAGGGGAAAGTTGCGATAGTGACAGGGGGGAGTAGGGGTATAGGTAAGGCGATAGCATTGGCTTTTGCAAGAGAAGGGGCAGACGTGGTTGTTGCTGTAGATAGGGATATTAAGGGTGCTAAAGACGTGATTGCTGAAGTAGAGAGGATAGGGAGGAGAGGATTGGTTGTAAGGGCTGATGTCTCTAGGAAAGGTGAAGTTGATGAGATGGTTGAGAAGACTGTGGATGAATTCGGTAAAATTGATATTTTGGTTAATAACGCTGGGATTGCGCAGGTGATTCCCTCTCTAGAGGTAGAGGAAAGTGAGTGGCGTAGGGTTATAGACATTAACCTTAGTGGAGTGTTCTATTGTAGCCAGGCAGCAGGCAAGGTGATGGCTAGACAAATGGAGGGGAATATAATCAATATAGCTTCTATATCTGGTGCAGCAGCTTACCCTATGCGAGCTGCTTACTGCTCATCTAAGAGTGCAGTTATAATGCTTACTAAGGTTTTAGCTATAGAGTGGGCTAAGTATAATATTCGAGTCAATGCTATAGCTCCTGGATATGTTGAGACTAAGCTGGTTCAAGACTTGGTCTCTAGAGGAGTACTCGATGTGGAAGCTCTTAAGAGGAGGATCCCTATGAGGAGGCTTGCGAAGCCAGAGGAGATAGCTAAGGTTGCAGTGTTCTTAGCTTCCGATGACTCCAGCTATATAACAGGTGAGACTATATTCGTAGATGGTGGATGGATGGCTTATGGATACGTGTAGTCCTTAGGAGCCGGAACTCACTTTAGATACATTGGAAATAGCTGTATGTGTGATGTGTGAATATGCCTTAGGGGAAGCGTGGTGCTGTAGGCAAGTGATGCCAGATGTTAGGCTATAAGCCTGGGGAGCTAATAGCTTAGAGGCAGCATGCAGTGCTGTTCCTTAAGCTTCTAAATGGACGGGAGCAAGGTACTCTAGGCTTCAGTTGCTATGCTGATGGAGACGTAGCTGTTAGATATGATCTGATGTCTGGTAGGCATGCAGGTGTGCTAGATGCGGGATTACTGCTGATTGATACCTCTGTGTCTAGTAGTGATGTGTAGCCCTCGTCTACAGCGATACATGTCCATTTAGGCTCTGAGAGGCATCTTCTCAGGGTAGTTGCATGCTTTTTGATGATCAAGCTTGCCTTGGCTCGCTTGGCCTCGTTTTCGTGTGTGGCTCCACTTGAACCCCATAGCCCTTTTCCTGGAGACTCTGATGCTATTTCAAGCTTGTCTGTGAGGACGTCGCTTATGAGCGGCTCATCTGCTAGCGGGGGGATCACCAGCTCTACCATGGCTTCCTTCCACTCAGCGTCTTGTGCTACTGCTTTGACAGAGGCAGCTCTCCTCAAGGCCCATACTCTGAGGGGGCCTCCAGCTGTGTCGAATGTCGCTTCGCGCAGTAGGTGGAGGAGGCCATAGCTCAAGTTCTCTGGTTAGATCTACAGGGATCATTAGCTGAGGAGTGTCTGCCTCGTGGCCGCTGTTCACTAAGGCTGCCTCCTCTACCTCCAGATTCCGTTTTGGCTCTCTGCTACTTTCGTTTCCTTTTTCACTTGTAGCAGGGAGCTTCTCGCCTCAGTTTTCATTGGTGGGCTTTCGGGGTGGAGGGGTGAAGCCCTACATCTATCTGCTTGTTTAGCTCTGCTCTTTCAGGCTTACCCTCCCACCACATCCTGAGCAAGCCTATCTAAGCTGGCCAGCCCCCTATAAACCCTCACAAAACCATCATATGTCACATATACAACACTAGTCGCTTCTGCCCCTCCTTATCTTCAGCTTCACCCTCACGACCACCTTCTCTCACCACGCCAACTATACGCCCAACGCTCACCCGTCTAGCATAGATACGCCTAACTCTTACCATGGTAGCTACCTCAGCTTACAGCGAGCTCCACTCATATAAGTTCCTGAGCTACACTTAAGGATATCTCCAGTACTCCAATGGCTATGTAAATGCAGCTTTTATCGGCCTTAAATCCTTTTAGCTTATTGCGAGCTGAGGGAGCTGGAGTGGGGTTAGGTAAGCTGGTTAGCTGCTCCATTGAGCAGCCATGATAGTGCTTAAGTGGGCAGGAGCTCAAGATCTGGTTAAGTGCATATACCATGAGCTTAGCATTGCTACCTTATCTTGGAAGGTGCCAGAGAGCTTGTGAGCTGAGGCATGAGCTAGGTGAGCTCTAAGCTTTTAAAAGATGTAGGCGGTGACATGGGAGGCTTCTTGGCTCTGGACTTAGCTTATAGGCTCAGTAGGAGAGGGCTTCTAGTGCTAGGGTGGCTTCTCAAGCATGGTGCCTGTGAGCCAAGTGAGGTAGCTGAGAGGCTTAAGCTGAGTGTCAGTGAGGTTGAGG
>JAVCBW010000006.1:0-9823 GCA_037917675.1 Thermoproteota archaeon
ATTTTGGAATATGAACGGGTAGGTGGGCTGAGCTGGAGCTGAGGCTCTGGAGGCTCTGAGAGGAGCTTAGGGGATCGACTGGCTGCATGAGGTGGGAGCAAGCTGGCGAGAGGCTTCTTCAATTGTTGAAGGGACGCCTTGGAGGCTTCGAGGAGCCTCGGATCCTCTGGGCTTGAGGCTCCAGCTGAGCTGAGAGGGCTTTTGGTGATCGACTGGCTGCCTGAAGTGGGAGCAGGCTGGAGCTGGGGCTCTGGAGGCTGTGGGAGGGCTCTGAGAGAGCTGGAGGCTTCGAGGAGCTGGAAGCTAGGCGGCTTCAGGCTTGTGGTGGGAGCAAGCTGGAGGAGAGCTGCTGGGTGCGTAAACCGCCATGTTTACGTAGTTTACTGTGTGGGTTCCACACGCAAGGCTTTTAAGGAAACCTTCCATAGGGGGGATAGGTGGAAAGATGGGAGAGAAAAGTAGAAGTTCACAGATAGAGAATCTACTAGAATACTTGACTGAAGAGTGGAGGGAGCTGGTAATACTGCCAGACGTTCTAACGATTCCGCCAGTTCAGCGGTTTAAGATGGAGCCCGAGGAGTTCAAGAGAATCTATCTGCCCGAGGACAAAGCTATAGTGTTCTACGATGAAAACAGCGTGTTTTTCATGAGAGGAACGCCATACAATGACGCAGGAGTCTTCTTTATAACAGAGGAAAATGCGGAAAAATACTATCACATTCTAGACAGCTATGAGACAATGGAAATCTTCCCAAAGGAGCTTGAGCACTACGTTGAAGTCAGAAGGGAGCCTCTGATCGTCAAGGAATTCATTGAAAAGAAGTTCAATGTGAAGCTAGAGCTGGAAGAGCTGCTAGTGCGTGAGAAGAACCTAGAGATCTACTCAGTAAAAGAGAGCACAGAAAACAGCAAGCTCTTCAAGTACTACCTTGACACACAGAATGCATCAGAGAGCTTCCACAGCTATAGGATATCTGGAGGAAAGATCTACAGGTTCAAGAATCCCCGTTTTAGCAACTATGGGATTTTGGTAGCAGAAGGAGACGAAGTGATAATAGAGCTTACATCGAGAGAAACTCTCAGACTTAAGCCAGAGAAGCTGATGATTATATGCATCGATTCAGGTTAAGCTACCTCCCCTTGTTTTTTTGTCGCTGCTTGCTTTAAATGTAATATTACGTATAGGAATATGAACGGGCAAGCAGGCTAGGAGGAGGCTGAAGCCTCGGATCCTCTGGGAGGGCTCTGGTGGATCGCCTCGCTGCCTGAGGTGAGGGTGAGCTGGCTCTGGTGGGTCTCGGATCCTCTGAGCTTGAGGCTCTGGGGGCTCTGAGAGGGCTTTTGGAGATCGACTGGCTGCATGCAGCAAGGTTGAGCTGGCTTTAGGCAGCTTGAAGCTGATTTGCTTTGTTTGTTGGGTGCGTAAACCGCATGGTAAACCACGTTTACTGGGTGGGTTCCACACGTAAGGCTTTTAACCCCTCGGGGTATAAGGTAGATAGGTGAAAGAATGGGAGAGGAGAATAAAGCCCCTATTTTCGATCCCGGCTTGATTAGGGTCGGGATCGAGTTTGAGACGAATATAAATGTGCGAGAAGATCCATGTCGGGACTGCAGCAGAGATGGATGTGAATTCTGCAGCCTCTGTGAGGTGTGCGTGTATCTCAGAGGAATGTTCAGAAGGAGAGAGTACAGGGTTGAAGTGAATTGTTCACCTGACGCATGCCAGTATGGCTGCAGAGTGCGGGTTTACAATGACAGAAACGAGGAGGTCTATGATATAGCACCGCGGAGGAGGAGGCTCTTCTGCAGGCTGGCAAGAGAACACTATTTGTGTCCGGATCCATGTCAAGAGTGCGAGGAGTCAGGAGAGGATCCTGAGGAGGTCGCGGAGGAGCTTGGGGTCAATATGAACTATGTTGAGAGGGCATACGTAGACGGCTCGTGTGGCTTAGAGGTCTGCAGCAAGCCGCTGACGCTAAGGGAGCTGCTCAAGGCGAGAAAGGCGGTCTGGGAGCCGCTGAAGGACAGAATGAGCCCAAAGAACACGTGTGGAGGGCACACTAACATAAGCTACCACCCGTTTGCTTCATGCAAGGAGGAAATGAAGCATGTAGTGCTGGAGGCAGCATTCTTTGCTGATGTGTTAGCGTATCACTTCCTGACAGAGCACACGGCATACAGGAGAGGAGAGTACTACAGAGACTATGATGCAAGCACGTATGCTGAGATAGTGCATGGCGTCTGGGACTCAACAGGCAAGTACAGCTACCTGAACCTGAAGGACTACAATGGGGTCTACGTCTATGAGTTCAGGTGGCCAGATGGCGTAGAGAACTTCAATGCACACTACATTGCTACTGTACTGATGGCTGTCATAGTAGCTAGACCGAAGCTGCATGTGCTGGCTCCGAGGCTCACGGGAAGCCAGCAGCTGTGCAAGAGAGTGCTCAAGAAAGTTGAGAGAGCGTACAAGAGGTGCTGTAACTCGAACTTTGGGCTAGTCGACGCTTCTCTGATGAAGAGGAAGCTGAAAAAGCTGGTGGAGATGCACATAGACGAAATAAAGAGGATAGAGGAGTACACTGGGGTAAACATACTTCAAGCAGTAAAGGAGGTAGCCAGAAACCCAGTTTACAGGAGGAAGGCGGACATACCGCTACAGACAATGCTGTTTACGTGAGGAGGGGAGAGCATGTGTGGGATCGGGACGTACAAGAGTGAAAAGCCGCTTTCAAGAGAAGACATAGCGAGGATAGTGGACTATAGCAAGAAGACAGATGTCAGGGGAGGCGATGCGTTTGGAGTCTACAACACGGTGAGGATCTATAAGGCACCAGTGACAGCTCACGGGTTCTGGAGGATGGTCGAGGAGTTCAACCTGTGGGGCAGGGTCTTCCCGAAGGGCATACGGCAGGTTATCTGGCATAACAGGGCTGCAACATCAGGGTCTCCACTGAACAACTGCAATAACCACCCTCTTGAGAGCAGAAACTTCATTCTGGTGCACAATGGGGCAGTAGCGAATGCAGCAGAGTACAGGAGTGAGTACCCTAAGTACACGGAGGTAGACAGCTACAGCATCTTGGTGTGCTTGGAGAGAGCCTACGAGAGGACAGGGGACGTGGAGAAGGCGTTTGAGAGCTTAAGCGACCTAGTGGGGACAGTGAGAGTGATAGTGTATGACAAGAACACGAGAGAGACCTACGCCTACACTAACTCAGGGGAGGTGCTGTACAGGGAGGCTGGAGAGTACATAGTCGTCATGAGTGAGCCCCTTGTGAGAGCAAGGCTCTACGTTGAGGCAAGCAGATGGCAGCATGGGAGGAGAGTTGATGCAGAGCTTGAGGGCTTCAGTGAGCTGAGGGACAACGTGGTGTACAAGATTACTCCAGACCTTGAGCTAGAGGAGGTAGCAGAAGTGGAGGTAGAGGAGCATGCAGTGTACTATCCGAGGAGAGGCTACTACGTTGAGGTAGAGGACTACTATGAGGAGGAGATGGCAGTAGAGGACTTGGAGCTGCTTGGGTTCAGAGTAAGGAAGCTGACGGACAACGTGTACTACCTAGAGCATGTACCCGACGAGTATCTGGATAGAGTCAAGGTGAGGGTGCTAAGCAGGAGAGAGCTGATAGAGCTAGCAGAAGAGCTTTTCATGGGGTGGAGAGCATGGTGGATGTAGTAGTGAGGGAAGCTGAGGCAGCAGAGTACCAGAGGGTAGCGAGGCTCCTAGGGGGCAGTGAGGCTCTCAGAGCTGCACCAAGCCCTGAGGAGCTGGGGGAGCTTGACAGAGTGCTCGTAGCAGAGTGTAATGGGGAGATCGTGGGGTGCGTTGCAGTGAAACGCCTAGACTTCTACCTGAGCACGATAAAGTACATGTATGTGAGGAAGGAGCACAGGGAGAGGGGAATTGGGTCGAAGCTGGCAGAGAAGGCATTTAGATCCATAGCTACGCCATTTGTGATCATAACCGTGTCGAAGAGGACACCAAAGTCAATAGAGTTCTGGAAAAAGAGGGGCTTCAGGGAGATAGGAGAGTATGAAAGCGAGTACTTCAGGTTCAAGGTCATGCTCAGGAGGCTCAGGTAGCCTCCAAGCCTCCCCAGCCCCTTTAAAGGGTGGGAGAGAGGCTGAAGCTGAAGCTGGAGCCTCGGATCCCCTAGGAGGGCTCTAGGAGATCGCTTGGCTGCCTGAAGTGAGAGCGGGCTGGAGGAGGATGACGTGGAGCAGGGGGGCTTCAGGCATCGGGGGATCGGGGCTCTGTGGTCTCTGAGAGGGCTCTAGGAGATCGACTCGCTGCATGCAGCGAGGTCAAGCTGGCTTTGAGAGGCTCCAGCTGCCCTAGGAGGGCTCTAGGCGATCGACTGGCAGCCTGAGGTGAGAGCGAGGAGATCAGGTGAAATAATTCACCTACCACACATCCCACACCAGCCCCACACCCCCACAGTACACCATCCAGCAGCACCACACTACCACGGGAGGCTACCCCAACACAAGAAGACAGCCCACGAGGCGAAGGGGAGAGAACACTTATAAGCCATGAGAGCAGTAGCATGCTGGGTGGCTGGCATGCCAGACTTCCCGAAGGTATTGCTGACATATACTGACGTGAAGAACGCATGTAAGGAGGGGATGACTGAGCAGGGCTATACTACTGCAAGAGCCCCCTATCTCGATAGGCTGCCAAGCATTGAGGCACATAGAGACCCAGTTGAGGGGACTGCAAGCTTCCTGACAACAGACACATACCCAAAGACAGTTGCGATAATAGACACCTCTACTCTAGCAGATGTCGTTGGCAAGCAGCACTTGGTTGAGGGCTTCGTAGACTTCACACCGCTGGCAAGCGGAGAGAGCATCACGGTAGCCGAGAGCATGATAATCAAGAGCGGAGGAAGCTACATTGAATATGCGGAGGCAACATACGACGCTCCAGTTACACCACCCCTATGCTACATACTGACTAGACCAAGCAGATACGGTCTGAAGATCGAGCTGACGATGGAGGCAGCCCCAGCAGCAGACAGAAGCCTAGACTACCAGCTGCTCGTCAAAGTGGTGGCATAAGACATGACTGAAGTAAGAGTCTACCCGCCAAGATATCGACACCAAAAGAAGTCAACTGAGCTGCTGTCACCAGCCCCAGAAGCCAAGCTATTTCCAAGGCAGCTTATAATCAAGCAGGCAGATATAACATACACAAAGCTAACCAAGACGATGCAAGTCAAGCAGGCAGACATAACATACACAAAGCTAACCAAGACGATGCAAGTCAAGCAGGCAGACATAACATACACAAAGCTATCTAAGACGATAGAGATAGCCCCAGCATAGGGGGTGGCTGGAGATGAGGATGCTGGAGATCTGGAGGATGAAGCCGACACCAAGAAAGGTGTGCTCTGTAGGCGAATGGCTGTTCAACCTCTATCTAGAGGAGAAGAAGAGGTCACTGAAGAACGACTTAGGGACAGACTGGTTCGGCAGAATGATGGCTAGCCTGTTTACACACAATGACCCGAATACTTGGCCAGCATTCGATTTTATAGACCAAACTGGAGCCAACCGAAACCGTAATTCTAAGGGTGATATAAACGCTAATATATTTAACTCAACTAACAACTATGACTGTGGGTCGATTATAGCTGTTGGAACAAGCTCTGTTGCCCCCGGGAAAACAGACTACAAGCTTGGGTCAGAGGTGGCTAGAGAAAATGCTTCAGCATCATATACTGATGGAGCAGACTTCTTTACGGTGAGTGCTACATTTACGCTTGACACGAGCACAGATATCTGGGAGGTTGGGTTATTCTGGAAAGACGGGCAAAGCGCCTACGTTTGGCTCCTAGACAGGACTGTGCTTGACACCGCAGTCACTTTCCCAGCTGGCACACCAATGAACGTCACATACAAGTTCGCAATATAGCTTAGTGTAGAGTGGCTTAGTGCAGGTAGCTGTAGCTTGGTGCTTTAGCTAGGCTACTCTCTGACGAACATGTAGTCGAAGCTCTTGTAGGCTCCGGCTGTCTGCTGTAGGGTCACTTTTATCCCGTAGACTGTCAGGCGTGGGAGCATGTAGAGTGCTGGCGGGTCTTGTGGGCCGCTATACGTGTCTTCAGCGTACTTCCTGTATGCTCCCTCTGGCTTGAAGCGTACATATGATCTTATCACCACCTCGTCTCCTGCCTCCATGGCGGAGAGGTCTATGTACCCGTGTACTACAGCTAGCCCCGTGTACTCTGCTATGGTCTGCTCTGTGCCGTCTGCTGTCAGCGTGCCTTCAGCGATGACTTCACGCACCACAGCCACGGCAGCCCCCAGCCTCTCGAATATCTCCTCGTCGCTGGGCAGGCTTATTCCAAGTGAGCTGGCGATCTCACGTAGGACAAGCCTGTCTCTCCCACGGTACATGTACTTCAAGTATGCTCCCTCAGCTTCAAGCTGGAGGGCATTAGACTTGAACCTCTGGGTGAGCTGCCACAGCTCAAGAGCATACCAGATGTACTCGTGGGTGAGAGCTGGGCTCTCGCCTCTTGCTCCAGCTATCGCCTTGACCGTGTCTACTATGTGCTGGTATGCAGCTTGGTACATCTGGACTTTAGGTGCTGCAAGCGGCTTGACTGCATCCAAGATGAGCGTGTACATGTCTCCCCGCATCTTCTTCTCCCAGAGCTTGGCTCTCTGGACTGGGCTCTGGGTCAAGCTGTGTCTGCGTCTCCCCGGCAGCTAGCTCACCTCACTAGATGAACTCCTCTTCGCTTGGTGCTCTGGCTACTGTAGCCAGCCTAGTTAGGCTCCTTCTCTGTAGTCCTCTGACCTTGACTGCCCTCATGAGCTGGTCTACTAGCATCTGGGTCTTCTCCTTCCTCTGTGGGGGGAGCAGCTCTGGCTGGACGTATGCTAGCACAGTATCGACTACCTCAGTTAGCTCCCTTCTGAGGTCGCTGTCTGAGAGCCTCCCTGAGTTGTAGAGGTCAGCTAGGAACACTAGTGTGGTGGCTATGTCTCCTCTGACTGCTGGGTCATCTATGCTGCCTAGCAGAGAGAGGACGAGAGCTTGGAAGCTCACCTCTTACCCCCCTCCATCGCCTCAAGCACCTTGACTATCGCTGGGATCAGCACGTCCTGTATTGACATGCTGTTCTTCTTGCAGAACTCCATGAGCCTGTTGTATAGGCTGTCACTCAACACCAAGGTTATCTTCTTCGCCAATCTCACTCACCATATCTCCTTCCTCGACTTCAGTATTAAAATGTTCCAGTTCTTCTCTGGCAGTGTACTCAGCTTCCCTCACTCTCCTCTTCGTCTTGTGGTGGGGCTTAGGCCACTTGAACGCTCCCCTCTTCTTTAGGGCTGCAAGCTGCTTCCAAAGCTCCTCTGGTATGACTACTCTCACAGTCCATGCTATGGCGATCCCGTCTTCGATGACTCCGACGTCAGTTGCAGCATCACAGCTTATCCCGATCCCCTGTGACACGAGCTTCCTGTAGATGAACCTCCAGAAGTTCTCTACCTTGTTCAGCTCTCCTAGAATGTAGCTGAGAAGCTCGCTTCTCGCTCTGCGGATATCCTCTGGAAGGAGCTTTACTGGAGGCTGCTCCACCAGCTTCACCTTGCCTTCTTTAACTTCGTTTTTTAAAACGCACTGTATGCTATATAAAGCTTTGTACACTTGTACTATAGTAGTGGAGCGACCGAGAGAGAGGTGGAGTAGATGCCACTGTATAAGACCGGCATAGACATGTACAAGAAGTACGAGAAGAAGTTCAACCCTACGCTAGTGGGCACAAGGTTCACTGACGTGCAGGAGGTGGCGTTAGAGAGGGCTCAGGCTGGGCTGAACACTGTCAACACAGTAAGAGAGCTAGTGAGACCTATACTGGACGGGTATGGGATCACTGGCGGTATAAGAGCAACCTACCTTGCATTCGGGCTGGCACTCTACAGGCACATAATAAGGCAGAAGGGCGAGGCAGGCAAGAAGTACGCTAACGGCTTGAAGAGCTACTACGTGACAGCGATGGGTCTAGACCCAAGCATACTCGACGAGATAATACAGGTAGTGGCAGGGTGGGTCATACCATACTAGAGCCTGCATAGTGCTGCAAAGCTTAAAGCTCTCCTCCCCCCTCTTTTTTTGTATGAGGGTTGCTGTCGTAGCTGGTAAAGCAGTTAGCTTGATCAATGTAGCGAAGGACATAGCTCATGTAGCCCACTTGAAGGGGCATGCACCGAGGATACTCACGTATGTCGAGTCTCCGGTCACCTTGAGCAACATGAGTGACGCAGTGGTCTTGGTGTACCCGTCTTCGCCTCTGTTCTGTGCACCCTACATGCTGCTCTACAGGGATCTACAGGTTCTCTACGGTACCCCTGTTGTATACTACACTATGATAGAGGGGAAGATAAGACGCTACCACATCGCTGACTGGATGCGGAGAGACCTAGAGTTCGTTGCTGTAAGCAAGTATACGGCTGAGAAGCTCAGGGAGGCGGGGCTCAGGGTCAAGGGGGTAGTCTACCATGGGCTGGTCAAGGAGCAGCTGGCTGAGGCAGCAGAGCTGACGCAAACTGCCAGACGCTACCTCCAGTCGATGTTCCCCAACAAGGTCATATTTGGGGTGCTCAGCCACAGCCACATCAGGAAGGGGCTGGAGCGCCTCGCTGAGGCAGCCTCGCTGCTAGCCCAGAAGAGGAAGGACTTCGTCGTCTATGCTGTGACAGATGATGTAGGAGGGAAGAAGCTCGCTGACGCCCCATGCGTCCACGTTGACAGGGTGTATGGGAAGAGGAGCAGAGTGGAGATGCTTGCTTTCCTCGGTGCAGTAGACTTCATACTCGTCCCAAGCCTAGCAGAGGGCTTCTGCCTCCCTATCGTTGAGGGAAACGCTATGGGGACGCTTGCAGTACACTGCATGTACCCTCCCCTCACAGAGGTAAGCAGCCCACGCGTGAACATAACGTTCCCATACGACGACGTGGAGTACGTCAACACTGGAGACGGGATAGAGTACGAGATGCACCTGTATAGCCCTAAGGTGCTTGCCTCAGCGATGGAGGAGGCAATGGAGCTTAAGCTCAAGCGTAGAGGCGAGCTTGAGGAGAGAGCAGAGAAGGGGAAGCAGAAGGCAAGGAGGTTTGATGCCGTGAAGCAGTACACCAAGCTGCTCAAGCTCATCGGAGCATAGCGTGGGGCAGCTCTAGGGCAGCACGGGGGCATGGGGCATGCTGGCAAGCGAGCTGGTGGCACAGAAGAGGAAGTACTGGAGCAAGATCCTGAAGGAGTCAGCGATATGGACGAACTACCAGAGGGCAGTTGACACAGCAAGCCTGTTCGAGGAGCATGCTTGGCGGCAGACGATGTTCTTCATCTGGCTCGACATCTCAGGGGTGTTCAGCCTAGGGCTCCAGCCGTATGAGATGGAGCCACTTGACCCTGAGTTCGAGACCAAGCTGCCTACAGTAGAGGAGTTCCTTCAGGGGATAAAGCTCAAGGTGATCAGGGCTGATGTAGGGGAGGCTTGGCTCAGGTTCTGGTGGGACATATACAGGCATCGAGTGCCTCCGCTCTTAGACTACCTGTGCTTGGTCATGGCTACAGTCTACCCTGAGTATGCTGACGCCTTCCTAGGTCAGCTGAAGCGTAAGCTTACTGTCGGAGAGAGCGTCTACGGGGTCTCATACGTTGACCCTGTTACTGTGAGGGACTTGATGAGGAGCACGCTGCTCAGGCTAGCCCAGAAGAGGATGGACTTCACTAGGATAAAGGTTGTGTTCGATGAGATGGTTGAGAAGAAGCTTGTAGCAGAGCACATGGTTGAGCTGA
>JAVCBW010000056.1:0-9538 GCA_037917675.1 Thermoproteota archaeon
TTATTATTAATGTTGCCATATTTGGGTCTTTCACCTTCCAAAAAGTTGGCTTAGTGACTGTTGTGAGCTGCTCAGACTGAAGCGTAACCCTCCCTGAGTTGCTCTGGAGTCAGATTTCTAGCTCCTAACAACCACCCACGAAGATCTTGATCCCTCCTTAAGAAAGGGCAGTCATCCCAGAAATGCTCTTCAGGATATAATAGGCCCTGGCAATCGATGCGCTTGCAGGTGCACCTTTAAACTGGGAGATTTCTCCATCTTGATCGGAGAGCATGCTGTGCCATCTTGGCTGAAGCATGTGTGCAGCAGGAGCTGATGCCATATGGAGTGCCAGCTGCAGCTCTATGGAAAACTTTTACTAGTACACTGCACAGGTGCCTGGGGGCTAGCTTGCTGGCCATAGTAAGCCTGGTGATAGGATGCCTTGTGATGCTGACTGTAGCAGCCGTGTATAGGAGTATAGCAGTGATAGAACCAGGAGAGAAGAGGATGGTTGAGATCGCAGGGTACATCAGGGAGGGTGCTAACGCATACTTGAAGAGGCAGTTCACGACTATAGCATACTTCATAGCTGCCTTGGCAGCTATACTAGCTATAGTGAGAGGCCCATATACCTCTATAGCATTCATCTATGGGGCAGCTCTCTCTCTGCTAGCAGCATACCTAGGCATGAATGCAGCGACCATAGCGAATGTTAGGACAGCTAACACGGCGAGGAAGGACTCTAGGAAGGCAGTGGTTGTAGCCTTCAGAGGAGGAGCTGTAATGGGGCTCTCACTAGTAGGGCTTAGCATAATAGGGATAAGCACACTATACCTGCTATATGGGAAGCTTATACCAGATGAGAGAGCTATGCTAGAGCACATTGTTGGATTCGGGTTTGGAGCGAGCTTAGCAGCCCTATTTGCTCAGCTGGGTGGCGGCATATATACTAAGGCTGCTGACATAGGCGCAGACCTCGTAGGTAAGGTTGAAGCTGGGATCCCAGAGGATGATCCACGTAACCCAGCTGTCATAGCAGACCAGGTGGGAGACAACGTGGGAGACTGCGCAGGCAGGGGAGCAGACCTATTTGAGTCCTTCAGCGACAACATCATAGCCTCAATGATACTGGGCTTGTCTCTAGCTACCTCAATTGCAGCAGTGTCACCTACCCTAGTCAAGAAGATAGTCGAGTTTCCACTCATGGTGGAGGCAATAGGGGCTATAGCTGCCATAGCTGGGGTGCTGATGGTGAGAGGAGGCAGTGACCCTATGAAGTCCATAAACACTGGGCTGGCAGCGACCTCAGCTGTCTGCGCCATAGGCTTCATGACGCTAGTGGAGGCTTTAAAGCTTCCAGGCGGCCTGAGGCTGCTCTCAGCCTACCTATCAGGCCTCATTGCAAGCATCATAATAGGATACGTAACCCAGTACTACACCAGCGCAGAGTATACTCCAGTTAAGAGGATAGCTGATGCAGCTAAGACAGGCCCAGCAATAAACATCATAATGGGGCTTTCAACTGGAATGGAGAGTGCAGTGTTGCCAATGGTCATAATCTCAGTCGTCATAATATTCTCATATGTGGTGACGGGAGGCCTCAGGAACCCTGCCTCAGGCTTCTATGGCGTCACAGCAGCCACACTAGGAATACTCTCAACAACAGGGTTCATAATGTCATCAGATACATTTGGCCCGATATCAGACAATGCAGGTGGGATAGCAGAAATGTCAGGCATAGAAGACGAGGTGAGAGAGGCAACAGACGTATTGGACGCAGTAGGAAACACGACGAAGGCTCTAACAAAGGGCTATGCGATGTCATGCGCAGCCCTCTCTGCACTAGTGCTATTCGCATCCTACGTGTACCTCATGAGGGAGTATGGCCACCAGGGAGTGATAAACCTCAGTAACCCACATGTCATCGTAGGCATATTCCTAGGGGCAGCAGTGCCATTCCTCTTCTCAGCCCTAGCAATAAGGGCAGTAGGGAAGACAGCATTCCAGATGGTAGAGGAAGTGAGGAGGCAGTTCAGAGAGATACCAGGGATCCTAGAGGGCAAGGCGAAGCCAGACTACGAGAGGTGCGTAGACATAAGCACGAGAAACGCCCTAAGAGAGATGGTAGCACCGACTCTAATAAGCCTAGCTGCCCCAGTCCTAGTAGGCTTGACACTAGGAGGCGAAGCTCTAGGAGGGTTCCTCATAGCAGCAACAGCCTCAGGAGCACTCCTAGCCGTCTTCATGTTCAACGCAGGAGGAGCATGGGACAACGCTAAAAAGTACATAGAATCTGGCTACCTAGGCGGCAAAGGTACACCAGCACACGCAGCCTCAGTTATAGGAGACACGGTAGGAGACCCACTGAAAGACACAGCAGGCCCATCACTCCACATACTCATAAAGCTCCTCAACATAGTAGCACTAACCCTCGTGCCAATAATAGCTACAGCAGCCATATAGCATCTAAGCTCCCTCAGATGACACCTCACATACCCTCCTCTATAACCCTCTTCCCCCCCGCTCCCACATCAGAAGCACATGCTGTGCCCTCTATTCCAGAGCATCCAGCTACCAGAGCCTATGCTAGCATAGGCATATTGCCAGCTAAGGGTTCTCTGCTATCTCTGCTATGCTCCCCTCAGCTAGCCTAAGAATATCCCGTGGTGATATCTCAAGTAGCGCATTTTCTGCTCCTCCTCCAGCATACACCTTGTCTAGCTTGAGTACAGCTGGATCTACTATGGTCTTCAGCTTAGTCCTATGTCCTATAGGAGGAAGTGCTCCAGCTGGGTATCCAGTGATCTCCTCAACCTCACTTCTGGTAGCTAGCCTAGCCCACTGCACTCCAGCAGCCTCAGCGAGCCTCCTGGTGCTGACTCTCTGAGTGCCAGACACTATAGCTAGCACAGGCCCGCTGCTCGTGATGAAGAGCAGAGTCTTCACAATATTCTCCTCAGATGTCCCCAGCATGTCAGCTGCCTCCCTAACCGTCCTAGTTGGCTTATCGAACTCTACAATCTTAAACTCTACCCCCCTATCCTTCAGGTACCTAGCGAGGCTATCAGGTCCCATAGCTAGCCCATAGCTAGCTCACTTATTAACTGTCGTCACAAGCACCTCTCTACATGCACTTGAGTACCCACCTCTATCTACAGTTAGCTTACAGCTACATACACAGCTAGCTCATGATATAGCCTACAAGCTGTGATGCCCCCATCTCCTAACGAGCTCTCTTGACAGCCCCCTCAACCATAGGCAGCTTGAAGCCTGCTTCCTCCAGAGGATGCTTAGTGAGCCTAGCATTAGGTTTAGGCCTCTAAGACACCTGATGCTATCTCTTGAGCACCTTCTCCACGAGCTCAAGCACACCTCTCAGGTCTAATGTGTTAGCTGCAGCTTCTATCAGCTTCTTCTCTGGTCTATGCTTCAGGTACTGGAGCCTAGCTTCTCTCACGTTCTTATTCCAGTGCTCTCTGATCTCCACCAGCCTGCCTCTGACGACACCCTCTGCCTCCTTTGGAGCTATAAGCAGCCCTCCAATACTACTGACTAGAAGCTCAAACTCTGGGAGGCCGCTGTCACCGACATAATAGAACTTTGCATACAGGTACTCTCTATCCCCTATTATCCCAATATGCCCCTCAACCCTAGACACTTTACCCTCAGGAAGCGACCCAGAGAACTTCATGACCATCTGAGGAACTATGTCAGAGTCCTCTCTAAGCGTGCTCAACCTAACCCTGCTTTCCCTAAGCTTCCTAGCTATCCTCCTCCTCATCCTCCATATTCTCCCAAGCGTCGAGTAGACAGCTACCACTATGGAGCCAAGCGTGAAAGCTGCGAACCCCACTAGAAACAGGGTAGCAAGCTTCAAACCACCACCTAAACCCCAGCCCTAGTAGAAGCTCCCCTATAAAACCTTGCCCATCTATAGCTCAACATCAAGCTTAAGTATAGTCTCCAGCTACAGCCTCAGCACAAGGCTAGCAGGTTTCAGATATGGCTTCCATAGCAGAAAAACATTTGATGGCTTTCTCAGCTGTCATATCATTTTCCTGGTCTCTAGTGCTCCCCTTTATGTGGCTTGAAGCATATAAGGTTGGCATATGGGAGCTTGCCTTAGTACGTGGGCCACCAGCTCTAGCATACTTCCTAGGCTTGAGGCTCTTTGGGAAGCTAGTAGATCAGCTTAACGCCAGGAAGCCATTCATCAAGCTTGGGGTAGCCTGTAACACAGCCAGCTTGATCATGATATCTGCTATGCCAGCATCCTGCTATCCTGCTATAGCAGTCTTCTGGTACTTCACCTACTCAGCTCTAGACTCAGCTCTAGTAGTGCTGGTACACGACTACAGTGGAGAAGAAGCCTTTGGCAGAGGGCTAGGTGGAGTACAGCTAGCTAGCTTGCTTTCAGTCACAGCAGGAAACCTGATTGGAGGAGAGGTTACCAAGCTAGCTGGCCTAGAGAGCACCTCTCTACTGGGGGCTGTGATCTCAGCTGCAAGCCTCCTAGCTGCAGCAGGAATAAGGGAGCTTAGAGCTAGAAGCCAGCTGAACATGAGAGAGGCAGCAAAGTGGGCTGTGTCTCTCAGGGTACCCAAGCAGCTAGCTGCCTTAGCTGCCTCCCTACTCATAGCATCTATCTCCCTCTCACAGTTCTATCTTGCTGCTACAGCTAAGCTCATGGAGGCATGCAGCTTTTCACCAGTATACTATGGTGCTGTCACATCAGCTTCAGGGCTGCTATCAGGCCTGTCATCTCCACTCTACGGTAGGCTCGTAGACAAGCTTGGCGGCTACCGCTCCTACATCCTCAGCTGCATCCTCTATGTAGCCTACCTGCCAGCTGTCGCAGCTACCTCAAGCCCCCTGACGCTAGCTGTCCTCCTAGCGCTCCCACTATTCCAGTTCCTCTACATAGCGAGGACAGCTCTAGCACTCAAGCTATCAGAGCACAAGGGTGAAGCATACTCCATATCAAGTGGAGTATGCTCACTATCAGAGTTCATCGGGAACCTGACAGGAAGCATACTAGAGCAGCACATTGGCATCAACGAATCGATACTGGCTTCAGCAGCAGGAGTAGCAGTAGCTCCCCTAATCCTCCACCTATGCTCTAGGGATATCAGCCACACCTAGGACAGCTTAAACCCTCTCCCAAGAAACATCCTCCAGACATGCTTTAAGCTCGCTTTAAGCTCATGTACGTCAGGATTGCACTAGAGGCGGACAGCGTCTGAAGGAAAGCTTATTATCTGGGAATGAGGCTGCAGAGGTGAGGGCGGGTCATGTGAGACTTCTGCTCCTGGGAGAAGGGAGATGGAGGCTGCTAGCCTTGCTTATAGCAGTAATGTTAGGTGGCTGCCTCAGGCTGCTCTACCTGAGCCACCAGCCATTTGAAGCAGATCAGATCAGAGACTGCTTCACCATAAGAGATATAGCTGTAAGACATAAGCTAGTCCTCATAGGCCCCTGTGCAGCACCATTCCCAAACCTAGGGCCTCTATACTACTATATAATAGCTCCCTCCATGCTCTTCTCCCAGGAGCCTGAGGCAGTCTGTGTCTGGATAGCTCTCTTAAACACCGCCTCCATACTCTTATGCTACAAGCTTGGATGCGAGCTCTTCGGAGAGCAAGTAGGCCTACTGTCAGCTCTCCTGTATGCTGTATCACCGACCAGCGTCGCCTTCTCCAAGTTCATATGGAACCCTAATATACTCCCTCTCTTCACGACAGCTCTACTCTACTCAGCAGCTAAAGTGTTAGGAGGCGCTAGCAGCTACATCATAGCTGTAGTGCCGCTGGCATTTGCTGCAGCTCAGATCCACCCCTCAGGGGGAGCTTTCATCCCTATCCTCCTCGCTCTCTACCTGATATATAGGCCTAAGCTACCCTCGAGGAAGCTGCTTACAGCCACCATCATATCCATACCCTTCCTGGCATCCTCCATCATAGCTGCCATCCTCCCCCTCATGGCATCTACTGCCATAGCTAACGTCACTATAGGTCGTAGCCAGCTTCCATTCACTGGCCGCGTCATAATACCAGTGGATAAAGCAGTAATCAAAGCGATCGCTGACGTTTCATCAGGATATGCCTTCTCCTCCAGGATGCATCGAGCAGACATCTTGATATCAGCAGCTAGGCTCACACGCCTACTCTTATTCACTGCAGGCCTCCTCTACGTCTCATATGCGTCTATAAAGGATGGTAGGAGAGCAAAGCCCCCATACATGCTCTCACTCCTATGGTTCATCATACCATACCTCCTCCTACACTACTCCTATGTAGGGACATCAAAGTACCATGTCTCAGGAGTATGCTGGCATCACGTACTATGGATCATACCACTCCCATCTATCCTAGTGGCATTCACGCTATCAAAGCTCTCTACAATCAAGGTGAGGTGGAGCTACATAATCCTGCTGCTGGCGGCAGCACTACTCGCTGGCCAGCTGCTACACTGCATCCTCTACCCCATGTCCTGGCGGAGGAGCATAGCTGACGTCCGCACTGCTGCACTAACAATAGCAAATGCAACTGGAGGAGACTTCTACATTGAAAAGTACTATCCTGAAACTGATGAGAAGTGGCATACCATGGGCATAGAGTACTTCCTCGAAGCCTATGGAGTAAGACAGAACTCCAGCTCCAACCATAGATACGTGATAGTAGACCTAGGGCTATACAAGTACAGGCAGATACCTATAAACTTCAGCGAAATCGGAGGCCTACACATCAAAGCCAGGGTAAAAGACATACTACTATGTGAGAAGCCAGCCTCCCTCCATACAACAGGACACATAGCTACACTGAGAGACTACCCTGATCTCTTTAAGCACAAGACACTCTACAACCTGACTATAGTCTTTGGAAGCCAAGCTGACGCCAGCTTCGCAAGAGAGCTGCTCTCAGAGTACAGCCAATCCACTCCAGTGTATTCAGCATGGAGCCTCACATCAATGGAGTCAGGAGCCATAGAGTGGAGCAAGCTACCAGAAAGCAACATAGTGAGCATAGGAGGCTCCCTATCCAACCCCCTAACCAAGAGCATACTCGACTCCACCCTAACACCATTCTACTTCACACCAGTTAATGGCACATGGCACCTATACTCAAGCTTATCAGGCAGAGACTACACTCCAATAGGAAGCAGAGTAGACTATGCTCTAATACTACTAACCTACCAGAGAGGAAGATGGTTCCTCATAGCATGTGGATACAGCCCTAATGGAACTGAGGCAGCATGCATGGTACTCAAGTACCCTAGCATCTATAGGCATATACTGAGAGGCACAGCTATACTCATAAGGTGGTTTGACTCAAATGGAAACGGGACAGTAGACCTCAGAGACGACATAGCGTTGGTCGAGTGGCTTGAACAGGAGCTATGAGCTCCAGAAGCAAGGTGAGACCAGCTCTACAGCTAACTCAAGCCAACAGACCCTAATGTGAGGCGCCAAGCAGCACTCAGAGAGCCTGCTGCTAGCACCCTAAGAGCTCCCTCAACAGGGCTCTAGCCTCCTCATCACTGTCAACACCCCTAATCAAAACCTTCCCTGTCCTATATACACTAACCTCCCTTCCTCTACATCTAAGCTTAACCATCAGTGACGTGGATAGCAGCTTCTCCTCACAGCTCTCTATAATCCTCCTAGCCGCCTCCTCCCTCCTATCCCACCTCAGCACAGCTATGTACCCAGGCTCACCTCCACACACCCTCTCAACAAGCACAACATACTCCTCAAACCCCAATAGACCACCAAACTCCCATGCTAAGCTAGGTTAAAAAGTAGCACATACAGTAGCCTACTCCAGCAGCTACACCACTAGAACCCAGCTTAGCCCCCAGCGAGAGCAGACAGCATCTCAAGCATGAAAGCAGAGCCAGCTCCCTCATATCATATAGCTACCTAAATAACATGAGCGTGCCCCACTTATTTACCATCCTCAGAGCTCAAGGAAGCTTCTATCCATAAGCTAGCTGAAGGCTAGCACCTTCACTTCAGCTCCAAAAGCTTCCTAAAGCTATTCTTTCCCAATGTCAGGTCCTCAGGCTCTCCACACGCCCACTAGAAGACGCAAGTGCTCTCCAGGCATCTGATAAGCCGCCATGCTCAGCTAGGCTAAAATATTGGGGGCAGCCAGCTTCTAAGGCAGCTGGCTCCAGGAGGAGCCTTAGCCTGGAACTGGACTGTAACAGCTCTCACATAAACCATGTATGTAGCCTTTCCTGTGCTGCCTTCAGCCCTGAGCCTAATGCAACATTGTATCCGAGAGCTCTTAGGCTTCTCTCCAAAGCTGCTATGGTAGCTGTGACCTCTATACTTGAAACCTCACCCATATGCCCAATCCTGAATATCTTACCCTTAAGCTCTCCAAGCCCACCAGCTATCTCTATACCCCTCTTCCTCATCTCTCCATATAGAGATGGCCAGTCAACTCCTGCTGGGAGATAGGCTGCTGTCACAGTATTAGCTCTGAACCCCTCCTTAGCGACTAGGCTGATACCCATCTCCTCCAGAGCCTCTCTCACAGCCTCTGCTAGCGCCTCGTGTCTAGAGAATCTGTTACTTAAGCCTTCACTCATAATCTTCCTCAGAGAGGCATGTAGCGCATACACCAGGTTTACAGCTGGTGTTATATAGTAGTTCCCCATGGTCTCCATCTCAGCTAGAAGCTTAGGCTCATTGAAGTATAGGCTTGAAGCTGGAGCATACCCTTCCTCAATGAGCTTCCTACCATAAACCACTATGCCCAAGCCTGGAGGAGTAGCTAGAGCCTTCTGAGAGCCAGTGAAGCATACATCTATGCCCCAGTCATCCATCCTAATCTCCATCCCCCCTGCAGAGGCGACAGCATCAACCAAAACCCTCACATCACTCTCTGATGCTACCTCACATATCTCCCTCAGTGGATTAGCTACGCTAGTAGATGTCTCCACATGCTGAAGCGCAACCACCCTGATGCCCTCATGCTCCCTAAAGAGCTTCCTAACATGCTCTCCAGTAAACCCCTCACCTAAAGCTGACTCCACAGGTATCACTCGCCCTCCAAGCATCTCAACTCCAGCCTCAATATAGCCTCCAAAGTACCCAGTTTTTAGAACCAAAACCCTCGTACCCCTACTGACAAGACTCCTCAACGCTAGCTCCATCGCACTCGTCCCGCTGCCAGGAATAAGCAGCACCCTCCCACTAGAATCAAAGACCCTCAGAAGCATATCTAAAGTCTCCTTATGAAGGCTATCAAACTCCGGTGAAACATGGCTCAAAGTAGGCTTAGCCATCTCCAACAAGACTTCAGGGTCAACAAGACTAGGCCCAGGAGCCATCAATACAGTCCTCCCATAAACCATCACACACACCATCTGAACTCAAGCAAAGAGCTATTTAAGCCAATAGGTAACCGAAACCATCAGCCTCCCAGCATGCTGGCTCCCAGCCCCTCCTACCTTAGAAACGCATCCCAGGCTTCGCCCTCATGAGAAAGCCCCAAATACAGCTAAAGCCACCTAAGCAAGCTAAGCATCTAAAGAATCTAAGCAAGCC
>JAVCBW010000032.1:0-9402 GCA_037917675.1 Thermoproteota archaeon
TGCTAGCTGCAGTAGAGGCAGCCATAATAGTGCTAGCTGTAGTGAAGGCGAGGAGACGTGTGTGAAAGCAGCTGAGCAGGAGTGTGGAAGCAGCTGAGCTCAGTGGATGCCATATCAGCTTTGAGCTCGCTTCTAGACGCTGCACTGGGGGGCCTGAGGAGGCTTCAGGATGCTAGGCCTCGCGTCCTCTAAGCCATCTGGTAGAGTAGCTGTCTTGCTTAGAGACGTCACTACAGCTTACCCTCGGAGCAGGGATCCTGCACTGAGGGATGTGTCTATAAGCGTAGAGTATGGGTCGCTGACTCTGGTTACTGGGCCAAATGGAGCTGGCAAGACTACTCTACTAGAGCTTATACTGGGCTTCCTACGCCCGATCAGGGGGGCTGTGAGGGTGCTAGGCTTCGATGTGCCTAAGCATGCGAGGAGGGTCAGGCTTATGTCAAGCTACCTGATGCAGGACTATATGAGGGGTCCAGGTGAGACCTATACTGTCAGGCAGGTTGTTTCTATGGGGCTTGCAGCATTTAAGAGCCCTCTAAGGCCTCTGTCTAGGTGTGAGAGGGAGAGGGTTGAGTGGAGTATCAGGGTTGTTGGGCTTGAAGGGCTTGAGGACAGGCCTCTAGGCACACTCAGTGGTGGGCAGCAGCAGAGGGTGTTCTTAGCTAGAGCTATCGTGAGGCAGCCGAGGCTGATGCTTCTGGACGAGCCTTTCTCAAGTCTAGACCGTGAGGGGAGGCTGGAGGCAGCTGAGCTCATCGACAGCATCAGGAGGCACCTGGGCTCGACAGTCATAGTTGTAAGCCACGATGTCTCCCCGGTAGCAAGCTATATGGATGATGTCATCGAGATGAGAGGTGGGCGTGTGGTAGGATGCAGATCATGTCACTGCTCTTCATAGAGGCTCTGACAGCAGCCTCCCTAGCTGGCAGCTTATGTGGAGCTCTCGGAGCATACCTAAAGAGGCTTGGGCTACTGACCCTCTGCTTCACTGTTGCCCATGCAGCTTTAGCTGGAGCATCTCTGTCAGTGCTCCTCTCGACGCCACCTGAGCTAACTGCATTCACGCTCAGCGTGGCTGCAGCACTCATCGTAGAGCTCCTCTACCAGAGGGTAGGGATCGAAAGAGAGACTATCTCCATGTGTACCTTCTCCCTCTCCTCAGCTATCGCTATGGTAGCCATCTACATGTCTCCCTCCATAACCCTGACAGCTGAGACAGCCTCCTTGGTCCTCTGGGGTAGCGTCCTAGCAGCGACACCAGGGAAGATAGTGCTCCTATCACTTCTCCTAGCAGCTCTAGCCCTATGCATCCTATCATTCAAGCTTGAGATAGATGCGCTGCTCTTCGATAGCAAGCTAGCTGAGGCAGAGGGGGTCAATGTGCAGCTCTACTCAGCACTGTTCCTGCTTCTTGCAGCTCTAGCTATCTCAGTGGCTCTGAAGCTCACAGGGGGGTTCCTAGTCTTCGCTCTCCTCTACAACCCAACTGCAGCTGTCGAGAAGGCAACCTATAGGAGGCAGCCGCTGCTAGCAGGCGTAGTCGGAGGATCCTCAGGGCTCATAGGTGTCATAGCAAGCTACATCCTTGACACACCAGTAGGGGCGACAATAGCCATAGCAGCTAGCATAGCTCTGATAGCAGGGGTAGGTGTAGCTAGCATGCTAGAGCATCTCAGAAGGAGGAGGATTAGAGGCCAGTAGCATGAGACCTGAGAGCGGTAGCTAAGTGGCGCTCACAGCATGGTGTTCAGCTTGAGCCTGGAGCTAGCCTGCTTCAGCCTCCTGCCTCCTTCCAGTAAGGCTCTTAGCTGCCTCAGTGAGGAGCCTAGATGCCTCGCGTGCTAGTATGGAGGCTAGGTCTCTTAGCCTACCTGCCTTAAGCTCTCTGAGGACGAATGAGAGTCTTAGGTAGAACTTCCTATAGGCATATGTCAGCATCCTGCTTAGCTGCCTGGCTGTAAAGTAGAAGCCTCTCATGACAGGCCTTAGTGTCGTGTAGTGCTCCCAGTTCCTGTCTACTATCAGGTTGTTCTCTATAGCATACCTGTAGATTGGGGTTCCAGGATAGGGGGTTAGAGCTGTGAACTGTGCATAGCTGGGGTCAAGCTTCAAAGCCAGCTTGACTGTCTCCTTCATGTCATCTACTGTCTCCCATGGGAAGCCTAAGATGAAGCTGCCGCTAGCAGAGCCCTTAAGCTCCTTCACCCACCTGAAAACCCTGAGTGCCTGCTCTACTCTCGTCCTCTTACCTATCTTATCGAGAGTGCTCTGAGATGCTGACTCTACACCGAAGTATATCATGGTACAGCCATTGTCATATAGGAACTTGAGTAGCTCTCTGTCAACGTGGTCTACTCTAGAGCCGCAGGCAAACTTTACGTCAAGCCTCCTCTCCTTAAGCTCCCTCACTAGGCTATAGATGAACCTCCTGTTAGCTGTCAGCTCATCATCTGTAAAGGCTATAGCCTTAGCTCCATACTTGTCAACTACCTCCTCTATCTCATCAGCTACACTCGCAGCTGACCTAAATCTCCTCCTCCTACCCCAGAAGTAAGATGTTATGCAGAAGGAGCATCCATAAGGGCATCCTCTGCTAGCCATCACATGTGCTACCTTAATCGGCTTATTGAACAGCGTATACCTGTCCATGGGGAGGAGGTGCCTTGCAGGTAGAGGCAGCTTATCTAGGTCTCTTATCAGAGGCCTCAGCTCAGTTACAGAGATATCGCCGCTCTTAGACTTGAAGGCTATGCCCCTGACCTCCTTCAGGCGCCTCTCATCTAGCCCATAGCGCTCGATTGTGTCTACTAGCTCAAGCGCTGTATGCTCACCCTCAAACCTGACGACGACGTCAGCACCTCTGCTTAAGGCTTCCTCATACATGAATGTTGGATGTACGCCGCCAGCTACTATAGGCACATCAGGAAGCTGCTCCTTAAGTAGGGTGATAGCCTTATAGCCTCTAGGAGCAGTAGGAGTCTGTAGTGAGATCCCCACTACATCAGGCTTCCAGCCTCTAACCTTCGCTAGAAACTCTCCTACATCCATCTTAAGCGTTGGAGAGTCGATTACAGCAACCTTGTGGCCTCCCTCCTCGAGGACAGCTGCCACCCAAGCTAAGCCTAGTGGAGGAGCATTAAGCCCTGTAACCCTATATATCTCTAGGCCATGGATCCCAGGAGGTAGGGCAAGCAGCACCCTCATCTCCAACCACATATGTACAGCTTTTAAAAAGCTGGGGTGAGGAATCTCAGTAGCTTAGCAGCATGTAGCTGAGGCTATGGCAGGGTGTCCATCTAAGGCTAGCTCCTGTAGGCTATAGGCTAGTGAGCATGCTTAGGCGCCTGTAGCTGGCTTCCCTAGGTTTTGCTGAGTATCTCCTCCTCAAGCCTCCTAGCATACCTCCTGTCTGAGAATGCCTTTAGACGCTTGACTGTAGTTTCATATGGGTCTATAGCCTCCTCCTCTAGTGTCTCCTGGTAGTTTGCCTCTGGGTCTATCTCATCTAGCATCTGGATCAGTAGCTCTCTTTCCTCTCTAGGCATTACTCTAGGGTCTGTCATGGCTGCTGCCCTCGCATAGACTCCCTCATCTAGCAGGTACCTTAGAGCCTTGAAGGGTAGCTCATAGAACTCTCCTATGGCTCCAGTCCTGGAGGTGAAGCCTTCTGGGGTCGCTGCCTTAAATGAGACTCTGACATAGAGCTTCTCTCTGAACTCAGCTAGCCTCCTAGCATAGCTCCTTTCACTCCCTAGGATTATGCCATTTGTCTCGAGGATGAAGAGCGGGTACTCTGACTCATAGACTATCTCAAGGAGCTCAAGTAGGTGCTTCATCCCTATGGTCGGCTCACATCCTGATAGCCTCAGCTTCCTGACCTTTGGGATGAGCTTCCTCCAGTAGCTTGAGTAAGCTAAGCCCTCTTCAGCAGCCTTGAAGATGTGCTGGGCAGCTTGCCTCGGTGAGTAGAACCCCCCAAACCTCTCAGGGAAGTCTCTAGACCAGTTAGACCAGCAGTAGATGCATCTCAGGCAGCAGCCTACAGCATAGCCTGTGGCGATCCCCCTGTAGACTGGGACAGAGTAGAAGTCTGTGTACTTCCTCTCCTGGCCCTCAGGGCCCTCTCTCGTCACGATGAGCTCAGTCTGCTTAGCTAGCTCTATGGGGTTGAAGGGCTTAAAGCCTGGCTTCAGAAACCTCTGGTAGCCCACTTCAACCACCAGCATCTACTTCAATGACCTCTATCTTACTGAGGTCAGCTGTCCCTAAGCCAGCTCTCTGAGCTAGCTGGATGTGCCTAATCCTCTCAGGGTCCTTTCCAAGCCACCTTGCTCCAATGGCGTCAGCTGCAACTAGGTCGCTTGAGAAGACCATGATGCCGAGCTCCCTAGGATGAGACCTAAGCTCTCCACCTAGCCCAGCTACCCTACCATCGATGACAGCTAGCTTCGGCTTAAGATAGAGGTTGATGTCAACTATGCTCTCATCAAGCTTCACATGGAACCTCCCCTTCCTCGCAACCCTAGCCTCCTCTCCGAGAGTTGCTCCAAGCATGTTCTTCAGTGAGAGTGTGACTCCAGTTATCGAGTGCTCCTTCAAGACAGGCACAGACACTATGTAGGCTTCTCTAAGCGTCACTGGAAGCTCAAACCTCTTCAGGAAGAGTGCTCTAGGGTCCTCGACGACCTCAAAGCTGTCTCTGTTCAAGTCTATGAGCCTGACACCAAGCTCCTGGAGCCTAAGGTAGCCCAGCTTCCCATAGGCTTCAAAGGTATCACACCAACCTGAGCCTTCAGCTACAACAACCTCACAGCCTCTCTCCAAGTAGTACCTAGCTAGAGCCTCAACAGTCTCACATGGAGTCGTGGTTGGAGGAGGCTGAGCTGCAATCAAGTTAGGCTTGAGAACAACCCTACCTCCAGAGGGGCAGTCAAAGTACTCTAAGCCAGCCTCAACCATAGCAGAAGGACTCCTACCTCTGACCACAACAACCCTAGACATCACACCACCTACATCAGACTCAAATAAAAACCTAATCAGCTAGAGACAGCTAGCATGCCATAGCCCTATCAGATGCTAACCTGAAATGCAGCTCCACCACACGCTACAGCCTCCATAACACTCTAAACCACCCATCACATCCATCTCAAGGCTTGCAGCCTGTACTCTCTATTGAGGTGTAGTGGAGGGGCTGGCAGCTAGCTGGCTTTATGCTTTCTGCCTGCTGCTGAGGCTGTAGCCAAACCGGCTCATCCAGCTCTGTCTGAGTGTGTTGATGGCGTCTAGGTCTAAGTCGGCAGTTAAGATGCCCTCCTCCATCCCTAGCTCTCCTCGAACCCAGTCGTCAAGTGAGTAAGGGTGCCTCCTAAGCCACTCGGCAGCTTCCTCCTCACTCCTCCAGTTAGGAGGTGAGACTATGAGAGACTTGCCTCCACTCCTCCACCACCTACCTCCTAGCCTCAGCTTGAACTCAGCGTAGTTAGCTCCGACTATTGGGGTGTATAGCTCAAATGCTCTCGTCAGCAGAGCACACTTCCAGTGGTCTCTGAGAACATAGAAGTATGATGGGTTGAAGAGCACTTCAGCTCCCTTGCAAGCCATCTCGATGCCAGCTTGAGGATACCCCCATAAGTCGATGCATACAGGCATCCCTATGCGAGCTAGAGGAGTCTCAAAGACTAGGTAGGCTGAACCTGGCTTGAAGCCTAGCTGCTCTCTCTCAAAGGCTCCTAGGCAGCTCTTCCTCTGCCTCCCCACGATGCCATCAGGTGATATGAGGGTAGCTGTATTATACCTGAGGTCTCCTCTAGCCTCAATCAGCCCTGCTACTATGTAGATCCCAAGGTCTTCAGCAGCCTTGACAAGCTCCTCCTCTCCACTCCATGGACAGTACTCCGGAAGGCAAGCAACATCTACCTCAAGCCTCCAAGCCCTCTCCAGGAGCCGGATAGCATTCTCCAGGTTTCTGCTATCCCAGAACTCACCATAGAGCCTCGGCTGGACAGCAGCTACCCTGACAGCCCTACCCAAGCAACCACCAGAAGCCCTAGAGCAGCCTACTTAACAAGCTTAGCTGCAGGCTACACAGGGCTCATAGCCTCAGAGCCATAGAGCCTATAGCAGATGGCAGAAGGCCTCCTGAAGCTCAGCTTCAACCCTCTAGCTAGGCTGCCTAAGTCTGCTCCACTGATGCCTAAAGCCTTCTAGAGGAGCAAGCTGCCAGCTGAAGGCACAGAGAGCACTAGAGCCCTCATGCTCCCGCCAGCAGCTCTAGCTAGCTCAGGTGCTCAAGGTACATAGCTCACCTAGCTTTCTCTCTAGCTATAGCTTGAGCTAGCTCCTCATATGGTGTGAACCCTACCCACCTATGTACCTCTCTACCATCTTTCAAGAGGATCATGGTAGGTACAGCCCAAACCTCATACTGGCTAGCTAGCTCACCTCCCTCTCTCGTGTCTACGTCGATGTACCTGACTGGAACCTTCAGCTCTCTCTCAACTCTCTCCATTATCGGCTTCTGCGCCTTACAGGGAGGGCACCATTTAGCAGAGAACTCTAGGAGCTCCAGCTGCGTCATATATGGGTCTCAGATACAGTGGATATAAGCGTTTAGGTTTGGCTACAGCCAAGTGGACATGCTGGCTACTCAGAGCAGAGGCAGCTCTACCTCCAGTAATATGTCAGCTAAGCAAGCGCACCAGCTGCTCGCAGGCGGGGGGTAGCATGGCTACACTAGGGGCGGAAGCTAGAGCTCTAGCTGCTCTTCAAACATGCTCTGAAAGTCCTGCTCCATACACCATCTGCTAGCTTCAGCTAGCCCTCTCTCAGATGAAATCTCCTCTATCCTTTTCTGTACCCAAGGCTTAAGCTTGAGGTGTAGAGCTCTCCCCCTACATGTGAAAATGTACTCTATTTCCTCTGGGCTTCCTGTAGGCTCCAGCTTGATGTTCAGCTTCCCTAGAGTACAGCCTGCTGCAACCTGGATTCCATCAGCTGCACAGGTGAAAGGGGTGCTTAGTGGGCACCTCACTACACAAGACAGCTCAAACACGGAATCTGGCTTCAAGACTTCGACAGCTCTCCACCCAGCTCTATACCCGAGTACAAGCCACGGCCCCCTATGTCCATGGAAGACAGCAGCCTCCTCAAAACCTAGACGCCTCCTATCCTCCCAAGAGTAACATGAGACCCTACCAGGCATGTCAAGCACCTAGGAAGCTCTACACCAGAGCTGATGCCGGCTGCTGCTACTGACTATAAAAGCATTGCCTCCACCGGGTCTGTCAACTTATTGCAACCTCGTAGCGTCTTTTGCAAAGACACACATCCTCTACATCTTAAAATGAGCTCTCTGCCCTCATAAATTTGGGGAGGCTCTGTTAATCGCAGATGGAGCCTAGAGTAGACTGAATAGCGCCTAACGAGCCTCTATCACCTCAGAGAGATAGTTGCAACTTCAAAAATTCGGCAAACCCTTCAGGTCACTGCAAAACTTCTTCTTTCTCCCAAGGACAAAGATTATCTCCATCAGGTTGATGAGTGAGGTTGCGCCAGCTATCCTTCCTCAATCATTTTGAGAATTCTGTATGGCTGTTCCCAGAGTCTCTCTCTTCATCCTTAGTCCTTTGCATGCAAAGATTATAAGCGCAATGTGGATATGATAGCTCTCCCAATGAAATAGAGTGCAAACACTTTTCGCCAAATGGCGCTAACAAACACCACCATAACGGGACTTCCGAGAGCAAGCATGCTGACAGTAAGGCTAATGGTTCTTTTTAACGGAGTAGGAGTATGCGAAGGCGAGTCCAAACCATAGGCTGTCATGGATATCCCTATTGCTTTAAAATCTGCTCTTTGAATGCTCATCTCTATCTCTCCATACTATCTTCAAAAGCGGGCTTGGGCATCATCGCAATTAAATTTCTCATAAATAGAAGCTATGCAACATAGAGTATAGAGGATGGTGAAATTGCTTTAGTGAAATCAATTTTTGACCATAATGGGTGTTCACTTTGCTTTGAAACTCCTCTATGAAAATGCTTTGCGTGGAAAATCTGATGAAAGTTGCCTTTAGCAAAAATCAAAGCTAAAGCAAAACTGCCAACTGCACTCAGAGTTGACTCTGAGCTATACCTTTGTCTACGAGATGCCGGTGAGAGTGGCATTCCTTAGAGGCTGAGATGAACGTGTGTTCACAATTTTATGGAAAGCTAGGAGGAGCAACAATGCTTAGGGGATCGCCTTTGCTCAGAAATTGCTTACTTTAGGCTCTAGAGATGGTGTGAGGGTTTGTTAACACACTTGCTCACACCTTCACACATCTCCATAGAGATCCTTGAGTCGAAGGATTTTCAGCCCTAACTTTTCCATGAAATCCTTCACAGACTTACGGTGTAAATGTCTGTCTTCAGATAGCATGTTTATCGAGTTCACTAGAGCGGGAGCCAAGTTCACTGCATCTGATGCGTATAACTTTAACTTTATCTCTAACTCCTTTGCTTTATTTAATAACCTGGATACCGGGACAGCCTCTATAAAGCCTAGGTCAGCCATCTCTCTTAGTGTGCTATAGGCCTGGACTATACTACTCTCGGGAAAACCAGCTTTCACGAGTCCCCTGATGACCTCTAAATACACCCATTCAGATATTATTGGGTTGATTACGCCTGAGAGAACGTCATTTCTAAGCTTTAGCGCTTCTTCCTCGAATTCCTCTCCTCTCTTAAACCACTTCACAATCACCGACGAGTCTATGGCTAGCTTAGTGGTCAACGCTGATCTTCCTCTTCCTGTGCTTTAATCACAGCCTCGGTGACGCTTGATAGCTCCTCGGTCCCCTCCCTAATCTTATCGATACGCTCCATCAATTCTCTAGCCTTGTATGACCTTATCAGGAGACGTAATGCCTCAGTGAAAGCCTCCGTCTTGCTGCTGAAGTGGCCCTTCTCTATGAGCTTCTCTACCTCCCGTATCAGGTTGGCCTCTAGCTTTAAATTGACCTGTATTCTAGCCATATAGTCTACCCCAATCATATAGATTCAATAATATACCATATAATTCTTGCGCATCTGCTACCAAAGTTCAGCTCTGCTCTCTCTGGCCGTACTCTAATATCCAGGAGGGCAAGTAAGGAGTTTGAAGAGCTGACCAAGCAGCTGATTTGCCTCCTCTATGTGGCAATGGCCTGCCTTTCTCCTCTCACAGGGAACGTAGAGAGTTATGATGCAGATACCCTCAAGCTCCTAGTCGAGTGGTCCAAGAGCTATGGGGGGATGTTGATGCTTACATAGATACCGTTAACATCCTGATAACTGATGAATAACTTGATGGCCATCGTAAACCTAGTTAACATGCCACTAATGTTCACAAGCAACACCTTCTATCCAATACCACTAATGCCAA
>JAVCBW010000043.1:0-39041 GCA_037917675.1 Thermoproteota archaeon
GCCAATAGAAGAAATAACCTACCTAGAGAAGTATGGGAAGAAGCTACCTAAGCACTACAGGTGATCTAATTGAAGAGAGGGCTCAGAGGAGGATATCTCAAGATGCTCTCCAATAGGGAGCTTGAAAGCATCCACATGGCCTCACTAGAGGTTCTAGAGGACACTGAAATGAGATGCGAGCCGGAAACCATACTGAAAGCCTTCAAGGAGACGGGTACAGACATAAATGAGAAGGAGAGGAACGTAAAGATACCACAGCATCTAGTCAAAGAAGCCCTGAGGAAAGCCCCTCCCAGATCATACTCTGCGGCAGGCGTAGGGAAAACGACATCCTGCTAGAGGACTCCAGAACATACTTCGGGCTAGGTGGAACACCTACACCATACATCAGAGACCTAGAGACAGGAGAGATCAGGAGGCCAACTCTCACAATATTCACACCAAGCCTCTTGAGCAGGCTTGTGTCACTTGTCTTCCTAGCTAAGGCTACAACTTCATGCCCGTCTTCAACTAGGGACTCAACTAAGCGTCCTCCTATGAAGCCTGTCCCACCTGTGACAAAGCACCTCAGCTTTGCTCACCTCTAAGCTCCTCTTTAACCCACTTGATATAGCTGCCTAGCCCTCCCATCACGGGAGTAGCTATGACCTCAGGGACCTCATAGGAGTGAACCTCCTTTACGGCCTTAACGAGTTCACTCAGCTTCTCCCTGCTGCTCTTAGCTAGGCAAAGCCACTCATCAGCTTCCTCTACCCTGCCCTTCCACCAGTAGAAGCTCCTGACAGGACCCATAGCCTGAGCACACGCGGCAAGCCTCCTCTCAACTAGAACTCTAGCAATCTTCTCAGCTTCCTCTCTGCTACCAGCTGAAATGAACACTTGGATAACCACCTACACCACCATAAGCCATATCACAGGCTAAATTTAAGCCTGCTCAGCACCCTTCCAGCTAGGAGATTAGAGGCTATAGAGCTGCTTTCACCATACTAACATAGGCTTGAGGTGGTAGTTAGCAATATGCCTGCTTTATGCTTGGCATCTAGCCTTGAGAGGTTGTGGTCGAGTCTGGTGGCAGCTGTGTAGTTGAGGCTGGATAGCTCCCTAGTGCTAGGAGTGGGTTAAACTTAATTTGCTACGTGCATTGAGGCTTGGTGTCTGGTTGGATAGGCTGTTTAAGCCTAGGTCTATAGCTGTCGTTGGTGCCTCTCCGAACCCTCGTAGCATAGGTAACCTGCTGCTGAAGAGGATAATTGACTATGGCTTTCAGGGGAAGGTTTACCCTGTTAACCCGAAGTATAGCAGCATCCTAGGGCTGAGGTGCTATCCTAGCGTGAGTAGCATAGGTGAGCACATTGACTTGGCTATCATAGTCACGCCAGCTGAGGCTGCTGTCAAGGTGGCTGAAGACTGTGCTAGAGCTGGAGTAGGCTACGTTGTGGTTGCTAGCGGAGGCTTCAGGGAGGTTGGTGCTAGGGGAGCTGAGCTGGAGAAGATGCTTGTTGAGGCTGCTAGAGCTGGTGGCACCAGGGTTATTGGCCCAAACTGCATGGGAGTCTATAGCCCACGTGGGAGGGTAACTCTGTTCGAGGGGTTCCCTAGGGAGCCAGGGGATGTAGCCTTGGTTTCACATAGCGGAGGGATGGCTGAGATGATTGTGATGATGCTAGCTGAGAGAGGCCTCGGGATAAGCTTGCTTGCTAGCACAGGGAACGAGGCTGACCTAACTCTAGTGGACTTCATAGGATACATGAGCAGAGACGAGGACACCAGGGTCATAGGAGGCTACATAGAGCAGGTGAAGGATGGGAGGCGCTTCCTAGAGGAAGCTAGGAAGGCAGCTGCAAGGAAGCCTATAGTCTTGATGAAGGTCGGCAGAGGGGAGGCTGGGAGGAGAGCAGCCTTATCCCACACAGGAGCCTTAGCTGGAGCAGACAAGGTGCTCTCAGCAGCATTCAAGCAAGCTGGAGTCATCAGAGCAGAGACGCTACTGGAGCTAGTAGAGTACTGCATGACATTCAGCAGGCTAAACCCGATGCCAGTGAGGGGAGTTGGGGTGATAACAGGCCCAGGAGGCCTAGGTGTGGTGCTAGTGGACGCTATAGAGCAGGCAGGCCTGGAGGCTCCAGAGTTCACTGGGGAAACCAAGCTCAGGCTCAGAGAGATCCTACCGCCTGTAGCAGGGACCTCAAATCCAGCTGACCTCACCCTAGCAATGGTGAGAGACATAGACTTGGTCAGGCGAGCTGCAATAATCCTAGACAAAGACCCTAGGATAGATGCCATGGTGGTAGGGGTGGCAGCAGTCCTGACTTACAGCAAGCAGATAGCAGAGGAGTTCGCTAAGGTCATGGCTGAAGCCAAGGAGAGCTGTGTCAAGCCTCTAGTAGCAGTATGCCCCTATGTAGGTGAGGCAGGAGAGCAGCTGAAAGCACTCATCAAGTCAGGCATACCAGTATACCTCACACCAGAGTCAGCAGCCTCCTCACTAGCAGCTCTCTCCACGTACTACAAGGCCAAGATGAGGATCAGCAGGAACTCTACTAGTGAGCTACACAGCTACCATGAAGCCACCTAGCGTC
This sequence comes from Thermoproteota archaeon, assembly GCA_037917675.1. GTDB lineage: Archaea > Korarchaeota > Korarchaeia > B14-G2 > B14-G2 > B14-G2. The sequence goes on from JAVCBW010000043.1 coordinate 2,580, forward strand.
TCTGACAAGGCTATAGTGGGTTGAGGTGAGCTTGGAATGTAAGCTTGAAGCGTGATGCTTTGAGCGCTCTCTGGGCGAGATGTCAGGCTATAAGAGGCTTCAGCTCTAGCCTTGGTCAGCTTCCCAACATAGCTTTTCAGCTAGCAGCTGCTCGACAGGTATACTCCTCTTTCCTGCTTCTCTCATGGCTAGCTCAGCTAGCTTCACCTCCACCATCTGCATGCTACCTACAGTCAGCTCTCAGCTGATAAGCTTATCCTCTGTCTATCACCTTGAACTCTATCTCATAGAGTGAATCCCCTTCCTTGAGCTTCCCATAGTATCTCCTTAAGGCTGCTTTCAGGGTGTCTGCATCTGGGTAGCCTGCCTTCTCAGCGTCCTCGTCTCTGAGCTGGCCTACCTTGATCTTCCTCACCTTAGTCACCTTGGCTTTAGCGAACTCTCTCCCATCTGAGACCAAGCTGACTACATCCCCCTTCTCTAGCCTACACTCGCTCCACTTCCTGATGGTTGCTGTCTTCAGCCCATCTAAGATCAGTGGCACCAGGTGCTTCTTGAAGGCTATCCTAGCTCTCCTCATGGCTCAGCCACCCTGTAGTAGGCTGCTAGCCTCCTAGCTATGCTCCTCATCGCCTCAAAGAGCTCACTCTGCTTTCTGAGGCCTATCGCAGGCTTAGCTAGGTCCCAGCTCTTCCCCTGAAGCACCTTGGCTATCAGAAGCCTCTCCTCACCTTCTGTCAGAGGCCTCTTGCTATGCCACCCGAGGAAGTATGCTCTAGCAAGCTCCACTAGGGCATCACATGTCATCTCATATGAGTTATATCCTCTGATGTACCCTAGCAGCCTGAGCTTCTGGCTATATGTCAGCTTAGGCTTAGCTGGCACGCCTCCTGTAGCCAATAATAGCCTAGCTACCTCAGGTGGCATCCCAAAGTATATGTCGTGTAGAGACTGTATCACCCTCTTCTTCATCTCAAGGTTAAGCTGCCTCACCATGGCTTCAGCTCTCTCTGTGAGGGGCTTAGCTACGAAGACGCTGTACTCTCCTGAAACCTGGTTTCTAGTCGGGCTCAGGTGTATTGGTGTGAAGCCATTCCTCAGCCAGAATCTCAGCAGCTCCTCGCTTGCCCCGAAACCTGACCCAACCCAGTCCATCCCCACCTCCATGGCCTCCTTACAGACCTCCCTCAGAGCCCTAGACCCTAGGCCTCTACGCTGGAGTGCTGGGTGGGTTGCTATCCTCACTATCCTCCAGCCCCATAGCTTAGCAAAGCCCCTTAGCCCATAGTACATGAGGATTCTTGATGGGATCATGTGTCCTGGTACATCTCTCTCCCTAGCCATGATCCCCTCTATGACATCCTCCTCAAGCTTCCCCTCCTCAGCTAGCTGAACTGAGACTAGAGCCTCACCTCCTGAAGCTAGAGCCCTAGCAGAGTGGTGTGGTGCATCTAGGATTATCGCTAGGTCATTAGGTCTATTCCTGTAGTGTGCTAGCACATATATCCCATACCACTTCTTCAGGAAATCCTCCCCTACCTTAGTGAAGTCTACCTTGATGTACTCTGGATCGCTGAATCCATCTGGCTCACCTGGCTCAGCATCCAGAAGGAGGAGCTTATAGAGCCACTTCTCAATAGGGTCTCCTGGAGGATACCTTATCGGAGTCTTCATTTCAACTATCCTTAGCCTAGTGCTCTTCTCCTCAGCTAGTGTAGAGAGGAACTTCTGGGAGAACCCTCTTCCAGCTCCCTCGTAGCCGTGTATTGTCGAAGAGAATATGGCTATCCTGCTAGACCTGAGTATCTTGAAGAGGATGTATGTTGGGATTGAAGCTGCCTCGTCAACGACCTTGACCTTCATATCTGAGTCAGCTAGTGAGGGTGGGCTCAGGTAGACTGCAACTCTCCCCTTAGCTCTCACACCTACCTTCTCTCCATCCTTCACTATAGGAGCTGGACTGAGCCCCTGTGCTCTCAGCCCTCTCTCAAGGAACTCAAAGAGTGTGTGTACCCCCTGAAGGGAGGGGGCTGTTACACCTATAGCCTTGAACTTCCTCATGATCAGAGATATCCCTAGACCTAAGGCAGCTGACTTCCCTCTCCCCCTGTTCGCTATCACGACTACAGCATGCCTCCCAGCTTCCCTGGCTTCCTCCACGGCATCTATGACCTCAACCTGCTCATCTGTCAGCGCAAGAGACCTGACTGGCCCCTCAGCGTTAGCCTTGGGTGGCTGCTGGCTTCTAGCTCTCCTAGGCTTCCCATACACCATCTTAGACTCTAGGTCTATGAGCCAGGTTCCCTCAGACTCTCTTATGCTCCTCAGGAACCTTAGCTTGAAGAGGTTCCTGACATCACTCTCGCTGTAAGGTGGGCTAGCAAGCTTCTTCTGGAAGAGGGTGAGTGAGCTAAGCCAGGCTCCTGGTGGTGGCAGCGTGAACACTATTACTCCTCCTCCCCTGACTGTCTCAACGAGCCTACCTATGTCATCTGGCCTCATCTGGGCTGAGAAGTCAGCTAGGAGCACATCCCATGTGCCACCTAGCGCAAGCTCACTTTCATCGAAGTCTAGTGGAGTCAGGGAGGCTACGTCAGATAGCCTCTCAGCTAGAGCCCTAGCACCAGCAACCTCCTCTCCACTTGACACATTTGCGTAGAGGACTGTAACTGGCCTACCTCTCTCTCTGGCATAGACCCTGATGGCCTCAGCTACATCCTCTATTCTTAAGCCTCCAGCTAAGGCTATAAGCCTCCTCTCACCCGACTCTACAGCCTCAGCTGAAACCCTATGCATATACTCCTCAATTAAGGACACTGAGACCACCATGGAGCCTGATGCCAGCATCCTTGAAGGAATCCTCTAGATGACTGCAGCATGCTCAACTTATTAACCTTTAGCCTATAGCCTCCTGGTGGAAGATTGAGTGCTCTAGATGAGGCCCTCAGGAAAGCTGAGGAAAAGCTCTCTGAGGAGCTTGTTGCAACCCCAGGGCACGTTAGGAGAGTCCTCTTCTGGTGTGAGAAGATAGCCAAGGAGGAGGAAGCTGACCTGGAAGCTGTCAGGCTAGCTGCAGCACTCCATGACATAGCTATCCCAGATGATAGAGCCATACACTATGAGCTTGGAGCAAAGATGGCGCTGGAAATGCTCATGAAGCTAGGTGTCTCCAGGGAAGTTGCTGAGAAAGCCTCTCATGCCATAAGGTCTCACAGCAGGTATGGTGGCCCAGAGCCAGATACCCCAGAAGGCAAGGTCCTCTGGGATGCTGACTGCATAGATGCCTGTGGAGCAGTCGGTGTCATAAGAGCAGTGCTCAGAGAGCTACAGGCAGGTAGGCTGAGAGAGCCTAAAGACGTCCTCCCTGCACTTGAGAAGCTAGCTAGCATCAAAGCCTACACTAAAGCTGGTGGAGAAGAGCTTGAGAGGAGGAAGAGCTTCATAAGCAAGTTCATAGAGGAGCTTAAAAGGGAGCTAGCTGCGTCAGGAGAGCAGCTCTAGCAGTGCTGGCAGCTGCCTGCAAAGCTATTAAAGGGATACCACCTGAGATCTAGGATGCCTCTGGTGGCCACACCCCCTGAGAGCAACCTAGGATACTGGGAGATGGTTGATAGAGACCTAGAGGAGGCTAAGCAGCTCCTTGAGCAGGGGAGCACGAGGGCAGCAGTCATAACAGCGATGATAGCAGTCGAGAAGTCTCTCAGGTTAGCTCTTGGGGTAGGTGGCCTAAAGCAAGCTGAGCTGCTAGACCTCATGCACTTCGCCAAGAGAGAGAATGTCTGGCTGCCAGCTTGGAAGGAGCTCAAGAAGTGGAGGTATATTAGGAACATGTGCCTACACTCCTTCTACATCCCTACGAGAGAGGAAGCTAGAGAGGCCATCGAGTTCGCAAGGTTCTTCGTAGACAAGGCTAAGGACATGAACGTAGCTGAGAAGGTCAAGAAGAAGGCTAAGAGGGTCTTCAGGAGGCTGGAGGGGAGCTACAGGAAGACGATGATGCTCACAGACAGGATATTCATAGCTGGGGCAGCAATATTCCTAGCAGGCTGGCTTACACTAATACACCTCACTCTAGCTATCCCTCACCTAGCTCTACTATGGAAGCTGAGGTTCCTCTTCTCAATGGCAGCTATACCAGCTGGCCTAGGCGCATGCATCCTCTCTCTGCTAGAGAAGTGGGAGAGAAAGGCTCCAGAAGCCTAGTCTACTAGGTATGTCTCAACCCTCTCAACACCCCTCCCCGGATTCCTCCTCTTGAGCCTAATCCTCCCGATCTCCCTAGTGTTCCTCACATGCATCCCACCACATGGCATCTCTATCTCAGCACACCTCCATACCCTGAAGCCAGGCCTATCAGGTGGCGTCTCGATCCTGATCTCATGGCCCTCAGCGATGAACCTGTTACAGAGCTCCTCAACCTCCCTGAGCTTCACAGGGTCAAGCCTCCCCTCATAAGCGTAGTCAGACCTATCCTTCTTCTCATCAACTCTGCTTCCAACCCTCTCAAGAGGCCCGAACACCCTGTGGAGGAAGTGCTCCATGATGTGGGCAGCAGAGTGAAGCCTCATAATCCTATACCGCCTATCCCAGTCGATCCTACACCTCACCTTGTCTCCTGGCTTAAGAGGAGCAGGCTTCTCAAGGTAATGCACGACCTCCTCTCCCTCAAGCTGCGTGTCAACAACCCTATACTCTCCAATCCACCCTGTGTCACCAACCTGCCCTCCTCCCTCAGGGTAGAAGCAAGTCTGATCCAAGACGACTCTAGCTCCATCAGCCTTGACGACTGTAGCCTCAAACTCCCTCATGTACATGTCCTCATAGTAAAGCTTCCTAGTCAACTACACCACCAGAAGCCAACCCTCCACCTAAACTTTAATCTTTAGCCACCTACAGCGCCTCAGCACACGTCGCTTGCTTTCAAGCCTAGCTTCAGCCTAGAGTTGTCGTATGCTGCAAACTTGAGAGCAAGCCTCAGCACTGGCTCTCTATCCAGGATGACCTGCCTCTAAGAGCTCTAAGCCTGATGTACATTAGAGCATAGTTGAGCACAATGGCATCAACTGGAAGGCCCACCATGCTCTCAAGCCAAGTGGAAAGCCTCTCAGCATACTCTATAGTATCCAGCAGCCTCCACCTCCTGCTGAGGTATACTCTAGGTCTACATCTCTGAAGACAGGGGAATCCAGGAAGCTCCCGAAGACCACAGCGAAAACGACATCGCTTTCCTCTTCAAGCACTGCCCTAAGACTAAGCATAACCTTCCCCCTCATGCTCCAGCTGAGCCTAAAGATGCCTAGCCTCCTCCTCAACATGCCTCTCCACTTCAGCTATGAAGTTCTCAATAGCCTCTAGCCTACTTGAGCTAGCTTCCTCATATACTCTCAAGTCGTCTACAGCCCAGTACTCATGGACTACCAGGTTTCTGAGCCCTGCAATCCTCTTCGTCTCCTCAGCCAGCATGGTGAGGCTATCCCTACCCTACCAGCTCGCTCAAAAGCTTCGCTGTAGGCTCTGGAGTGAAGCTGTACTTCACCTCTAGGATGTGAGAGCAGGCTAAAGCCAGCGTCTCCACAATGCTTACAATAGCATATCTCATAGCATACCTGAAGGTCAGGCTGCTCATGAACTCGTCAGCTGGAATGCTGAGCAGCTCCCCATGACGCTGAGGGCTTCTCTTGCCTCAGCTAGGAGCCTCATGGCACGCTTCACGTCAACCTACAAGCTGACACCAGAAGCTGATTCAGCTGAGGTCTAGGTTTATATTAGCTTGCTGCAAGGATGCTCTGGGGATGTGCTTGAGCAGCTTAAGTAGAGTAGCTGAAGCCATACTGGAATTCGATGAGGAGAAGCTTCTCAAGGAGGTTAGGGCAGCACTAGATAGAGGCTTCGATCCAGTGGAGGTCCTTGAGGAGGGGATTGCAGCTGGCTTAAGGAGGGTAGGTGAGCTCTTTGAGAAGGGAGAGCTATTCCTCATGCACGTTGTTGTCGCTGCTGAGGCAGCTAAGAAGGCGATAGAAGAGCTCATTGAGCCTAAGATAATGGAGAGAGGTGAGAAGAGGAAGGGCCTCGGTAGGGTTGTGATAGGCACGGTAGCAGGCGACATCCATGACATAGGGAAGAACATAGTGGCTGCGATGCTGACTGCATCAGGATTCGAGGTCTATGACCTTGGGAAGGATGTTCCAGTCGAGAAGTTCATAGAGAAGGCGAAGGAGGTTAAAGCTGACATAGTGGCTGCATCAGCCTTGCTCAGCACATCAATGCCTGTCCAGCATGAGATAGTGAAGGCTCTAGAGGAAGCTGGCCTCAGAGACAAGGTTAAGGTCATGGTTGGTGGAGCACCAGTCACAGAGGAGTGGGCTAGAGAGATTGGGGCAGACGGCTATGGCGCAGATGCAGTGGAGGCAGTGAAGGTAGCTAAGAAGCTGATTGGGGTGGAATGTTGAAAAGAGGGCTCAAAGGAGGGATCCTGTCCCCTCTGTCTCTAGCTGAGCTAGATAGCATACACCTCGCTACCCTAGAGGTTCTAGAGAGGGTTGGGGTCAAATGCGAGTCCAAGCTGGCGCTAGAGGAGTACAAGAAGGCTGGAGCAGAGGTTGAGGGAGACAGGGTTAAGATCCCACAGCACCTAGTAGAGGAGGCGCTGAGGAAGGCTCCAAGGCAAGTACTGCTCTGCGGCAGGCGTAGGGAAAACGACATCCTGCTAGAGGACTCCAGAACATACTTCGGGCTAGGTGGAACACCTACACCATACATCAGAGACCTAGAGACAGGAGAGATCAGGAGGCCAACTACTAGGGACATGGCTGAGGCAACCAAGCTAGGAGACGCCCTAGAGAACATAGACTTCATAATGAGCATAGCTGGAGCATTCGACGTCCCATATCAGCTTGAGTACGTGGTGGAGTTCAAGACGATATTCGAGAACACCTCTAAGCCTATAGTCTACTCTGCTCCAGGGAAGGCTAACGCTGAGCTAGTCTTAGAGATGGCTTCAGCCATAGTAGGAGGCTTAGATGAGCTCAGGAGGAGGCCAATACTCTCACTCTACAGTGAGACAGCAAGCCCACTCACATTCACGAGGGAGAACGAGAACATGCTAGTCTTCGCTAAGGCCAAAGTACCGATAACACTTGGGCCGATGCCCATGGCTGGCGCAACTGGCCCAGTGACCATAGCTGGCTCAGCTGTAGTAGGGAACGCAGAGTGCCTTGCTTCACTGGCCCTGATACAGGCTGTGAGCCCAGGTGCTCCTGTGGTCTACGCTGGGTGGGCTGGGCTCTTCGACCCCAAGACAGGTAGGCTAGCCTATGGGGCCCCAGAGTTCACCCTCGGGACAAACCTGCTGTGTGCTCAGATGGCAAGCTACTATGGGCTACCCTGCTTTGGCTTCGGAGGATGCTCAGACTCAAAGGCTCCTGATGCTCAAGCTGGAGCAGAGGTCATGATGAACATGCTGATAGCAGCCTTGAGTGGAGTAAACATGATACATGACTGCGGCTACCTAGCAGGAGGAAGCATAGGCAGCATGGAGATGGCTGTAATATGCAATGAAGCCATAGGCTATGTGAAGAGGATCCTGAGAGGAATCAGGGTAGATGACGAAGCCCTGGCAGTAGACGTGATAGCTGAAGTAGGCCCAGAAGGCCACTTCCTAAGCCACAAGCACACCCTAAGGAACCTAAGCGAGGTGTATATACCTGAGCTATTTGATAGGAGGCCTGAGAGAGTATGGGAGAAGAGTGGAGCAAAGTGGGTTCACGAGGTAGCAGCGGAGAAGGCTAAGAAGCTCCTAAGAGAGCATGAGCCTGAGCCTCTCCCTAGTGAAGTGAGGGAGAAGCTTGAGGAGGTGGTCAAGAAGGCAAGAGAGAAGATGCTTTAAGCTCAAGCTCTCTCCAGGAGAGCCTCTGCTAGAGGCCCTAGAGAAGGCTGGAGCCCACATCGAGGCCCTCTGCGGCGGCAGAGGAGTCTGCGGGAAGTGCAGGGTGAAGGTCGCCAGCGGAGCCAGCATGCTAGAGGGAGGTGAGCTCCCAGGTGGCTGGAGGCTAGCCTGCCAGGCAAAGGCTGTAGTTCAAGCTGAAGTCGATGTGGAGGTTCCAAGAGAGTCTCTCCTCAGAGAGCAGAGGCTCCTGTCAGAGGGTCTAGAGCCTGAGGTGGAGCTCTCTCCAGCGGTGGCTGTAGCTGAAGTCGAGGTAGACAAGCCTTCTCTAAGAGACCAGAGAGCTGACTCAACTAGGCTCATCTCAAAGCTGGAAGCCAAGCTGACGCTGCAAGCCTTGAGGAAGCTACCTTACGTAGCTAGGCTAGGCAGAGTCTATGTAGTCAAGGCAGGCAGCCTGGTAGTAGACGTGTCAGCTGAGAAGCCTCGTGTACTGGGGCTAGCCTTCGACCTCGGGACAACTAAGCTAGCTGGGAGCATAATAGACCTAGAGACAGGAGCCACACTAGCTTCAGGAGCAGCACTAAACCCTCAGGTCAGACTTGGAGAAGACGTGATAACTCGAGCAGCCTACGCGATTCAGCATGGAGTAGAGGAGCTCAACAAGCTCCTGGTAAAGGGGCTGAACAAGCTGGCTAGAAGCCTAGCTGAGGCAGCAGCTGTGAGGCTGGAGGACATACGTGAGATAGTAGCTGTCGGGAACACTGTGATGCACCATACTCTACTATCTCTCCCACTAGACTACCTCACTAGAGCCCCGTTCACACCTGTCCTAGGGGAGCCAGCTACCTTCAAGGCAAGCGAGCTCAACCTCAAGCCAAGTGAAGCTCTAGTCTACCTGCCTCCACCTGTAGCCGGCTTCGTAGGCTCAGATGCGCTAGCAGGCGTGCTAGCCCTCAAACTGGGCAACAGCTCGATGCTCATAGACCTAGGGACGAACACAGAGGTAGTGCTCTCACATCAAGGCAAGCTATATGTGTGCTCAGCTGCAGCAGGCCCAGCATTCGAGGGAGCAACCCTATCCCATGGGGTCAGAGCCTCACCAGGAGCCATAGAGAGAGTCTGGATAGACCCAGAGACGTTCAAAGTGTACTACAGGACGGTAGCTGGAGAGCCTCCAACAGGCTTATGTGGCTCAGGCGCCATAGACCTCCTAGCTGAAGCCATCAAGGTCAAGGCAGTAGATGAGGCAGGCAGGATACTGAGCTCACCACTCACAGCTGAAGTCCAAGGTCAGAAGATGATAGTAGCCACCTGGGTAGACAGCAAGCCAATAGGCTTAACCCAAAGAGATATAAGAGAGCTACAGCTAGCTAAGGCTGCAGTACACACCGCTGCACAAACCCTAATAGAGGAGGCAGCCATAAAAGAGCTAAGCCAGCTCTTCCTAGCAGGCGCATTCGGAACATACCTGAGCACAGAGAGCGCAGCCAGAATAGGGATGCTACCAGCAGCCCCACTAAAAGAGGTGAGGTACGCTGGGAACACAGCCCTAGCTGGAGCAAAGGCGCTCCTAAAGAACAAAAGCCTGAGAGCCAAGGCAGAGCAGCTAGCTAAGAGCGCAGTGCACATAGAGCTAGCAGCACACCCAGGCTTCCAAGAGAAGTTCCTCAAAGCCCTCCTACTCAAACCACGACACAATTAGCCCCGCATCTAAGTAGAGGATGGAGACAGGAAGAGCCTAGAGGAGAAAAAGAGAAAGCATGCAGACCAGAACCCCATAGAGAGGTAGAAACCTAGAGCCAAGCGGCTCCCAATACTACATGCCAGCTAGCATGAAGACAGCACAGAAGCCAGCTAGCCTCTCAGAGACAAGCTCATCTGACAGCACTCGCCTTAGAAGAGGCATGCTACCCTGACAGAGGCTGAAGAGGAGCATGGCTTGGAGATCTAAGGTGCTTCTCGCAGGTTAGGCTGCTTTCAAGGATAGGGAGCAGACAGCTATTTAGGCTTCTGTGAGCAGCTTAAAGCTGCTTTTGGCAGCTCCTCCTGCTCCCCTAGGGGGCTTGCTGCCTTACTCCCTTTCTTGAGCCTTTCAGCCAGCTTGAGTGCTAGCTCAGCTAGCTCTATGGGGCTTCTGCCGAGTAGAACTATCATAGGCTCCTTCCCCCAGTCTCCTGTATGATATACCACGTCAGGCACCCTACTCACCTTCCTTATAGCCTCCTTCATCCCCCATGGGACTGTAGCTCCCTCCTTCTCCTTGACTCCCCTGGGCTCGAGCCTCCTGTCATAGCTTGAGACCAAAAGCCCCATCTCCTCTAGCGCCTCTACTGCCTGAGGGCTATAGGCTATGTTCAGAGCTGCTCTCACCTCAGGGCTATACTCTCTAGCTGTGAGTATGTAGCTTGAGAGATGCCTGCTTGCTCCGAACTCTGGGCTTGCTCCAATAACCCTGTCTCCTGCCCTCCTAAGCCTCCCTGGTATAGCTGCAACATCCTCCATAGACTCAGCATAAGGGAGAGCATAGGCTATGTTAGCCCCAACCTCAGGGACTAGCGGCGTAAACTCCCTGGTAGAGAGGAGTGAAGCCGCCCTCCTAAGCTCCTCAAGCACACTATACATCTCAGACTGCTTGTAGAGGAGGGCAAGTGGATTGACAGGTTGGCTTCCACCACCAACCTTCACACCATGCTTTATAGCTGCTGTCACAACCTCCTTCGCTACCCTAACAGCCTCAGGAACCTCAGCTCCCCTAGCTAGCATAGCTGCTATAGCAGCTGAGAAGCAGCATCCTGTCCCATGTGTAGTTCTAGCCTCCACCCTAGGGGCTTCAAGCCTATAGGTGCTTCCCCTCCAGTACAATACATCGACTGCAGCCTCTCCCCTCAAGTGCCCTCCCTTAACGACCACAGCCTCAGGGCCAAGCTCAGATATCTCCTTAGCAGCCCTCTCAGCCTCCTCAACGCTCCTCACATCCCAGCCTACTATAGCACTCGCCTCAAGCAGATTCGGGGTCACAACCCTAGCTACTGGAAGCAGCTTCTCAACGAGAGCTTGAGCAGCATCCTCCCTGAGGAGCCTAGCTCCACTCTTAGCTATCATCACAGGGTCAACCACAAGAGGGATCTCAAGCCTACTAGCCTCCCTAGCTACAGCCTCTATGATCCCACTACTATACAGCATCCCAGTCTTAGCAGCATCTACACCAATATCCTCAGCTACAGCCCTGATCTGCTCAACAACAGCCTCAGGGCTCAACGGGTATATCCCAGTGACAGCCCTAGTATTCTGAGCAGTGACAGCTGTCAAAGCCACAGCTCCATGGACACCTAGCGCAGCAAAAGCCTTAAGATCAGCTTGAATCCCAGCTCCACCACCAGAATCAGAGCCAGCTATAGTCAAGGCTACAGGAGCCCTCTCAACCCTAATGTAAACCAATATACCACCAGCTAGCCAGCATACCCCAAGTTAATAAGAGTTCACATCCCCTCCCATAAACCAATAGTGCTCCATGAGATATAGGAGCATAAGATATGCCAGGCTTGGAAGCAAGCATAGCCAGCAGCCTACAGGTCTGCTTGCTGAGAGGCGTCACTTAGGAGAACACTGTAGTGAGGCTAGAAGAAGCAGACAACCAGTCTGCCACATCCCAGCTCCCCTCCAAGATGCTGCTCATGGAAGCCCATATGCAGCCATAGCATCCTACTCTAAACGAGCCTGCTCTCTCCAACATGCAGTATGCAGCAGGCTCCTAGCCAAGCTAGTAGACTTGTGTTAGAAGCAGCTTCAGAGGCACAAGGGAGCGCTAGCGTCCTCAGTGCTCCTACACCTAAAGCCCAACCTAGCCCTCTACTCCCCTGAGAGCCTTCTCCAACGCTAGAGGCACTGGAAACTGATCTAGAGATGGCAGGCTCATATCCGAAGCTTAGACCCAAGAAGCTCTTCTGCAAGCTAATAGAGGCAAGCAAGAGAAATGCAAGCAAGCCCCCAGCAAGATAGCTAGGGAAAATACTCTATAGGAGGCACTAGGGCTGTTAAGGTGCATACACATGCCTTCAACCAAGGCACATACAAGCGCCACCTCCCTACTGGGGATAGCGTCAACTTGGGTGTTAGAGGGCTAGATGAGGAGATAGGAGGCATTCCAAGAGGCTCCATGATAGCTGTCACAGGGTGGATTGGGACAGGCAAGACGACCCTAGAACCAAGTTTCTGGTTGAAGGAGTAAAGAGCAGGGGGCATGGCCTATATGTCTGTGCTACTGAGAGGATAGAGTCATATATCAGGAACATGGAGAGGCTAGGCTGGCCTATCAGCCAGCTAGCCAAAAGCAAGAAGCTGATCGCTGTTAAAGCTGGTGAGATACATGGAGGTAGGCCACAGAGCATGATAGAGAAGCTTCTATACATGATAGACACGGCAAATATCAGGAGGATCATCTTAGACTCATATACAGCACTCATGTCATACTTTAAGGGAGCGTGGAGTGCTAGGCTCTTCACACAGCTCCTACTAGACTACTTAAGTGGAAAGAGCTGTACAGCGATGCTCGTAATGGAGGCAGATAACAACAGTGAGCCTAAGCTAGGCGACATAGGGTTCTTATGTGATGGAGTAATACACCTCAGGAAGACTTCTCAACTGAGCCTTCTAGAAGGGAGCTTAGGGTAATGAAGTTGAGAGGAGCGAGGATACCTCTCCAAAACTTCGAGTACGAGATAGGAGAAGGTGGGATAGTGATCTTAAGAGGATGCAGCATGCAGCTATGAACTCCTCTAAAGCAGCTGCTGGAGGCAAGCTGTGTGCTACTATGCTGGCACCTCTAGCTTTAAGCTGGCAGCTAGCCTCTATAGCCATAGAGGCTATGGTGTGAGATCCATCCCGCTATAGGGCCATAGCCCTATAGCCCTCCCAGCTCTGGTGTAGGCTAGCTGCAGCGCCTCTGCTAGTGACTCTATGCTCCGCTTGAAGCTGGGAGATGTTGGCCATGCTGCTGAAGCTTGGAGCCTATACCCCTACCCTCCTAGCATGATGTCTTCGGTTCTGATCCCTCCACAGCTTAAAGCTCCAGCTATGATCTCTGCTTCAGCTGGCTCAGATGAGAACTCGAGTACAGCATCTACGTTGCCGCCAGCGAAGACCACCAGCCAGTAGTGCTCTGAGCCTCTTAGTAAAGCACCTTACCATGTCTACTCCTCTTCTACAGCTTCAGATGTAGGCTGTCTCTCGTAGAAGCTTGTGTGAAGGCTATTTGCTGCATGAAGCTCGATCAAGCTGCTTGAGGGGGAGCTCAGCAGCAAGCTTCTCTACACTCTCTTCTTTAACCCTATTTCAGCTAAAGCAATAGGTGCCTTCTTAGCGACACCACAGTGATAGATGAGACAAATACCACCATAGCAGGCTAAGCAGGGATTTGAGCATAGCTTCTGGGTAGCTTAGCTCATGCCCGATGGCCTGTAAGCAGGCTTCTAGCAGCTTCAGCACATGGGGGCCTTTTTCAGCTGGTTGGCTGCTAGGGGGCTGGGTCTAGGAGCACCGGCTTCACTTTCTCCATCTCCTCATCTGTAAGCTTCCAGTCTAGCTGCCTTACATGTGTTGGGTGGAGCTTAAACTGTCTTCTATGCTCCTCTGGTGGGTCTCCTCTGACCTCTACTATAGGGTATAGGGTTTCTAGCTTTAGCTTCTCGTAGTAGCTTAGGTAGCCTACTTGCCTTGGGTTCACTCCCATCATCCAAGCTACTGTACTATCTACTTGAGCTCCTGATGTGCCTGCTACGCAGACGCCCCACTTGACTGGGGTGCCTGAGACAGGGCCCTCGCCTTCCATGGCCTCGTAGCCGTCTACTACAGCTAGCATGATGTTAGCTAGCCTAGAGAGCCTGAATATAGAGAGGTTTATTGCCTTATAGCCCTGGTGTATCTTCTGCTTCTCTCCTTTGAGCAGCATACCTACTGCTACATTCTTCAAGCTAAGTGTGACTAGCACTGTATCATGAGTCTTAGCTGGAGCCACTGAGATGATAGGGGTCTCAAGCATCAGCTTAGAGGCCTTAGCCCTGAGCTCCCCTAGGCTGCTGTCGAATACTCTAACTTCAACACACTCTCCTGAGGGGTCTACTAGCTTAGCTCCATATCTCTCACAGACCTCATGGTACCTGTAGTTCCTGTAGCCTTCTTCAGCAGAGCCTATTGCAGGTATCTCACCTACAAGGATCTCGATGTCACCTATGCTCCTGAGGAACTTGAGGACAGCATCTAGCGTGTCTCTATGTGTAGCAGCAAGCTGTCTTCTTACAGTAACCATGTTAGGCTTAACCAGCACCCTGCCAGCTTCAAGTAGCTTCTCTTCTACTTCACTTCTGATCAGCTCGAGGCACCTAGCTACATTCCCCTTTCTACCACGTCCAGATGATATGGCTACAGTCAAGGTATCATCTAGGCTCTAGCCTCAGAGGAGTGCTTGCTGATGCTAATAGGGGACCTGGCCTTATAGCGCTTATGCATGGCTGCCTTGGAGCCTGCTGCCTTCAACCCATCTCCTCCTGAGCTCTCTGATCATCTTTGGCTGGTCTATTTTGAGTGGGCAGGCTTCCATGCATCTTCCACAGAGGAGGCAGGTATAGGAGTGTAGCATAGCTTCCTCTATGCTTCCTGTTATGGCAGTCCATACTACACCTATCCCACCGACATATGTTCTTCCACCCCAGTATCCTCCAACCACCTTGAATACTGGGCACATGTACTGGCATGCTCCACACCTCAGGCAGTATAGGGCTTCCCTGAGCACTGGGTCTTCTGCAGCCTTATAGCGGCCGTTGTCAACTAGGATCACGTGTAGCTCTCTTGGGCCATGTGCCCCATAGACTACTGTCTTCTCTATGTCTCCTGTTTTGCTTGGTGATGCCACTATGTTCACATAGGATGTAGCCTTGTAGCCAGCATATCTCATGGTCACCTCTATGGCCATCCAGGCTTCAAGTGATGTCCTATATAGCTTCTCGACTCCAGCTACAGCTATATGCTTCTCAGGTAGGGTTGAAGCCAGCCTGGCGTTAGCTTCATTCTCTATGATGAAGAGCATACCTGAGTCAGCTGCTATAGCGTTAGCTCCAGTCACACCTACATCAGCCTTCAGGAACTTCTCTCTCAGGAATGCTCTAGCTGCCTTGGTTAGCTCAGGTATGCTGTCTCCGACCTCGATGCTAAGCTTCCTCCTGAAGAGCTCAGCTACCTCCTCTCTGGTGACGTGTATAGCTGGAGCAGTGAAGTGCATTGGCTTAGAGCCTAGGAGCTGGACTATGAGCTCTCCTAGGTCAGTCTCCCACACCTCGTTTCCAAGCTCCTCCAGGTGCTCCCTCAGCCCTATCTCCTCTGTAGTCATGCTTTTAGCCTTGACCACAAGCCTGCTGCTTCCAACGAGCTCACCAGCTATCCTCCTAGCTTCCTCAGCTGTCCTAGCGATGTAGGCTGCTCCACCATTATCTTCTATCGAGTCAGCTGCCTGCTTGGTGAGCTCTCTCAGCTTTAGTATAGACTCCTCTCTAGCTTCTCTCACCCTAGCTGCTAGCTCAGATGCCTGCTCAGCGATCCTCCTCTTCTCCATGTAGCTCCTTACTGACCTAGCTAGCCCAGTTCTAAGCACCCTGTCCTTGGAGGCCTTAGCTAGCAGAGAGCTCACTTCACTGAACTTCAAGCTCCCACCTCAAGGAGCTCACCTAGCTCAGCTACCCTGAGCTTCTGCTCTGATAGTATGCTCCAGCATATCGGGCACTCGACAGCTACAGCTCCATCTGAGGCCAGCTCCATGGCTCTCTCAGCAGCAACTTCTCTGGAGATCCTGGGGAGCATAGCCTCGATGGGGCCGCCGCAGCAGCCTGTCAGCTCCCTACTGCACTCAGGCTCCAAGACCTCATAGCCAAGAGACTCCAGAAGCCACCTAGGCTCCTCTATGAGCTTAAGAAACCTCGCCATATAGCATGCGTCATGGAGCACCAAGCTTCCACTCGCCTTAGCGATGGGAGTATACTCCAGCTCATAGAGGAGCTCAACGTAATGCTTCACATCCATGCTCCACTCTATGAACTTAGGGTAAAGCTCTCTGAGAGCATAAGCTGTATGTGGATCTAAGGCCACGACGACACTAGCACCTGAGCTAGCCAGCATCCTGGCTGTAGCCTTAGCCTGCTCCTCAAACAGCCTATCTAAGCCGAGGTCATAGTAGAGTACTCCAGAGTAGCTGTCACCAGCATAAGCTAAGTCTAGCCCACATCTCAGCAGTGCTCTGACAGCTCTCTGGGCAGCAGCCTCCAGCCCCCTACCTCTAGCAGCTGCCTTAATCAGGCTTGAGCCAAGCCTCCCAGCTTTAACAGCAGCTCCACCTAGCCTAAGAGACTCAGCTACACCAAGGAGCCTAGAGGAGAGCTTGATGTACTTAGCGAGGTCATGTAAGCCACCAGAGTACACGACGTACCTACCCCTCCTAGGGAGATCGAGCTCCTTAGCCCAGCCTCCTATCACATTCCTTAGCCCAAGTGGATTACCACTCCTCCTAGCATTCTCCACTATGCTCCCAAGTAAGGCATCTAACTCCATGTAGCCCTCCCCCCAGAGGAGGCAGGCTATTTAAGCTTCTAGCTGACCTCAAAGGCTCAGGCAGACACGGTAGCTCAGCTGCTATATGACAAGCTAGCCTCATAAGCTATGTGAAATTAAGGTACGCTACGCTTCTATCAGCTGTCTGCCACGCTTCCTGCTAATACTCTGCTTAAGCCTCTAATCTGGTCGAAAGCCTTATCTGTGGAGACCACTATACCATCATGCTCTAGAGCTTCAGCTGCAACCCCTGTATCAAAGTAGTCTAGGCCATACGCTAGCTCCAGCTCAGCTAGCAGATAGAGTGTTGTAGGTGCTATCCTGCCACCTGGATGTAAGGGTAGTCTGCCTGGGGAAGCTAGCTTCTCCATCCTCTCCCGAGGGCTATACCTCCTCAAGGTCATATCGAACTCAAGCAGAGCAACAGGACAGCATATAGCCCTCCTCAGATAGCTTTCTCACGTACTTTAAGGCTCTACTGTGCCTTGAGTCTCTGCTGTCAGCTGCAGCAAACAGCACCATGATATCAAGGACAGGCATCTCCCTCACCAAACAGGAGCTTAGAAGCCTCATGACCCCTCCTCTAGCCATGTATGCCCGCCATAATATTTCCTTAAAAATACCTCTTGAGGAGACACTTTCAGTGAGAAAGCTATAACATAACCCTAAGCTGAAGTAGGCTCCCTAACTGGAGGGCATAGAGGAGCCCAGCTTGCTTTATCCTGCTATTCCTATCTGGGAGCCTGTGATCACGAGCACTAGCCCCCTAGATGCCTTTTTGGCTCCATGAGACCCCAAGCTTGGCCTTAGAGCAGCTCGTCTGCATTCTAGCGTAGGCAGCCCTATTTTCAGGCAGCTACCTATGCCTATAGCTTTACTCTGCTAGCTGAAGGGTGTAAGAGCCTCAGCTTACGCCTCACCTGTCCTATGATGAGTGGAAGCTCTCTGGTGTGCTAGCTCAGCTGCTGGCGTCAGGAGGCTATGCCTGCTCTCTGATCGGCTTCAGTACTATCCTAGGCCTCTCTGGCCAATCTGGAGTCTCCTCTGGCTTTTCAGATGAAACCTCTACCCTAGTGTCTACGTCTATTTGCCCTGGCTCAGCTATACCCTTAACCATACCTATGATAGGTGTGCCATCATCTAGCTTGACTACTGCTACAGCATATGGTGCTAGCTTCTGTAGCATGGGTGGAGCTACATGTATTATCGTGTAGGTCACTATTCTGCCTTGCTTTGGTAGCTCAACCCACTCTAGGTCTGCTGAATAGCATTCTGGGCAGACTGGCCTAGGTGGGAAGGTCTTCTTCCCGCATCTCCTGCACTTCGAGGCCATGAGCTTGCCTTCCTCAAGGAGCCTATAGAACTCCTCTAGGGTTGTGTCAGGTAGCTTGATTGGCTCCTCACCCACTTCAGTCACCTCTCTTGCATATGGTTACTACAGCTGATGCACCTGGGCCACCTAGGTTGTGTGCTAGCCCTACTTCAGCCCCCTCTACCTGCCTCCTCTCAGCTTCTCCTCTGAGCTGGAGGAATATCTCGTAGAGCTGAGCTGCTCCTGTGGCGCCAACGGGATGCCCCTTACACTTTAAGCCTCCACTCGGGTTAACTGGGATCTTACCTCCTATCTCAACTTGCCCTTCTCTTATCAGCTTCATCCCCTCTCCCTTCCTAGCGAACCCTAGGTCCTCGTAGGCTACTAGCTCTGATATCGTGAAGCAGTCATGTACTTCAGCGACATCTATGTCCTTCGGCTCCAAGCCAGCCATCTTGTATGCTTCCTTAGCTGCCTCCACATTGGCTCTGAAGGTAGCTGTCTCATAGTCTTTTTCAAAGGCTAGTATGCTATCGCAGGCAAACCCCTGCCCTACTATGTGTACTGGTGTGTCAGTGAGCTTCCTGGCGAGCTCAGGCTTCGTCACAACCATGAGAGCTGCTCCATCTGTTATGGGACAGCAGTCATAGAGCTTGAGAGGCCATGCTATCACCCTTGAGCTGAGGGCCTTCTCCAGTGTTATCTCCTTCTGGAAGTGGGCCTTAGGGTTCTTGGCTCCATTCCTGTGGTTCTTGACAGCTATCATCGCCAGGTCCTCTTCTGTGCTCCCATATTTCCTCATGTGTGCTACAGCCATCAGGGCGAAGAACCCTGGGAATGTGAGGCCACTCCACTGGTCGAAGTGGAAGTCGTCTGCTGTGGCTATGAGCTCTGTCGCCACTGGAGTAGAGACATTCGTCATCTTCTCAGCTCCACCAGCTATCACGACGTCATATAGCCCTGATGCCACAGCTGCTACAGCGAACCTCAAGGCTGCTCCTGCTGACGCACAGGCTGCCTCAGTTCTTATGGCAGCCTTAGGGAGGAGCCCAGCCCAAGTTGCTGCAGTTGACCCAGCGTGCCCCTGGTGCTCAAAGCCCTCACACATCATGCCAATGAACAATGCTTGCACATCCCTCTTCAAATCTAAGCTAGGACACCTGTCAACAGCCTCCTTGAGGGCTTCAAGGAAGAGCTCACGCCAGTAGAGCCCCTCCCTCCTACCGAACTTGCTCATCCCAGCTGACACTATCGAGGCGATAGGCCTACCAGACAAAGCTGCCACCAACCCCCTAGCTGCGAGAGGTTTATTTTTTTACCTGAGGCTCCATGACAGCTAAGCCAGCTGAAAGTGGGCGCACACTTTTTAAGAGCCTCCCACATGGAACCTAGGGACCTTGAGAGCATACTGCGAGACATTCACCAGAGAAGTACTTCCAGCAATAAGAGCCATGATAGCTCAGAAGCTCATCAGGGAGCTAGGGATGAAGCAGAGTGAGACAGCAGAGCTCCTGGGAGTAACCCAGGCGACCATAAGCCACTACATCAACCTTAGGAGAGGGAAAGTTGCGGTGCTCCTCCAAACAGAGGAAGTGGCCTCGTCTCTAAGCGAGATCGTAGAGAAGATAGCAAGGGAGAGAGAGCCAATAACGCCAAGTGACATCTGCCAGATATGCAGGAAGACCAGGCTACACCTAGTAGCACAGAGCCTCAATCCTTCAAAGAAACAGAGCAAGTGACCTCAGCAACCTCCTCAACCATAGCTTTAACAGAGCAAAGCCTCTCTATAGAAGCCCTGATAGCTTCTTTAACCACATCACGTGGAGCACCAGAAGACACAGTGTACTCAAGCCTGATCCTAGTGAAGATCCTAGGACAGCTAAGCCTTCTGGCAAAGCTGAGGGCTATATCAGAGCTTAGGCGCCTGGGGGCTAGGATCACTGCAGGTTAGCTTAGGTTGGTTTAGATGGTAGGTAGCTAGAAGCTTATCTACCTTCTATCAGCTGGTGCAGGAGTCTTGTCAGCAGCGCTATCAGGTGAGAAGTGTAAGCTGACAAAGGAACTACTGAGAGGTGAGGTGATCCTCTTTCCAGCAGCTCTCCCAGCTACAGCCATGGCATGGAGGATGGTAAGGCAGCTGACAGCATCTCCTCCACCAGCTCACGTGAGCAGAGAAGCTTAAGGGAGCTTAGGCCCCCCTGGCGAGGAAAGCAGCTCAGCAAGCTGCTTTAGCTAAAGCTTGCAGCTGAAGCTCACGCACTTAAGTGTACTCGCTTGCTAGCTCCTGAAGCCTTCCAGCAGCTTCAGCTAGTGCAGCCTCTACCTAGCTTGCCACACTCTGCTATCCTTTGCTAGAGGCTTTTAGGCTGAATAAAAATGTGGGTGCTGAGGCCTGTGTCCTCTGTTCAGGCTTTGGATAGTGCTGTCCCGTTTGATAGGTTGATGATTGCTCCACTATAGCCCCAGATGACTGCTCTTATCCCAAATGCTTCAGCAGCCTCCTTTCTCAATACGAGGATGTTATGGCAGAATACTCTGACCGTGTCTCCTGGGTTAAAGCTGGCTGATGCCTCCTCCCATGTGGTTTCTCCCTCTCCCGCTTTCAGCCAGGCTCCTCCTGTGACCACTAGCGCCATGTGGTCTCCTCTCTTTATGAGGAGGTAGTTTTCTCCCTTCTCAGCTATCTCTCCTCTGACACTGAGATATGCTCTCATGTGTACGTGTCTTGCTGCAGAGCGCTTTAGGAGAGCTGGCCTGATGAATATGTTGCCGCCTTGCCTTAGCCCTAGAAGCACGTTTACTATGCTATCTCCTCTGTTTAGCGTCACCATAGCTACCAGGGCTTCTCTGCTCTCGATGTAGCCTGCAGCCTCACTCCACTCTACTTTAGCCACCTTGCCTGCGACCATGAGCCACATGCCTTCTGCAGCCAGCTCCATCTCCTCACCTTCTCTCTCCACTGTTATCGTGGAGTCTCCGACTGCTAGAATCCTAGCGTTGAACACCTCTATGCTACTGCCATCTCCTCTATCTGATGAGGCTGAGGCACCTACTTGAGGTGTAAGCACTGCTATAGCAGCTATAGCCAAGACGGCCATTACGCCGCCTACTACAGCTGTCTTCCTAGCTAGATTCAACAGGCTCACCACAGCTAATACATTCACGTTAAAAGAGTTGTGCATGAATCATCTACGCTAAGCTGCCTTCCATGACATGGAGTAGACAGCTCACAGTAGGCGGCTCACAGCTCTGCTTACTGGCTTCCAGGCTCCCCTCAGAGCTAGAGGCTGGTGTATGCTGTCAAGCTGCTTTCAGGCTCCTCTATTAGAGAGGGCTCCATGTGGCTTTACAGCAATGGGGGTGCTAGCGTTGGTGAGCATTGCTTCTTTTCTCTCTAAGCTTACTCCTGAGCTCATTGTGGCCTCCAAGCAGCTTGAAATCGACCTTAGTTGAGTCGAGGTATCTGGCTGAGTCTCCTCTTCTGTATACCTCCACCCCCTTTTCTAGCGCTTGTGCTATGAACTGGTTTCCTGTCTTAGCTGCCTGCTCCACTTCTTCTACTGAGTATACTGCTATCTCGACGTTTACGTCTTTGATGGCCTTCAGCTGGAACCTCTCGTGCTTGCCTGGCTTCTCTACTGTTATCGCCAGTATGTCTATGTCGCTTAGCCCTCTCACAAACTTCCCTTCAGCTAGTGAGCCTGCTATCAGGACTGATAGAGGCTTGTACTCTTCTATAAGCTCTCCTAGCAGCTTCTCGAGGCCTTCCAGCAGGTCTCTTGTATGCTGTCCTCTAAGGGTCTCTCTCAATCTCTCTCTTAACAAGCTCCAGCACCTCGCTAGCGTAGGTAAGGGCCTTCTCAGAGTCCTCTGCAGTATAGTGCTTGTATGGGGCTCCAGCAGGCCAGGCATTTGGATATCTTGTTGGGACATAGAACCTGTCTAGGAGGCTTGCCTTGGAGACTAGCTCCTGTGGTATGCTGACTGCCTCAGAGGCCTTTTTGAGCAGCTCAGCTACGCTGTGTATGGCCTCGTATCTCCCCATTTTCCTTATCAGTAGGGCTTTGGCAGCCTTCTCACATGCCTGATGTGCGAAGTAGCAGGCTTTGCTATACCTCTTAAGCTTGTGGAGGTCTAGTGCAGCAGCATAGTCGTCTAAGGCTTCATCAAGCCAATCGATGTACCTGCTGTAGCTCACCTCTGCCCCCAGTAGCTCAGGTAGCACAGAGTATATAAGATGCTATGCTGTGATCTCTATGGAGCCTAGAGCTGTCAGCTACTTTACTCTCGTGAGAACTATCTTAGGCACTATCTTGCTTACCCCATCTATCTTCCCATACTTCATGTAGATTAGCTTTGTCAGCTGGGTTGTGTCTCTAGCCCAGACTTCCATCACGAGTGTGTGGCTTCCTGCTGCAAGATACACCCTCCTGACTTCATCGAACTCAGCTAGCTTCCTGGCTATATCTATGCACTTGCTTGGCTCTGCATCCACCTCGACCATCGCTATAGCCTTGTATCCTAGCTTCTCTGGATCTAGGTCGACGGTGTACCTCCTGATCACACCTAGATTCTCCAGCTTTCTAACTCTCTTCCTAACTGAGGACTCGCTTATCCCAAGCTTCCTAGCCATCTCGACATATGGTGTTCTAGCATCTGATTCTAAAATCCTTAATATGACATGGTCTCTCCCATCCACCTAGCTCACCAAGCTTCTTGGCGTCATGAAGATTATAAGCATTTGGTATAATAACGGTGTTATATCATCATAATAGTAATACATAATTTCCTAGTATGTGACGAAAAAAGAGCCAAAGATACACGTGATGGGATCTCCCAGCCATATATCCAGATGCCAGCTATCAGCTAGCCTCTACTAGAATTCAGGAGCCTAGATCTCAGTCCACTGGAGTTTATGAAGTCCGTAAACCGAACCCAGGCATATGCTAGCTTCCCTCAGCTCTCCATGCAACAGCCTAGGAACCAGGAGGCAGGGCTCCCCCTGCTATAGCTAGGGTATCTCCTGCTATGAGAATTTAGCTCCTCTTCTTCCACATGTGGAGCTGGCTTCCTCTGCCTTAGACAGGCAGCTTCCCTAGCAGTCCCAGTATTTGATGTACTCCCATGGCGTTATGTAGAGGGAGTACTCAAGCCACTCCCTCCTCTTGTACTCTAGAAAAGCCTCGGATATATGCTTTCCTAGAGCTCTCTGCAGGACCTCATCTGACTCAAGCTCCTCTAGGGCCTCCTTCAGGCTGCCTGGCAGCTCTCTTATGCCTAGGCTCCTCCTCTCCTCTGGTGTCATCTTATAGAGGTCTCTGTCGACTGGGTCTCCTGGCTCAATCTTCTCCTGGACACCATCTAGGCCTGCTGCAACAAGGCATGTGAAGGCCAGATATGGGTTAGCTGAGGGGTCTACTCCCCTATATTCTACTCTCTTCTCGCTAGTATGCTTACGCCCCTGGTGGTAGACTGGGACCCTAACTAAGGCAGAGCGGTTTGCTCTGCTCCAAGCTATGTAGACTGGAGCTTCAAAGCCTGGTACAAGCCTCTTATATGAGTTCACTGTCGGAGCACAGACTGCAGTGAGAGCTCTAGCATGGTCTAGTAGGCCTCCTATGAAGTATCTTGCTGTCTGGCTTAGCTCAGCGTAGCTGTCTTCCTCACTGTACATGAGGTTCTCGCTGCCATGCCAGAGTGAGAGGTGGACATGCATCCCTGAGGCGTTATCCGTGTAGAGGGGCTTAGGCATGAATGTTGCAACCATCCCGTGGGCTCTAGCTATGTTCTTAACTGCAAACTTATAGTAGACTGTGCTGTCACATGCCTTGAGGAGTGTTGTACCCTTTATCCCTATCTCAACCTGTCTAGTAGCTACCTCGTGATGGTGCCTTGTGACCTTACACTTAAACCACTCTTCTAGTGCTCTGGAGATCTCGTTTCTCAGCTCTAAGGTCGTATCCTCTGGTGGTGCCCTGAGGTAGCCGTCCTTGGGGGCTGCTGTGATCCCTAGGCTGCTACCTAGCTCAGGTGAGGCTGGGAGCGCTCCTGGAGAACCCTTCGAGTCCTCTGCTCCATGCCAGGTAGCCCAGAGGCTCCAGCTCAGCTTTGTGAAGTCTACTCTACTGAATAGGAAGAACTCGACTTCAGGGCCGACTATGGCTTTAAGCTCCTGCTCCTCCAGCTTCTTCTCAAGTGCCATTGCGCAGCTCCTCGGACACCCAGTGAAAGGCTCTGTGCTGCCAGGCCTGTAGACTGATCCTAGGGCTATGGCAGCTGGCATGCTATTGAGAGTCCAGGGTAGAACTCTTAGTGTTGAGAGGTCTAGCCTCAGTACCATATCAGACTCATCTATCGCGGCCAGCCCAGGGACTGAGGAGCCATCAAAGCCTACTCCCTCAGTGGCATATAGCTCTAGGTTTTCAGCTGGAACTGAGAGAGAGTAGAGTCTCCCTCTGATGTCTACTAGAGAAGCTAGGATCCACTTCACTCTATGCTCTTCTACTAGCTTCTCAGCCTCCAGCAGGTACCTGTCCAACAGAGCCTCTTATCCCCTCGATATCGTATGATTTAAGCTTTACTGTTATGGACATTGTCCATTCAAGCATATAATCCATGTAGCTGGTGAGATGTTTTTAAGCTAGCTTGACATCATTGCTAGGGTCTGCTTGGATGAGCTTGATCGAAAGATACTCAAGCATCTGATCGCAGATGGGAGAGCAAGCTACAGAGAGATATCGAAGCATATAGGTGCTCCACCAGCTACAGTCCATGCTAGAGTGAAGAGGCTCATGAGCCTTGGTGTGATAAGGGGCTTCACACCAGTCATAGACCCAGCGAAGCTCGGCTTAGAGCTAACTGCCCTCATACTCGTCAGGGCTAGCGGCCCCCACCTAGTTGAGGTGGAGAAGGACATAGCTGAGTACGAGAATGTCTGTGCAGTCTATGACATAACTGGGGAATATGACATAGCAGTGATAGCTAGGTTCAAGGGGAGGAGGGAGCTCAACGACTTCATCAAAAAGCTGCTCTCCCATAGGCATGTCGAGAGGACTGTCACCTCAATTGTGCTTAACGTTGTGAAAGAGGACTTCATACCAAAGCCTTGAGCACTCCAGAGCACCCCATAGAGCTCAGGTGAAGTCGCAGATGCAAGCTATGCTCATGTACAGCTAGAGCTCTCTCCTAGGCCACATGAGCAAGATCCCTATGGCTAAGAGGGATAGAGCAGCCAGCTTGAATAGGGGGTGTGAGAAGTTGACCTTAACACCTCGAACCGCAGATATAGCGAGGATGACGCTAGCTTCCTTGCTAGACTTGTTCGCTATCTCAAGCTTGATTGGAGTCTGCCCGCTAGCTCTGAGTACATATGTGCCCCTACATGTGCTCTCCTCCTCTATGAGCGTGGCGTTTTCCTCTCCGATGGTGATTTCGAGTGGGAGGGTAGAGCTGACTTCAAGCTTCAACTCTACTCCAGGCTTAGCTGATATGTTCTTAGCCCACCTCGACCCACTAGCAAGTATTAGGGGCGTCCTTTCAAGCTGAAGCTCCCAGCTCAGCATGGCTGGCGTGACATGGCTAAAGCTCAGGTATGTCAAGAGAAGCGCTACAGCCACTAGAGGAGCATACCTCACATTAACTCTCCTAGGCCTCCTGGCTGCAAGGAGCTTCCTCTCAACAGAATCCACCTTGGCTAGGAGCTCACGGGCAAGCTCCTTAAACTCCCTATCACTTAGCAGCCCCTGAGAGCGCATGCTCTTGAGCTGCCTATAGGCCTGTTGGGCTTCAGCTAGCTCCCTCTCGAGGTCCTCAATCAGAGCACGGTGGTATTCACTCAAGCTAACCTACCCATGTGGAGCTCTGAGATAAGCTTTACGCTATTAGGGTTCATGTGCCCTGCTGGAGCAGCTGGCTGAGGTAGGCTGGGAGCTCCCATATGCCAGCTAGAACAGCCTTAGCTCCATGCTCTAGCAGCCTCTGCTCAGGCTCAAACCCTGTCCTCACAGCTACTGGGTGAACTCCAGCTCTCCTAGCTGACTCCATGTCAACCCAGTAGTCGCCGACAAGCAAGGCTGCATCTGGGTCTACATTAAACTGTCTTAGTGCAAGCCTTATCATCTCAGTCTTAGACCACGTGTGCTCTTCTCCTCTACTACAGTCAGCCATCGTTATGACGCTATCTACGAGGTATGCTAGCCTATGCTGCTCTAGCTCTCTCCATATTGCTGCTGGGCTGCACTCTCTGCCAGTGGTGACAGCTACCTTGAGCCCTCTCTCCCTCAGCCACCTCAAAGCCTTCTCTGAGCCATAGTAGGCTCTGTCCAGTGGGTGAGTTATGCTACAGACTCTCCTCCTAAACTCGATCCAGAAGCTCCTGCTGTCACCTGGTATAAGCTGGTCTAGTGTGTCATCAGAGTACATCCTGATGAACTTAGGCCAGTCTACTCTTGAGGCACCGAGCTCCTCTAGCATAGTGTTGAAGACCAGGTGAAACCTGTGTATTGTGTCTATGAGAGTCTGGTCTAAGTCTAGGATCACGAGGCTAATCAAGCAGACCACTCAGCTTCAGCCTTTCACCTGGCTTAAGCAGCCTCGCCTCGAGCCCAGCCTTCCTAAGCTCATCCACGAGCCCAAGAGCCCTATCCACATGCTTCTCTAGGCTATAGTGCACTGGGATAACGAGCTTAGGCTTCACCCTAAGCATGCTCTCAACATACCTCTCATAGTACTCTGGGTAGCATGCTGTGAAGGCCACTATAGCTCTAGTACTCGGGAAGTCAGCTGCATCACCAGCATGAAGCACACCATCAGCTAGGTAAGCTATGCACTCAGCTGCCTTCCAGCACTCTACCCTAAAGGCCTTTATCCCCTCGAACTCGTCTCCGCCCTCAACTGGAGTCCCCTGAATCCCATAGGCCTCCAGGGTGCTTCTAGGTGCATAGACCCTGGTATCAGGCTTCCTAGCTCTAGCAAGGTGAACTAAGTCGATGTGGTCACTATGCTCATGTGTGATCAGGACTATGTCAGCTGGAGCCTCAGGCTCCACAGTATAGCAGGGGTCTATCAGAATCCTCCTAGAGCTCACAACCTCTACACAAGAGTTCCCAAGCCACCTGACCTCTAGCATAGGCACCTAAGCCCTAGGTGCGAGGTGACTTAAATTAGCTGAGGTAAGCTAGCTTCCTTGAGAGGGCTATGGCAGCTAGAGCATAGGCTAATGCAGCTGCCCCCTCTATGGCTGCCACCCTTAAGCCGCCTGCCTTGACCACTACATCTAGCATCCTGATGTCTAGAGCATTATCTCCAGCTAGGAAGTGGAGTATGATAGGAGCTGTGAGAGACCTCGTATGCTCATATATGAAGCCTGCTATAAGCCCGAAGTAGGCTGTGTAAGCCACATAGTGTGCTGCATACCAGCTCAGCAGCCCATGGCCATAGTAGGCTGCCCAGACGAGATGCCATAGGCCAAAGAGCATAGCCTGAGCTGCATTAGCTTTCAGCCATCCAATGCACTCTGCTAAGCTCGTCTGGAGAGCTCCCCTGAAGAGCCCTTCTTCACATGGCATGTTGAGCACTAGCATGGCTATAATCAGCCACTCGCTTCTGCTCGCTGGGTTGAAGCCTATCCTAAAGCTGAGCTCCCAGCTCCCACCTGTAGCCCAAGCTTCAGCAGCTGGAGCAAACCCCTCGAATACAAGCATATAGAGTGCTGTGAGCAGAAGTCCTAGCATTGTATACCTCCAGACCCCTCGTGTAGTGAAGCCTATGGTACCCCAGCCTATACCTGAGGCTGCGACATAGCATACTAGAGCTAGCGTCCCAGCTAGCTTAGAAAGTATTATCCCTC
Source organism: Thermoproteota archaeon (assembly GCA_037917675.1). Taxonomy (GTDB): domain Archaea; phylum Korarchaeota; class Korarchaeia; order B14-G2; family B14-G2; genus B14-G2. Next base: position 30,216 of record JAVCBW010000043.1, read on the forward strand.
CAGGCTCACCAGGGGAGTTCAAGATGAATATGTCAGCCCATCTAGCTGCTGCAGCAGCAGCTAGGGCCCCGAAGGCCCCTAAGGCAAGCTTCTGCTCTCTCCTCAGCTCCCCCACCTCCAGGCAATGGCTCCAGCTGCTAGCGTAGCCAGGTAGACTAGCTCAGTGAAGCCAGCTGGCAAAAGCACACGTGAGAAGACGGCAGCTGCCATGGCTGCCAAGAGTGCCCTGCTCAAATAGACCCCTAGCAGGAGCAAGCTGAAATTAAAGTTAACCACTAGAAGGTTGGTCACATATGAGGCATAGACTCCTTGACCCGAAGGCTGTCTTCACAGCTGGAAACATCCTCTATTTCACTCTGGCAGCTACCGGAGTGGCTAGCAGCATCTATAAGCCCCCCTTCAGCCCAAGCCCCCATGCTCTGAGGCTAGCTGCCCTAGCTGCCATAGCTGGGAGCTTATCATTCACCCTTGCAGCTGAGGCTGGAGCTCGCCTTGCAGGCAGGGACCTCAGGCTCCTGTCGCCGCCAGCAGCCTTAGCCTTCACAGCTCTCCTAGCTAAAGCAGCGGCTCAGGCAGGCATCCTAGCTGAGGTGCTGCCTGCAGCTGCTGTCTGCCTCCTCATGCCCCTCTGGAGGCTTGAGGAAGCTGACAGCTTAGCCTCTATCCTAGCTGGAGTAGCTCTGATGCTCCTCGGCTTCAAGGAGGCTGGTGGCATACCCATGCTAGACGCTAGAGCAGCTAGCCTATACAATGCTAGCTTCACGAGAGCTTTCTCATACACGCTCCTAGCATTCGGATGTGCTCTATGGGCTACACTAGAGGGCAGCTCTCTGAGGAGGGTCACACCAGCCTTCATGTCAGCTGCCCTGCTAGCCTTAACAGGCTCCAGAGCAGACCAAGCTGGGGTCTTGGCTTCAGCAGCTGCCTCAGCTTGGCTGTCCAGGGGCATAGGGCCTCTAGGCCTCATGCTGATGGCCTTAGCCTGCATAGTACCGCTAGCTGTACTTGAGGTCCCAAGCTGGCTCGGAAGCTATGCTGGCTTAAAGTACCTCCTCTATAGGCCATCAACTACAGTCTACTCATTTCTCAAGCTAGCTAGCTACGCTGGTGAGGGAGATGGTAGAGCTCTACTCACCCTGAGAGGGAGAGCTGCTGTAGCAGAGTATGTTGGAGCTGAGCCAGGTAAAAGCGTAGCCTCAACCTGGTTTGGGCCTCCACTACTAGACTATGGCCTCCCTGGAGTCATATTAGTGCTAGCCTTCATAGGCTTCACCCTAGGCCTAGGGTATGGGAGGCTTCTCAGAGAGGAAAGCAAGCTCAGAAGGAGGCTCCTAGCCTCAACCTACTCACTTGGCTTAGCTCAGCTAGCAATATGCCTAGACTTCGGCCCAGACCTAGCTGTGCTAGCAGGCTACATGCTGCTAGCCTACATATACACTGCAGCACGCTACGAGCCTGGACTCACCTCTAGGCTACAAAAGCTGCTAAGGCGAGCCTGAAGGTGGAGCTGGAGGCTATGTGAGATAGAACATACCTAGCATAGCATACCTCTCTCAGCACGTCGACTGAAGCCACAGCAACTGAGTACTGTAGCTCCAGCTTAAGCCACTACCTCAACAACCATGATGCAGCCTAGATACCGGTTACTGCCTTCTCTATATGGGAGCTGCACGCTCTGGCTCAGCCCCTGTAACCTAAGATGGCCTCAGCTTCTCCACTAGCTTCACACCAGCCTCATAGGTCTTGAGCTCAGCTTGCTCCATAGATGCTGAAAGCACCTCAACTCTACCGCCACACCAGGGTGTAAACAGGGTAAGCTCTGCCAAAGCCGCCTCTACCAGCTTTGCCCAGCCACATGTTGATACTATGGCTAGTGGATGCATCTGGTTCAGGTCTATAGGCTGTACTAGCTTGAGCTTGCTGCCAGCTACCTCATAGAATAGGAAGGCCCTAGATTACTGGTGTAGTGAGGAGTGCTATTGCCTGCTGGATGCCTACTTCACTACAGCCTCTAACCTCAGCTTGCACACTATCCTGAGAGCTTCTGCTATCATCAATGTAGCTGTCTGTCAGCTTCACTGCCAGATGGATCAGGGTTTAGAGCGCTGATAACAAGTAATGATACAGGTCTAACATGAATCTCAAGGCCTCAGACCTCTGAGGTGTTTCATCAACTATCACTTTCCCTGGAAAAACCTCATCAAATAACCTCTTATCGACGTAGAATCCTATTTCAACTAAACGCTTACATATCGCGTTGGGTGTTTCCGCTAAGATACCGTTCTCATATAGCTTCTTGAGTATTGAAAGAGCTCCTATAACTTCTAAGCCTAGCTCTCTAGCTAGTCTTCGAGCTCTTCATCTAGGACAACGATCTTACCTTTTGTTAGGGCTAGGAGTATGGCTGATGACTCGCCGACACCTAGTCTTGGAAGTCTTCTCTTAACATTTTCGACGTGCATCCTGTCTTCATCGATAGCTCTTGTAAGCTCCTGGTATACCTCGTCCCTCCTCTCCTCCAACTCCTCTAATACTCCACTGGGAACCTCTACCTCGCTAAACAGGTTAAGGGCCTCATTTAGAATCCCCAGCTTAACCAAATACTATTATCGGGGACGTGTTAAGTACTACTCTTAAAGATCTCCTTGTATGCATCTAGTTCTTCCTCAACCTCCTCAAGTACACTGTACTTAACTCCAAGTCTATGCACGAGGATCCAGAGATTGTCAGCTCTTAAACCTAATAACTCGGCTGCTTTACCCGATGAGATCCTGCCTTTACCCAATGAAAGATCTTCTTGTATGCTTCAGTGGGGTAGGTAGCTCAGATATCCTCGCTGAGGAGCTAAGCAGCTAGCTGGAATGCTGCTGCCAGCAGCATAGCTTGAATCTTCATGCTACATGCCAGGTCAGCTTCACTTTAATACCCTGCCTCTAGCGCTCTTGAGGGTGCTATCATGGATCTCGGGCTTAGAGGGAAGTCTGCTCTAGTGACTGCGTCAAGTAAGGGGATTGGGCTAGCCATAGCAGCTGAGCTAGCTAGGGAAGGGGCTGAGGTGATGATATCCTCTAGGAGAGAGGAGAATTTGAGGGAGGCTGCAGCTGAAATAGAGAGGGAGACAGGCTTTAGGCCACAGTGGAAGAGAGCTGACCTCACAGTCAGAGAGGACGTGGAGGCCTTAGCCAAGTGGGCTCTAGATCAAAATGGAGTCGATATACTCGTCTTTAACACTGGAGGGCCTAGGCCAGGAGGCTTCTTTACCCTAAGTGAGGGAGACTGGCTTCATGCATTCGAGCTTCTCCTCATGAGTGCAGTGAGGCTCTGCAGGATGCTAGCTCCAAGGATGGCTGAGAGGAGGTGGGGGAGGATAGTCTTCGTGACCTCAGTAGCCATAAAGCAGCCTGAGCCCCAGATAGCTTTGTCAAACATAGTCAGGCTGAGCCTAGCAGGCCTAGTGAAGCAGCTTTCAATAGAGCTGGCAAGACACAACGTCTTGGTCAACGCTGTCATGCCTGGCTTAACCCTAACTCAGAGGCTAAGAGAGTATGCTGAGCACCTAGCTTCCCAGAGTGGGAGGCAGCTACCTGAAGTCCTGGAGGAGATGGCTGAAGCCTCAGACATCAAGAGGATAGCTAAGCCAGAGGAGATAGCCTGGGCTGTCACATTCCTAGCAAGCGAGAAAGCTAGCTTCATAACAGGAGCAGTCATACCAGTAGATGGAGGCAGGATAAGATGTGTGCTTTAAGCTAGCTCACAGGAGTCAAGCCTAGGCTACTCCCCCAGCTGCCTAGCGGTTTTAGCTGCCTCAGAGGATCTCCTCAAGCACTCTAGCGCCAGGCTGTAGCTGGGGAAGCTGCCTAGCCCACACTCAGGGCTAGAGTAAGCTGCCCTCTCCCCATAGAGCTCTATGGCTCGCCTAGCTCTCCTAGCCATAAGCTCAGTGCTCTCAAGGTACTCTGCTCCACCAGCTAGCTCAGACCTTATTCTAGCCCAGACCTCACCTAGCCTGCTTTCACCAGCCTTCTCAGCTATGAGGGCATCAAGATCCGTCCTACATATGCTAGCTGCAACAAGCTTATCATACTCCTCAAACCTAGTGTCTCTGCTCTCATATATGGGATCCCCAACATGAGAATGGATCACCTTGAGGTGCTCAACCTCCCAGAAGACTGGGTTAGCAGTGGTATGTAGGTGGAAGCCTACCTCAGCTCCAAGAGAGGAAGCCTTATGACAGATCTGCTCCCAAGCCTTAAGCAGAGCCTCACGCCCAGCAGACTCAGGGTCCAGCAGAGGGTCGTCTAGAAGCCCTAGGACAGGCTCATCTACGAAAAACAGAGCAACCCTAATGCCTCTAAGGCTAAAGACAGAGGCTTCAGTGAACCCAGTGACAGCCTCACCTAGCTGAGCTATGAGCTCAGGAGTCCTCACCTTAAACAGAGTCGAGAGAGTATAGGGGCCTGTAACACAAGCCCTTATCTCTGAGACACCAAGCTCCCTAAGCACACTCAGGTTACGCTTCAAGACCTCAAGCTCAGGCACCTTAGGAGATGGAGCTCTAAGCCTCCCCTCAACCTCATAGCCTCCTCTAGCTCTCGTGACACCCACCACCTGCCTCATGAACATCTCATTCATATCCCTAAGCTGAGGATAGCTCGGCACCTCAACACCAGCCCTAACCTTATCCCCTAAGCTCCTCAAGACAACTCTCTCAAAGACCTCAGCTAGCCTCCTCTCAGTTAAATAGCCTACTACGCTCACGTAAGCTGAGGCAGCTCTATCCATATCTACCCTAGGCTCAGCTAGAGGAAGGCTCCCGACGTCAGTCGCCCTCAGCAAGCCTGCTCCCAAAGCATTCCCTCACAAGCCATGATGGGAGCACAGAGGAGGCTACTCCCTGCCGCCCGACCTCTCAAACACTTCCACAGCAGGATATACTACGACGCCTTTACTGGTTATCTTGAATGGATGTAGCCTATTGCTATGTGCTGACCCCCTCATCTTCACTACTTCTATCGCTCTAATCCTCTCTGCCTTACTTCTCATGTTATATAGGACTATGACGCCATCAGCTACATAGGGCTCTACTCCAAACAGTGTGGCCTCTGCTGTAGGAGATGTGAGCTCAGCTACCACTAGTGATGTGATGCCCTCAAGCTGTGAGAGCATCCTGATGAGCTGTAGTATGTGCATCCTAGCCTCAAAGAGCTCCCTATACTGGAGTATGAGCGGGGTCAGAGAGTCTATGACAACTCTCTCCGCCCTACACCTGCTACATGCATCCTTCACAAGCGTTATGAGAGTAGTCATGTCAAAGTCTCTTTCACCAAGCACTCCAGGAGCTCTGACTGCAAACATCGATGTAGTTAATGGGGAGTAGAACGGTGATGCATCCACTATCTCTATCAGCCCCTTCTCCTTCAGCTTACCTAGATCCCATCCAAACTGCCTTGCAGTATGGAATATAGAGTCTACACTCTCCTCTAGTGTCACATAGACTCCTCGCTCACCATGCTCTACTGCACCAGCATAGAGGAACTGAAGCGCGAATATAGTCTTACCAGCACCAGGGCCACCGAGCAGCAGATATGTTCTACCCTTAAGCAGACCTCCACCAGCAATCTCATCAAAACCTGGAATCCCACTCCTTACTCTCTCAGACATGCTATCCCAATACCCAGTTTCCTCACCTTAAATATTTTTCACCAAGCTAGGCCAGAAGCCTGAGGCGTCTACTCTACTGGAATACTATGATGTCATTGCCAGCACAGCAGCACTTCTGCTGAGAGCTTAGCTAAAAACCCCTGCCCGGCGAGCTTTTTAAAAATTTATTAAGCTAAGCATTGCTGTGACACCTGGGTCTGGGCGATACCGTTGCGAGATTCTATGAGGCTGCTCTTCGAGCCTTCTTCTATCATTCCAGGCCTCGAGAAGCTCATATATGAGCCGATTCCTAGTGGGACTATACTGCTAGCTGGCCCACCAGGCTCAGGTAAGTCTACGTTTGCAGGCCAGTTTCTAGCTGAAGGGCTGAAGCGAGGAGAGCCCTGCTTAGCTGTTGTGACAGACATGCCGCCAGCTCGCCTCGTAAGAAGCCTAGAAGAGAGGTGGATGGTTAGAGGCAGTCTGGTGAGGGCTCTCAGGGTAATTGACTGTTATAGCTGGAGGCTTGTGAGACCATCCCAGAAGCAGGAGTATCCTGTAGTGAGGGATCTTACTACTCTGATGGTTGAGATAGAGAAGCTGAGGAAGGGAATGAAGAGGCTAGCCTTAGATAGCCTGAGCACCTTAGCCTTAGACCATGGGCTTCAGGCTACAAGAGACTTCTTTAATACCCTCAGAGCCAGGGTTCTTGAAGGAAATATGCTGAGCCTTGTGACTCTAGAGCAGGAGGTCCATACGATTTCATTTGAGAGAACTCTCTCTTACCTAGCTGAGAACGTGGTTAAGCTCAAGCTCACAGAGGAGAAGGGGAAGATAAGGAGGTACATTAAAGTGCTATCATCTAGGGTATCTCACTCAACAAGCTGGCTTCCCTACGAGGTGACTGATAGAGGCTTCCTAATAGGGGCCCCCTAGTCTCAGCTGGCATGCCCTAGAGGGCTCTGGGGTCATGGGTGCTGGATAAGGCCTTGGGCCCAGCATCTATGCTTCCTGATAGGAAGCATAGGAGGGTGAAGGTTTATTAGCTCAGATGTGCTTAAACATTAGGTTCTTAGGTGTGCTTAAGTATGTTTAGGTTCATATTTGTCTAGCCCTCTAGATATGCTTGCTGAGCCAGCTGGAGGGCTTCTGCTTATACTGGAGCCGCCTGGTAGCGGGAAGTCTACTTTAGTTAAGAGGTACTTGGCTGAAGGCCTGGCTAGAGGGGAGCATTGTATGGCTGCTGTCATAGATGAGTTTCCTCATAGGTTTGAGCTGGGGCTACAGGAGCAAGTTGATGTCGATATATCTGAGAGGCTTGAAGAGGGCTTGCTGCACATGCTAGACTTCTTCACCTGGAGGGGTGAGGTGCTTGTTGGAGACATGAAGTATAGGATGGCTACATCCCTGGATGCTATTATAGCTGAAGCTGAGGTTACTGGCTCACGGAGGATTGCTGTAGACTCCATTACGACGCTAGCCTTCTACTTCCCAGCTGATGGCGTGTGGAGGTTCCTTGACACGCTTAGAGTCAGGGCAGCTCTTAGAGGGAGCTCTATTGTAGCGACACTAGAGCAGGGAGTTCTCTCAGAGAGATTTCAGGAGAGCATCAGGCACATAGCAGATTACATGCTAGAGTTGAGGTTAAGGGAGCGTAGGGTGCTCTGGGGTGAGCAGGCTAGGAGGTATGTTAGGCTAGCTGTGCCAAGAAGAGCTCAGGTAGGCAATTGGGTCAAGCTTGAGAGCTAGTAGCTCTCTCTGTGTCAACAGTTATCTATAGCCTTCTATGTGAGGTGCTGGGTGAGGTCTTGAGCTATGTGTCATATGGTGGCGCTAGGGCTCAGTCAGCTGAAGGCTCTTTGCCCTTGAAGGCTAGGCGTGTCCTGGAGGACTCTGGGGCTCTTGACGGCCTTTCTAGAGGAGACGTTGCGCTGGTGAAGGTTCATATGGGAGAGAAGTGGAGCTTCAGGAGCTTAAGGCCTAAGCTTGTCAGGAGCATAGTTGATGCTATCAGGGAGGCTGGAGGGAAGCCTGTGGTAGGTGACACGACAGGTGTTTCTCTGCTATCGAGTAGGGGGACAGCCTTAGGCTACCTTGAGGTGGCTTGGAGCAACGGGTTCACCTCGCAGGTGCTGGGGGCTCCAGTTGTCATCTTAGATGGCTTGAAGGGCCTGCACTATGTGAGGCTTAAGGCTGGTAGGGTTCTTGGTGAGGTTGAGGCTGCAGCAGGGGTATTGGAGGCAGACTTCATCTTAAGTGTAGCCCACTTTAAGGGGCATGCGCGGACTGGTATAGGTGGCGCTATCAAGAACATCGGGGTAGGCTGCCTCTCTAAGACAGGGAAGGCTAGAGTACACTTGGCTAGGAAGCCTTGGGTGAAGCCTGAGCTCTGTGATGGATGTGGGAGGTGTGTTGAGTTCTGTCCAGCTGGTGCAATAGAGCTCGTAGATGCGAAGGCTAGAGTCATAGATGAGGTTTGCCTATGGGGCTGTGGCTGCTGGGAGCTGTGTAGAGCTTTCAGCACATGGGGTGAGATGCATAGGAGCAATAGAGAGATGACTATGGCTGTAGCTGAGGCAGCTAAGGCTATCCTGGAGAGGTTCAGAGGGAAGATAGGCTTCGTCAACTACCTGGTTGACATAACCTTACACTGTGACTGCTCACCTTTCTCAGATATACCTGTAGCACACGATATAGGAGTGGTTGCGTCAAGAGACCCTGTTGCAGCAGACAGGGCTTCAGTTGACCTAGTGAATTCAGCTAGAGCCTACTCTCTGCTAGCAGAGGAGCTGGGGCTCTCAGAGCCTGGGGTAGACAAGTTCTCAGCACTCCACCTATATGAGCCTACAGCAGATTTCTCGAGGCATGGAAAGCCGAGCTGGAAGGCTTTGCTAGACTATGCTGAGCAGCTAGGTCTAGGATCACAAGCCTACTCGATAGCTGAGGTAATGTAGCAGAGCTAGCACATATGAGCTGCCTGCTAGCTGTGTGCTATGCTAGCTACGCCTTCGGCTGCAGCTTCTGTTTTCATAGAGATACAGGAGGTAGGTGTGTTGATTAGTGGAGGCTTTAGTTTCCCTGTGATGCTTGCTGATGGGAGCCTTGTCAGGCCACCTAGTAGCTATCAGATCTAAGCCTCTAGACGTTGGGCTCTAGGCTACCTCGAAAGCCCTACTAGAGGCATAA
>JAVCBW010000010.1:0-9161 GCA_037917675.1 Thermoproteota archaeon
CTATCTGCCCCTCTTTCTTCTCTGCTTTAACTGAGTCTATTAGCTTGAGGTCTATGCCATTTGGTATGACGTGGATCTTGCTTGGGCTAACGCCATGCTTGACTAGCTTCTCCTTGACTCCATTAGATGGCGTCACTATAGCTGTGTAGGGTAGCCTGGGTGTGTATAGCTCTGTTATCTTCCCTAGGGTTGCCTGTATCCTGCTCTGGAACACTGTGCTCCACTCGCTATAGATGTCGTGGATTGTCGCTACTATAGGCTTCCTTGACACCATTGAAGCTATGAAGGATGGGAGAGCTGGGATATATGTGTTGACTTCTATTATATCAGGGTTCTCAGATAAGACTGCTGGCGCTGCCTTGAAGAAGAACTCGAATGATGCTGATAGGCTTCTCTCAGGTGGCTTCTTGACAGTGAGCCTTGAGATCCTCTTGACCTTAACTCCTTGAGTGACCTCCTCTCTTGGCTGAGAGCCTAAGCCACTTGTCACTACAGTCACATCTACTTCCTTAGCTATTCTCCTAGCTATCTCCCATAGCCTCCTCTCACCTCCACCATAGAGGTAGGGGTAGAATAGCTCAGTAGCTATCACTAGCTTCAACTAAGCCACCTTAGGATGCCATGTCCTAGGCTTAATTTAACTGATTGCATACTGGGTAGCTAAGCCTTATGGGGGAGGAGCCTGCTTGCTATCTCCACCACTAGGCTTATGCTTAGGCTCCTGTAGTATGCTATAGCTAGGGTTGTGTAAGCTATGTAGGCTGAGGCAGCTGCTAGTAGTGGAGCTGCTACCCTGCATGCTGGAGTCCAGCATGCTACCCTGTTTACTGCTCTGAGCATGAGGTGTATCATGTAGTATCCTAGTGCTGTCAGTGCTACTGTAGCTATGGTGCTTAGGTTGAAGCTCCATAAGCCTACTCTTGAGGCTAAGATGTCTGCTAGAGTGAATGCTAGAGGGATGAGCAGGTGGCTTCTCCACTCTGCTACTGTCAGTACTGAGAAGATAGACCATGCTGCTAGGATTGGTATAGGGACTCCTGCTATATCAGGTGTCATGTTATAGGCCCAGGCATAGCCTGTCCCTAGCCTCTCCCAGACTAAGGCGAAGGCTAAGCCGTTTAAGGCAGCTAGCATCTTGCTGCTCTCTAGGATCCTCCTCAGTGTCCTCAAGAAGACGCCTCTAGCTATAGGGTTCAGCTTGAGCTATATGCTCTGGCTTTAAGTATCATCCTTGCTATGGATGCTACTCCTAGGCCATCTGGCTTATCTGATACTATCTCAGCTATCTCCTTGAGCTCTGGTGGAGCGTTTGCTACTGTAGCTGGCAGGCCTACAGCAGTGAGCATGTCTAGGTCTGTTAGGCTGTCTCCTATTGCAGCTACGTCATCTAGTGTCAGCTCTCTTAGCCTGCAGGCTTCAGCTAGCCCCCTTGACTTGGATACCTCTGGTGGAGAGACGTGTATTGCGAAACCTGAGTCTGTCACCTTAACATCATAGCCTAGGGATGTGAGGTGTCTCTGGATCTCGCTTAAGCTCACGTCTCTACGCTTGAATGCCAGGTCTACTTCCCTGTATGGGTGCTGGAATGTAGGCTCTAAGCTGAATCTCCTCTTGAGCTCCTCTGCAATAGCCTGCTTATCGAGTGGCTTAGCTAGGATGAGCTTCCTTCCCGTCGCCCTATCGTATACTACTGCCCCATTCTCTGCTACAACTGGCCCTGATAGCCCAATGTAGACTGAGAGAGCATATAGGACTGGGAGGGAGTTCCCTGATATCAGGCAGACTGGTAACCCAGCTTCCTCAAGCTCCCTGAGGGCTGCAGCAGCATCTAGGCTCAGCTTATACCCTGGGCTCGTGAGAGTACCATCTACATCACATGCTAGCATCCTTATCTTCTTAAGCTTCTCCACCATCAGCATCACATCATAAACTGTTATAAGGAGAGGAGAGGGGGTGTCTGAGGGATGTTGGAGGATGTTTTAAAGGTTGTGAGGGAGCTTGGGCTCCCTGAGAGAGACGCCTATGAGCTACCTGACAGCCCACTTAGGTTCCCTGATGGCTGCCACTATAGGATTGAGATCTCTGGTGTAGAGAGGCCTGAGGTCATAGAGGCTCTAGTAGATGAGTCTGATAAGCGTGGCACCCCAGTCCATAGGCTGATCTCGATGGTCATGGGCTCCACTCTCCTAGATGAGAGAGAGCTGAGGCACTTCGCTGAACTAGCTGCAAGCGCTGGAATGGAGGTGATAGTCACACCTGGCCCTAGGGCACCATGGGATATAGGCAGGCAGCCTGCTACACCAGAAGGAGCTCTATCAGGTATAAGGTATAGAGGGATGGATCAGATCATACATGCCATAAGAGACATAATGAGGTGTGTTAAGCTAGGGTTCAGAGGCTTCCTCGTAGTAGACGAGGGGCTGCTGATGATCCTAGTGAAGATGAGGGAGAAGGGCCTGATACCAGAGAACACTGTACTGAAGATGTCTATCTTCGCAGGTCATGCTAACCCAGCAGGATGCAAGGTAGTAGAGATGCTAGGAGCCTCGACAGTAAACCCTGTTGGAGACCTTTCGCTCCCAGCATTAGCTGCCATAAGGAAGGCCATAAAGATCCCAATAGACTTCCACGTCTACCTCTTCGATAGCTGGGGAGGCTTCAACAGGATATATGACGCCCCAGATGTAGCTAGGATGTGTGCTCCAGTCTACTTCAAGATTGAGCCAGGGCCATCTGTAGCCCAGCTCTATAGGCAGTGGACTTCACCACAGCATCTAGCATGGCTAGCAAGAGAGAAGGTGAAGTACGCTGACATACTCATAGACATAATAAGGGAAAGGTACCCGAATGTAAAGGTATCAGGGAAAGCACCTAAGGACCTAGCAGTCCCAGAGGTGTAGGCTATCTAGTAGCATTAGCATAGCAGCCTAAGCTGAAGGCAGCTGGAGCTTAGGCTGCGTCAGCAGCTCACCTCCACCTCTTTCTTAGAGTATTTAGATGGCTTCTCAGCTCTCTTATCAGCTTCAACGCTTAGTAAGGAGCTTATTGAGAAGGGAGTTCGAGTAGCCTTTTTTCGCCACGGAGGCGCGGTTAAAGACGTCCATTACCAAAGCTTCTAACGGCATAGAGACGTCTTGTTCAGATCCTAGCGCCAGGAGAGACCATATGCTATTCATCAGTCCTTCTAACAGCTTTAAGAAGGGTGAGTACAGACATGGTTCACGCTCATGGATATAGAGCAGCCTATTGCCATAGGAGAACCCTTTTGGTGTGCTTCTCTTGGATTTCGTCTCAGTAGCAGAACTCCACTTCGACTCCGTGCTTTCTAGATAGCTCTATAACCCTCTGCTTTATCCTGTGGTAGTAGGGTTTGTCCTCGAAGAGTGCCTTCTTGAATGCTGGGATCAGCTTTGGCTCATGTCTCTCTAGGGCTCTCTTTATGCTACTCCAGTTTCCTGCCTTGATGTTCAGCTTGTCTACTAGCACGTAGCTAGCTCTAGCTGAGGATGCTTCCTCAAGTAGCTGCTCTAGGTCTCTCTCTGTGACCTCTGGTAGTACTGGGCCTATGAACATGAAGCCTGCTGTCTTCTTAGCTATCTCTCTGAGCGCCCTTATCCTCTTGGATGGTGGTGGGGCCTTTGGCTCAAATACTCTTGCTATGCTGTCGTCTAGTGTTGTTATGGTGAGGCCTGCTTGCCACCCTTGTGATGAGATCAAGTCGAGGTCTCTTAGGACTAGTGGAGACTTCGTTAAGACTACCACGTCCATCTTCCCTGCTAGGAGCTCTAGTATGGACCTCGTGAGCTTCAGCTCTGCCTCCACTGGCTGATATGGGTCTGTGATGCTACTGAGTAGGCATAGGCCTCTCTTAGCCTTCCTGAGGTCTCTAGCTAGGAGCTTAGTGAGCTCTCTTTTCACATAGAGGAAGCTCCCCCAGTCTCTGGTTTCCCCTATCCTCCTAGCTGAGAGCCTAGCATAGCAGTAGACACAGCCATGCTCACAGCCTACATATGGGTTTATAGCGTAGTCTACACCATATATCCTACTCTTAACTAGGGCAGTCTTAGCCTCTATCTCTCTTAGCTCACGTCTGCTATGTGGCAATAGCACACCAGCTACTCCCTGACCTCTATGCTCCAGCTTACAGCCTCTCTGCAGCCTCCCTTGCCTGCTCCAAGCCACTCCAGTATTGTGCTGAGGTCTATTTCGAATGCTGCAGCAGGCTTTGTAAGCTGGAACCTCTCTAGGATGCTTGGGCTGACCTCGCCTATCACACCCAGCCTCCCTAGCTGAGCCTCTACAGCAGCTGACCTCCCCTCTATGAACAGTGAGCTAGCTTCAGGCTTTAGCCTAGGCTTTAGCCCTAGAGAAGCCAGTAGAGCCCATAGGGGGGCGTGAGCCTCCTCGAAGCTTGCATCATATGATGTCACTACTGCAGCAAGCTTCCTCCTCTGCCTCAGGCTTCCACTATACTCTACCGTGTCTCCTGCCTCAAAAACCTTCTGTGGATATGGCTCATGCTTGTTCTTTGAGAGGAACTGTAGGAGCCCTGGTAGGAGGCTTGTCCTCACCACGCTGTAGCTTGATGAAACTGGGTTAGCGAGCTCTACTGCATTTTCTGCTTCAGGTAGTAGAGCTGGGCTTGTGAGCATGTATGTAGCTACCTCCTGGAATCCTAAGCCAGCCATGAGCTCTCTGACCTTCCTAGTGAACTTCTCTAGTGGGTGAGGTCTGCCTATGGTGAGCATCCTTGGGAGCTCAGGAGCTATCTTATGGTATCCATATGCGATAGCTATCTCCTCAGCGAAGTCGACTGGATGGAGGAAGTCTAGCCTATATGGTGGTATCACAACCTTTATCCTGCTGCCTGACAGCTTGGCTTCTAGGCCTGCTGCCTTAGCTAGCTGACATATCTCGCTTCCACTGAGGTTTAGGCCAGTGACTCTCCTCACTAGGTCTGCTTCAACCTCTAGCTCGCTGGCAGTGAGGTCTGGTGTCTCAACTTGCCTATCAGGGTAATCTAGCAGCACCCTCTCTATCTTGCCTCCTCTCTCAGCTAGGGATGTTGCTAGCAAGACTAGGGAGCTATGACATGCCTTGTAGTCTAAGCCTGTCACATCTATGAACATGTCTCTGGTCTGCTCTGTTATAGCTGTCAGCACGCCATTTATCACAGGAGGGAAAGAGAGGACGTTTCCCTCTACATCTGTTATCAGAGGCCACCTCCTATGGTCTCTGACTATCCACCCATAGCTCCTGCCCTTTGGGTGGTGCTCTACTATCTCCCGTAGGGTTAGAGGCTTACCCATTAGCTCACTTGGCATCTCTCCTGGCTCAGGCTGTAGTGGCACAAACCTCACTGAGTCTGGTTCTACTGCCTTATAGGTGAATGGAGGCTTCACCTTACCTAGGTCATGTACTCCAATTGAAACCCTGACTCTCCTCCTACCTAGGGTGTCATGTAGCTTCTCCTGGAACTCCATTAGAGCTGCTATAGCCTCATCTGAGAGCTCAACACCCCTTATGACTCCAGCTACCATAACTGGCCTAACCTCCTTAACACTCTCATCAACCATGACCCTTATCCTAGGGCTTTCAGCCTTATACTCTCTGATCCCAGACTCTAGGCCTAGGAGGTATCTGAGTGCTCTAGCGAACCCCTCTACTGAGAGCATGTCTAGCCTATCTGATGTGGTCTCCACTAGGATCTCATTGTCTATAGCCTCGAAGTCGTGGTCACACTTCGTCTTAAGCAGGAGCTCCCTGAGCTCCTCTATGCTGAGCCTCCTACCTACAAGCCTATAGAGCTCCTCTAGAGGTATCCTTGCAGTAGGCATTTCTCTCACCTATGTTAGGAGCCTCCTCTCTCTAAGCCACCTTAGGCTCATGGAGTGGAGCTCTCTGATGTCATCTATCCCAAGCTTCAGCATCGCATAGCGGCTTATACCTATGCCCCAAGCCAAGCACTGTATCCTAGGGTAGTCATAGCCTAGAGGGATCATGACCTCTGGCCTAAAGAGCCCTGATCCAGCTACCTCAACCCACCCATGTGCCTTGCTCCATGCTAGGCACTCTACGCTAGGCTCTGTGAAGGGGAAGTAGCTTGGCTTAAACATCACCTTCTCGAAGCCAAGCTGCCTAGCAAACTCCCTGAGGAAACCTAGTAGATGCTTTAGGTTCAAGCCCTCATCTACCACTATGCCCTCACACTGATAGAACTCCATGGAGTGGGTTGCGTCAAGCTTCTCTGGCCTGAAAACCCTATCTATGCAGAACATCTTGAATGGGAGCTCAACTCCCTCAGCTAGGAGCCTAGCTGACACGTCTGTCGTCTGGCTCCTGAGCATGAGCCTCCTAGCTATGTTGAAGCTCCACTTGTAGCCCCAGCCTCTAGAGCCTGTAGACCAGCCGCTCTCATGAGTTAGCTTAACCCTCTCAGCTAGCTCAGGGTCTTCTATCACACCAAGCCTAGGCTTCCTCAGCTGAAATGAGTCATGTATCTCTCTAGCAGGGTGGTCTTGAGCCTGGAATAGCACATCGAAGTTCCAGAACTCAAGCTCTACCACAGGGCCCTTAGCCTCAACAAAACCCATCCCTACTAGGATCTCCCTAACCTCATCTAGGAACTCAAGGAATGGGTGGAGCCTCCCAGGGTAGACTCTCGGTGGGCTAGCCTCAAGGTTATATGGCCTAAGCTTCCTACGCTTCCACTCACCTGAGAGGATGAGGTCTTCAGTAAGCCTAGAGATCTCAGCCTCAACCCTAGCCTCCAAAGCCTTCAAGCCTAACTCCGTTAGTCTAGCGTGTATCTCAAGCCTCCTCCTAGCCTTCACAAGCTTCCTCTTAGCTAGCAGCCTAACTGCACTCAGGTCAGCTTCCAGCCCTGATGCAAGAGCCTCCAAGGCAGCTTGCTCAGGAAGCCTTACACCAAGGGCTCTAGCACCCTCCTCAGTCAGCTCCAAGACGCCCTCTCTCACAGTAGCCCACTTGCGTCTAGCAAGCCACATGACAGCTACCTTAACCTCCCCTTCACTAAGCCCAGCTTCAGCTAGCTCACTGACCTCCATCTGCCTCCTCTCACCTAGAGCTCTTAGAGCCCTCAGCTCTGGAAGCCCTAGCTTAGCATACCTCAAGCCCTCCTCAGTCAGCTTAGCCTCCTCAACAGCACGCCTATCGACCTCAGCAAGCCCCCTTCCAGCAAGGGACTCCAAGATGGAGGCAACAGAAGCCTCCTCTAGCCCAGCTCTCCTAGAGACCTCCCTGATGCTCCTCCACTCCCTCCCAAGAGCCCTCAGAACAGCCAGCTCCCCCTCAGATAGAGCTAACTCACCTGAAATTCCATCTCCCATCCCACAAGCCCCTAGCCTCCAGCTTATTAAGCTTTCAAAACCACCTACAGGAGCCCACAGCACAGCTACAAGCAAGCACTCAACAGCACCCTGAAAGCATTCAGAGCCACAGCATCACAGCTTAATGACAGGCTGGTAGCTAGCTTAAAGCACACCCTTAAATACTCCAGCAGCTTCAGCTCCTAGGTGCGCTCTTGGAGCTCACTAGCAAGCTCATCGAGCTAGCCTTATCCAAGGCAGTTGAGAGGATCGGCAAGAAGCTAGCTAAAGGCAAGAAGCTAACAGACACAGAGACCACAATAATACTACTAGACGGAATATACAAGCTAATACATGCAACAAACCAGAGGATAACAGAGACAAACCAGAGAATAGCAGAGGTGAAAACAGACTTATCAGCCAAGATTTCTGAGACAAACAAGAGAGTAGACGAGGTCAGAGGAGAGCTCCTAGCTAAGATATCTGAGACGAACAAGAGGGTAGAGGAGGTCAGAGAGGAGCTCTCAGCTAAGATTTCTGAGGTGAATAGGAGGGTAGATGAGGTCAGAGGAGAGCTCCTAGCTAAGATATCTGAGACGAACAAGAGGGTAGACGAGGTCAGAGAGGAGGTGAAGATGCTTAGAAGTGAGGTCACAGGGCTCAAGCTGGAGGTGGCAAAGCTGACAGCAAGCAGGGAGCATAGGCAATGTAGCTAGCTTGAGCTTAGAGCCTCCTGGTATGCCTTGAGCACAGTTCTCATAGTCTTCTTCCAGCTGAACTCTCTCTCAACCTTCCTCCTAGCTTCTCTCCCCATCTCCTCTCTAAGCTCAGGGCTCTCTAGGAGGAGAGCAGCCATCTCAGCTAGCTTCCTGTAGTCGCCTGCCTCAACTAGGAACCCTGTCTTACCGTTTTCAATGACCTCAGATACACTGCCTACATTGAAGGCTACAGCAGGAACCATGGCTGCAGCAGCCTCAATACAAGTTAGGGGGAGGCCTTCAAGTGTAGATGGGAGCAGGAGCACATCGATCTCCTGGAGAACCTCAGGGATCCTCTTGTTACTCACTCTACCAAGGAGATCTGCTGGAAGCCCACTTAGCTTGCTCTTCAAGCTCTCATAGAGGCTACCGTCTCCAACGACGATAAGCCTAGCATCAGGCACCCTCTTCAAGACGAGCTTAAAGACCTCTGGGAGCAGCATAGCACCCTTCCAAGGCTCAAGCCTCCCTATAAACCCCAAGGTGAAGCCGCTAGACCTCCTTTTCAAGCTAAACCTCTCCAAGTCAACTCCTGGAGGAGCCCAAGCAGCCCTACTCAAGTCGATGCCAATCCTCCACCTAGCTAGCAGCAGGTCCCTCCTAGAGACAGAGAGAGTGTAGTCTGCAGCCCAAGACATGAACCTACCTACAAGAGGGTCATAAAGCAGCTTCTTAAACAGGTACTTACCCCAGCCTACAAGCTTGCAGTCAGGAAGCCCAACCCCACCATGAAGATGGAGGACACAAGGGAACCTAGCGAGGAGCTTAGCTACACCAGCTTGATTAGACATCACAAAGAGATAAGAGTGGACATGGACGACATCAGCCTCCCTACCCAGCTCCATCACAGCCTTCAGAGCAAAGTTCATCCCACTGATATTCCAGCCTAAGAATGGAGTCCACAGCCTAACGACCCTAACTCCACCTACATACTCACAGCTAGGAGCCCACCTAGGGTACCTAGAGCTAAGTATCGTGACCTCAAAACCGAGGGAAGCAAGCCTAGCTGACAGAGCAAGACAGTAGTTCCCATGCCCACTCTCCATAGGTGGAGTGAAGTTAGAGACCTGGAGGA